>JANQSO010000005.1 GCA_028284005.1 Flavobacteriaceae bacterium | reverse complement strand
GATGACGTTTTGTACTCCTACATTGGCCGGGGCTTTCCAAACACCAATGTTATTGTCTACAGAGGTATAGATTCCTGCCATGGCGGCACTGGGAGGCATGAGATTTAGCTTCCTCTTTAGCTGCCCTAAGATGAATGCATATTGTTCACTCAATTTCTTCATCGCGGCATCGGCTTTTGAAACTTCGACTGCTCTTTCATCCGGTGTAAGGCTGGTTACACCTGTAGGAAGGAATGTAGCATTTGTTAGATATGAGACCATATTTTCAACCTCTTCCTTTTTTATTTTCTTATTATCTGCAAACTCATCTGTCAATATGTTTGCAACAGTTTGATAAGAACTTGGGTCTATATTTTTGATCGAAACATCAGAATTCTGGTAAATGGTTGTATGTAACCAGGGATAATACACTGCCGCGTAGCTATTGGATTTAGGAAGGATAGGATTCACATTGGACCTAAAGGCATTCACACTTGCCGTTGGGTCATCTTCCGGTTCGTTAAATCCACCGGGAACATCCAAAATAGCTACTCTGCTTGGCATATCCTCACCACAGTGATTGATCATCTTGCTCTGTAAGGAGAAGGCATCATTGACATCAAGCTCAACAGCATCCGGAATAACCAGCATGGTAGGTTCCGATTCCTTTTTAAGTAAATCAATAGCTGCATTAAAGAGCTTTAAATCGAAAGGGGTTGAATTATAATCACCAATGCTTAAAATATAGCAATCCCCACCTCCGTTGGCATAGAAAAATTTAATAGCACTATGTAACCTGTTGATCTGGGTAGTAGGAGGGATGGTATATTCTATTTCGTTGATTTTAAAATCGGCCGTTTTAATATCCAAACTGGTCCCTGCTGTTGGAAAGGTAGTCCCAGTCTTTATAGGCCCATAGATGGTTGTTGCTGCCGTATCAAAGTAAAAGTCATCTTTTTTCCCGGTGTTAGCAGATGTTGGTGCTCCTGTACCTGTCACAAGAGAAGCCCCTGTTGAGGGCCACGCCCCTGTTGTTTTTGGGCCATAGATCTTTTTGCCGCTCGTATCATAAAAGTATTGGCCTTCTGTAGCATTTGTAGCGGCAGTGGGTGCTGCAGTCCCAGTTACCAAAGCGATCCCGGTTGAAGGCCAGGCCCCTTCGGTTTTTGGGCCGTAGATCTTTTTAGCAGTAGTATCAATGAAATATGAACCATCATCGCCCGGAGTAGCTGCCACAGGTGCCTTATTGCCTGTTCCTGCAATAGTTATAGCTGCCTCCGCCCATGAATAATCGTCTTTGGTGTATATTTTATTTTCGGTAGTATTTATATATAGATTACCGGGCACACCCAACTTATCACTTGGGGAAGACGCTCCTGTATATAAATCTGTGCTGTTGAAAGATGTGCTTTGGGGTGGTAAAACTTTAAAAGAAATGTTTGGACGTTTGGTAGGGTCCGGGTCTACATAAATGGATTGAAAATCGGCTAAAGAGCTAATCTTTTGTGCTTTTTTAAGCAGACTTTTTCCTTTAAAGGAGGTCTTTTGCGTATACCCAATGAACACTGGTATGGCGGTTGGCACGGGTACTACAGAGTTCCCAAAAGCATCCAATTCTTTGATGTATACTCCGGGTGTTTTCATAGGTGCTGACATAATTTTCTATTTTAAGTTAGACATATATTATAGTTGTTGAACAGAATGCATTTTCATTCTCTTCAGGATTAATTGTTTTTAATTGTTCTGCGCTGGGATTGGGGAGGTCGATTAACAGATCGGCTTTTCGGTTCACCCGACTATCAATATAGGTTAGGGATAATTGAGGGTAGGTAGAAAGAGACTCTTCTAATTGTAAGGGAGTGGATGATGTAAATATGGATGCTGTCCGCCCGCCTGTAATTTGCTCTTCTACTGGAGGGGAGGTAAACTTTTCTTCATTTTGAACGGTCAAATTCACGATTTTCTTTGTCACGGTCCATAACTTTGGAAGAACTACCTGATACTGCCAGTACACAAACCTAGCTTTGAATTGGAGCGTTAGTTTTACCGTTTCTTGTGTAGTATTGACCAATTGTGGGATATTGATATGCACAACTCCGATACACTTTTCTGAAAACACCGTATCAAAATGATAAAATGTTTCTATTTGTTGCCCATTGACCCAAAGCTGGTAATTACCACTTACCAGGTAGGCCGGATTGATGGGCGGATATTTTTTTTCTGAATCCGGTTCTTTCTGAATGGTAACTCCCTGGGCATTTTTTATTTCAACCAAATTGTTGTCATCCGGAGGGGAAATTGGTAAAGTTGTTTGCCTTATTGGAACCAGATCTTCAGCAGTTATATTTTCACCGGCCTGAAGCGTAGTACTATTTTCAGAATTTTTAAAATAATACATCTGTTGTGGAGGAATTGCAGGCAGGTTGGTATAATTTGAAAACAAAGAGTCTTCTATTTTCAGTTGAAAATACAAGTCATTCAGGTTTGAAAATTGAGAAGATGCATCAAAGCTAGTTGGCTCAGGACCCGCAGAATGAAATGAAAACAGATTTTTCTTTTTCTGAATTAGAATATCATAATTCCGTAGCTTTTTAGCAGTTTCAGAAAATGGAACGAGTTTAGTAACAGGGCACACACCTTCTTTGAAGTAGTTGTTCAATACTTCAATAGTTAACCAGTTATGATAATGTACGTTCATTTTAATTCTGTTTCGGGTTTAATTTTTTGCCTAAACCTGTAATCGCCGGAACCTCTTTTTTAATAACTTCTTTCTGTATCGTGATCATCCGCATTTTATAAACAATGGATGGAACATATTTTGCGCCTATCCCGCTCCAGATATGACTGAGTTCTGTGATAGGAATGTTGAATATTTCTAAAGTCAGTTTTGTTAATGGGCTTTGCATTGCCGGGTTCTCTTGTTTTGTGAAATATGGGTTCGCCTGCAAAGCGGTTATCACTGCCGAAAGTCTTTTAAATGCTTCCAGGTAGTTATCTGAATCGAAATTTGCCGATATCAACAGGTACAGATTAAGGTATACGGGAGGTGCAACTTTTCCATACGTATTGTTTTCGTCCTTTTTATAATTGTCAAGTGATTTTCTATACGTTTCATGTTCCATATTAATAACAGAAATGACAACCTTGTTTTCTACATTTTCTGCTATTGTCCCATCGGGATTTATTAAGCTACTTGCAATTACAGTGTTTTTGTCCATACCAAGAGAGGTTTTGACCGCCTGGTTCAGAAAATCTGTTAAGAATGTAAGCGCCTTTGTGATCATATTACTTGCTTTTATCTGTATTAACCATAGTTTCAATAGCACCAACAACTGCCCTGGTAAAATAAATACCGGCTATACTTAGAACATAAGAAGCTATAAAGAGAGGCTTCCCTTTTAAAAATTGATTAAGATATGTGACGATATCCTCTGCATATTTTTCCAATATATAGGTCATTATTAATGCAATTGGTATTGCCAATAATGCTGCAGACAGGATCCATAAAAATTCTTTTGCCATAAATTTTTTAACGGCAGCCAAAAGTTTTTTCAACTTCCCTTCTTCCTTGGCCAAAGCCTCTTTTTCTTTTGCCAGTGCACTACTCATGGTAAATCCTTATGAATTTTGGTGATCGTTTTACTTATAAAATAAAGAGCGATGGCACCAACAATAAAACCTACTATAAGTGCCGTTGATCTTTCTACAATAATATTTTTCCACCTTAAGATTACCAGTAGAAAAATCAATACAATTGCTGTGTAATACACAGTAAAAGCATTATTACCAAAGAAGAACATTCTGGTATTGGACTTGAACATGGATATGATAAATCCGGCACCTCCAAATAGTACCACAAATGCCATAGCGAAAATCAGGAGGCTTTTATAATCTGAAATCTTTTCCAGCAAACCTTCCAAATCTGTAAGCATAGCCGATATCTTACTCAAAAAGCTTTGTTCTTCAGGAGGAGTGCCGGGAGGGGTATCTTTGGGAGGTGTTGTTGCACTTGTATCGGTATTAATATCCGGCTCCCGTTCTGAGCCGTCTGTATTTCCTTTAGTATCTCCGGTATGTCCTTCGGATTCATTTCTGTTTGGAGGAGGAGTGACACGACAGAAACTAACTTCAATGGCCCTCCAGAAATCGGGATATCCTTTATCATAGCCCAGTGCCCAAATACCCATTCCATTGATTCCTTTATTTTTAATTAGATCGAGTTTGGCAGACATGCTATATTCACTATCCACCCAGCATTGCCTAAATTGGTTTTTTCCATTATCATCAATGATATAGCTATACCATACACTCTGGCTAATAGAATCGTATCTGGCAGTTGCATTGGCATTGGTCATCTCGGTTTTTATATAGTCGAAGGTCCTTGGCCCAATATTTTTTTCTACTTTGGAACCCCTTTCCCCGCTTTTTGTGTTCCATATATATCCATAAAAGGGCAGGGCCAGGATCAATTGGGATGGAGGAACTTTATTTGCCAGATAAAAATCTACGGATGTTGTAAGGTTATATGGGTCCCAAATTTTTCCACTGTTTAACGGAGCTACCGGACCGGCTGCCTTGCTGGAGATTCCGTAATAATCATATCCCATAATGGCGAACTGGTCCACAATAGGAATTAGTACTTCAAAATCCAGATATTTTTCCCAGTCTACTGCAGGCACTGTAAGATAGATCAGATAATCTTTATTGACTTTTTTTAACTCCTGATTAAGTAATGTGATAAAACTTGAGAAATCATTTTTTTGTGACTTCAAAACTCCTTCAAAATCAATACAAACACCTTGTGCATTTTGTTTTTTTAGCAACTGTTTTATTTGGTCGATAAGTGTTAGTACCGCTGAATTATTTTTTAAGAATTTCCTATTATTGGAATTTCCGAAATTGGTAACCGTTAGCAATACGTTGTTACCATGTACTTTAGCCGAGTCTATTACCGGTGTGGTTTCCCAATCATGTATTGTTTTTGGGTTTCCGGTATGAGGATCAAGTTCGTACGAAAAATAGGCAATGGTCTTAAGCAGAGAATAATTTAGATTTTTATGTAGGTCCTTATCCCATGAAGGGTACCATCCAAGCACTTCGTAGTTCAATTTATTGCTGTTGATCCGTTTATACGGACCTGCACTCGGGCCGTTCTTATTAATTGAATTACGATAGTCATACTTTCTTCTAAGGATTTTTTTATGACGCCGAACATATTTTCTGGCCAATGCCGCTGGGTTGTCATTATGGAAGAAATTTTTAAAGGACAACAGTTTTTCAATAGCCGTGAGGTCTTTTTTGAAAGTGCTCTCCTCTTTTTTAACAGTCTTAGTTGAATCTTCCTGGCAAAAAACCGCATTAAGAGAGCCAAACCAACAAATTGTTAGAAGAGTATATAATACCGCAGATTTTATTTTTGGGTATAAACGCATTAATACTTTTTTTAAATCAAAATACTTCGAACAATAATCAAAAAGAATAACAACAAATTGCCAGATTCTACTTTTGAAACAGTAACTGTTTTTGTAGATAGATTTGAGATAATAAGATTAGAAAGAAACTCGGGAAAATCAAATAGGTATTTATACGTAATTTATTAAGAACCAAGTGAAAGACTATTTGATAAAGGTCAAGTTGGTTTCAAAAAAAGGAGCTTTATAAAGCAAAGCTACTCTTAATATTGATACGACTTAGTTCCTATGACTGAAACCGAAACAGTCTAATTCCATATCTTTTTTAATGAAATTTATGATGCTGAAAAATTCCAACAGGTGTCGCCCAGAGTAAGTTTTTAAAAATATGATCAATTGTTCCAGCATAAAAAACAGTACTTTTAAGTGTCATAATAAAAATCTCTTTTTTGAACACATTAACTAAATATTGGTTTCTGGAAGGCTTCAATCTATTTAAAAAATTGGGCAGGCCCACAATGATGAAAATGTGCAAGATCCTTGAGATGAAAAATATAGATAAAGGCCTCCCTATTATTTCTGTTGATAATGACGATAAAAGGGTTTTTTTTCTAAAAAAAGGAACCGTTAAGATTGTAAACAATACCAACAATACAGTGAAGTATGTGGTAAAAAAAGGAAATATTTTTGGAGAGTTATCACTTTACGATAGTGAAGCCGCAGCCGAAGAAACTGCTTATGCCCTTGAGGACTGCATTATATGTTATATCAGGTCCGAGCAGATGGAAAAGATAATGGAAGATCATAAATCTCTTAAAAATGGAGTTCTAAAAATATATGGTCTTCGTATTAAGAAGCTGGAACGTCGTCTTCATGACCTGCTCTATAAAGACAGTGCAACAAGGATCACTGAATTTATAACAGATTTTGTTACCGATTTTGGTAAGATTGAAAATGATAGGGTCGTGGCTAAAAAATTATTATCACATAAGGACATAGCCAATCTTACTAACACTTCGAGACAAACTGTAAGTAATACACTTAGTTTACTACGAATAAATGGGTATTTGGAATATGATTCCGAAAAAATATCAATTCCTCTAAGAGCCTAATTTTTATCAATTTTATAACAATAACCAACACTATGAAAAAACCATTAATTATTACTCAGCTTAGTGATTTAAAAGACAGGCAACCTACACATGCACTTGTGAACGGACTTGACCTGGTCATTGTGAAGTTTGATGATGAAGTCTCGGTATTGTACGGTAGATGCCTGCACCGAGGAGCTCTTATGGCCGATGGTCATATTGATGGGGATAATATTATTTGCGGAGTTCATGGCTGGGATTATCGTTACGATACCGGAGTTTCAGAATATAATAATAAAGAGATCCTGCATAAGTTTAGTACTAAGATAGAAGGGGATGATCTATATATAGATGAAGTAGAAATTGAACAATTCCTGGCAGACCATCCTCAACCTTTTAACCGGAACGAATATTTAGGAGCCTATGCAGATACGCACCCGGAAGACACCGAACCTTATACAGGATATATAAAGGAACTGGCAAAGAATGGTTTAAAGAATTTGGGGCATCATGGTTTTTCAGCTTCTATGGGGGTAGATAGAAATACGTTGCCCAAGTGGAGTGATATTCAATTTTTACCAGCGCAATTGGCAAACAGGCCGTTGTTAGACGAAGAAGAAGTTGCCACAAAAGTAGTCATTGGCCCCAAGGCTAAAAAGCCACTTGTGATCGATATTCCATTATTTGTAAGTGATATGAGTTTTGGTGCTCTTTCACGAGAAGCAAAAATTGCTTTATCTAAAGGAGCAGAGTTGGCCGGAACAGGAATCTGCTCAGGAGAAGGAGGAATGCTTCCTCAGGAACAGGAAAATAACAGCAAATATTTTTATGAGTTAGCTTCTGCGCAATTTGGATTTTCGTGGGACAAATTAGACCACGTACAGGCTTTTCATTTTAAGGGCGGTCAGGGAGCTAAAACAGGAACAGGAGGGCATTTGCCAGGAAATAAAGTAAGTAAGGAAATAGCTTCGGTTAGAGGACTTTCCGAAGGAGAAACAGCAATATCACCGGCAACTTTCCCTAATTTTCACGGGGTGAACGATTTTAAGGCATTTGCAGAAAAAGTAAGGAAACATACCGGAGGGATTCCAATTGGATTTAAGATCGCTGCAAGTCATGTAGAGAAGGATATTCAATTTGCGCTGGATGTAGGTGTAGATTATATCATTCTCGATGGACGGGGTGGAGGAACGGGCTCTGCACCTACTATTTTACGTGACAATATTAATGTTCCAACCATTCCGGCATTGGCCCGTGCAAGAAAGTACCTTGATAAGGTAGGAGCAACGGATATCACTCTTATTATTACAGGAGGTCTTCGTATTGCGGAAGATTTTGCCAAAGCATTGATGCTTGGAGCAGATGCTGTTGCCGTATCCAATTCGGCCTTACAAGCTATTGGTTGTTTGGGAATGCGCGCCTGCGGAAGTAACAACTGCCCTGTTGGAATTGCTACACAAAAAGAATCGCTTAGGAACAGGTTGATCATTGATTCTTCTGCAAAACAACTTTACAATTACTTTAATGCTACTAATGATTTGATCAAAGTAATTTCCAGAGCCTGTGGCTATAATGACATTTCGAAATTTAATCATAACGACCTTTCCACCTTTAGTTTGGATATGAATCATTTAACCGGGATCAAATATGCCGGAATAAACCCCTAATAATAACCTATGGAGAAAATGTTACATCTTGCTGCGCAATATCTGGCGGCAGCAGGGATAAGTTTCTTAGAAAAGAAAGATGACGACAGCCATACCAATATTGGTTTTTCAGTAGAAGAGGGAAGTATGTATACACGCCCGTTAAATGATATGGCAGATACTCTTTCTCTAAATTATGAACGATTTACTTTGGAATGGAACTCATTTGATACCCGAACGATCTTCAGGCTTGACGGAGCAACCCATGAAGAGGTTCTTATATGGCTCAATGAAGTTATATCTTCTTCAGGCTTCAGTACTTCTTATACGTATAAGCTTCATTATGACCTACCATATTCAATTAAAAATGACTTCACCTATAAATTACTCAATAAAAACAGGTTACAGGAATTATTGCATTTTAGAATTTTAGCTCAAATGGTTTTAGAATCTTTTGTTGAAGAACACCGGTTAAAATCTGAAATTAGAGTCTGGCCACATCATTTTGATACGGGTGCTTTTGTTACTTTGGAAGATGATTCAGGAATCTCTATTGGACTGGGGCTTGCGGTTCCCGATAGTATTTGTAGTAAACACTATTTATATATAAGTGGCTATCGGGGGCATGAAAGTTTAGATACTTCCGGTTTTGAAGACTTGAGTATTGGGGTCTGGAAAACAGGAGATTATAAAGCTGCTATTTTACCGGTAAATGATATTAATGAAGAAACGGCTTTGAATTTTTTTAATGAAGCTTTTTCAGCGTATAAAAACAGGTGATATGAATTCAAAAAAAGATAAAGTTTGGTACAAGGTTCTGGACAACAAAGACCGTTTAAAAGAAGGCCGTGTTCAAACGGTGACAGCAGGCCATCAGGGAATTTGCCTGACTCATTATAAAGGTAAATTTTCGGCTTTGGATAATAAATGCCCTCATCAGGGAGGGCCCTTAGGAGAAGGGTCCATAGAAAACGGATTGCTTCGTTGCCCTTGGCATGGCTGGGATTTTGACCCCTGCACCGGATTACCTCCCGGAGGATATGACGACGGTGTTACTACGTTTGAAGTGAAAGAAGAAGGCAATGCTATTTTTGTAGCTATTCCTGAAGAGCAACAACATGTTGAAACTATTTCTGATGTGATGATCGAAACCATGGTGAATTGGGGTATAGACACCGTTTTTGGGATGGTAGGACATAGCAATCTTGGAGTTGCAGATGCTATGAGAAGGCAAGAAAAACTGGGAAAACTACGCTATTTTGGGATCCGCCACGAAGGGGCTGCTGCTTTTGCAGCATCGGGATATGCAAAGTTAACGGGAAAACCGGCAGCTTGTTTTGGAATTGCCGGCCCCGGAGCTACCAATATGTTTACGGGTATGTGGGATGCCAAAGTAGATCGTACTCCGCTTTTAGCACTTTCAGGTCAGATCAATACACAGGTTATGGGTACCGGTGCTTTTCAGGAAGTGGATCTGGTAAAGGCTTTTAATACTGTTGCGGAATTTAATCATGCGGTACACATAAACTCCAGACATAGCGAATTAATGTCTTTGGCAGTTAAGAATGCATTGATTAAAAGAGATGTTTCACATATTACATTTCCGGATGAGGTTGCTTTCACTAAAAAACCTGAATATGAAAAAGCGCAAACACCGGAAAACAGAATAACGCCTTTCAATATTACACCGCCTCAACAGATGACCCAAAAAGCAGTTGCACTACTTAAAGCAGCAAAAAGGCCGGTCATTATTGTAGGGCATGGCGCACGGTTTAATATGGATGCTATTATCGCTTACGCGGAGACACTCCATTGTCCGGTAATTACCACCTTTAAAGGAAAAGGCCTGATTGCCGATAGCCATGAGTTAGGGTGTGGAGTATTGGGAAGGAGCGGAACACCAATTGCTTCATGGTTTATGAATGAAAGTGATCTACTTTTAGTGTTTGGGGCATCCTTTTCCAATCACACCGGAATTACACCAAAGAAACCTATAATTCAGGTGGATTTCGACCCAATGGCACTTAGTAAATTTCATAAAGTGGATGTAGCACTATGGGGTGAAATTTCGGAAACATTAAAGATTATTGTCCGGGAAACAATTGGCAAGACGCAAGCAATAGACCAAAGGGAAGAGATTTCACACCGATGGAAAATCTGGAAAGAAGAAAAAGAGAGTAGGCTTAAAGACAAAGGTAACGCTCTAAGTTCTATTGCTGTTTTTGACGCGATGAATAAAGTAACCCCTTCCAATGCTGTAATAGCTGTCGATGTGGGGAATAATACGTATTCTTTTGGAAGGTATTTCGAACCTAAAAACCAGTCTATTTTAATGTCGGGTTATTTGGGATCCATTGGTTTTGCATTACCGGCAGCAATGGGAGCCTGGGCTGCTCAAGGAGACCAAAGACCTATTTGGTCTGTTTCGGGAGATGGTGGTTTAGGCCAGTATCTGGCAGAAATTACCACATTGGTGAAGTATGATATGAATATTAAACACATTGTACTTAATAACTCTGAACTTGGTAAAATATCTAAAGAACAACGAGCAGCCGAGTTGGATGTTTGGCAAACCTCCTTACATAATCCCGGATTTGCTGCTTATGCAGAAAACTGTGGGGCTCTAGGAATTAAAGTTGAAAAGAAGGAAGACCTTATTTCTGCGATGGAAAAATTAAGGGATCATAAAGGGCCGGCTTTATTAGAAGTAATCACAGATGTTAATTTGATATAAGGTTCTTATAGAAACTGTCACAAGCACGCATCGGTTTTTTGTAGGAAGATATGTCAGTGAAAAATGTTAGGTCATGCTACAATCTTTCAGTATCATTTTTTCAATTGCGGCCCTTTTTAGTTTTATAAATTATAAATGGTTGAAGCTTCCTAATACCATTGGACTCATGCTTATGAGTTTAGCAACAGTTGTTGTTATAACACTAAGTAAAGGTCTTTTTCCGGAATTTTACAGGTTCTTTTGTGACATTGTTATCAATATAGATTTTAAGACATTACTCCTTGATGGTATCTTAAGTTTTTTACTTTTTGCCGGAGCCATGCATGTAAACATCCAAGATCTGAAAAAAGAGAAATGGGCTGTCTTTTTATTTGCGACAATTGGTGTTTTAATATCTACATTTATTGTTGGAGGGCTCGTATATGGTGCATCACAACTTATAGGTATGGAGCTTTCATTTTTAAATGCATTACTTTTTGGAGCTTTAATATCACCTACAGATCCAATTGCGGTATTGGCTATTTTAAGTAAGGCAAATATTTCAAAGGGATTGTCCATTAAAATTGAAGGAGAATCATTATTTAATGATGGTATTGGAGTTGTGGTTTTCACGGGGATACTAATTTTTTCGGGAATGGAACAACAGATGGAGAGTTCTGTTGGTTCGGAAATTGGGATCTTATTTTTGGAAGAAGCAATTGGAGGCCTTTTGTATGGAGGAGTGCTAGGTTTTATTGGCTATCAAGCGATTAGGTCGGCAAAAGAAAACGCACAATTGTGTGTAATGTTAAGCCTTACCATAGTTATGGGGGGTTATGCTCTGGCTTCTCTTATTCACGTTTCCGGGCCTTTGGCGATGGTTGTTTCGGGAATGATCATAGGAAATAAGATAAATACGAAAAGCTATATCGGTGCAACACGCAAAATGATAAATGACATATGGGAGATCTTGGATGATGTTTTTAATGGGATATTATTTGTACTTATGGGGTTGGTGTTTCATCTTTTAAAATTTGAAGAAAATGTTTTGCTACTTGGCGCTTTTGCAATTGTTATAGTATTATTAGCACGTTTTATATCGGTTTTATTCCCGTATTCTTTGCTAAAACATGCTGAAGAAAAACCCTTGAAGACAGTAGCTATACTTAGTTGGGGAGGATTACGTGGCGGAATTTCAATTGCTTTGGCGTTGAGTTTAGCCAAAAATGAATCTTCCGAGCTCATTGTCGCCATCACATATATGGTGGTATTATTTTCTATTATTATACAAGGACTTACTATTGGTAAGTTGGTAAAGAAGTTATATCGTTAAATTACCGACTAATTTATAGTCGCTCCATTATTCACCCCATCGGTATCGGGGTTTACAAAAACCAAATTACCCTCCGGTGTTTCTGTCATAAGGATCATTCCTTCGCTATCTACGCCACGTAAAGCTCTGGGAGCCAGGTTTACAAGGACAGTTACTTTCTTTCCAATGATTTCTTCAGGAGTAAAATTTTCGGCAATCCCCGAAACAATGGTACGTACATCGATCCCTGTATCTACTTTTAAAACTAAAAGTTTTTTTGCTTTTGGCATTTTTTTGGCTTCAATGATAGTACCAACACGCATATCGAGTTTAGTGAAGTCATCAAATTGGATAGTATCTTTTTGAGGTGCTACAGTTGCATTCATAGCTTCATTGGCTTTTTTACTGGCTTGTAATTTATTTAATTGTTTGGAAATTTGCTGGTCTTCTATTTTACTGAACAATAGCTCTCCTTTTCCAATAGTATGACCTGTTGGAAGTAGCTCTGTATTCAATGTAATGTCGTTCCATGTTGGTTCTGAATCGAGTTGGGAATGACCCAGTATTCTTTTCAGTTTTTCTGAAGTAAACGGAAGAAACGGTTCACTTAACACTGCTAATGCCGAAGCAATTTGCAAAGCGATATACATGACCGTTCTGGTACGGTCTTCGTCTGTTTTTATGGTTTTCCAGGGTTCTTCATCTGCCAGGTATTTGTTTCCTAACCGGGCAACATTCATTAGTTCCATTTGCGCTTCGCGAAAACGATACCGTTCGATAGAACTTGCTATTACACCGGGGTAAGCTTGCAATTCTTTTAAAGTTTGCAGGTCTGCTTCAGAGAATTCTAAATGTTTTGGAACTACCCCATCATAGTATTTGTTGGTCAATACAACCACACGATTTATAAAGTTTCCAAAAATGGCTACCAACTCGTTATTGTTGCGTGCCTGGAAGTCGGCCCAGGTAAAGTCATTGTCTTTGGTCTCGGGAGCATTGGCAGTTAATACATAGCGCAATACATCCTGTTGACCAGGAAATTCTTCGAGGTATTCATGCAACCAAACTGCCCAGTTCTTACTGGTTGATATTTTGTTGCCTTCCAAGTTTAAAAATTCATTGGCCGGGACATTATCCGGTACTATATAACTACCTTCTGCTTTGAGCATACTTGGAAAAATTATACAGTGAAACACTATATTGTCCTTTCCTATGAAGTGCAATAATTTTGTGTCTTCACTTTTCCAATAGGGTTCCCAGTCCTTGCCTTTAAGTTTTGCCCACTCTTTAGTTGCCGAAATATAACCAATGGGAGCATCAAACCAAACATAAAGTACTTTTCCTTCGGCACCTTCAACCGGAACCGGAATTCCCCAATCCAGGTCTCGGGTAACGGCACGGGGACGCAATCCATCATCGATCCAGGACTTACATTGTCCGTACACATTGGTTTTCCAATCTTTTTTATGCCCTTTAATGATCCATTCCTGCAACCAGTTTTGATATTGATCCAAAGGAAGAAACCAGTGTTTGGTTTCTTTTAATGTTGGTGTTGCACCACTAATGGCACTTTTGGGATTAATTAGATCTGTTGCATTATGTGAAGTACCGCAGTTTTCACATTGGTCGCCATAACTTTCTTCGAATCCGCATTTAGGACAGATACCGATAACAAAACGGTCGGCCAAGAATTGTCCGGCCTCTTCATCGTAGAGTTGCTCTGTTATTTCTTCAATGAATTTCCCGCTTTCGTATAATTCTCTAAAAAAATGAGAAGCTGTTTCATGATGTACTTTTGCCGAAGTACGTGAATAGTTATCAAAAGAGATTCCAAAATCTTGAAACGATTGCTTAATGATGGCATGGTATTTATCAACCACCTGTTGTGGAGTAATTCCTTCTTTTTTAGCTTTTAGTGTAATAGGGACACCGTGTTCATCACTACCGCAAACAAAAGCAACGTCTTTTCCCTGTATACGCTGGTAACGCGCATAGATGTCTGCAGGAACATACACCCCTGCCAAATGCCCAATGTGTATCGGGCCATTGGTGTAAGGTAATGCAGCAGTAATCGTATAACGTTTAGGGTTTAGGCTCATATTTTTTCCGAAAGCACAAAAATAGGGATTTTATCTTCGGGAGCAGGCATCTATAAAAAAGAAAAACCTTCCTGTCCCGGAAGGCTTTTCAGAAAGTAAAATTTTATTTAATGAGAATTGATTTACTATAAAACTGTCCGCCTAAGGCAATTCTGTAAATGTATTGCCCATAACTTAAACGATTTCTAATTGCATCTTTTACATCGATACTATACTTGCCGGGAAATAGTACCTCATTTTTAAGAGTTCCTATTTCCTTCCCCAGTACATCATATAGCTTTATATCTACATGGCCAGTTAGTGGCATTTGTAGCTCGATATAGGTTCTATCATTTTTATAAACAGCTACATGAGACAAACGAGTTACATCATTGAAATCTGTTGAGGAAAGAGTTTGACAAGACAAACCGAGTTCTAAATTCTCATAATTTTGATTCAATAATATCATATTCACTACAGACGGGTCCAGGCAAAACCAATCTGTCAATACACTTGAATATACATTTCTAAAATCTGTAGAAGGAATTAGATTGTCATTAGAATCCCATGTATTTAGATCCGGGTGAGAGCCTACAAAATCACTTCCGTTAAGGCCGGGGCCAAAAAGCATTACGGGGGATGCCGCTCCATGATCTGTCCCATTCGAACCATTTTCATAAGGGCGTCGGCCAAATTCTGAAATTGTCATCGACAGTACCTTATCCTGCATTCCGGAAGCGGTAAGATCATCGTAGAAGTTTTTCATAGTATCTGCCAGGTCTTCTAACAATATACGGTGATCATCTACCTGATTAGCGTGAGTGTCAAAACCATTTAAAGTAACCATATATACTTTGGTACCAAGTCCTCCTTTGATCATTCGCGCTACAATTGCCATTTGACTTGCTAATTCTTCGTTAGAGTAAGAAACTGCATTATTGGATGCTACATAAGCATCATGAATTACTCCTGCATAGGTAAAAGTGGTATTGGCCATGGAGCGCATAAAAAATAATTTGTCTCCATATACACAATCGGGGAGGTTGATGATATCATGCAAAGCTCCGTTTACAGCAACATTTGCCAATTGGTCCGGGTTCGCTACGGAAAAAGCGTAATTAGTGTCTACTCCATCGAAAACCAGATTTCCTATACTGCCAATTTGAATAGCGGGCGGAATCTCAGGTGGATTGATTAAATAATCCGGATAGAGATCTTCAAAATATCGCCCCCACCAACCGGTAGGTTCAAAATTGATATCGTCTGTAGAGGCCCATATCTCTGAAGAGCGGAAATGAGATAAATTTTGCTGAGGATATCCTACTCCGTGTATTACTTTCATATTTCCATCACCCCATACAGACTCTAAGCTACTCATATAGTTAGGGATGGCAAAGTCTGCATTGAGATTTATAAGATCATTTTGCTGGTGTCTGATAGTAGGGCGCAAATTAGCATAGGTTGCATAATCGTAAACAGGAACAATGGTGTTCAAGCCATCGTTTCCTCCTTTTAGTCTTACAATAACCAAAATATTTTCATTGTCACTTTGTGAAAGTGCTACTGAAAGAGGTGAAGGTTTCGATGCGGATATTGCATTATTGGCAAGCATCATACTTCCTGCTCCGGCCAGGCCCAGAGCCTGAATAAAAGAACGCCTATTCCAGGTAGAATGCTCTTGATCATGTATATTTTTCTCTTCTTTGGAAGAAGATGAACTTTTTGGGATATGGTGATTGTTACACATAGCGACTTTTATTTAAGTTGAAATTCTGGCATTCTGGCAATATGCTTTAATAGCAGTACCACCTGGTAAGGGGCTTCGGACCAGCTTAAATTCCACAAACCCTGATCGTAGTAGTTTTGAGGAATGTCCCATTTAAAAATATCTGTTGCAATTACATAATCTCCGGGGCTATGTAATTCTTTAGCCATAAAATGATCTACCATCACCTGTGTTATGAATTCCGGGTCGTTACTATCATTGGTTAGCTCACGAGCAAGGTCAACCAATGTAAATTCAAAACCATTGTCAAACAAGAAGTCTACATATAGCTCCATAAGTTGCCAACGCCCGGTTAGTGTAGAAGAATTGATCCAGGTTTCATCACGTTGCCATCCGGATACATCGGGAGGGTCAAAAATATCTTGCCCTATGAGGCTGGAAGCATAAATAAAAGCGTCCATTAAAGTATCATCGTAAAAGAATCCGGTTTCATTTACAAAACTAAAGATCACATCGAAAGGGCTTTTTACTACTACACCTAAAGCACGTTCATCAAAAAAATGCTCACTTTTAAATAATTCTTTTAGAACAGGGACCAATTCAAAATTATTATTGACCAATGTTTGTGCCAGTGGCTGGATAATATCTTGTTCTATCGTAGCATCAACTTCGGGGCTAACAAAAAACCTGTAAAGTTTGGAGCAGATAAAAAATGCAATTTCATTGGTTCTTTCTTGAAATAATATATTTATTACATCATCGTATCCCCAAAATCCGGTTTGATCAAAGATGGTCTTTTCTCCTGCATCGTGAGTACTGGTATCAAAATAGATCTGAGCCCCTGGTTCTGCCCAGTGATTATATCCGGTCAATGCACGTGCTGTTTCTGTGATATCGGTTTCTGTATAACCGTTTCCTTCTCCCAAAGTGAATAGTTCATATAATTCACGGGCGTAGTTTTCATTTGGGTTGAAGTTGGTATTTTCAAACCCGTTCAGGTATAAAAGCATTGTAGAGTTTATACCAATATCGTGTACAAAATCTTTAAAATTGCCTAATGCATGGGTTTGCAAAATATTGTAATACTGATACAAATAGGGAGAATAGGAATAAACTTCCAGTTCGGTCACAAAGTGATTCATCCAAAAAGAGATAAGCCTGCCCCTAAGGTCTTCTGAAATAAGGTCGTTTCCACTTTGTATGCGCCACTCAGTTATATACTGCTCGTTCTCAGGTTCAAAATCTGTAAAATCACTTACCACATAATTGCCCCAAAAAGGTGCCGGAGTTGGAGGAAGGCTAAAAGCCGAATCTACTAAATTGTCTATGAATTGCCCCGGAGACAGTGCCAGTACGGCATCTACATCTGCTTGTGATGCACCAAAACCAAGACGGCGGTACACATGTTTGATTTTGCTGGTATTCCACGGATTTGCACCCGAAGGGATATAGGGAGCAAGTGTAGAAGTATTGCAGGAAGAGTTAGCAATTGTTTCCATAGGTTATGGTTTTACGGGGTTTGTGGCACTTAAAAATACTGAATTATAGCTATTTACAAAGTTTTCAGCATAATTTTAACTAAAAAGTTTAAGATTTTATCTTTTGACGTGTACATTTAGCAAATGATTACACCTCCATATTTAAAGGCAGGGGATACTGTCGCTATTGTAGCTACAGCGCGTAAAATATCCAAAAAAGAACTGCATCCGGCTTTAGGTCTGTTAAATGATTGGGGCCTAAATGTTATTTTAGGAAAAACAATTGAAGCCGAACTTAATCAATTTGCAGGAGATGACCTGCTGCGATCGAATGATCTTCAGCAAATGCTGGACGATCCAGGTATTAAAGCCATATGGTGTGCCCGGGGAGGCTATGGTACGGTACGCATTATTGATTTGCTGGATTTTTCAGAATTTAAAAGGGCTCCGAAATGGATTATTGGCTATAGTGATGTTACCGTTTTACATTCACATATTCATAACTTAAATATCAAAACCCTGCATGCTCAAATGCCTGTACAAATTGAAATGAAAAGTGAAGAAACGGCAATGAGTATTAAAAGGGCGCTTTTTGGAGAAGCTTGTGAAATTAACTTTGCTACAGAAGGGAAATTAAATCGGAGCGGAACAGCGACCGGACTATTGGTAGGCGGAAACCTTTCTATTTTGTATTCGCTTTGCGGAAGTCCTTCTGCGATCAATACCGACGGGAAAATACTCTTTATTGAAGACCTTGATGAATATTTATACCACATAGACCGTATGCTACAAAACCTTAAACGCAATGGGGTGCTTAAGAATCTTTCGGGACTTATTGTTGGTGGAATGAGCGATATGAATGATAATACCATTCCCTTTGGGAAAACTGCCGAAGAGATCATACGGAATGTGGTATCAGACTATGACTACCCGGTGTGTTTCAATTTTCCTTCCGGGCATGTAAAGGATAACCGGGCCTTACGATTAGGAGAACAGATGACCTTGGAAGTCAATGAAAATGGAGGGAGTCTCAAATTTTATTAAATGGCTTATCATAACGAATTAGGAAAAATAGGTGAACAATTGGCTGTAGATTACCTATGCGGCAAAGGATATGAGATCTTAGAACGTAATTTTGTTTTTAACAAAGCAGAAATTGACATTATTGCTCAAAGGGACGATCAAATTGCTATTGTAGAGGTAAAGACCAGAAATAGTGCCTATTTTGGTGACCCACAAGAATTTGTCACCAGGGGAAAGATAAAACTCCTAGTAAAAGCGGCAAATGAATATATTATAGAGAACAATATTGATCTGGAAGTACGGTTTGATATCATTTCGGTTTTAAAAAATAAAACGATTGAAAAGGTGGAACATTTTGAAAATGCATTTTACCATTTTTAGAGGTTTAATAAGTACGTTTGTATACATTAAGACGATATTTTTGTTATCAAAGAATATATTTATAATAAAATTGAGAGATGTCTAATACTTTCCAACTTATAGATATTATACTGCTTCTGGGGATTTCTCAAGGGCTTTTTCTATCCGTTACTCTCCAATTTATTTCTAATACCAATCGCAAAGCAAATATTATCTTATCTGTGATATTATTATTGGCGATGACCATGCTTATAGGGCGCTTTTTATATGTAAGACATTTAAGTTATGTTATTTTTCAATGGAGTTTGGTGGTAGACTCCATTGTTTTTCTTTTTGGGCCGTTACTTTACCTATACATTAAGCGGTTTCTTTTTAAATCTGAAAAAAATAAATTTTTACCTTTTTATCATTTCATTCCTTTTTTCGCATTACTCACCTTATCTCTGTATTTTGTTTTCGCATACACACCGGAAGGATACTATCGGTTCTTTATTGAAAAAAATATAATGAAGCTCTTTAATATTATAGCATTTTGTATGATTGTCTTTAATAGTGTATATATAGTTTTCTCATTTTTATTAGTGAAGAAATTTAAAAAGGCAGAAAAGCAAACCTTGTCATTTGATCAGAATCCGTTAATTTATCTCTATTCTTTTTTAATTGCTTTTAGCCTTTGTATTGTGGCCTGGCTTTTTAGTTATATCAACAGTACTTTTTTAGATTCCTATTTCACCTATCTAAGCAATGATAGCATTTGGGTGGCTAATTATGATAGTGTTTGGGTGGCTATTCCATTATTTATATATGTTATAGGATATTTTAGCTTGAAACAGCCGGAACTTTTCAGAATTCCTTTTGAAGAAAAACCGAAGGAGAAAAAAGACAGGCTTTCAGAACAGGAATCTATGATCCTTAAAGAAAAAATGGACAGCTTAATGATCAATGAAAAGCTATTTCTTCGAAACGACCTAACACTTGTAGATGCGGCAGATATACTAAAAACGTCTACAAATAATGTTTCCTGGCTTCTAAATAATGTCTATAACAGTACTTTTTATGATTTTATTAATGAGTATCGCGTTAAAGAGTTTGTTTTTAAAATACAGAACAAAGAACATCTAAACCGCACTATTTTAGCTTTATCAATGGATGTGGGCTTTAATTCCAAATCTACTTTTAACAAAGCTTTTAAGTTAAATATGAAGGATACTCCCAGTAATTATATAAAGAAGTATCGGGCCGCATAAGTTTTACGTACTGATGTATCCAGACGGTCGATTTAAATGATTTCTAAAACTAGTTTTGAGACCAAACTTAAAATTTTAGAATCATGAAAAAGAATACGATCGCCTTATTAATTTGCTTTTTAGTAGCAATTCCTCTTTTTGCACAAACAGTTACTACTTTTACGGACGGGACTCCGGATGATGATATTGCTATAGATTCCAACGGAAATATTTACTGTTCCAACTACGTAGGTGATACTGTTTTCAAATTCACGCCTTCTGGTGTTGGTACTCCCTTTATTACGGGCTTAATTACTCCCAACGGACTCGCTTTTAACTCTAATGATGAGTTGTATGTTTGTGATGGGCAGGGAGATATTATTTATAAGTATGATATCAATGGCACCGAGTTAGACTCTTATGATAATGCAGGCAATTTAGATCACCCATCCGGAATTGTAAAATCATTTGATAGCGATACCATGATCTTTACTGAATTTGTAGGAAACAAGATTAAGAGCCTGGCTCCGGACGGAACAATAGATGATATTTCTTTGGCGCCGGAACTAAATGGTCCTGTAGGCCTGGCAATTGATGAGAATGGGGTGTTGTATGTGGGAAATTATAATGATCGTGAAATATACAGAGTCCTTGCAAATGGCGACCTGGAGTACATAGCACAGCTCCCAACGGATGGTGGCTCGCTTCCTAATTTAGGATTTATAGCCTATGCCCAGGGGATGCTTTGGGGAACTACCATGGGAAGTGATAAGATCTATGCGGTAAATCCTAATGCCGTAGATGAAATATTTCTTTTCGCTGGAAGTGCTCAAGGAAGTATGGATGGAGATATTAGCGAGGCTACATTTAATACGCCAAACGGAATTACATTCGACACAAGTGGAAATACAATGTATATAACTGATTTTGGAACAAAAAACCTTCGGATCATCTCTGATGTTGTTTTGGAGGTAGAAGAAATTACATTAAAAAAAAGTGAGGTTCGGCTTTTCCCAAATCCATCAAAGGAAATATTGAATATTAGTGCTTCATTACCACAGCCTGCCAATTATAGTATCGTAGCTTCCGATATTTCAGGAAAAGAAATTTTTAAAAAGGATATAACTTCCGGGGCCGATCAAATTTCAGAAGCGATCAACGTGAGTTCATGGAGCAATGGAACGTATCTCATAGAAATTAGATTTGACGACTACACAATCGCAAAAAAAATGGTAAAGTAGTAGGTTAGTTGAATGTGAAAGGCCAAAGGATTTGTTCTTTGGCTTTTTTTATTTCTAAAAAGTTTTAGAGGTTTCGTAAAGGCTAAAAGAAGGGGTGTGATGTAAGTTAACTAATGAAGGCAAGACAGAATTAATTTAACTCTACTGTATGACAATAAAGTGAGTTATATTCGTATTTTTAGTAACTTATTGCTAAAAAATTGCCCCTTTTATATGGATTCTCTTAAAACATTATTATATTTTTCAATCTTTAATTACCCCTTAAAGAAGGATGAAATATATACTTTTTCTTCTTTGGAGAACAAAAGGGCCCTGGAGTTAGAACTTTCCCATCTTATTGAAAATAAGGTTATCTATAAAATTGGCGATTACTACTTATGTTTGGAAAAAGAGAGTTTGGTTAGAAGAAGAACACTCGGTAATAAAATGGCAAAAGAGATATTCCCTAAAGCAAAAAGAATGTCAAAATTCATTGCAAAATTTCCTTTTGTTGAAGGCGTAGGTATTTCGGGGGCCTTATCAAAAGGATATCATGATGAAAATAGTGATATCGACTTTTTTATCATTACAACACCTCAAAGGTTATGGATCGCACGGACACTTCTGATTTTATATAAAAAGATCTTTTTGTTAAACTCAAGAAAACATTTTTGTGTAAACTATTTTATTGCCAGTAATACTCTGGAAATAGATGAAAAAAATAAATTTACGGCAACTGAGCTAATTACGCTTATTCCCATGTACGGAGAAAAAGTATTTCAAACTTTTTACTATAAAAATCATTGGGCACAGGAATACTATCCCAATTACAGTAAAAACGGAAGTCAGATAAATAATGTTAAAAAACCTTTGCTGAGCAAATTTGTTGAGGCAATATTAAAAACTTCTTTCGGAGCTTTTGTAGACCGGTTTTTTTTAAAATTGACCTATCGTAAATGGAAGCAAAAGTTCAGGTTTATTGACAAAGAGGATTTTGATATAGCGATGAAATCTACCAAAAATGTATCGAAACACCATCCCCGGAATTTTCAGAAGAAAGTTATCGATACATTAAATGAAAAATATTCTAAAATTGAAAGTATACACAATATAACCTTAGAACCGGAACATGCTTGATATCGTTTTTTCTCATTCGTACTTCTATAAGTTCGACCTCAAGCAATGGAAGAATAAAACACCTTATCCTCCATTAGGGACTATTTATGCAGCATCCTATCTAAGAGAAAGCGGCTATAAGATAGGGTTATATGACACCAACCTTTTAAACGACCCTTTAGGAATAAAGCCGTATTTAGAACTGCACAGGCCAAAATTATTTGTTCTATACGATGATGGTTTTAATTATCTCACTAAAATGTGCCTTACAACCATGCGAGAGGCTGCTTTTAAAATGATCAAAATTGCTAAAGGCCTGGGTTGTACTGTGGTGATTTGTAGTTCGGACTCAACAGATCATTATAAAAAATACTTAGATGCGGGAGGAGATTTTGTGATTCAGGGAGAAGGCGAAATAACACTCAAAGAATTGGTAGATACCATTGAAAAAGGAGGGGATACTGCCAATATCCAGGGAATAGTCTATAAAAAGGGCGATGAGATCATTGCGAATCCTAAACGTGCTGTTTTAAGAGATTTGGATGAATTGCCTTTACCGGCATGGGATTTAGTGGATATTGATTCTTATAGGAACGTATGGGAATCTGGCGGGAATGAATTTACTCTTAATTTGGTTACAACCCGAGGTTGCCCTTATAAGTGTAATTGGTGTGCAAAACCGATCTATGGCAATAGGTATAATTCACATTCTCCCGAATATGTCACAAAACACATTGAATATTTGAAAACGAACTTTAATGTTTCCCGTTTTTGGATGTGCGATGATATTTTTGGATTGAAACCAAATTGGGTACAACAATTTAACGAAGAACTAAAAAAAGAAAGCCTTAAAATATCCTATTATATTCAAAGCAGAGTTGATCTGCTTTTAAAGGGCGATACAATTGACGCACTTTATGAAAGCGGCCTGGAAGAAGTTTGGGTTGGAGCAGAAAGCGGTTCTCAAGCTATCTTAGATGCTATGGATAAAGGGACAACGGTAGAGCAAATTTATAAGGCAACTCAATTGCTCAAAGAAAAAGGGGTTCGTGTTGCGTTTTTCATTCAGTTTGGTTACCTGGGAGAGACCAAAGAAGACATTGCCAAAACGATAAGAATGATCAAAGAATTAGTCCCCGATAATTTGGGGATATCGGTTTCTTATCCACTTCCCGGAACCAAATTTTATGATAAGGTCAAAGACGATCTAAAATTAAAAGCCAATTGGACCGATTCTGATGATCTGGCAATGATGTTTAAAGGAACGTTTAATTCTAAGTATTATAAAAAACTGCATAGATATGTGCACAAAGAATATCGCAAGAGTCAGGCAATTTACTTATTTAAAGAGCTTTTTAGAAAACCTTATAAAACCTCTCTTTCAAAAATAAGGTCCATAATGCTTTATATTTATTATGCGCCAAGTGCGTATTTAAGTCGTTTTCAATTACTACATATTCAGCATAACAGTAACTAAAGTGACCTTAATTAGACCTCATAAAACTAAAAACAATGTTACTTATCTTACAAAAGAGGAAAACGGGTTCAGTTCTCAATATTTAGATGTAAGGCATAAGGAAGGCAGAGTATTAAGCGATGAAGAAGTTTTTATATTACCGGAAGTTTTAAAAAACAACATTAATGGCAGGGAGTGGCTACTAAGAAAGAAAGCTTCAAAGAGATTTGTTGATTACTTGAATACCAGGCCAAATAATTCGATTTTGGATGTTGGTTGTGGCAATGGTTGGTTTAGTAATTTGATAACCATAAACAACAATAGTGTTGTTGGGATCGACATTAATGTTACGGAATTGGAGCAGGCGGCTAGGGTTTTTAAAAAAGAAAACCTTCAGTTTGTCTATGGCGATATATTTAAAATAGATGAAGTTTTTAAAAATAAATTTGACATCATTGTCCTCAATGCCAGCATTCAATATTTTGAAAACTTTAATGCCTTAATTACAAAGCTAAAGACCTTTCTTAATCCTAAAGGCGAAATACATATTATCGATAGCCCTTTTTACAATGATCGTGAACTTTCCAATGCAAAAAAGAGAACAGAAGACTATTATGGTCAGTTGGGTTTTCCGGAAATGGCTAAATATTATTTTCATCATTCTATTGAAAATTTAAAGGATTTTAAAATTATGTATAGCCCCAAAAACGATTTCCGGAACAAGTTCTTTGGAGCGAAAGACTCTCCCTTTTTATGGACATGCTTGTCCATTAAAACTACAGGCAGTGCTATAAAAAAAGGATTTTCCGATATTGCTTATGACTATGAAGCCTTAGATAAAACTTCCGGATTGATTCATTGGATGCGCAATAGGATAAGGAAACACTTCATTGGAACACTGGATACGAACAGTAGTATTTTAGAAATTAATTGTGGTTCCGGAATAGATGCTGTTTTTTTTGCTAAAAAGGGATATAAGGTACATGCTACAGATATCGCCGAAGGAATGATTGGTTATGTTAGGTCGAAAATTATTTCTGAAAATCTGGATAATTATTTGACTTGTGGGGTACTTTCCTTTGAAGAGCTGCATAGTCTGAAAGAGAAGCGATATTCACATATTTTTTCAAATTTTGGAGGATTAAACTGTAGCTCTCCGGAAGAACTGGAAAAGGCATTCAATTCATTTAAAGAAGTTTTAGAACCTTACGGTTGTATAACCTTGGTAATCATGCCGAGGATATGTTTATGGGAGTTTTTAAAAATTTTCAAAGGCGATGCTACTGCTTTTAGAAGACTTAAGAAGAAAGGTATTTTGGCAAATATTAAAGGAGAGAAAGTCCTGACATATTACCATAGCACAAAGAGAATTAAAGACTTGCTTAAAGAAGACTTCACAGATTTTAAAATAGAAAATATATGTTTTTTGGGACCTACCGGCAACCACATTCATTTTTATGAAAAGTATCCCTTTTTATTTAAAATACTGAGCAGTTTTGATACGCTTACCAATAAAATTCCATTTTTGAGAGGATATGGAGACTATTATATAATTTCTGCAAAAAGGAAAAAGTAAAATTGAGGATCGATTCTGTTATCCGGATGTAAGTTTTTTTGATAATCCGCCTTGTTTTACGATAAAGCCAGCATAGCATAAAAACAAAACATATTCTGCCAATACAAGGCTTTTGGCTACTCCTACTATATTTTGACCTATTAAGAAGTAAAGCGCGATAATTAATACAAGTAGCTGAATAATGGCAAAATACAAAATGAAATTCCATTTTTTATGCTGTAACAAATAGCTAAATAAAGGTATAATTATGAAGAATATAGGAATAGATAAAGATAGTATTTGTAATGCTTTAGTCGCTAAAGGATTGTTGTTGAAATCGTTGAGATAATAGATTATATAAGGGCTAACAAGCCAGACACCAATTACAGACGCCGCCGAGATGATCACTGCCAAAAGGATTCTTTTGAGGGTAAACAGGTTTTTTTCGACTCCTGTTTTATTATAAATAGGAAAAAAGCTTACGAACATAGTTCCTGAAACTCCTTTTATAACATTAATGACCTTTTCTGCTAAAGCGAAAAGAGCCGCAAATTGATTTCCTAATACGTAACTAATGATAGGTAGAATAGAATGCGGCTTCAGTAAAGAAAAGAAATTTACCCAGAACAAATTAAATGTTTCACTTAAAAACTCTTTTATGTCCAAAAATGAAATTCTATAAATTTTATAAAAGCCAATATGAATCTTTTTTAAATAGAAAAGGATGGCGATCAATTCTGAAACGGCAAAGAAGCAATTAACAAGGAGACTATTGTTGCTAATGTAAATTAGTATTAGAAATAATAGTTTAGAGAGAAAACCAATGACAAATACAAATTTATTGACCTCCAGTGCATTACAAAACAGTGTAGGATTTACAATTTTAGGGATCAACAACGGCAAACTTAAAACCCATAAAATAAGGTGTTGAGGATATAAAAAGTAAACAACAATAATGGATAACAATGCAAGAGATAAGGAGAAAGAAGCCCTGATATAGACTACTAAATTCCATAATCTTACAAAAAAGGGATTGCTCTCACTAACACGCTTGGAAACAGTTGGAATATAATAGACAAAACTGTAGTTAGCTATGGAGGCCATTGCCAGAACCAATGCCTGGACTGTAAATATAACACCTACTTCTTCAAGGCCATATTTATTGATAAGTACCGGAAAACTTATAAATGAGAATAAATAACCCAGGCCATTTAATAGGAACAGCCAGGTAAAGTTCTTTGCAAACCGGGATATAATTGTGTTGTTTAAAATAATTTTTAATTTAAAAACTACCCTTTTAGTTTTTTAAGGTATGTAATCTTTTTGTATTTCAATAAACGGATGAGTAGTTCCGGGATGTTCCACCCAATTAATTTAGGCGAATATAGAAAAGAAAACAACAGTCTCTTTTTAAGAGGAAATGTCAGGTTTCTTATTTTAAACTGGTTTTTAATTTTAAAGATGTACTTTAAATGACATTCCCTAATAGCATTTCTTTCCTCCCGGCTAATTTTAGGTTTGTCAATTATGTATACCATAAAGGTATCCAGCATCGCATTAAAATGATTTGTGAAAATTAATGTGTCGACCTCCTGCTTTTCAAAAGAATTAGTGCAATTTTTTTTAACTACATCCAATTCGATAGAAAATGCCTTATTAATATCAATTATACGTTTGGTGGAAATAGTGCTTCTGGTTATGGATTTTTTTCGTGAATGTATTTTCAACAAGCTTTTATCTACAAAATCTATCCTTTTGGAATTATAGAAGAATTCAAGTAAAAACGGGTTATCTTCAAACCATATCTTTTCAGGGAACTTTATTTTTTTTGCGATCTCGGTCCTATAGAGTTTCCCCCAGGCGGTAGGAACAATATGGTTAGAATAGATGCCTTTTATTCCTTCAACAGGAGCTATGCTGTCAGGCAGTTGTTTCCAGCCGGAAACTTTTATAGTTTTCCCATATTCATCAATAAGAGTAAACTTTGTAATAACAACATCGCTTTGACTTTTGAGAATTTGCGATACGCAAATTTCCAGCATTTCTGAAACCAACTCATCATCTGCATCTAAGAAAGTTAAATAAGTTCCTTTGGCTAGAGCCATACCTTTGTTCCGGGCAGCGCCAAGGCTGTCATTTGAAGAATTAATAAGGTGCATATTATTAGATTGGGCACAGTATTCTTCTGCTATGGCTTTAGAGCCGTCTGTTGAGCCGTCATTCACTAAAATGATCTCAATATTGGAATAGCTTTGATTTAATGCAGATTCAATAGCTCTGTGTAAACAAACTTCTTCATTATAAAAAGGAATGATGATACTTACCAGAGGGGATTGCATATAAATTATAGATTAATAAGTTGAGAGACTAATTTTTGCTGAACCTCTAATAAACGGGATACATTAACAGGAGCTTTCCATTGAGAAGAAGTTAAATGGTCCGCGCCTATTAAAATACATAGTGCTGAAACTTTGTAGAATTGAGAAAACGAATAGACCGCAGCACTTTCCATTTCCACCAAAGCACAATCCCTGGACCTGTAGTAACTAAGCAGGGAAGGAACTTCTCTAAAGGGGCAGTCTGTACTCCATGCGATATTTTCCTTAAGATCACAGGCATTCTTTATTCTTTCAAACCATTTATGATCATAACAATCAATCTTTTCACTATCTGTATAAAAGAAAGAAGACCCTGAAGATGAGTAAACAGTTGAGATGATAGAAGCCTGCTTTTCTTTAACAGAATTATCTAATATTCCCGCAACACCAATAAAAATAAATTGTTTAACACCAAGTTCTCTAAGTTCCTCCAGAAGCATTAACATGGCAGGAGCACCGGAGCCAAACTCCGAGCATAACAGGACCTTGGATTTATATATATAATGGACACCATTGATGCCCTTTGCTTTTTTTGTAAATGGAGAAACTATTTTGGAATAAGGGTCTTTTTTTATAGAGATAATGGCTTTCTCGGGAAGTCTTTCAAAATTATAGACATTTCGGCTTCTCTTCCAGGATACAAGATCCGAAACCTTCAGCAATGAAGATTCCTTATAAAAATCTGAATTTTTACTATTGAAGAATGACATACATCTAATTATCTATTTACAGTAAAGCTAGTTAAAATTAGTTAACCGGGCTTTTTAAAAATAACCCTGGGAAATTCTATGCCAAAAAGCTTTTTAAGGAATCTAAAGCAATATCTACAGAAGAGATGTTTTCAAAAGTTAGCAATAACCGAAGCCCGTTGCGTGTTTGCTTTTCTTTCATTTTTACAGCATGAGAGTTGTTTTGTACATACCGGAGTACATTTCCAAATGCTTCGCTTTGATAAAATGGGCTCTGTTGATCACTCACAAAGTATCCTACTAACTTTCCTTTTTTCATTACCACACGCTCCAGACCCATTGCAAGGGCTATCCATTTAATACGAACACTGTTAAGAAGGTCTACTACCTGCTTTGGTAACGCTCCAAAACGATCTGTAAGGTCTTTTTCAAATGTTTGAAGCTCCATTTCATCCTTTAACTCATTTAATTTGGTATAAAGGTTCAATCTTTCTGTAATATTGTTTACATAATTGTCCGGGAACAGGAGCTCAAAATCAGTATCGATCACAGTTTCCTTTACAAAGCCCTTTTTTTCATGTTCGGTACCGGCATATAGATCTTTAAATTCTTTTTCTTTTAATTCATCAATAGCTTCTGCTAATATTTTTTGGTAGGTTTCAAAGCCAATTTCATTAATAAAACCACTTTGCTCGCCACCCAACAGATCTCCTGCACCTCTAATTTCCAGATCTTTCATAGCAATATTTAGCCCACTGCCTAATTCACTGAATTGCTCTAAAGCAGTAATTCTTTTTCTGGCATCATCGGTTATGGCAGAATACGGAGGAGTTATAAAATAACAAAAAGCTTTTTTATTGCTTCGTCCTACACGGCCCCGCATTTGGTGTAGGTCTGACAAGCCAAAGTTATTGGCATTATTAATAAAAATAGTATTAGCATTAGGAACATCCAGTCCGCTTTCAATAATAGTAGTGGAAACCAGAATGTCAAATTCATTGTTCATAAAAGCGAGCATCAATTGTTCTAGTTTTTTTCCTTCCATTTGTCCGTGGCCGATCCCAATTTTAGCATCCGGAACCAATCGTTGGATCATTCCGGCAACTTCCTTAATATTTTCAATACGATTGTGCACAAAGAAGACTTGCCCGCCTCGTGAGATCTCATACCGAATGGCATCACGAATAGTTTCTTCGGAAAACCTGATTACATTGGTCTCTACCGGATAGCGGTTAGGTGGAGGTGTAGTGATGACGGACAGATCCCGGGCTGCCATCAAGCTAAACTGAAGCGTTCTGGGAATAGGGGTTGCAGTTAGTGTAAGTGTGTCCACATTTTCTTTAATGGTCTTTAGCTTATCCTTAACTGCCACTCCAAATTTTTGTTCTTCGTCTATAATTAGCAGACCAAGATCTTTGAATTCTACCGATTTATTTACCAATTGATGTGTTCCAATTACAATATCGAGCTTACCGCTTTTAAGGTCTTCCAGTATAATCCTACGTTCTTTTGCCGTACGAAAACGATTAAGATAATCTACATTTACAGGCATTTCGGCAAGCCTCTCCGAAAAAGTTTTGTGATGCTGAAAAGCCAAAATAGTTGTAGGAACAAGGACTGCAACCTGTTTTCCATTATCCACAGCTTTAAAAGCAGCACGAACTGCAACTTCGGTTTTTCCAAAGCCTACGTCGCCACACACCAACCGGTCCATGGGCCGTTCACTCTCCATATCACGCTTAACGTCTTCAGTTGAGGTGATCTGGTCCGGAGTATCTTCGTATATAAAAGAAGATTCGAGTTCAAGCTGCAAATATGAATCCGGGTCATAAGCAAACCCCTTTTGCAGGCGGCGCTTTGCATAGAGCTCAATAAGGTTGAAAGCAATTTCTTTTACACGGGTCTTTGTTCTTTGCTTTAATTTTTTCCAGGCAGCACTGCCTAACTTGTAGATCTTTGGAATTGCACCGTCTTTACCATTGTATTTTGAGATCTTGTGTAGTGAATGAATGCTGAGGTACAGGATATCACGTTCTCCATAGATCAACTTAATGGCTTCTTGTTGTCTTCCTTCCACATCAATTTTTTGAAGGCCGCCAAACTTTCCTATCCCATGGTCAATATGGGTTACATAATCGCCTTTTTCAAGATTTGTTAGTTCTTTAAGCGTAATAGCCTGTTTTTTGGCATAACCGTTTTTAAGCTGAAATTTGTGATAACGTTCAAAGATTTGATGATCGGTATAGCATACATTCTTGTTTTCATGATCTATAAAACCTTGGTACAAAGGGAATACAACCGTTTCAAATTGTTCTACTCTTTGTTGGGCATCTTCAAAAATATCGTGAAACCGTTTTGCCTGTTGTTCACTGCTACAAAAAACGTAATTGGTATAACCTTTCGATACGTTGGCATTTAAATTTTCAATAAGTAAATTAAATTGCTTATTAAAAGAAGGCTGTGGTTTTGTATTAAACGTAATATTGCAATTAGACATTGAAACACTACTATTGCTTAACTTAATAGATGTAAATGCAGAAAGTTGTTCTAAAAGTAATGAAGAAGTACAAAATAACTCGGCAGGCTCATTCATTTTAACCTCTCCTTTTGTTTCGTTAAAGGCATGAACCGCTTTTTTAAATAGCTTTTCGATACTACTGCTTAAAAGCTCCTCATTTTTTAAGAAGATCACGGTTTTTGAAGCAATATATTTTAAGAAGCTCTCCCTGCTTTCTTCCATCATTTTGTTTTCCACATTTGGAATAATGGAGATCTTTTTTACCTGCTCTAAGGATAGTTGTGTTTCTACATCGAATGTTCTAATGCTATCCACATCATCTCCAAAGAATTCAATGCGATAGGGGATATCGTTACTAAAAGAAAATACGTCTAAAATTCCACCCCGGACTGAGAATTCACCCGGCTCGGTAACAAAATCTGTACGCTTAAAATTGTAAGCAAAAAGCACTTCATTTACAAAATCAATGGATAGTTCGTCATTCACAGATATTTTTAAAGTATTTTTTTCTAACTCTTTACGGGTAACAACTTTTTCAAATAATGCTTCGGGATAGGTAACAATGAGAGCCGGCTTTTTTCGTGAGTTTATCCGGTTCAATACTTCAGAGCGCAACAATACATTGGCATTGTCTGTTTCTTCAATTTGATATGGGCGCCGGTAGCTGCCCGGATAGAAAAGTACATTTTGGTCACCCAATAAATTTTCGAGGTCGTTGAGATGATAAGCGGCTTCTTCTTTATCATTTAGAATTAACAGAAAAGGTAACTGTGACTGCTTAAAAGTCTCGGCGATTACCAGGGAAACAGCAGACCCGACCACCCCCGAAATACAAATATCTTTTTCAGAATTGGCAATAGCATTCCCTAGTTTTCGAATGTTCGAAGACTGTGCAAAAAGTGAAGAAACAAGAGCTTTGCTCATGGAAGGCAAATATAGTGTAGCAATATTTTAAATGAAACAAGAAATAAGTTTTTCTATTTCTTCCTTAGTGTTATAAACATTGGGCGCCACCCGAATAGCATCTCCGCGATAAGAAACATAAATATTCTTAGCCAAAATATCCTTCTTCAATTCTTCAACCGGTTTTCCATTTGTTATATAGATCCCAAACAAATGATGCGCTCTAAAAAGAGAATTTTCTACAAAATATGCATTGGCAGGAAGGTTTTTTAAAGCATCTTCGGTGATACTCCTGCAATATTCCTGAATTGCATTAGGAGTCCATTCCAATAATTGTCTAATGGACTCGGAGAGCATTGGAGTGAGAATAAAATTACTCGATTCACCTACATCGTAACGTGCAGCTTTTGGCCTGAAGTTCTCATTGTACTTTACCAGTTTCGAGAAGTTGTTACTTCCCTCACGATTCATCCAATTATTCTCTATAGGGGTTCCGTGATGAAATTTTTCGCCATAATATGCAACTCCCAGGCCATAGGCTCCCAATAGCCATTTATAACCACCGCAAATTAAAGCGTCAGGTTGAATTTTTGTTACAGAAAAAGGCAGGGCACCAACACTTTGGGTGCCATCAATAATTAGATAGGCACCTACATCGTTGGTACGTTTTCTAATAGCCTGTAGATTAAAAATAGTTCCATCGGCCCAATGAACATAGGGCATAGCAACTACTTTTGTCTTGGTGGAAATGGCGTTGATGATACTTTCATTCCAACGTTGTGCCCTATCTTTGGCAATGGGTGGAGCTTTGATGATTTTTACAATTGCAGCTTTTTCATTTTCCAATTGCTTCCATGAATAGTAATTACTGGGAAATTGTTCTTCTAATACTATAATCTCATCTCCTTTTTTAAAAGAGATGTTCTTTATGGCTGTTGCAATTCCATAAGAAACGGAAGGAATAATTGCAATATATTCCGGATCTGTTGCATCAATTAACCTTGCAAACCGCTTCTTCAGAATTATTTTTTCTGAAAAGAAATCATTTTCAGAAATTAAAAATGGAGTAGCTTTTCTTTGGAGGTTTTCAATACCAATTCTTTCAACAGACCTTAGTTGAGGGGACATATAGGCCCCATTGAGATACGTAACTCCTTCGGGCAAACCAAATAGTTGTTTTTTATTGGAAATCATGTTTTCAAGTTAATGTTTTTAACGGATTTTTCTTGGAAAAGGAAAACTTTATCAAAAGTGTTTTTTCCCAGGGAAATTCAACGAAAAAATAAATACTAGTTTTATATTTGCAGTATAAAATTATACTATGTCATTTACAGATTTATTCGAAAGCGGAGAACACAAAAGAAATCTTGGTCATTTTGCATCAATTGCCAGTATAGCTTCAGTTGATGGAACCTTGAATGAAGTGGAAGAAACCATGTTAAAGCGTTTTGCCAGAAAACTGAATATAGACGAATCTGAGTATACGGAAGTGCTTAAAAATCCTTCCAAATACCCTATCAATCCTCCAAATTCTGCAGATAAGCGCCTGGAGCGGATGCATGATCTGTTTGAAATGATTTTCGCAGATCATATTATTGATGATGACGAACGCTCTTTAATTGAAAAATACGCTATTGGTTTAGGGTATTCTGAAAAACTGGCAGAAAAATTGATCAAACGCTCTATAGATATTTATCAGGGAGGTCTTGACCTTGAGGATTATCGCTATCTTTTAAATAGGAGATAGTTCCTTTAATCCAGTAAGGCACTAATTTCTTTAAATAACTCTTTTTTGGAATATGGTTTACTTAAAAAAGAAGTAGCGCCAGATTCTTTTACTTTTTTCTGTTCCTCGACCATTGTTCTACCGCTTACTACCAGGGCAGGGAGCTCTCTTAGATTTAAATCACTGTTTTTTCGTAAGTGATATATAATATCTGAGGAATCCATATCCGGAAGTCTCATCTTTGTAATGACCAGATCGTATTTCTTTTTGTTCAACAGGTCTATTGCCTGCTCTCCACTTTGTGCAATTTCAATATAGAAGGCCTTTTCATTATTGATAAAGGTTTTCATAAAAAGCATCTGGTTTATTTCGTCATCTTCAACAATTAGAATACGTTTACTGAGCACAATACCGGTCCCTTTGGGCACTGTCTTACTTTTTTTATGAGCTTTGGGTCTTATTTCAAAAGGGAGGGTAACATTAAAAGAAGAGCCTTCTCCCAAAGTACTGTCCACCGTTACGGATCCACCCAATAAACCGGTGAGTTCTTTAACAATTCTAAGGCCCAATCCTTCTCCCAGCGGTTTAATTTTGTCTAATTCCAATTGCATGTAGGAATCAAAAACCTTAAACAGATTATCTTTTGAAATCCCTGAGCCGGTATCTTTAACGATAAAAGTGATGTATACTTTTTTCCCTTTCTTTTCTTTTAGGAGCGCCTCCACGGAAATTGTTCCTTCTTTGGTGTTCCTGAAGGCGTTTTCCAATAAATTAAATAGTATTTGATTGAGCCTTGTGGGATCTCCCAAAACTCTTACGGGAACATCTTTGTGTATTTTGAGATGAAGGCCAGTATCTTCGTCATTGTTTTTTAAGCTAAAATGCCTGGTAAGGCTGTGAAGAGACTTATTTATACTAAAAGGAACGTTTTTGATGTCTGTAATTCCTTTCTCAATTCTTGAGATATCCAACAGGTCATCCATGAGTATTTTAATATGCATTCCCGTTTCGTGCATCACATTGAGAGCCTCTTTTTGCTCATAGGTTAATTTGGTTTTCCTTAAAACATCCATAAATCCCAAAAGGCTGTTCAGAGGATTTCTTATTTCATGATTAAGGTTAGACAGGAACTTATTTTTAAACTCTTCTTTGGCAATTAGTAACTGCCTCTCAAAAGCAAGCTTGTTTTTGGCAATAGATGCTTCATTTTTTTCCTGTACTAAAGGGTGAGAATCTTTGTAGTGTTCTGTAAAATCGAAAATAAGAAGATATACCTTGTCTTCATTAGGGATAATATCCACATCTACAATAAGTAGCTTTGAAGCGATGTCTAAATTAACACAGGGGAAGTGTGTTTTTTCGGTTATTTGAGGTAATAGTGGTTCAATCCCAATAAAAAAGGGATGTGTCGCAGTGATGGGCTTTTTCCTGGGTATTGGAAAGACAGTATCTTCACTTTCCAGTACAATACCTTTTCTATTCAATTCAACAACTTGAATCTTAGAATTATAAATATCATTTTTGATGTTTGCAAATTCCATATTATATCATTTGCTTAGCAATATCGAAGAATATTTTCTCTACGTTTTCACCTTCCTTGGCACTGGTAAAAATACAATCCTTAAATTCTTCTTTTTCAAAGAAATCCTTTAAGCTTTGAGCTTGCATTAGATCCACTTTATTTCCGGCAATACTGAAAGGAACATTAGAGTATTCTTTTTTTAAATAGGCAATTTCAGCGCCAATGTTTTCAAAGGTTTCGGGGCGTGTTACATCAAAGACGTATATGAATCCGTGAGATCCCAGCAGATATGATTTTCTGGCTTTGGATATAGCGCTGTTTCCTTCAATATCCCAGATGATAAGTGAAATGGTCTCGCCATTGAGATCAATATCTTTTTTCTTTACGTGAACTCCAACTGTAACCAGGTAGTCTTCACTAAAAAGACTATCCACATAGCGTCGTACCAAGCTGGTTTTACCAACTCCAAAGTGACCAAGTAATACAATTTTTTTAGATCGGGCCATTATCATTTTTTAACAATCACAAAATTATTTAATTGAAATCTATTTCAAGCCCTCCTATACCTGAAGAATTCAAGGGGCAAGATACCACTATTCTTTTCAATATTCATGCCACTACAGCAAACTTCTATAAAAAGCCTTTTATTTAAAGACTCCATTGTCTAAAGAATTTTTTAAAATATGATCAACTTTCTCTTTTTTTAAAGAGGAAATCTGTGGAGAAAGTCGATTGGAGAGTTTTAATAATTTATTTTCAATCTTATTTTCAAAAGCACGCGTATAGTTACCTGATGCAACGACTGCGATATAGTAACTATGAAAATTTTGAATGTGAATTTTGTATAATTCATATTCTATAGCTTCCAGGTTTTGATTTCCCCCTTCAAAAGCATCTTCAACAAAGCTTTTAATGGCGGTTAACATTCCGGAAACCATATCTTTGTCTACAGTAGCGGTAGTACTGTGATTACCTAAAAGAATTCCCGAACCTTTTTGGATTACAAATATTTCGTTGATCTGTGGTTCGTCTAATTCACTTAACACCAGGTCACTCTCTTTTACACCGGAGAAACGGGCTTGCAGCCGGCGTTTAATTGAACTAAATGAAAAGGCATTGTTAACCTTTCTATTCACATTTTCCGAAAGCAATTGTATCTCGTTTTGTATGTATCGCTTTATCATTTTACCCATAATAGGGTATAAAGCTTCTACAACCTGTTCTTTTGAACTTTCAATTTGCTCTTTAAGAGCTTTGGTGATGGTGGGGCCTAAAGTAACAGGGATTTCGGCAATAAAAGCGTTTAATTTTTCATCGATAATAGGGTCTACCTTTTCTGAAAGCTTATCCCTTTTTTCAAGTAGTTCGGTGATAGTGTCCAGGCGTTGGTTTACTGCACGGGCCACCTCTCTGTCATCAATTAACAGAATATCTCTAAGAAGTTGTAATTTTTCTTCTTCATCCAGCATCACCAAATTTTAAAAGTATTATTTAGCGCTAATTTTTTCTCCGAGAGTTATAAGGAGCTTTCCTAATTCTTCGCGGTCAACTTTTTCTTCGGTAAGCGCTTCGGTCTTTGCATTTACGGCATCTTCAAGATCTGTAATGCGAATGTTTACATCTGTACTTAGGGAGTCGATAGATTGCATAAGCTCATTGCGAACTTCATCTATGTAATTTTCAAGTAATTCCTTTTTCTTTGCAATGTCTTTTTTGAGGGTAGTAAACTCACTATCGTATTGTTCTATGTTTTCTCCAAAGATGAGGTTCTTAATGGCCTCTATCTTTGAAGCAGAGTCACCTTGCTCATTCGCAGGTTCATTGATCTTTTTCTTTCCCATGTGTTCCGTTTGTATAAATTTAGAAAAAAATTAAATAACGCAATCCAAAAAATAATATTTAGGAGCTTTGCATAAATTCTTCAGCTTTTTCAACCATCGATTTACTTCCGCAGAAGAAAGGTACGCGCTGGTGCAGCTTGGTAGGTTGAATATCCAAAATACGTTGAAAACCATTACTGGCCTTACCTCCTGCCTGCTCAGCTATATATGCCATAGGATTACATTCGTAAAGTAAACGCAATTTGCCATCCGGATTTTTTGAAGTATTTGGATAAATGTAAATACCTCCTTTGATCATGTTCCTGTGAAAATCTGAAACCAAAGAACCAATATACCGCGATGTATACGGGCGATCTTCCTCTTCCCGCTGACAGTACTTGATATAATCCTTAACACCCTGAGGGAAATGAACATAATTTCCTTCGTTTACAGAATAGATATTTCCTGTTTCAGGAAATTTCATGTTGGGATGTGACAAATAATAGGTGCCAATGGCAGGATTCAAAGTAAATCCGTTTACCCCGTGGCCTGTAGTATAAACGATCATTGTCGATGTTCCATATACAATATACCCGGCTGCTACCTGGCGGTTTCCGGGCTGTAGAAAATCTTCCAATGTAACTGGGGTCCCTTCTGAAGTAACTCTTCTGTAAATTGAGAAAATAGTTCCAACAGAAACATTCACATCTATATTTGAAGAACCGTCCAAAGGGTCGATTAAAACAATATATTTATTATCGTTCTTTTTATTGCGGCCTCTAATAGTTATAAAATCATCCTCTTCTTCACTGGCAATCCCGCAAACGATCTCTCGATTGGTCAATGTTTTGATAAAAGCATCGTTGGCATACACATCCAACTTTTGCTGATTTTCCCCCTGAATATTAGTATCGCCCGCTGCACCCAGAATGTCAACTAAACCAGCTTTATTCACTTCGTGGTTTACCACTTTTGCTGCCAGACGAATAGAATTAATGAGCCGGGAAAGCTCACCGCTGGAATACTGAAATTCACTCTGATTTCCAATTATAAATTCGCCTAAAGTCTGATTTTGTTTTACCATGAGGTCAAGTTGTCTTGAATTTGATGCAAATATCGGGTTTTTTAAGAAAATGAACCGATATTTGCGAAGCAAAACCAATCTTATGAAAATAAATATTCGAAAAGCGACAAAAGAAGACATGCCAGAGGTATTGGAGCTTATTGTTGAACTTGCTGTTTTTGAAAAGGAACCCGATGCCGTAGAAGTAACAGTAGAAGAATTGCAACGGGAAGGGTTTGGAGCGTCACCTATGTTTACCTGCTTTATTGCCGAGGTTGACAATGAAATTGTTGGAATGTCACTACTGTATTTTCGTTTCTCAACATGGAAAGGACGAACAGTACACCTTGAAGATCTTATTGTGAAAGAGCATATGCGGGGAAAAGGAGTGGGGGAAGCTTTGTATACCGAAGTTATGCGTTATGCCAAATCTCAGGGAGTGAAGCGCGTACAATGGGTAGTGCTGGATTGGAACAAGGGAGCTGTTAAGTTCTATGAACGCAGTGGTGCAAAGGTCTTAAAAGATTGGCAACTGGTGGAAATGGACGAACAAGGAATTAAAAACTATATTGAAAATCTATAAATGAAAGTCTTCAAATTTGGAGGAGCATCTGTAAAAGATGCAGAAGGGGTTAAAAACTTAGTAGTTGTTTTACAAAAAACCAACGAGCCGGATCTGGTGGTGGTTGTTTCGGCAATGGGGAAGACGACCAGCGCCTTAGGGGAGGTTGTGTCTAATTATTTTTCCAACCCCCTGGAAGTAGAAACTTCGGTGAGTTCGATATACGATTTTCACTATAAGATTCTGTCAAATTTATTCTCTAACGAATCTCATTTGGTTTTTACCAAAGTAAAAGACCTTTTTAAAGAACTAAATGATTTTTTGAAAAGTTCAAAATCCAAAAACCATGCTTTTGTGTATGATCAGGTGGTTTCATTTGGTGAATTGATCTCTACCACGATAGTTTCATCTTATCTTTCGGAAATAGGGATAAAGAATACATTTCTAGATGCCCGGTCCTGTGTTGCAACAGATTCCAATTATCGGGGCGCTAACGTAAATTGGAAAATTACACAACAAAATATTTCAGACAATGTAAACGCGAAAGGAATTACCATTACGCAAGGATTTTTAGGTGCAGAAAGCAGCAATAATTTTACAACTACATTGGGCCTTGAAGGGAGTGACTATACAGCGGCAATTTTTGCCTATTGTTTGAATGCCGAAAGCGTTACCATCTGGAAAGATGTCCCAGGTGTTTTAAATGCAGACCCACGCTATTTTTCTAAAACCAGGTTGTTACATCATATTTCGTATAAAGAGGCAATTGAATTGGCTTTTTACGGAGCTTCGGTGATCCACCCAAAAACTCTGCAGCCCCTGCAACGAAAAGAAATTCCACTATATGTAAAATCGTTTTTAAATTCTCAGGACCCGGGGACCTGTGTGGGCAAAGGGGTGCAATTGGACCCGATGACCTCATGCTTTATACTGAAAAAGAACCAGGTGCTTATTTCACTTTCTTCACTGGATTTCAGCTTTATAATGGAAGACCACATAAGTAATGTTTTTAAGTGGTTACATGAATATAAAATGAAGGTGGAACTCATTCAGAATTCTGCCATTAGCTTTTCGGTATGCATAGACAATAAATACAATAACCTGGAAGCATTACTGGCAAAGCTTCGGGAGCAATTCAAAGTTAAATGGAACGAGGGTGTGACACTATACACCATTCGTCATTCTAAACCTTCAGAAGTCAAAGCGCTAACCGAGAACAAGACCGTGCTTTTAAAGCAGGAAAGCAGGGAAACCGTACAGTTGATAGTGAAAGAATAGTAAGGATTGTTTCGCTATATTTGTGTTTCGTAATAACCAAACAACTCATGGGACTAGTTAATGCCAAAGAAGTAGCGAAGGCTATCAATGTCGATAAATTCGGCTTTTTGGGCACATCTATGGGATGGGTATTAATGAAACTGCTTAATATTTCTACCATGAATAAAATTTATGATAGAAATAAGCACTTGAACGACCTCGAATTTATTAATGCGCTCTTAGACGAGTTTGAAATTAATTTTGAGATCCCCGAAGAAGATCTAAAACGTATTCCAAAAACGGGAGCGTTTATAACTATTTCCAACCATCCTTTGGGCGGGATCGATGGAATTCTTTTACTGAAATTGCTTTTGGAACACCGTCCGGATTTTAAGATCATTGCCAATTTTTTGCTACATCGAATCGAGCCGTTAAAGCCCTACGTAATGCCGGTGAATCCTTTCGAGGATCGAAAAGATGTAAAAAGTAGTATGATGGGGTTCAAAGCAGCGATCACGCATTTACAACAAGACCATCCTTTGGGAATATTTCCGGCCGGAGAAGTTTCTACATACAGGGATGATAAACTGGTGGTGGACAAGCCATGGGAAGTAGCCGCAATGAAATTGATAAAAAAGGCGGGGGTCCCTGTTGTTCCTATTTATTTTCATGCTAAGAACAGCAAGTTTTTTTACCGTTTGGCAAAGTTGAGCGATACATTGCGTACGGCAAAATTACCTTCAGAACTGTTAACTCAGAAAGAACGTATTATAAAGGTACGTATTGGAAACCCTATTTCGGCAGCAGATCAGGCCGAACATGAGTCGCTGGATGATTTTACCGAATTTCTTCGGAAGAAAACCTATGTGTTGGCAAACCCGTTTCAGAAGAAAAAATTATTGGAGAATATTCCAAAGAATTTAAAGATCCCGAAACCCCCCAAAAAAATTGCCGGCCCTATTTCCATGGAAGTAATGGAAGCCGAAATTGAAGCATTGCGAAAAGACGACAAGCGATTGTTGATAAGCAAGAACTATGAGGTGTTTTTGGCTCCGGCAATGCAGATCCCAAAGATTTTACAGGAAATCGGGCGATTGCGAGAAATTACATTTCGCGAAGTAGGCGAGGGGACAAACAATGCCACCGATCTCGACAAATTTGACAGCTATTACCACCATATGTTTTTGTGGGATAATGAAGCCAGGAAACTAGCTGGGGCATATAGGATGGGCTTAGGGTCCAAGATCTTTTCTGAGTATGGCATAGACGGGTTCTATTTACAGGACCTTTTTCGGTTTGAACCGGAATTATACCCCATGATGAGTAAATCCATTGAAATGGGGCGGGCTTTTATCATTAAAGAATACCAACAGCGCCCTATGCCATTATTTCTTCTTTGGAAAGGAATTGTACATACAACATTGCGTTATCCGGAACATAAGTTTCTAATTGGAGGTGTGAGTATAAGCAATAAGTTTTCTGAATTCTCCAAGTCGCTAATGATCGAGTTCATGAAATCCAATTACTACGATCCCTATGTAGCGCAGTATATTAACCCAAAAAAGGAATTTAAAGTAAAGCTGAAGGATGCCGATAAAGACTTTATCTTTGATGCAAGTGAAGCCGACCTTAATAAGTTCGACAAGATCATCGACGAGGTAGAACCCGGGAGTTTGCGACTTCCTGTACTCATTAAAAAATATATTAAACAAAACGCCAAAGTGATTGCGTTCAATGTCGACCCGCTCTTCAACAATGCGGTTGACGGGCTAATGTATATTCGTATTGCAGACCTCCCTGAAAGTACCGTGAAACCTGTAATGGAAGAATTTCAGGCCGAGCTGGAAAAGCGATATGCCGGAGGGCAGCGTAATGAGGAGGAATAAGGTTTACTTCATAGGCCGTTTCTTGATCATTCCGCCCTTTGCATCTTTAATACTATGCATTACAAGAAAAGCATTTTTGTCGATCTTATCTACTTCGGTTTGTAGTTTTGCTAGTTCCAAGCGTGTTATCAATGTATAGATGATATCTGTTTCTTTCAATCTGTCGCCACGTTTACCAAAACCTCTTTTTCCATCATAGATTGTACAACCCCTCCCCATTTTTTCTATAATTGCAAGCCTTATGTCTTCACTATGATCTGATATAATGGTAACGCCCACATATTCTTCAATACCGGAAACTACAAAATCAACAGTTTTTGAAGCTGCCAGATAGGTCAACATGGCATAGAGTGATATTTCAATAGTGAAAATATAGGCGGCTACGCTAAAGATCAGGATGTTAAAAAGCAAAATAACATCCCCAATTGTCAATGCTGTTTTCTTACTTATAAAAATTGCCAATACCTCTGTACCATCGATCACAGCGCCACCACGAATTGCCAACCCTATACCCGCTCCCAGGAAAAAGCCCCCAAACACAGCAATAAGTAATTTGTCGTCCGTAACAATGGGAACTTCAAGTAAGTGTACTGAAACTGCAAGAACAGCAATTGCTACTAAACTTCGAAATGCAAACTGCCGGCCAATAGTTGAAAACCCCATTATAATAAAAGGGACATTCACCACAACTATAAAAATAGCTAGTGAGAGGCCGGTAATCTCGGTTAAAATAAGGGATATCCCTGTTACTCCACCATCGATAAATGCGTTGGGTAACAAAAATCCTTTAAGTCCAACACTGGCAGATATAATACCAAGTAAGATCAGGAAACTATCTTTAAAAAGGTGGGACAATTCAACCTTGGTTTCCTTAAACACTTTTTCAAATACTTTACTGGGAAGTGTCTCTCTCCTGTTTTTAAGCCGCAATTTTGTGATAACAGTGGCGATATATTTGAAAAACGAATTCATAGATGGTTATATACACTGGTTTGATACGAAGCTAGTAAAAAAATAACGTTTCAAATAAATGCTGCGGCTTATATTTTACAACTTTTTTTATTTTAAAATCTATGCAAAAATTGATGGGTCTGGAGGTATCTATTCTATAAACATCAGGCTTTTAAGCTATTTATTTATAAGGGGTTACAAAAAATATTTTTTTTAATGATTAAACCTTTCACATAAGTTATTGTCATAGTAGTATTAACCATTTAGAACAATTTTATGAGTATTAAGAAGCTTCTCCCTGTTTTTATGATCTTTGGATTTGTTTTTATTGCATGTTCATCAGACGATGACAACACATCTACGGACGATCAGAACACAACAGATTGTACTAATGTAAGCAGTACATTTGCGATTAACCTTACCACAGACGGATGTGATGTAGACCTTGCCATTAATAGTGTTTACCAGGAAGTAATTGACGCCGGGGCAGATACTCGAACTATAACTTTTAATGGTATCCCGGAACATTTAGTGGGAGCGTTTCCAAATTCCGGGAACCCTAATACCATAAGTGAACAAAATAATACCTATACTGTAGATCTAACTCCACAGCAAGCAGCAAATACCACATCTGGCCAGGGATACGAATTTGGAATTCTTTTTAGCGGAGTTTCTGTAGACCCTTATACAGCAGAATTTTTCGTAGGTAGCGGCGGCACCAACATGGAATGGAATATTACCACTTTAACCACAACTGTAGATTTAGGATTGGATTGTAATAATGCTCATGTACAACCCACGGGTAAGTACCACTACCATGGTACCCCTAATGCCCTAACATCAGATATGAATATTGATGGAAGTGAGATGGTTAAAGTGGGATATGCCGCTGACGGTTTTCCAATCTATTATAAATATGGCTATGATGAGGCAGGGACAAGTATAGTTGCCCATACAAGTGGATACGAACTAAAAGAAGGTGCCAGAGGCGGAGATGGAGCTACTGCGCCGGATGGGTGTTATGACGGGACCTATTTTCAGGATTATGAATATGTTTCCGGAATTTCTATGTTAGACGAATGTAATGGCCGTTTTGGTAAAACACCGGAAAGCAGTGATGAATACTATTATGTGATCACGGATAATTTTCCTTCGTCTCCTTTGTGCTTTTCAGGAACTCCAAGTAATGATTTTAGATTTCAATAGCGATATGAATTTATTAAAGCAGCAATTTTTTGTTTTATTAGTGATGGTTGTCGGAGTTGTAGGGCCGCTTGCGGCCCACAATCCCGGTGAAATTAGTTATGTTTTTCAACAGGAAACAAAGACATTGACCCTACATTGTACTACAAAATCCATCATCGACCTGATACAATACCTTGATCCTGAAGCTAAGAGGCTTTCAACTATTAAACTGGAGAACTATCGGGAAGAATATGTAAATTATTTCAATGATAATATTGAGTTGTGTGTAAATGGAGAGCGGGTAGCACTTGTAATTGTAAATTCAAATTTAGATCGGCATGATGCAACTATAGAGTTTAATTTACTTGGCGGTCCGAAGACCTGGAAAGAAGTGGAGATAACTATAAATAGTTTTACTCAGATATACCGCAAACCTTACAATTTTGTAAAATTTGAACTTGAGCATAGCACGCAAAAGTTTCTTTTCGATAAGTATTCTAAAAAAGCATCTTTTCTTATAAATAATCCTCTATCCGGGTTATAATTCAATAATGTCGTTAAACCGGGCAATGTTGAACTTATTTTCGATTACAGTTTTGTAAGCATCACTATTAGCATTCAAGACAGGATTGGTGTGGTTAAAATGGATGAAATGAATTTTCTGTTTTTCTGAAAGAGGTAAATCCTTAAATAATTCCATACTTTCAATAATAAAAGGATGAGGAATTTGGGAAATATCTCTATTGTTAATTTCCACACCATTATAAAATGTCGCATCCAGAAAAGCATAATCTACTTTTGAAATAGCTTCTATTATTGAAGTGTCCCATTTCTCCCACTTATCGATATCCGGAATAAAAAGAGCTGTTTTATTAGGCCCTTCTATGCTAAATCCAACTGTTTCTGAAAATTCATCACGATGTGGTACTGTAAAGGGTATTATTTTTAAGTTTGAGGTAAGCTTGATTTCCTGCAGATCCTTCATTTCCGAAAGTGAAATATTATTGTTGGTGACCAACTGGCTCCATGGCCCGTTTTCTTCCAGAAATTTTTTCATTCCCGGCATGGCGTGAACAGGAATAGCATTGGCGTTGGTAGCTTCTTTCCCCAAATACATCAAGCCTGTATAATGCCCAATATGGGCATGTGTAAGAAAGATCCCATCCGGAAGCTCATTATTAGTATTGGAAAGTTGTTTCAGCTTTTTTGTTTGTTCTGGAATATCCGGTGTTGCTTCAAAAAGAAAGGTTTTTCTGTTTTGTGGGTCGATAAGGCCCAATGAAACTACTTTTCTATTTGGGTCCGGGTTTTCAAATAAAGAGATACAGCATTCCTTTTTGCATGCGATATGTGGGGATCCGGCATCTTGGACCGTGCCTAGAACTACTAATGAAGTCTTAATGACACTATTGTGAGAAAAAGTCTTTTTACCAGGTTGCAACTCTTTTTTTTCTTCACACCCATGAAGCAAAACAATTAAGAAGGATAGCAGAACTATATTTTTCAATTCAAGAATCGTTTTTAGGATTTTTAGGGTCATTTTTCAATTTTCTATACCGGAAAAATAACCTAACTCCCAATCTGGCAAAAAGTATTATGGCAATTACTGTTATTAGATCGAGGGTATTCATGAGTGGTTTTTTAACTCCCGTTCAATCTCTTTTGAAACTTTTTCCAGGGCTTTTTTTAAAGATTCAAGATGATCTGTTTTAGTTTGGTCAGTTTCTATTTTTAAATTGATCAGGTTTTCAAGCTCACGATTGCCAAAAAAGAAAGAATGGTCTTGAATGGTATTAATTGCTACCATATCCGGGAGGTTTACTACTTGTGCATAGTTCAAATTCTTTATTATATAAGGTTCTATCAAGCTGTTTAACTGAGACCTGGCATAATCATCGATTGTGGTGCTAAAATTTAATTTGTTCTTTAGGTCCAGAAACTGATCCTTCAACTGTGAATTGTCGATCTTAGAAAGATAACCTTCATTCATAAACTCGTTTGTAGTAGGCATGTCGTGAGTAATTACTACTACGAAAGCCAGAAACTTAAGTTTTTTATAAATGGCAGGAACGGAATCTTCATTTTTTTGCCTTAGCAGCTCAAGTATTTGCTTGTTCGAACGAATGACTAAAGAATCTATAACTTTTATTTTCTGTGACACAACCATCTTACTAAACTGCAACTCTTCGAGAATATGCTCATATTTTGCAGAAATTTCGTTTTTCTGAATTCTTTGCGTATTCCAATTGTTTACCTGGAGAGCCAATAAGATACCAATCATTACCAAAGCGATTTCCCCGATCGCATAGAGGAGATATTTGCTGAATTTATTTTCAGAAAGAAAAGTGTGACGGATCTTACGGAAGAAATTAATCATGCGAAGCAAGTTAGCCTAAATATATAAAATTTAAACAACTAATTCTTTACAACCCATTCCCGCGTACTTGTACCAAATATTGAGCGACAAAGTCCTTACAATACTTTTTTATTTCGTCCCGGGTTTTTACAAAAGCTTCAGTAATTTCTTTTTCCGAACCATCCACTTTGGAAGGATCGCTGAAGTTTTGATGCAATCGTTTTGCATTTGGAGCAGGGATAAAAGGACAGTTTTCATTTGCGTGGTCACAGACGGTAATGATATAGTCCCAGTTTATTCCCTGGTACTCATCTACATGATTGGATGTATGATCTGAGATATCGATACCATCATTTATCATGGTTTTTACGGCTCCGGGATTAAGACCATGTGTTTCAATACCTGCACTGTAGACGGCTGCGATTCCTTTGGAAAAGTGCTTTAAATAACCATGAGCCATCTGGCTTCTGCAACTATTTCCGGTACAAAGGACCAAGATATTTTTCATATAATTTACTTTTTTACTTCGACGTTCCATGAGGATATTATCGTGCCATATACCATCTCTTTCGGCAACCTTTTCGCGAAAGCCCATGATCCTGAATCCACACTCCTCGTGTAATTTAATGCTTGCTTTGTTCTGTGAAAAAATTCCTGCTTGTAAGGTCCAGAATCCTGCAGCCTCACTTTCGGAAATCAAATGCTGTAATAAGGTCTTTCCTATTCCTTTTCCCTGAAATTCTGAAGCTACGTAAATGGTGTCTTCAGCGACTCCTTTATAAACTTTACGCTTAGAAACCGCACTTAGGGCACACCAGGCAACCACCTTATTATTTTCAATAGCTATATACCTGCAAGCTTTAAGAAACTTTTCATTCCATTCTTCCCAGGATGGCACTTTGGTTTCAAAAGAAGCAATACCCGTGGCTAAACCTTCCAAGTATATTTTTGAGACTGCAGGGTAATGCTCCTTTTGTAACTTTGTTATTTTCATTTTAACAGCATCCGCTTTCTGGAGTACAACATGAAGCATCTGCTGTTACTGCTTCTGTTTCAGTTACACCGCAAGCTTCCTTCGCTTTACAATCGGTTTTTTCAACAGCTAATTTCAGCAGTAATTGCTTATTGTGTATTTCGTAATCGTTAACAAATAGTTGTGCAGTGTGAAATAACGAATTACCGTATTCAAATTTTACTTCCGAATCTAAATCGTAAGGCTTCATGCTTCCTACTTTTTTAAAGATGCTCAATGCCTTGTATGTAGTCATATATTCGGTTTTACCGATCTCTGACGGACTTTCCCATAATTGTACTATGGTTTCGTTCCAGGCATCTGCCCTTGCGCCACAGTCTACAGAGTTGATAGCAATATGCTTTACCTCTGTTATGTGATAGTTTGCTCCTACCAATTGGTTAGGGGCATATTCGAATAATAAAGCTTTGTCCTTATTTGTTTCCAGTAGTTGTAATAATTCCTGCGTTTTCATAAGAGTTATAGTTTAGGTTAACAACATTTTTGTTCGGTTGTCTCAAAAAAGTCATGAAATAGTTCTTTTAAAGTCGTTAAGCGATCCTTATTAATAGTGTAATACTGGCTCTTCCCTTCATACTTGCTTTTTAACAGGCCGGATTTTTTGATCACCTGCAAATGCTGCGAAGTAGTGGGTTGTGAAAGTCGAATCTTCTCTGAAATATCTTTACACAAACACCCTTCACAATCACCAATGTAATTGAGGATAGAAATACGTGCCGGATGCGAAAGCACCTTTGCCAGGTCTGCCAGTTGATTTACACTTACCGAATGTATATGTCTTTTTGAAACTCCCATAATATTATATTTATATATTGCAATATTACGATGAATAATTGAAATAAAAAAGCCTTTGGGTGTTTTTTTCAAAGGCTTTAATTTTTTAGAACCAAGGTTTTTTACCTACCTGATAGGTTTGATAAAACTCTTCGTCACTTTTGGTAAGGTATATAATTCCTTCAATTAGGCCTACGATACCCGCTGCCATATAAAGGAATACTCCAAAAAACAAACATGAAGTAGCAATTCCAACCAAAGTTAATGCTAAAAGGATAATACCTTCTTTATTATATCCCAGTATAAATTTATGAACTCCAAAGGCGCCTAGTACAATACCTAATATTCCGGCCATGATCTTTTTATTATCACCGCTTGAAGTAGCCTGGTTCCATCCTTCTTTAAATTCTTCGGCAGTACTCTTTGCCTCCTGCTTCATATTTTCAGCTGCATCTTCCGTGGTATCCTTAGTACTGTCGTAACCTTCATTGTTGTTATTTTCTTCCATGATCGTAGATTGTATTTAGTTGAATGTTAAATGTATAAAATTTTTTCAAGCGAATAAACCTGAATTTCCATAAATTTAATGATCAACCTATATGCTTTACTCGAATGCACTATCAATAGGTTCCCAAAGCTCTATCTTATTTCCTTCGGGATCAACGATCCATCCAAATTTACCATACTCATACTCTTCAACCTCTCCCACTACCGTGACACCCTCCTCTTTTAGAACAGCCAATAATTCAACTAAATTTTCAACACGAAAATTCATCATGAATTCCTTTTTACTTGGCGCAAAGTACTGTGTGTCCTCTTTAAAGGGGCTCCACTGCGTGGAGCATTTGTTACCTTCATCATCTTTCCACCAGAAGGTACAACCGTATGCATCTGTATTTAAGCCCAAATGGGTATTGTACCAATTTTTAATTCCATCGGGATCCTTTGTTTTAAAGAAAAACCCACCTAATCCTGTAACTCTGTTTTTCATATGTTGTTATTTGTTTAATTTTTTTTCAATACTAATGCAGACAGTAAAGAGATCATAATTCCAATGACAGCTACCGTTAAGAACATAATTAGTGCTAAAAATCCATTACTATATGTTGGAATTTCACCTTCAAGCCCCTGTGACCTCATAGTTTCAATATATTGTTCCATAAAATCGGGATTGATCACTGTGGTATAGATATAATCTACTATGCCAAAACCAAGCCCAGCAAAAAGGCTAATTAGAATCCCGATAGTAAATGCTTTTCCAAATGTAACACTACCGTTGTTTACCTTATCCCTGTAACTTTTAATTCCGAAGAAAACAAAAGAAAGTGAAACTACCATAGATATGTAGCCAATAACTTCTTGAGTACTAAAGCTCAGTTCTTTTCCCAGGACCAAAGCTGCCAGAAAAAGTAGTGCTGCGGCCAAAAGGCCATAAATACCAAATTTAATTACTGTTGTTTTCATATTGATGAGTTCTTTAATTTTATCCAAACGTACAAGATACTCGCAAAACAAGACTCATACTAAAGTACCAAATACATTAAATTTAGTACGATTTTAAAATTCGGGGATGATATTTAACTCTTTGGCAATTTGTATGGCTTGTGTTCGCCGCTTTGCATTAAGCTTTAAAAGAACATTGGAAACATGTGTTTTTACAGTACTTTCCGAAACAAAGAGAGTTTCGGCAATTTCTTTATTGGAAGCTCCTTTTACAATTTCACAAAGGACCTCATATTCTCGAGGGCTAATTTGAAGCTCCTTAATTTTTTTTGAATTGACCTCAGCCTTCTTTTTAATGGAAGTCCTATATACTTTCTTATTGATATAAATTCCAATAAAAAAGAACACAATTGCCATAACTGCAATGATCAACTCAATAGAAAGGTCTCCTGTTACCACGGAATACTTGCTAAGCTGAAAAAGGGTTAAGATTGCCAGAATTAAAATACCGAAAAGGAGGACCGTCTTTTTCATTAGGGTGTGCAGATTCTATTTAAAGCTTTGAAAAATTACGAATTATTTTATCGGCAATTACATTTGCCAATTTCTCTTTGCTTTCAAACGTCCACCCTGCAATATGAGGGCTTAAGATCACATTGTCCATAGCAAGTAATTCTTTTAAGGTCTGTGGCAATTCTTCAGAATCGAAAAGCGATTCGAACGAACTTTTTTCGTATTCCAGAACATCTAATCCTGCACCAAGGATCTTTCCTTCCCTTAAAGCCAAAACAAGATCTGCTGTGACGACACTTTTACCACGTGCCGTATTAATTAACCAGAAAGGTTTATGAAACCTCTGAATGAATTCAGAATTTACCATTTTATCGGTCAATGGGGTCCAGGGAGTATGTAAGCTCAACACATCTGCTCGTTGCTGAAGTATTTCTAACGATACTTGTTGCGCATTATCATTGCCAACATTTTCTTTAATATCATAACAGATCACTTCGCAATTAAAACCACGCAGTTTTTTTGCAAAGGCATTTCCCATATTACCATAACCTATAATCCCAACAGTTTTTCCATCTAACTCAATCCCGCGGTTTTCTTCTCTATTCCATAGGCCATTGCGAATTTCGGCATCTGCTTTCTTTAGGTTATTGAACAAGGAAAGTAGCATTCCCAGGGCATGTTCCCCCACTGCGTTTCGGTTTCCTTCCGGCGCCGAAATAAGATGTACTCCTTTCTTTTCGGCATATTCAATATCAATACTCTCCAAACCTGCACCTACACGGGCAATAAATTTTAATTTGGTAGCAGCATCAAGGAAATTGCGATCAATTTTAAACCTGCTGCGTATTACAATTCCCTCATAAGAATGGATACTCCTTTTGATTTCCTGTTCTGAAGAGGTGTAATTCTCTTCATTAATAAATCCGGCCGCTTCCAGCTTTTCTAAAAGTAATGGGTGATTGGTATCTAAATGAAGTATTTTCAATGGAACAAAATATCTTCTAAAGATATAAAACCTGAATAATTTTTACAGGCTGGGGAGATAAGTTTATTTATAATATTCTTTTAGCCTCTAATCCTTTAAGAACTTTTGGATTTCTACATATTCGATGTCTGTTCTATCCTCAAAAAAGTCTTTTAAAAGTGCTCTGTGTGCAGCCCCGATGATCACAAGTATTCTGTCATCTTTTTTTGTAACCATGTCTATATTGGACATGATCATGAGGTTTCGCTCCCACCATTTGGAAACAAATTTCGACCCTATGTAGGTGGAATCATTGACAAATTTTGCGGTTTGATTTAGGTATTGGTCCTTGTTCCTTATATCTTCTTTTTCTGAATTCCTAAAAATTAGATATTTGAGCAGTGTATTTTCTGCCAGGTATTCAGATTCTATTTTATCTTGTTCTTTTACAGACCTTAATAAGGTATTTAACCGCTCCTCATCATACTTTTCGGCAAATTTTATCAGTTCATTGAAAGGGAGCGATAAAGTGTGGTCTATAGCATAGATATGCTTATGGCTCAACTTTTTAGCAAGTCTAAACCCTATCTGGTCAATTTCATTGATGGATAATTGGTACTTATTGTTTACATATGAGTTGTACAGGCTATCTAGTTTTTCGGATTTATTGAAGGGATATTCAACAAGTATTTTTGTTGGCTTGAATTTTTCTATCTTTTCTATGATCTCAAAGATCTCTTTTTGACGTTTTTCCGATTCTAAATTGTCAAAAGTAACAGATGAATAATCACTGGTTCCGGCAAAGTGAAATACTCCTAAAATTGATATTTTAGGAGTATTATCTGATTCAATAATTTCAATATCTGAAGGATTATTATTGTTGCATCCCAGAATAACCAATAAAAGAAAAAATGTGATTATGCGAATCTTCATTCTTTTAAAAATTTACCCGAATCTACAATTTTATTTTTGTCCTTGATAACGTACAGATATGTTCCGGATGCAAATGATGACAGGTCTATAATATTTTTTTCTTTGCTGTTCATGACTCTTTTTTCAATAAGCATTCCTTGTATTGAATAAGCTTCAAATGTTAGTGCATCAAATTCACTGAATGCCGGAGGGGTTATGGTAATTGAGTCTATAACCGGATTGGGGGTAATTGTAAACTTTGAGAATTCAATTTCTTCGTTTCCCAAAACCCCGTCGCCTTCTACGGCAGTATAGATTCCATTAACTGCTGTATTAGAATATGTTTCAACTAAACCCGAGGGCCAGCTTACTTCTATCTCATCTATTAGGGTTGTATTTCCCAGTCCAAAATGTACGGTATAACTATTCTGACTACAATAGCCCGATGCTGCGGTTATCTTTCGTGTTTGCCAGGTTTCATTCCCGTTGATGGTACTTCGCAGCCTTATCTTAGCTCCTACAGCCGAATAATTGGATTGTGTTCCAACAAAGCGTATTTTAACCCAGTTGTTTCCTGTACCCGTATTGCGAAATACCGAATTACTTTGATTGTCATTTAAATTATTTGCCAGAAGGACATCCAGCCAGCCGTCATTATCATAATCTCCAAATGCACAACCAAAGGACCATCCCTGATGATTGGAAAGGTCACTTGTAGTATCTAAGCTGAAGCCCCCGGATCCGTTATTAATATATAAGAAGTTTGTATTTTGACTGTTTAAATAGGCGTTACATACCAATAGGTCCAGGTCGCCGTCATTATCCACATCTCCAAAAGAAGAGCCAAAAGAATTGGTAGCCACTGAAGCAATTACAGAACCGACATCTTCTGTAAATGTTCCGTTATTATTTATAAAGAGTTGATTTGCCTGGCCATTATTGTTGAAGTTTGCCACAAACAGGTCGAAATCTCCATCATTATCAATATCTTCCCAGGAACTACCTACAGAGTTCTTTAAATCTTGTACAATTGCCAAATTGGTAATTTGCGTGAAATTATTTGGACCGTCGTTTCTAAATAATGAGTTTTTCTCATTGTTATTTGAGCTTCCTTGATTGGTAATGAATAGATCATTGTCTCCATCTCCATCATAATCTACCCAATCAATGGACCGGGAGGGTAAGCTTTCACTGGTAATGGATAGATTTGTAATAGCTTGAAAAGAACCATCTCCAAGGTTTTCAAAATATCTGTTATTCAGGCTTTGATAACTATTTGTAAAATACAGGTCCAGGTCTTGATCGTTATTTACATCTATCCAATTTGCTGTTTCTGAGTAGGTAAGGGGGAGCCCCATTGCAATTGCCGGCTCATAGACAAAAGAACCATCACCATTATTGCGGTAGAAATAATTCTTTTTCCCTTGTCCATTAGCACCATAAGTAACTACGAAAGCATCCAGGTCACCGTCGTTATCTGCATCTGCAAAGCTGGCACCGTCACTGCGGTCATTATCATTTACAATGATATCGCTGGTAACCGTTGTAAAAGTTCCATTTCGATTGTTTATATATAGCATATTGTTTTGTCCGCCAAAAGGACCATTGGTAATAAATATATCATCCCAACCATCTTTGTTGACATCTATAAAATTTGCACTTCTGGATGCCGAAGGGGTGTCAGAAATATCCGGAAAGAAAACTTCTTCAAAAGATTGAGAAAATGTTACAGGGATGCAAACCATTCCAAGTAGCATAAAGATAGATAGTGTTTTTTTCATAACGTAAAAATTAAGGTGATATGGGTGAGTTTTTAAAGTGTATACTCCCTTTTAGAACAAATATTCTGAAAAGAAACACAGGCAAAAGCTAAAATGATATAAAGAGGCCAGGTTTTGATGTAAAACACATATAAAAGATTATTTTTTATACGGGTATATTCTAAAACGCCTTTTGTTAATATCACTTTATATATAGGTTGTATCTAAATTTGAAGAACTGGCATCATTTTACCATAGATAAAATCTTGGTATCTTTATTTCGTAACGAATGTTATTTTTAAAAGAATAAAAAATGGAGGAGGTTGCTTCGAAACAACTAAGAATTTTAATTGCAGATGATGAGTCTCTGGCCAGAAAACGCATTGTAAAGTTTTTGAACGAAAGCGACATCAATTCAGAAATATTTGAAGCTTCCAATGGAAAAGAAGCTATAACCATTTTAAACCACAATAAGCCGGACATTGTATTTCTCGATATTAAAATGACAGATATGACCGGGTTTGATGTTTTACAGCAAGTTCCTCCGGAGATCATTCCCATTATTATTTTTGTAACAGCCTTTGATGCATTTGCTATAAAAGCCTTTGAAGTTCAGGCCATCGATTTTTTATTAAAACCGTATAAAAAACAGCGATTTATTGAAGCTTTGGATAGGAGCGTTAAACAACTGGAGTTAACCGGAAAGAAAAAGTTTCAAAATAAAATGTCACAGCTCATGGAGTTTTTTAACGAGGAAAAAAAGAAAGAAGGCTACAATAGAACTTCCTATTTAGATTCGGTGGTACTTAGAAAAAAGAAGAAGTACTATTTTATAAAAACAGATGAGATATTATATATAAGGTCTTCGGGATATTATGCCGAAATATATACCATAAAAGGAGAAAAACACGTACACAGGATATCTATGAGCCAATTTATTGAGCAGTTAGACCCAAATGATTTTTCGAGGATAAACAGGTCTGCTATTGTTGCTATGAAAAACATCAAAGAGATCATAAGTGAAGGACTGGGAGACTTCAGTATTAAAATGAAAGACGGAGCCTCCTTCCCTTTAAGTAAAAACTACAAACAGGATGTTCTAAAAAAAATGGGAATTCGATGATAGCAGTATTGAAATATACTTTGGACAGGAAACTTGTCAAGTATCTATTGCTTTTCTTCCTGGTGTCGATTTTGCTTTCGACCGTAAGTGTGATAATAGCAAAGTGGGAAGGTATTGCCTTTGCATCTTTTAGCTGGAAGGAACTTTTTATTAATCTTATTGTTCGCTATGTTTCAAAATTTGTATTTATCTTTTTTGCTATTGTTCTTGTTCGATTTCTTTTTCTGAAAAAGATCATTAGCGGTTGGATGCGGATATTCCTGCACTTTGTTTTTGCTATACTACTAGCCTTTTATTCAATATTTTTTCAGGTTCTGGCATCCAAATGGTTTATGGGCGATACAGATGATTTTTCCTGGGATTATATTTACTCTCGTGCAATTTTGGGTACAGATTATAATTTTTTCCTGTATTTCTGTATGGTCGCTATCGTGTATGCATATTATTTTTTTAAAAAACAAAAAGACTATGAGGTGAAGGAATCTAATTTAAAAACGCAATTGTTGGATTCTAAGATCAATGCGCTTCAATCACAACTACAACCTCATTTTTTATTTAATGCCCTCAATGATATTTCATCGTTAATAGATATAAGTCATGAAAAGTCACAGGATGCAATTGCGGACCTTAGCGAGTTACTCAGGCAAACACTTGCCATTAAAAATACCAAGTTCATTCCTATTGTCGACGAGATCACACTTCTTAAAAAATATCTGGATATCGAAAAGATACGATTTCAGGACAAATTGAATTTTACAATTTTGGCTTCAGAAGAATTACTGAAACGAAGTATGCCGCCATTACTGCTACAGCCTATTGTGGAAAACTCTGTAAAACACGGATTCTCTTATCAGCATGACGCTATAGATATTAGTTTGGAAATAACTACAGAAGAAAATTACACGGTTTTTAAAATTAGCAATAACGGGAAACCAATAAATGAAGAAGAACTTACCTATGGAACCGGGATCAGTAATGTGTTGTCCCGCCTGGATACACTTTATGAAGGAGACTTTACTTTTGAAATGATGAATACAAAAGAACAGGTAACCACCATTTTAAAGATACCGGATACTAAAATAGAATAGCTTGAAGTAATAAAGGCTTTTCAGATTTTCGGATAATTATTTACCGTCTTTTCATCAATAACATCACCTGTATGTGCTGTGGATAATTTTTCAAAAAGCAATACATGCACTTCTTCTCCATTACGGGTTTTCGGGCAATGTTCTACTCCTTTTGGGACTACAATGACCTCTCCTTCGGAAACAACTTCTACTTTGTCTCGAAAATGCATCTCCAGAGTCCCCTTCTGAACAAAAAACAATTCATCCTCATCTTCATGCTTATGCCATACAAACTCATCTTTGATCTTTGCCAATAGCACCTGCATATCATCTACTATTGCGATCTGGTGCGGATGCCAATGCGTACTGAAACTTGAAAATTTTTGTTGAATGTTTATCTTTTTCAAACTAACTTTTTTAGAAAAACAAGGTACTGAATTCTAATCAATTTTTTTAAGCAGGAATTTAGAAACCCAGTACAATTTTCGAAATATAGAAGAAAAGAAAAATTCCGAAAATATCATTACTTGTAGTAATAAACGGCCCGGTTGCTATAGCAGGATCGATACCTTTTCTCTCTAAGATGATAGGGACAAAAGTCCCTATGAGCGCAGACACAATAATAACCGAAAGCATGGAGATCGCAATTGTAATACTTACCAGTTGATCTTGCCCGGCAATAAACCCAAAAATAATGACCAATACTCCTAAAGCAATTCCATTAATAAGCGCCAAGCCTACCTCTTTTAATAATCGATTGAAAAGGCTTCCTTTAACATTGTCATTTGCCAACCCCTGAACAATAATAGCACTGGATTGTACACCTACGTTCCCTGCCATCGCAGCTATAAGCGGTGTAAAGAAAAATAGAACAGGGAAACGTTCCAGCGCTTCTTCAAAGCCCTGCATAATATATACACTGCCCAGCCCTCCTATAAGTCCTAATACCAGCCAGGGCAGGCGTGCACGAGTTAATTCCCAAACGCTGTCATCTGCTTCCACATCTTGCGAAATACCTGCTGCCAATTGGTAATCCTTTTCGGCCTCGTCTTTTATGAAATCAACAATATCATCGATCGTAATACGCCCAACTAAAATACCTTGTTCGTCAACAACAGGAATTGCTTCCAGATCATATTTCTGCATGATCCTCGCTACTTCTTCATTTTCGGTATGTACGGTAACATAATCTACCTTTGGGATGAATACTTCGCTTATCTTTGTCTTTTCAGATGCTGTTAAAAGGTCCTTCAGCGAAAGCCTTCCGGTTAATTTTCCATCTTTATCGGTCACGTAAATAGAATGGACCCGTGTGACATTTTCTGCCTGGCGGCGCATTTCACGAACACAGCCCGCCACGCTCCAGGTCTCTTTTACCTTTACCAATTCTTTTGCCATTAAAGCACCGGCAGTATTATCATCATAATTAAGAAGTTCGACAATATCTGCTGCATGTTCTTCATCTTTGATCTTATCAATTACCTCTTGTTGAATTTCCTCATCCAATTCGGCAACAATATCGGCAGCATCATCGGTATCAAGTTCTTCCAGCTCTTTCGCTATTTCTTTTGGAGAAAGGCGGTCGAGGATCTTTTCCCGGACATCGTCGTCAAGCTCCATTAAAGCATCAGAAGTAAGGTCGCTTTCCAATAACTTAATAAGGTAAAGGGCATCGTCGCTTTTTAACTCTTCAAGTATTTCGGCAATGTCTGCAAAGTGAAGTTCATGCAATAGCTCACGTAACGCACTGCCATCCTTTTTGGCAATGAGCTGCTCAATTTTTTCTATGAAATCAGCTGTGAGTTGAAATGGCATCGTTCTCCAGTTTTTGTGTTAGCGCTATAAATTGAGCGACTGAAAGTTGTTCCGGACGCTGGCCAAAGATAGTATCTTCTTTTAATTTATCTGAAATATTGAACGATTTTAAACTATTTCGAAGTGTTTTACGCCTTTGCTGAAATGCAGTTTTCACGACTCTGAACAACATTTTTTCACTGCAGGGGAGTGTATCGTTTTGTTTTCTACGTAACCGAAGTACTCCGCTATCCACTTTTGGAGGAGGATTAAAAACAGATGGAGGTACGGTAAAAAGATATTCCGTATCGTAAAATGCCTGTGTTAAAACAGAAAGGATCCCATAGACCTTATTACCTTCCGTAGAACATATACGCTGTGCTACTTCTTTTTGGAACATTCCGGTAAATTCCGGAATCTGTGAGCGCCATTCCAATAACTTAAAGACTATTTGTGTAGAAATATTATAAGGGAAATTACCGGTAATAGCAAAAGGGGCATCTCCAAAAAGCTGTGAGAGGTCGTATTTTAAAAAATCGGCTTCCAGAAGCTGTAAATTCTTGTCCGGATAATTTGCTTTGAGATAGGCAATAGATTCACTGTCGAGATCCATTGCGATTACATTGATATCTTTCTCGATTAGATATTTGGTCAATACACCCATTCCGGGGCCTATTTCCAGTACATTTTTGTACTCTTCCAGAGTAAGTGTATCACTAATTTTTCGAGCGATATTCTCATCATTCAAAAAATGCTGACCCAAATGTTTTTTGGCACGTACTTGTTTTCCCATTATTGTTCACAGACAATTTCCAGCTCGGTTCTAAAAGCTACAAACCTCCCTTCAAAGGGTTTGCTTTGAGAGCGCAATTTTTCTGCATCTTCGGCATAATATTTTTCTAATGTAGCTTTACTATCCGTGCGGTATTGGACAGAATAGGTAACCCCTCCCATCTCTTCTTCAATTTTAACACGTGTCATTAGGGCCTTGCTGAATTTTCCGGTATCCAACATTGCAGGAATATGTTCGGATTTCATCCATTCCAGCCAGTCATCGTGGATAGAATCATCAATATTTATAGTAACATTGTAGATGTACATATATGGTCTTTTTAATTAATTGCATCTCCCCGGAGAGACCTGTATTTTTTACGTGCGTCTACAAAATAGATACTATCGGCAAAATTGAAAATGATCTGTTCGTAAAACTCTTTTGCCTTTTTGGGTGCCTGTAATTGATTTTCGTAAAGCTTCGCCAGGCGATAGTATGCATCATCTGCAAGAATGTCCTCTTTGTAAAACTCAATTAGTTTAAGATAATTTGCTTCGGCTTTTTCAAACTGCCGGGTTTTTTCATACAGCTCACCCTGCTTTAACAGGGCTTCATCTTCGATCTTTTCACCTTTGTGATTGTGTAAGATTTCTTCCAAAGCACTAATAGCTTCTAAATCTTTGTTCTGAAGAGCTAACAAATCGGCGCGGGCATATTTCTTGATCGCAGTTTGGGTAGAATCTTCCAAAGAGTTGTCCCTTATCATTAGACTTAACTGCATGGCATCATTTGCTATTAATTGTGATGCAGATTTTTTCAAGACATCCAATTGCACCTGTGCCCATTGAAAATCACCTTTATAATAACTGGTTCTCGCTACTTTAAAACGTGCTTCCTGAGCCAGGATATCGCTTTTTACTTTTTTCTGAATTTGAGAATAGTAAATTAATGCCTGGTTGAATTTTTCATCAAACACCAATATATCTGAAAGTTCCATCTTCACTCTTGCTTCCTGATATAGTGTCAATTTTTCTTTCAACAGGACCTTAAGGTTTGCAATGGCATTTTCCTTTTTTCCTGTCCGAAAAGCTAAAAAGTGATTATAATCTATTTGAAGCAAATAAGTTCTTGGTCCACGGCCATAGGTTTCAAACAGGTCTTCAAATTGTTGTTCTACTTTTGGGTAGTCCTTATTGGTAGCGGTTGCCAGGGCAATTTTCATTAAATATTGATGCCCTTGTAGTTTTGCTTCGGGAGTGGAAGAATGCTCTATTATGAAATTTACAATATCTCTTGCATTTTCATAATCTTCTTCGGCAATGGCAATGATGGCCACATCGGTAATCCCGCTGAGGTCCTCTTCTTCAAGCCTCTTGTAAATGGCCTTTTCCTGTGTAAAGGCCTTTTTAAATTCTTTTTGCTGAATGAACAACCAGCTTAATAATTCGTTGTACAGCACCTCAGGGCGTTCCTGCAATTTTTGAAGGAGTGTTTTTCGTAATATGATATTGGCTTCGTTAGTAGGGTCCTCGGTAACATATTGGCTAAAACTTCGTTGCGCTGCTCCTTTATAGCCTATGTTACTTTTCATAAGGTCGATGTACTTCGAAAACATCTTCTCCAGTTTTCCCTGTTCTCCATATATGCGGGCCAATTGTAAATTGAAATCCTTTTCGGCATCCAGTTCCATCGCTTTCTCATAGACCTCAACCGCTTTATCCAGTAAACTGTATTTCGAAAAAATGTCCCCTACGGAAAAAGCATAATTGGGGTTTTCCACAGTAAATTGTACAGCCTTATCGTAATATTGTGTTGCTTCAATTTCCCTGTTCTGAAGTGAATAATTGTATCCTAGCTCTATATACAATCTTGGGTTTATCCTACGTCCATTTAATCTCCCTAAAAGCAGTTTTTCGGCCTCAGAAAAATTTTCCAATTGCTGATTTGTATGAACGACCATTGTAAAATAATCGAAGCGGCCGGGGTTCTTTTCATACAATTTGTTGTAGATAGAAAGCGCTTTTTCAAATTCACCCTGTTCAAAATAATTTTTAGCCAATAGCTCGGTCTGAGCTGTAACTATAGATGCCGTAAATAGAAATAGTATGAAAAAGATGTTACGCATTTCGTAAATATAACGATTTGATTCCTGAAACTTACATCAAAAATGAAGCCGTTGTTTTTTAAAGATCCCTAAGGGGTTAATCTATAATCTCGAACCCGCAATATGGCACCAATACATCGGGCACCTTAATACCGTCCGGGGTTTGGTAATTTTCAAGGATCCCTGCCAATACACGGGGCAATGCCAAAGCACTACCGTTAAGTGTATGTGCTAATTTATTTTTCCCGTCTTTGTCCTTAAAACGAAGTTTTAACCTGTTGGATTGAAAGGTTTCGAAATTTGAAACCGAAGAAATTTCCAACCATCTGTCCTGTGCGGTTGAAAATACTTCAAAATCGTACGTCAATGCTGAAGTAAATCCAAGGTCACCCCCACATAATCTTAGAATACGGTATGGTAAATTCAAGTCCCGTAAGATCCCTTTTACATGCTCTACCATTCCGTCAAGTGCTGCATAACTGTTATCGGGATGCTCTATGCGTACAATTTCCACTTTGTCAAATTGGTGTAAACGATTTAGGCCCCTCACGTGTGCTCCGTAACTACCGGCCTCCCTTCTAAAGCATGGTGTATATCCGGTACAGGTTATGGGCAGTTCGGTATGCACTAACAGATCTCCACGAAACAGATTGGTTACCGGGACTTCGGCAGTTGGAATGAGATACAGGTCATCACCCGTAACATGATACATTTGTCCCTCTTTATCCGGCAATTGCCCTGTTCCATATCCCGATGCTTCATTGACCAGATGAGGAACCTGATATTCGGTATAGCCGGCATTTGTATTTTTGTCCAGGAAATAAGCGATCAATGCCCTTTGCAAACGAGCGCCTTTTCCTTTGTAGACGGGAAAACCGGCACCGGTGATTTTAACGCCTAATTCAAAATCGATTAAATCGTATTTTTTTGCCAATTCCCAATGAGGAAGTGCTTCGCCACCTAGTTTGGGGATATCTCCCTCACGAAATGTTTCTTCATTATCATTTTCATCTGTTCCAGCAGGGACCAACTCATTTGGGATATTAGGAATAGTGTACAACAGTTGTTGTAACTTTTCTGAAACTGTATTGAGTTGTTCGGTTAAAGACTTTGAGGCTTCTTTTAACTTACTTGTTTTTTCTTTTAGTAAGTTGGCTTTTTGCGTTTCGCCATTTTTAAACAAGATCCCAATTTCTTTTGAAAAGGTGTTGGATTGCGCCAGGGTATCATCCAGTTGTAATTGCGTACTTCTGCGTTCTTCATCTGCTTGTAAAACTTGTTCGAACACTTCTTTTGCATCGACTCCTCTTTTAGCAAGGGCAGTGATATAGGCTTCTTTATGGTCTCTTATCTCGTGAACCTGTAACATGGCGTATGGGTATTAAGGCAGCAAATTTACGGAAATCCCACTATTTCTTTGTAGTCTTTTTATGATAATCCTCGGGAGAGGGCAAAATCCAATCATGGTGCTTAAAAGGATACCATTTTTCTGAAGCCAGGTCAACATCCGGGTCAATAAATGGGTGGTATTCTCCATTATTTACTTTTACTCTCACATCCATAAAAACAGCAACATCTCTGCCTTCTTCGGCCTCTGCTTTTTTAATATGCTGAGCGAGTTGCCATAGCAGATCGGGCTTGGTCTTTACCGAACGGCGTTGTTTGTTTGCAATAAGTTTGTTGTATGGGTACTGTATTCGCTTGCCGGTTTCTTTATCCTCCACCCAAACAGCAAGGATGCCGGATTTGGATCGCAGCATCATACGCCAGCTAAGGCGATGGCCCTCTTCGGTCCATAGAACATCGTCTTTAAAGAACCAATGGCGCAGTGGTAATCCAATTTGAAAGATAAAATATATCGAAAAGACCCCAACGAGAAACCTTTTATACTTTGGGACAATAATTTTTCCGGCAGTATACAGTTGTTTTTTAGGTAGAAAGCGCTTTTGAAGAAGTTGAGGGGAAAAGAAAAAAAGAGAAAAAGCGATAGACATATAAGGAAAGATCCCTATTTGAAAAACTATCGAATTAAACAAATGGAAAAATACCGAAACGATAAATCCAAAAAGCCGGGTTCTTTTCCAAAGCAATAAGGGGACGATAAGCAGGTCAAATAAAATACCAACATATGCAATGCACCAATGCACCCAGTTCTGTTGTAAAAGATCACCGATAAGCCAATAATGTTTTTTGCCACTCATAAGAACAGCAGGGACAGTGGCGTTGATCCAGTCCGGATATAATTTTGCCACGGAGGCATATGTATATACGATCCATACCTGCAATATCAATATCCATAATACCCATTGGGGCATAGCAGACGACCTAATAGATGGGTCATACCTGGCATCTAATGAAAACCAACGATTTGCAGGAAGAAATACCATTAGCCAGCACAACAGCATCATTAAATAATAATGATTGTTGTAAGAGGTTTTTTGCATTAAATATACAGCGGTCCACATAAGGGCATATGCTATCATGCTGTAACGATATTTGTATCCCAGCATCACGCATAGCCCAAAGACTCCCATAATAGCAAAATAGTAATACATCCCATTGCCGGGGAGCGGTTGTAAGAAATCGAACCCGATGAAATTAAAAGTAAATTCCGGATCTACCAGTGTGCGTTTCACCCAACCTGTGGCAATTGCGCCAAAAGCTTCTAGAGTAATAAGCAAACCAAATACTGATCTGAATAATACAAGCCCGGTATTGTCAATATTTTTGAAAAGAAATTTATTCATAGCTCTTTAAAAACTCCCTGGCAAAATTTTCATCCTTTTTAATAGCTTCTTTTAAATCATTAATATCTTTAAAGGTTTCTTCATCACGAATATGGGTTAAAAAGGATATGCGCAATGGCTTTTCATATAGGTCTTCAGATGTATCCAGAAAGTAGGTTTCAATGGTTTTGTGTTTGCCTCCTACGGTTGGATTGGTGCCAATACTTGTAATTCCGTAGGTTTTATGACCGTTTATTTCTGCTTCTACAACATACACTCCATTCTTTGGAATGAGCTTATAAGGCTCGTCAACTTGCAGGTTTGCCGTGGGATACTCTAAAGTTCGGCCAATACCTTTTCCTTTGACCACTTTTCCCGAAAGCATAAACGGATACCCTAAGTAATTATTTGCAGTAGTGATGTCTCCTGCCTGTAAGGCTTTTCTGATTTTTGTGGAACTTATGGCCACCTCATCCAATTCCTGAGCTGAAATTTCTTCTACTTCAAAATGGTAGGTTTTTCCAAACTCACGTAAATCTTCAATAGTGGCAGTTCTATTTCTGCCAAAACGATGATCGTAGCCAATGATGATCTTTTTGGCTTTTAAGCGGTTTACTAAAATATCCCGAACATATTCTACGGCAGTCAATCGTGAAAACGCATGCGTAAAAGGATGTATAATTAAATGGTTCAGGCCTATTTCTTCCAATAGTTCTTTTTTTTCAAGGATAGTATTGATAAGCTTTATGTTTGAATTCTTCTGCAATACCATTCTGGGGTGGGGAAAAAATGTCAACAGCACCGAGTCGAGACCTTCTTTTTCAGCAGCATCCACCAAACGCTTTAAAATAGCTTTATGCCCAATATGTACACCATCAAAGGTACCTATAGTTACTACACAAGATCGTGAGTTTTCGTAAGATGCTGCGGAGGTATATTCGTTCACGTTATTTTCCATTAAAGGTATTCATAGTGATGGCTGTGCCGGCAAGGCCAAAAGATTCGATAACCTGAGATCCTTTTTCCAGCCGTTCTTCTAAACTTTTCTGCTCTTCTTCATTCCATTTGCTTAAGACGTAATCTACTTGTCTTCCTTTGGAGAATTTATCACTGATCCCAAACCTGAATCGGGTATAATTTGTAGTTTGCAATGTATGTTGTATATCCTTTAGACCGTTGTGCCCGCCATCACTTCCTTTGGTTTTTATGCGAATGGTACCAAATGGTAAATTTAGATCGTCTGTAATGACCAACAGGTTTTCCAATGGAATCTTTTCTTTTTCCAGCCAGTATTTCACAGCTTTTCCACTAAGGTTCATATAAGTACTGGGTTTCAGAAGCAAAAAAGTTCGCCCTTTCTTCTTGTGAATTGTAACATCTCCCAGCTTCACTGTTTCCCATGTAAGAGATTCCTTTTCAGCTAAAAAATCAAGCATTTTAAAGCCAATATTATGCCGGGTATTTTCATATTTTGGACCAATATTGCCTAATCCGGCAATGAGAAATTTTTTCATGGGGTCACTTTCGGTAATTTGTTTGTTAGATTTTGAAGCAAATAGTTTCTTGAAAAACGCAAACATATATACGGTTTAACTTCAGTAAAAATAAAAAAAGCATCCCGAAAATCGGAATGCTTTTTAATTATCTTGAAAATAGAAGACCTATTCTTCTGCAGGAGCTTCAGCAGCAGCACCTTCGGCCGGAGCAGCTTCTCCTTCAGCACCTTCAGCACCTTCTTCTCCTTCAATTCCTTCTTCTTCTTCATCCACTTCATCCACAATAGCGGTACGTGAAGTTCTCACCTGACAAATTACAGTATTGTCCGGGTGAAGGATTTTAAAGTTTTCTGTATCAATATCGGTAATGTACATCTTGTGTCCGATCTTCATCTCGGTAATATCTGCTTCAATAAAATCCGGAAGATTTGCCGGTAGTGCTTTTATTCGAAGTTTACGTGTTACAATACGTAAAACACCACCGTTTCGTACTCCTTTAGAATTTCCTGTAACGCGTACGGGAATTTCTAACATTACTTCTTTGTCATCATAGATTTGATAGAAGTCCATGTGTAAGATGCGGTCATGTACCGGGTGAAACTGAATGTCTTGAAGGATGGCATTGACCTTTGTACCGTCTTCTAAGGCAATTACAACTGTATGTACGTCCGGGGTGTACACTAAGTTTCTAAATGCCAGTTCGTCTGCTGAAAAGTGAATTGGCTTATCCCCTCCGTATACTACGCAAGGAATCTTTCCAGCATTACGTAAGGCTTTGGTTGCTACCTTGCCTACGCTTTCTCTTTGAGATCCGTTGATTGTAATTGATTTCATTTGAAATATTTAATGATTTTAAATTCTAAAGCTCACCTTTTAGGTTAAGCGGCTGCAAAGATGCGGATTTTTTTGAAGACATCAAGCAAAAAATGAGGTTTTTTTAAGGGGCCTTTCTTGCTGTTTTCCCGAAAGTTACATCAAAAACTTAGAGCTGATGGATTTGTTCGCATTGACACTTAGCATTACATCTGCAAACAAGTTGGCACAGGTAAGTACTCTAACCTTATTGGTTTGTTTCTTTAATGGGATAGAATCTGTAACGATCAATTCTTCCAGTTTGGAATTCTCAAGCCTTTCGTACGCACTTCCTGAAAGAATAGGATGTGTACAAATGGCACGAACACTCAAGGCTCCGCGTTCTATCATTAGATCTGCTGCTTTGGTAAGCGTACCAGCAGTATCTACCATATCATCTACCAATACAACATTTTTGCCTTCTACATCACCGATCAACTCCATATGTGAAATTACATTGGCCTTTGCTCTTTGTTTGTAACAAATCACTACATCACTTTCTAGTGCTTTGGAATATGCATATGCTCTTTTAGAACCACCCATGTCCGGAGATGCAATAGTAAGGTTATCCAGGTTCAATTCTCTTAAGTAGGGGAGGAAAATGGTTGAAGCAAATAGGTGGTCTACCGGCTTTTCAAAGAAACCTTGAATTTGATCTGCGTGGAGGTCCATGGTAATAATGCGTGTAGCACCGGCGGTTTCCAGCATTTTAGCAACCAATTTTGCGGCAATTGGAACACGAGGCTTATCTTTTCTGTCTTGACGGGCCCACCCAAAATAGGGCAAAACTGCAGTGATATGCCTTGCCGAAGAACGTTTTGCAGCGTCCAGCATTAATAACATTTCCATAAGGTGGTCACTATTGGGGAAAGTAGAGCCAATAATGAAAACGCGACTTCCACGTACCGATTCTTCAAAAGAAGGTTGAAACTCACCATCACTATAAGTTGAGGTAATTACATTCCCTAAAGGAATACCAAATGCTTTGGCGATATCTTCTGCAAGATCTTGGCTTTGTTTACAGGCAAAAATTTTTGGTTCCGGAGCTTGCGTTGACATTTTAAGATGTATAAAAGTTGGTTGGTTACAAATGTAAATTAATAGATAGCTTTTCAAAAAAAATGCTGTGAAGATTTACTAACAATTTGTAATTAATTGTTTATTTTTGCCTCCCGTTTGCCTTGGTGGCGGAATTGGTAGACGCGCTGGATTCAAAATCCAGTGACTTTGGTCGTGTGGGTTCGATTCCCACCCAAGGTACAAAGTCTGAAACCTCCCTATTTTAGGGAGGTTTCGTGATTTATAGCCTTAACAATTCTTCCAAATACCAAAATTGAAATTACTTTTTTTGACATTTTTATAATGATCTGATAATTAATGAATTATAAAGGTATTGGGTTACCCAAAGGGTTACCCAAAAAGTTCTAAAAGAATCTAATACAGTAATTTCATGATTTTGTAAGTATCTAAAAAACAATTAGTTGTAATTTGTTTTTTTGCGCGCTGGATTGCGCGCTGGATTTTTAGCATCTTGGCGTTTTGCAAGACGACGTTCCCTTCTCCTTTTCATATCTTCTATTATTATGGCTTTCATTTCCTCTACAGTGTAGAATTTGGATTCAACTTTTTTCCTTCTCATTTTACGTTTCTGTTTCGGAAGCGATAAAGTTTCGAGAACCTCATTTCTGGTAACCGGGTCACATGCTTTTAAAATGCATTGGATTGCTTCTAGTGCTGATTCATATTTCATTTTTTTAATTTTCAGAATTCATATTTTGTCTTATCATTAATGGTTAATGTATGAAACGTAATTTGTAGATAGGCATTAGATTTTCAGTTTAACATAGAGCTCTTTTTTGATTACATTTGATAAAGACTAATTGAGGCTATCAATAAGTGGCTGCCAAAGTAGCTAGGTTTAATAAGACTCCCCTACTAAAATTTTATAGAGATGAGCGAACAAGAGCTAGAGAAATACTTCACAATGGATAAATCTAATTGGTATACCCTTGATGATAGAGGTCGAAAAGAGTGGAAAATGGAGAAAGTTGCTGAGTTCTGGAAACGTATTCGAGAAAAAGGGAACAACAACTTTAATAATTATAAATTTCCAATATTTGAACAATCTTCTACACTAATTAAAAAAGGTCAACCCTTAAAGGAAGATGAGAATTTTTGGAAAGCTGGAGAGAAACAAGAATTTACGGAAGATGTTAACTTTTTTGCAGCTATGTTTGAAGAAAAAACTCATTTCACAAATATTGTGTTTAGAGAAAACGTTTTTTTTACAGATGCTTTCTTTGCAGAAGATGTAATTTTTGATAATACTACTTTTTCAGGAATGGCTGATTTTGCTGCAGCTACCTTTGGATTTGGTAAAAAAGCACTATTTAATAGTACGTTTAAAGCAGAGTCTCATTTTGATCATGCCACTTTTAATGAAGAATCTGGATTTTCAGGTTCCATATTCGAAGGAAAAGTCTATTTTAATAAAACTAATTTTAAAGAAAAAGTTGATTTTTTTCGGACTAAATTTATAGGAGACACTTATTTTGAACATACCACTTTTGAAGGAGAGGTTGATTTTACAAAAACAATTTTTAAAAATACTTCTGTTACTCTCTTCCAAGATTTAAAGAATGTATCAAAGCTATATTTCTCTGATATAAACTTTCCTAAGACAGTTACCTTTAGAAGGGTTGATTTTACAAAAACGAGCTTTAATCAATGTGACCTAACGGAAGTACAGTTTAATGAATGCGAGTGGGGTGGAGGAATTCGGGTTGTATTAGCTAATGAACACGACAACAACCTTAAAGATTATAAAGAACTTGAAAGCTTGTATCGTCAGCTAAAGAGAAACTTTGACACACTCAAGAATTGGGAGCTATCGGGTAAAGCTTATCGAAGTGAGATGCTGATACGTAGATACCGGCTACATTCATCTTTTATAAAAAATAGGAAAAAAACCCTTATAGTTTTTGATATTAACTTTTGGGAGTGGTTGTTCTACTTGATCTACGGCCGTAGCTCAGGTTTCACCCAGAGCTTTCTGACTCCTTTTCTCTGGATAATCATAACGATTATTCTTTTTGCATTTATCTTCTTCCATCTTAAATATAAATGGAGTGAGTTTATAGAATGCTTTCCAGATGCTCTTCAGGTAAGCTTAGCTTCAGCTTTACCACTGTTTAAGACAAAGATAGAAGGAATAAATTGGTGGCTTAGTTCGCTTGAAACCTTTATTTGCTCGATCCTTTTGGTGTTCTTCATTTTAGCGCTTCGTAAAAGGTTTAAACAGTAGAATTTATTTGAATTTTTGCGATTTAGGCAAGAACCTTTAGAAGATTGACTAAGGAAAAAGGGGAAATCCTGTTTGTTTTAGAGAGATTAACGTGTTTCAACCTATTAATCTAGCTGATTTTATTACTAGGGGAAAATAATCGCATTTACAAAAATTTAAAACACTTTGATTTTGAATAGATTAAAGATTTGTGTACTTTTAGTTTTTATCTCTCCATATTATATAATAGAAAGTTTTTAGAATAGTACTTAGTCAACCTAAGAACTATCATTTAATGATTTCAAAGAGACAATTTCTATAAAGATTATTGTGCTTTGAATTTATAATATACTCGTTAATTTAATTTTAAATCCAATAGATATGAAAACCTTTCGGAAGATTACCATGTTAATACCTGCAATTCTATTAGTTTTTATTATTAGTTGCGATTGCAACATAAAAGAATGCGAGGGTGATGATTGTGATGTTTTTAAAACTGAAAAGTATACCTGTGGGAAAGATTGCCATGTAAAATGTATAAAACCAAGTCCAACACCTGGATTGTGTGATGTAGCGAAGTGCACAGGTGAATGCTTACTATTTGTAATGGATTGTATTAATAGTGGCCATACAGCAAGTAGGGATAAAGACGGTTCCTATATTTGTACTAGAAAATAGCATTGACATTAAATTTCTAGAAGTAAATGAATATAAATAAGTCCGGTCAACCCCCTTTTTTATTAGGGATAACTGACTTTTAAGGGATACCCAAAAGGTATCCTAAAATAAGTAAAATAGTATGTTTTTTAAAAATATAACTAAATGATAATCAATTGATTAAAAATGATAAAAATATGAACGGAAATTCAAAATCCAGTGACTTCGGTCGTGTGGGTTCGATTCCCACCCAAGGTACAAAAGCCTCAGCAGAATTGCTGAGGCTTTTTTTATGGAATTTTGTAAACAAAGTTGGTAGAACAAATTATTAAGTAGGGGCAAAACCGGTATTAAGGGTTCATATTTCCTCTTTTTCCACCTTGATTTATGAATTTTTCCTGTGTCCTTCTCTTCAAATTAGTGATAAGTAGAAGCATATATTAATGAGCACCTAAGAATTTCCTCTTCACGCTTTTTTAAGTCAAATGATGTTTAAAAAGTGCATTTCATCGATGATATTTGCATTTTATAGATATTAATTGTAGAATTGAACCCAATAAAGGCATATTGCCCTCGCAACCAATTAATCTTTATATTATGAATTTAAGATCTAAATATAGCATGCTTATTATTATCGTATTGCTATTTACAACCGCTTCTATTGCTCAAAAAAGAAAATCTCAGCCGTCAATTATTTCAGGAGATGTCGCAATTAGTAAATATCACGATCGCGAAGAACTTGAAAAAATGCATAAGGGTTCACTATTGCAACTATACAATAAACGTATAGAAGTAATTATCAGGATTTTACCAAATATTGCATTCGCAACCAAACCAGGGGTTACTATGGCTTCTTTAGGTATTCCAGATACTAAAGAAAACCGTGCTGCACTCGAAGATAACATGGAGGCAACCACCACATACTTTGAAAATACTGTACAGTTTCAAAAAATTGTACTCCCGTATTCAGACAAGAATGACTTGATTTCTGCCATATTATTTTACGAAGAAACTTTGAAGGCATTACATACCTACGAAGACTTTAATTAGTGGAGTGTGCCCCACATTTTTTAAAAATTTAGCACTCCAACATACAATTTCCTAAACAATAATTTCGATATGTTAAAAATTTGTGCATTTCATCGGATTTATTTGCACTACATGGATTATATTGTATATTTATAGAATATTTTATTGAAGTATTTAACATAATCCCCTGTGTATGAATAAAAACTACCTTCTTGTTATTTTTTTGCTCGTTTTCCCCTTTCTTTGTGTGTTTTCTCAACAGGAAAAAGGAATATACGGCAATGAAAATTGGTTAAATATTTGGACTGAATTTAATTTGAGTTCCAAACAGTACCCCGAACCTACACAAATACTTTCCGGAACTATTACGGAGGACACCAAGTTGTTCAAAAAAGAAACATATCTTTTGCTTGGAGATGTATTTGTTACCGATAGTACAACGCTCTCAATTGAAGCAGGTACAGTCATTCTTGCAGATTACAAGTCTAAGGCTTCACTATTTATAAGTGATGGCTCAAAGATAATGGCAGAAGGCACCCAGACAGACCCTATTGTTTTCTCATCTAATAGAGATATTAGGAAAAAGGGAGATTGGGGTGGAATTTTTATTTTAGGTAGCGCGCCGGTTAATAAAATAGGTGAAAAATGGGAGTTATTGGATTATGGACATAAGCCATCATCCTCGAAGATAATGAATTACGGGGGAGACAATGTAAAAAGTAATTCCGGAATTTTAAAATATGTCAGAATTGAATATGCGGGAAAAAGAACGAAAGGTTTCGGGAATTTTAACGGCCTTACATTAGCTGCAGTTGGTGAAGAAACAGTGATAGAAAATGTAATGGTGTCCTATTGTGAAGGAAGTTCTTTCTATGTTCTGGGAGGAAATACAAGGCTATCACAACTGGTATCGTTCAGATCAAAAAGAAACGACTTTGTATTCAACTACGGTGCCCAATCTTTACTGACCAATTCATTAGCCGTTAAATCCCCTTATCATACCGCTTCAAAGGCTGCAAGTAGTATTTACCTGGCATCCTACAATGAAAAAGAAGAAGTAGATCCAACTAAAGAAGGATCAAATCTTATCGCTAAGAATCTTACGTTCATGGTTTTGAGTAATAACTTAAAAGCCGACACGAAAGTTGGACTTGTTCATGAAGCCATGTATGTTAAAGAAGGAACGTCATTTTCAATAGATAAAAGTGTTTTTTCCGGCTACAATCCTGCGGTAAATCTCAACAATACTATTTTTATTAATAATGAGAATCTCCAAAAGATGCAGTTCACTAATATGTATTTCAATAACTGTAGCGGAAATATTTTTACTGAAAATGTACCCAATAATGAAGATCTGGAGAATTGGTATGGTAACAGGGTCTTTGACAATGTATATTCTTATGGATCGGATTCTGAAACCTTTATTGACGTTAAAAATTTGGACAACCCGGATTTTAGATTAAGAATCAATAGAATTATAGCCAGTAGTCTTCCCGAGGAAGAATAATAGCACATACCAAAAATTTTCTCTCTTATCTTATGGATGTAAGGCTATAACTAATAAAAAGAGTTACACATTAAAAATATCTGGATGGCAAAAATTACTTTTCTAAAATTTCTATACTTTTTAGTTGCCTTTTTTATGGTGTCGCACACCTCAAAAATGGGAGCTCAGATAGTTATTGGCACTCCGGATCTTCAGTTCACACAGGCGTGTGCAAATGAAGACTTTAATCTGTTTGGAGTAAATTTTGTTTTTAACCCGGAAACCGGGATAAATTCATCCAACCAATTTATAGTCGAAATGTCCAACTCTGAAGGTGATTTTTCCGAGTCGAACATTGTTTTTACATCCAACCCCGGAGCCATTAGTACCTCTCCTGCATCTGTTAACTTTTCCTTACCCACAACCACTGCAGGCGAAGGATATAAAATTAGAATAAGAAGCACACACCCAGCTGCTTCCAGTACACCATCTGTAAGCTTTTCAGCCTATTACAAAATACAGGATAGCCCTTTTTCCATTAACGATTTTATTGCAACGTCACATTTTTGTCCCGGAGGAAGCTACCTTTTGACAATTGACAACCCCGGTTCAGACGGAAATGACTCACCTTTAAATTATCCATCCCTCACCTTTAACTGGTTTAAGGAAATTAACCCTACAACATCAGTTTTGGTGGCTCAGGGCCAAACGTTATCCGTAACCGAAGCAGGAGTGTATTTTGTTGAAACCAATTATGGTACCTGCACCTCCGATTCTTTTTCGAACCGAGTGACGGTATTAGAAGCCTCCTCTGCAGATGAAGTATTTGCAGACATAACATCTAGCTTAGGAAATCCCTTTTGTGCAGCCGATGGGCCTACGACATTGAGCACCGTTCAGGGAGATAGTTACCAATGGTTTAAAGAAGGAACTCCTATACCCGGAGAAACGAACCAGACTTACGAGACTGCCGTCTCGGGTTCTTATTCGGTAGTAGTAAATTTTGGGAGCTGTGAAGCCACAGGAAGTATTGAATTACAATCAGGAAGTTTTACAAGTAGCATCGATGTTCCAAATGTCAATATGTTGGAAGCTGGAGATGTGCTTGTCGTTTCGGTTACGACTAATGCGGTCAATCCCGAATTTCAATGGTTATTAGATGGTGAAGTGATCCCCAATGCAACACAAAGCACATTTAATGTATCGGATTTTGGCCTTTATAGTGTGATTATAACACAAACCAATGGTTGCAATACTTCAAATGAACATTCTTTTAAGGTAGAAGAATTTATAAATCTGTTTCCGGAAGTAGAAAACATCCCAAATCTAATAAGTCCCAATGGTGATGGTATCAATGACACCTGGGTGATACCAACACGCTACGTGAGTGGTAGTAATACGGAAGTAGTAATATATTCTAGCCAGGGAGATGTAGTATTGAATACAAAAGATTATTTAAATAATTGGCCGGAAGATCAACTTAGCACAAGTAGTGTAAACCAGGTCTTTTATTACATGATCATACCTCAAGGCCTGCAACCTAAAAAAGGTTCTATAACGATAATTAAATAAATTGAAAGCAATAACCATCCATATCATCCTATTGTTCTGTTTCGTACAGGGGGTTGGCCATTCTCAGGTCGGAGACGGTGTGGTTGCGCTTAATATTCCTGCTAGAAACTCATTAATGTTCAACAGATTTGTAATGCAACCTACGTTTAGTTTCGTAAGGGAGCAAAACAAGTATATAACAGTAACAAACAAAAGAGAGCTGTTAGGAATCCAAGATGCCCCACACACCTATTTTTTTAATTATTCCGGGCGCATAAAGGAAAATATTGGAGGCGGTATTGGAGTATATCAACAAAATTATGGGGTGCTTACCACCTTTGGAGGGATTGTAAACTTTGCGTATAATATTCGAGTACAAGAAGACAGTAATTTTACATTTGGCTTAAATATAGGAGCATACAAAAGTGGCCTGAATAGTGATAAAGTGGTGACTAATTTTGACGATCCGGCCCTCAATAATATTCCGTCAAACTTTCTGCTTACTGCAAATCCAGGCTTTAATTATGGAGCAGGATTTATAGATTTTGGTGTTTCCCTTAATAATATTGTGACGTACAACTTTAACACTTCTGGATTAGTAGAGGATAACCCAAAGCAAGGAATACTAGGTCATTTGATGTATACGGGCTATTTTGGCGGGTATGGTTTTTTTGGAGAAAGCAGGTTCTCTGCCCTGGCAAGATCTGAATTCCAAAAAGATGACACTATTATCTCGGGAGTAATGATGCTAACTGTTCCTAAAGGTGTTTGGGCGCAAGTAGGGTATAACACCATGTATGGAGCGTCCGGGGGACTTGGTGTTAATCTGACCAAACAAATTGCGATAGAATATAATTATGAAAAACCATTTGTTGGACTTACCGATTTAGGTGCTTCACATGAGATTACACTTGCCTACAGATTTAAGAACACTAATTACTATGAGTATAGTAGAGATGATGATTTAGCAGGCTTATTCACTTTTGAAAAAAAACGTACTAAAAAGAAAGTGATTGCTAAAGCACCGGAAAAATCTAACACCGAAGAGCAGGCCAGACTGGAAGCTGAAAAAAAGGCAAAATTGGCTGAAGAAGAACGAGCAAGGATAGTTGCTGAAGAGCAAGCCAGGCTCGAAGCCGAAAAACAAGCGAGACTGCTTGCAGAGGAACAAGCAAGATTAGCAGCCGAAGAGGAAGCAAAACTGAAAGCGGAAAAGGACGCCAGAGAGCGATTAATTAAAAATCCAACCGACGATATTGGCAAGTCCCTGAAAGAATTGGCATTGCAAACTGAAGCGTCTAACATCTCACAAAACCAATTAATAAAAGAATTGGAAACCGCAGTTGCCATTAAGGAAAGGTATTTGAAAGATTTGAAGGAAGAAAACAACTTTGATGAGCCTAAAACAGCCCAGAGTATTAGTGAAGAAAATAAGAATATTGAGCTTCTAATAATAAACCTGGATACGGTTATAATTAGGAATAGGAAAAAAATTAAACTCTTAGAATCCTTATTAAAGGAGCGAGAAATTGCTTTTAATGACCCTGGCGATGAAACAAACCTATACTTTCAAGATATAATAACCACACTAAAATCTGAACAAGAAAAATCCATTAGAAACCGTGAAACGTTGGAATCTTCTTTAGAGCAAATAACTATCGCGACAGATTTATTCACTTCGGAAAAGAAAGAGATTGCCGAATCACAGGAAAAATCTAACGACGACAAAGAATTAATTAAAAATCCAACAGACGATATTGGCAAGTCCATAAGCGAATTGGTAATGGAAACCGAAGAGTCTGGTATTGCACAAAGTCAATTATTGAAAGAATTGGAAACTGCAGTTGCTATTAAGGAAAAAGACTTGAAAGAATTGAAGGAGGAAAATGATCTTAGTGAGCAAAACATTTTTGTGGAACCTAAACCAAAACCGTTCAAGAGTATTAGTGAAGAAAATAAGAAAATTGAGCTTCTAATAATAAACCTGGATACGGTTATAATTAGAAATAGGAAAAAAATTAAACTCTTAGAATCCTTATTAAAGGAGCGAGAAATTGCTTTTAATGACTCTGGCGATGAAACAAACCTATACTATCAGGATATAATAACCACACTAAAATCTGAACAGGAAAAATCCATTAAAAACCGTGAATTTTTGGTTTCTTCTTTAGAACAAATAAATATTGCTACGGGTATTGAGCGCAAACGACGTATCAAACGGGCAGCGTACGACAATGACCAGGACAGGTATACACAAGACAGAAAAATGCTAAATAGCTTGAAGGAAAATGTCTCAATAAGTGAAACTCCATTAGCCGTTGAAGATTTGGATTTTGGTCGAGAACGAAGCAATAATATTCAAATTCTTAAAAATATACGTCATACCGAAAGTGGCTATTACCTGGTCCTTGCGGTGCACAGCGATGTAAATAAACGAGACGTATTTTTAGCCCAGATAATTTCGTCAGGATATAAAGAAGTAGATTTCTTTTATGATGTAAACACCAGTGAGTATTATATCTACTCCAAAAAATTCAATACTATCAGCGATGCTGAACGTGCATTAAGAACAAAATTAGACAAACCATATAATCAAAATGTTACCATAATTAAAATCGAAAATTAACATGACATAAGAAGTAATATTTAGTCCCCGGCCTTCTAAAAATTGATTTAGGAGACATTAAACTAAAAACTAGTCGTCATGAACAAACCTACTATTAAAAGAGTCCCCATACTTCTTATAGTCTTATTTTTTGGTATACAATGCTATGCCCAAAATTTCGTCCCCTTTACGCCTAGATTCAATGAGGATCTTAAGGGCGATATCGTTCTGATAGGAAATAACATTTTGGGGCCTAGCAATAACCCTTTCAATAATAATACAGTTTATAATCACAATGTGGATATGCAATATATCGATATTGACGGGGATCCCTCAACTTTTAGTTCATCTAGTGCCGATTTAGAAATACCAAATCCAAACTGTTACGAAATAAAGCATGCCAGCCTGTATTGGGGAGCAGTTACAAAAGGCACTCAACCCTTTACAAGTGTAAAATTTAAGGGGCCTACCGGGGGATATCATGACATTACAGGGACAGTTATATTTGATGCAAGTGGAACTTCTGTAGATGGCGGTGATAGCTTTCCTTACGCTTGTTATGCCGATGTTACTTCCATTGTAACTGGTTTAGCAAACAATTTAGGAACTTACACACTGGCCAATGTATCGAGTGCGTTGGGTGAAACAGGGACCTTCGATCCACCCAATAATACAGGACATTCTGCTGGTTGGTCTCTTTTTGTGGTGTATGAAGATCCGACGCTTCCAGGAAAGTCAATTACCAGTTTTGATGGTTTTAGTGCCATTAGTGTTCCTGGAAATAATCCAAACTTAGATGTTCCTGTTTCCGGGTTCAGGACTGTTCCTGCACCTGCCCCGGTACGAGCCAATTTTGCATTTGCCACCTTAGAAGGAGATAAACCCATACTTGGCGACCGGTTAAAACTCAACGGAACTACACTTTCCACAGTTGATAGACTCGCTAATAACTATTTCAATAGTTCAGTGACTCAATTAAGTGCAACACCTGTTAATAATAGAGTCCCAAATAGCACCAATACCCTTGGATTTGATACAGGTGTGATGAGTGTTCCAAACCCGGGGAATACAGTAATCGCCAATGGTGCTACCTCTGCTACCTTACGATTCGAGACTAGCGGAGATACCTATTTTCAATACTTTCTTGCCTTTGCCGTAGAGATAATTGAACCAAATATTGTACTTACTAAAATTGTTGAAGATGAGTTTGGTAATAACATTGGGGGGCAAGTGGTCGACCTTGGCCAAGAATTAAATTATGTGATAGGTTTTCAAAATACAGGAAACGATAATGCCACTAATTTTACAATACGAGATATTTTGCCAATCAATATTATTTTCGACTTCCCGGCAGATCTAACACTGCCAGCAGGGGTAACTGTGTCGAGTTATGATCCTGTCACGCGAGAATTAATTTTTGATATTGAAGATTATTTAGTTGAAGAAAATGACCCGCTCAGTGAAATCCGAATTGAGGTTCAGGTCGTAGAAACCTGCCAGCAGTTGGTAGAGGCCTGTTCAGACATAATCAGTAATCAGGCTTTTGCTACGTATCAAGGAACACTTAACCCTACTTTTATTATAACAGATGACCCAAGTATCAGTGCAAATACGGGCTGTCTTATTACACCTCAGGCTACTAATTTTTTAGCCGACCTTGACGATTGTGTATTTACCCAAAACGAGATTCTTTGTGGCGAAAGCATAGACCTGACTGCTGCCGATGGATACGATTCTTACTCCTGGTCTACAAGTCCAACCGGAACTCCGGTTATAGGAACGACACAAACGATAACCGTTACACAAACAGGAACTTATTACTCATTCAATACAGCGCTTGCCCCGTGTCGATCCATTGTTCAAGAATATATTGTAACACTCCATGGAGGTAGTGTATCAAATCCCGTAATACCTTTTGCAGACGAAGTTGTTACCTGCCCGAATGATGGTAAGTTATTGCCTAATATATTTTTATGTGGTGAAAACGATTTCAGAGAGATAACAATTGACATTGCCGGGGCAGTTACAATTATTTGGGAAAAACTAGATGAATCTAGCTGTCCTCCTGTGGGAAATACTGATTGCGCTAATGAAGACAGTACATGTACTTGGAATCAAGTGGGTACCGGCTCCGATTTCACAGCAAATCTAGCAGGTCAATATAGGCTAACGATAAACTATGATGGAGGATGTTTCAACCAATTCTATTTTAATGTATATCAAAACCTACTCGACCCAACAGTCACTGCAACAGATATTATTTGTACTACGCCAGGAACAATAACTGTGAACAATGTCCCTAGTAATTATGAATATAGTCTTGACGGAATAACTTATCAAAGCAGTAATGTTTTTTCAGTTACCACACCAGGCTTGTATACAATTTACATACGGCAAGTAGGTGTTCCGGCAAATGCCTGTGTGTTTACTGTACCGGATGTATTGGTGAGAGAGCGCGACTTTACGGTTTCAACCATTATTGAACAACCACTTTGTAATGGCGACAAAGGTAGTATCCATTTATCAGCCAATGATGCAGAGCCACAGTATTTCTTTTATCTCTATTCCGGCGCGACATTAGTGAATAGTGTAGGCCCCATTCTTGAGAATAACTATAGTTTCGAAAACCTTAATCCCGGCACCTATACGGCCGTTGTAGAAACGGAAGATGGATGTACGTATTCGGAAAACATCATACTTGTTGAGCCTGCATTACTTACAGCCACAGCAGCAATCACTGTTCCGTTAACTTGTACCGATGGTGAAATCACAGTATATCCTTTAGGAGGTACACCACCTTATTTTTATTTCGTAAATAGTACGACTGTTTTTCAAACTGTTCCGGAGATCGTAGTTTCTGCCCCCGGTGTCTTTAATATAACTGTTGTTGATTCTAATAACTGTAGTGCAGTTACCTCGATTACCATTGATGCAACTCCTGAACCTGAATTCAATGTAATAACCGAAGACATATTATGTGCTAATGCTGGCGATACCGGAGTTATTACTATCGATGTAACCAATCCCAATGGAAATAGCCTACAATATAGTATTGATGGAGGGGCTACGTTTACTAGTTCAAATGTGTTTACGGGACTTGCCGTTGGCAATTATGATGTAGTAGTAGAATATACCTTTGGTCCTTCTGTATGTGTAACGCAACCCCAAACCGTTACTATTAACACTAATACTGCTATTTCCGGTGTCGCCGAATTAACGGCACCATATACTTGTACATCAAATGGTACCATTACCGTTACAAATGTTACGGGAGGTACCCCACCATACATGTATAGTATTGACGGTATAACGTATCAATCGAGCCCTGTTTTTTCTGGCTTAACACCGGGTACTTACGCAGTAACTATTATGGACGCCAATGATTGTACTTTTGTTACTAATGATGTTACAATCCCGCCATTGGACCCACCTACTGATCTATTGTTTATCAATTCTCCAATTACTTGTCCTACCAATCTTACTACGGTAACTATAGTAGGAACAACAGGAGGAGTTGCTCCTTTAGAATTTCAAATTATTGCACCGGCAGCAGCAGCTACGCCTTATCAAACGTCAAATATTTTTTCTGGATTAGCACCAGGTGTCTATACGTTCCAGGTGAAGGACGCTAATGATTGTATATATAACGAATCCTATGCAATAGACCCACTGCCAACTATCGATATTTTTGGCGAAACTATAAATGATGTTAGTTGTGTTGGCGCAGCAGATGGAAGTGTCCAATTTACTGTTTCAGGAACAACATCTTTTGAATATCAGATCAACGGGGGTCCTTTTATATCTGGAGCCTCTCCAGTTGTTTTAACGGGACTAACTGCTGGCAGCTATACTATAGTTGTTAGAGACCTGACAACAAATTGTGAGGCTACTGGAACCGCTGTAGTTGATGAGCCGGCAAACCCATTGATGATCTCAGTAGAAACTTCTCCAATTACCTGTATTTCAGAAGGGAGTGCTATCATTACTGCTTCAGGTGGCTGGGGAGGGTATAGCTATACGCTAACATTACCAGATACAACCACCTTACCTACTCAATCGAGTAATACATTTTTAAACTTAACTCAATCCGGAAGCTATTCAATTTCTGTTGAAGATGCTAATGGTTGTATTGTTACTGACACATTTACTCTCACGATTCCTAATCCACCTGTGGCAACTATTAGTACTACATCAGATATTTGCTTTGACACCGGTAATAATGCAACAATAATTATTGATGTCACTTCTGGTGAAGCACCTTTTGAATATAGTATCAATGGAGGTCCTTTTCAGTCGAGTAATGTATTTTCAAACTTGGGTCCTGGCAATTACGTCATTACTGTGAGAGATGCCTTTGGTTGTGAAACCGTATTGCCTGCAGAAATTATTGCCCCAGAATTATTGGTCGATGCAGTCGTAACGAGTGGTTTAGATTGTACTCCTACACCGGATGCTGAAATAACCGGAACCTTTGTAGGAGGGACAGCACCCTATACCAACGCGGTTTCTATTAATGGTGGAGCTTTTAACCCGTTAGGAGCAACAGGTTCACCTTTCACTTACACTACTTCAACGGCTGGAACCTATCAATTTGAAATAACCGATGCCAATGGATGTACTGCTACCTCACCTGTAGTCATTATTAATCCTATTACACCACCTTTATTGGATCTTGTTACTATAGCCCAACCTATTTTGTGTAATGGTGATGAAAATGGAGCCATTGATATTACTTTTGACCCTACGATGGGTACGCCCCCATTTCTAATTAACGTTCATAACGATACTACTGGTACGGACTACGGAACCCAGACTACCGGATTGCCAGCAGGTACATATACCGTAACTATTACCGATGCCAATTCTTGTACAGATTCGGAAACTATTGTTATAAGCGAACCAGATCCTATTGTTGTAGATTTTACTACTATTGATATTACCTGTGTTCCCGGTGGTATCTCGCAGGGATCCATCATCATTAACAGTGTTGTAGGAGGTGTTGCACCATACAATTACTTTGTTACCGGATCTAATGGATACTCAGCTTCTGAATTTAATGCCACAGGGTCCACTTCGGTTACCTTTAATGTGATCGATTTTGGTTTGTATGAAATCAATATTGTCGATTCCAATGGATGTTCTGTACTCTTCCAGGATGTACTAATTGCATCTCCTCCTGATGATCTTGATATCACTGTGTCGAGCACGGTAGATTGTACAACAGGTGGGCAGGCAGTTGTAACTGTTAGCTCAGCTTTGGGAAGCACGGGGCCATTTTGGTTTACCATTTATCAGGGGCCTATCTCTGTGTATCCTAACCCACCCGGATCATGGATACCTGAAGATACCCCTGGAAGTCAATCAGCCACCTTTACGGGCTTAACACCAGGTATTACCTATACATTCATAGTATATGACGAATCTACCCTTTGTAGCTACTATGAACCTGCTACCACGCCCATACCTACCAACTCCACATTAACTACTACGGCAGAGAGCTCGGACAATGTTACCTGTACCGGAAGTGACGATGGAGATGTGTCTTTCACCGTAAATAGTGTATACGCAATACCTGTGACGGTGAATTATGAAATTTTCGATTCCCTTACATTGATTACCACCGGAATCTCTGGAACCGGAGTTGTACCAGCAGGAGGGTCATTAACTGTATCGGATTTGGGTCCACTACCTTTTGGTAACTATTACGTTCTGATAGAAGAAACTACAGGACCCAATGCAGGTTGTGGTGTTGTGACTGCTCCATTTTCAATTACGGAATCTGCCATTTTATTGAGCCTGACCGCTTCGGTGGACCAAAATGCAAATTGTAATGCAAATTCTGGAGTAATTAGTGCCATAGCACAAAATGGAACAGCACCTTATTTATACCAAATAACAACTACCCCGGGAGCACCTGCTCCTACAGATCCTTCCTGGAATACTACAAGCACGTTCAATGTTGACGCGGGGAGCTATTATGTTCATGCGATGGATGCTTATGAATGTATTATTACAAGCCCTGTGCAGGTAGTAGGTATGGATCCTGAACCCGTAATTGATGCAGTAACAACAAATCAATGCTCGACTTTGCAAGGGCAATTTGAGATAGACGTTACGTTAACAACACCCGGAATACCACCATACAGTGTTAGTATTGATGGTGGTGGTTTCCAGAGCCAATCCTTCCCATTTACAATATCGAACTTATCTTCGGGTACTCATACTGTGGAGGTGGTTGATGCCAATGGATGTGGAAATCTGGTAACAGTCGATATAGAACCTCCTTTAGGATTGACTTCTGCAATAACAACTTTACCGAGTTGTGATGATAATGACGGGGAAGTTACGGTCACTGCTACCGGAGGGACTGGTAACTATGCATATACAATTAATCCTAATCCACCATCCATAGTATTGACTGGAAATGTATTTTCCGGAGTTCCTTCGGGAACCTATATTGTGACGGTTACCGATACGGTTACTTTATGTACAGAAGACATTTCTGTTACTTTAGATAGTGCTATACCTGTTACTTTCAATACCGAACAAACCAATGTAAGTTGTCAGGGAGATAGTGACGGTCAAATTGTTGTTGAATTACTTCCCGGCAATAATAATCCAATTTATACTTACGAAATTATTGCCCCAATTATAGTACCGCCCCAAACCAGTAATATTTTTATTGGATTGTCCGCGGCTACATATACCGTGCAAGTAACTTCAGGAAGAGGTTGTATTGCCACAGCAGATGTACCTATTACTGAACCACTACTCTTAGAAGTGACAGGAACTGCAACGCCTTTTGCCTGTACGGCCAATAATATTACAACTACATCTATGGTAACTATTACCGAATTGGGAGGTACAGCCCCTTATTCTTACAGTATCGATGGGGTTAACTATTTTAATACCAATGTGTTTGAGATTCTTGATACAGGAGTAACCCAATCTATATCAATATATGCTAAAGATGCGAATAATTGTATCGCAACCAATACTGTGATCATAGATCCTTTACCTACAATTACCGCTGCTGCAGTTACTACTGTTACACCGATAGACTGTAACCAAACAGGATCCGTATCCATAAACGTTACCAGTGGCTCAGGTAATTTCGAGTACCAACTGTTACCAGATGGTGTTCCACAAGCTTCCAACATTTTTGATATACCGGGACCAGGTACCTACTATTATCAAGTAAATGATTTGGATACCGATTGCTATTTTTTAACTGATCCATTTATAGTCCCACCTTTTGATGAAATTGATGCTACATTAACCGTAACCGAACAAAACGACTGTTTTGGAGACTCCAATGGTGAATTAGCACTAACCATTACAGGATATAGTGGCGCATATATATACCAACTACTGGATGGATTAGGTACACCTATTGGAGGCCCGGTTACGGCCAATACATCAACAAATCCTCAGCTTATTACCGGATTACCTTCTGGTAGTTATTCTGTGGAAATTGTGGAACTTGAAACACCTTTCTGTTCAACAACTACAAATGTTGTAACCTTTGACTCACTTATCGAATTAACATTAGAGGTTTCTGAAACATCCAACGTAACCTGTTTCAATAACCAAGGTGTAATTGTAGCAATAGCAAGTGGCGGGACAAGTCCGTATGAATATGAACTAACAGGAGATGCCATTGTTCCCTATTCAGCCAATAATGTATTTACGGACCTAAGTGCCGGAACCTATACGGTAAATACCAGGGACGCGAATGGATGTATTGAGACAGATACGATCACACTTATGGAGCCAGACCCAATTGCTGCTGATTTTGTTCCTAGCACAACCTTATTAACGTGTTTTGATGACCACGATGCATCCATAACTGTTCTTAATGTAACAGGTGGGCAAACAGGCAGCTATACTTATACGCTGACCACAGTTTCACCGGTGTCTTCAAGCTCGGGGCCTCAGACTTCAAACGTATTTGAAGGATTAGGTGCCGGGATCTATTCTGTAACCATTAGCGATGGATTTAATTGTCTACTTACTTCATTGCCTGTTACAATTGACGAACCGGATCCAATCATTTCAAGTTTGGTGGTCAACACGACACCTACTTGTTTAACGGAAGCAGAACTTACGTTAAGTGCAGTAGGTGGAACAGGGACTTTTGAGTACAGTGATACATTGGATTTCGCAGTGATATTAGGAACATTTACAACTTCGATAACATTTCCTGTTACTTCAGGTACTTATAATTATTATGTTAGGGATGCTAATGGATGTATTGCTAATGTTTCCAATGAAATAACTATAGACCCACTTCCCGATTTAGAGATAGACTTACTTACTATCAATCCGCAGATAAACTGTAATGGTGATAATACGGGAGTTATAGTTGCCACAGCACAAGGAGGACTTGGTGATTATGTCTATACTTTGCAAGATACATCAGGAAATCCAATTCCTGCCGATCAAAACAGCCCTGGTGTATTTACAGGATTAATTGCAGGGACTTATGTAGTCCAAGTCGAAAGTGGTGATTGTTTAACCACTTCAGAAGTAATTACTATTACAGAACCCGATACTGTGCTGGATGTCACTTTTGAGGTTACAAATGTGCTTTGCCATGGTGAAAATAACGGTAAATTGGAAATAATAGCTAATGGCGGTTCAGGTATTATTCTATATGCAATTTCACCTAACTTAGATCAGTATTTTGAAACCCCCACCTTCGAAAATCTTGCTCCTGGGGTTTACGATGCAATAGTTCAAGATGAACTCGGTTGCTTTTTAACATTCAGTTTTGAAGTTGAAGAACCACCGGCTGTTTTGATTTTAATCGACTCTGATACTATTATTCCTGAAGTTTGCGAAGGAGATCAAGATGGCTTCTTTAGCATAGACATTGAAGGAGGAACGCTGCCATATAGTGTAAGCCTGGATAATTATAATGGACCTTATATCACCGGAGAGTTAGGCCAAACTATATTTAATTTTGACAATTTAGGAGGTGGAGATCATGTTGTCTACGTTCGCGACAGTGCAGGATGTGAGTCTGAATGGAACATTACTTTTCCGGAATCCGTATTTATAGAACCAATTGCTGATGTAGAGATCCTTTGTGTTGATAATGTATCAGTTAATTCAGTTACCGTAACAGTAGATGAGACCCTTGTCGACATCTCACAATTGGACTATTCATTAAATGGAGGCCCTTACCAATCCAGTAATGTGTTTACCAATTTACCTCAAAGTACAGATAATTATATCACCGTAAGACACACAAATGGTTGTTCTAAGATTACGGAGTTTTTTGATATTGAAACAATTTCTCCAGTGGGGCTCTCCCTATTCGCAGGTGAGCTAAATGAGATCATAGCTCTTCCATCTGGTGGTACAGGAGATTATGTATATACCTTCAATGGTGTTGATTTTGGCAGTACAAATATATTTACGATCACCGAATCCGGAACCTTTGAAGTCATAGTAACTGATAGTAGCGGTTGTAAGGCTGTTGCCATAATTGAAAAAGATTTTATCGATTTATGTATTCCAAATTATTTTACACCCAACGGTGATGGCATTCAAGATGGCTGGACGGTAGGATGCTCTCCATACCCGAATCTTGTATTTTCCATTTACGATCGCTATGGCCGTAAAATTGCCACCTTACCCGCCGGTGAGGAATGGGATGGAACTTACAGGAACGCTGAGCTGCCTTCCGGAGATTACTGGTTTATTGTTGAAACTGATAAAACAGACGAAATGCGTGATTTTGTAGGCCATTTTACGCTGTACAGATAATAAAGTCGCCTATGAACTTAATGGTCACCCTAAACTTATCCCTATGAAAAAAATACTACGATACCTACTCATAATACTAGCAACCCAGAGCTACGGTCAAGAACTTAACTTACCTGTGTTTACACAATATTTGGCAGATAATGATTTTGTCATATCTCCAACTTTTGCTGGAATTGGCGATAATTTCAGAATTAGAGCCAATGGATTAACACAATGGGTGGGAATAAAAAACGCCCCACAAAATCTGGCAGCGTATGCAGATATTAGAGTGGGAAACCGTTCTGGTGCGGGAATATCTGCCTATGGTGATAGAAATGGAAATACCCGCCAACACGGAGTAAAATTTTCTTTTGCGCATCACCTTGTTTTAGATTATAAGTCACAGCAGTATTTATCTTTTGGTTTGTCTTATAACATCAATAGTTTTAGGATTGCTATTGAAGATTTTAATACAAACTATGAAAACCCGATCATTGATCCGTTTGTTACCGATGATCGCTCGGTATCAAACCACAATTTCGACGTAGGTGCCCTTTATAGAATTGGTAATTTTTGGCTTAGTGCCAATGCAAATAATATTTTGCAAAAGGATATAGACCCTTTTTCGGGTGGAGAACCGCAATCACTTCTCAACCTTCAAATATATACAGGTTACGTTATAAAGAGTTCCAACTATTCTGATATTGAACCCTCTGCCTATTTCCAGTTATTTGCAAGTGATGGAAGGTCAAGTACTGATTTCAATCTTAAGTATAGAAAATACAATGGAAATGATGATTTCTATTGGGTAGGAGCCTCCATTCGTTTTTTGAATGACCAGATCACGGTACCTTTAAATGTTGGTCCCATGGCAGGTTTTAAAAAGTCTGTATTCTATATTTCTTATGCTTACCAAATAACGCTGAACGATCTAACAGGGTATAATACCGGTACGCATGCAGTTACTATTGGGTTTGACCTGTTACAATCATTAAGTGACTGTCCGTGTACAGAAGGAAAATATAAACAGGGGAATAAACTCTATCAATAAATTGAGGGTGCATTGATTCGGTAATGGGTCAAATTAGATTCTCCCTGTATTAGATAAAAATGATAAATAATATTTTTGTGAAAACCGAAGTTTGAGGGATGGAATAATTTACAAAAATTTAAAAAGTATATCCAAATCTAATATGTAAATCTAACGCCGCTTCTGCGTCGTTTTCAGCAAAACCGTATTGTTTTAAGAAATAATATCGGTATCCTAAACCTATTCCTGCTTCATAGGTAAAATGCTTTCCAAGAGTTCTCTTGATAGCCCATTTTGGAATAATGGCAATATTATCAGCTGAACGTATACCTTTATCAAAGCTAGATATTGAAAACCAATCTGGTTTATAGCTTACTTTTAATCCAATAAAATTTCCAGAATTTTTAGAAATGTTCTTTCCTTTTTCTTGTCTTTTTGTGAGGTTATAATAGTATCTGGGTTCTAAATATATTGTTGGAAATAAAGCGAATTCGGTATTATCATAAAGAACTTCTCCATTATAAAAAACTCCTTTATAGATATCTGCATCAAAGCCTATTTCACTTCGTAAAACTAAGTCATTTGTAAGTCTGGACTCATTGTGAACCCAAATACCTAAAAAACCACTTTGGATTCCGAAAACAGATTTTTCTACCGATACTTCATTTTGAGCGAAGTTATTTGCACAAGCCAGTACTATTAAAAGCATTACTGTTTTTTTCATTTTAATTAATTATAGTAACAACGGCAAACGTAACTTTTGTATAATTAAAGGGCTATACCTAGGTAGTACATATGAAAAATATTTTCGATAAAATGCATATAAATTGGGCTTACTAGCGAAAAAAATTTGTAAAATGCTGGCTGTGCTGGAGATAACTAGCCGTTTTGTATTTTCTTATTTAAATCTTTAAGATGCTTGAAGATATGATTTGTAACTATATCTAAATGCTCAAGCCGTGAGTAATCACGAGACCCTTTTTTGTATGGTATTAGGTCAATTTGTTTATCAAATATGTACTGTTCAATAGTATATTGGGCTTTCCGGAATCTTTTTAGAAGGTCTTTTATTGAAACATCTTTGGTAGATTCAACACTTAAGCTGTTGACCTCCGACAGTTTTCCTTTCAGCGGGTTGAGTTTTCTACCCAGTCCTAGATCTGATATATTTCTTGCAAAGCTCTCATGCCAGAATGTGATGTGACCCAGAACATCCTTTGCATTCCATAAATCGTAAATCATCGTTTTATAATTGTATCCTTGTTGGAAAAAGTCAATAAACTCATTTACGGCTATACTCAACCACTTAAGGTTTAGTTCTAAAGCATTTTGACCTTTTTCCATTATTGCTTAATGAGCCTGACTAGTTTATAAAACCCTATGCAGTTCAAATTTAGTGGATTTTTGGCTCGAGCACAAGAGGGTTAGTTATTAACTAATAGTCTCTGGTTTGTCATTATCTTTGAATTAACCTTAAGTAAGTGTTATCAGAAACATTTTTTCATATTTGTAAATGGCAAGGACTATTCTCTTTTTGTTTTTATTGCTCCAATCAATCAATTTATACTCACAGAAAGGAACAATAACCCAGATGCAACTGGACAGTTTAACAAGGACTCCAAGAATGTATTATGACAATCCGTTTAGGTTTATGCATAATCCTCAAAAATATGGAATTGAACCACAAAAATTAAAGAAGATCCTCGAGGCAAATCCTAATCTTAAAGGATGGCATATCTATTATTCCAGAATTGCTCATATAAACGCAAAGAGAAGGGATAGTGCACTTTTTTATGCAAATAAGGCTCTTGAAGCATATCGTAGTCTTCCGAATAAAAAAGGTAGGCACTGGGATCAGCAAATGTTGATGCATTTTTTTATTAGTGAAGCTTTGAGGTCTTTAGACCGGGATCAGAATGGTTCCATTCAAAATATGCAAGAGGCTTTAAAATTTGCTCAACGCGATACTTTGAAAAATTGGATTGGAATATGTTATTCCGCAATTGCACGTAATCATTTCGATATGGGAAATGATAGTATTGCGTTACAGTATTATTTAAAATCCTCTCAGGATTCACTTCATATGTCTAACCCTAGAGCCTATATTGTAATACACTCTGTTATGGGGTCTATTTATAGTAATTTAGGTAAAAACAAGTTGGCCAAAAAGCATACCCGACTAGCCATTACGGCGTCTGAGAATAATGATTATAAGGCAAATTTTTTTCCTTTATATACTGTGCTTGCAGATATCTATCTAAGGGAAAAGAAAGAAGATTCATTGAGATATAGTTATAGAAAGGCGATTGAAAGTTATGAACTCTATAATAATGAACCTTCTCAAGGTACGGAAGAAATGGTATATTTCTATAAAACCTATAAAGCTTTCTTTAAGCTTGAAGAAGGAGCATTGGATGAAGTGATAGAATATACCACAGATGCAGTAAAAAATGGCACTTCACGGGAGAAGACCAATATATTTGAAAAGAAAATGGTCTTGATGGCTGCTAAACTTTTAAGTGAAGCTTATGAGAGAAAAGGAAATTCAAAAAAACATACAGAGCTATTAACTACAATATCAGCTTATCTGGATAAATTCCATACTCAAAAACTGGAAGAAGGTTTGGAGAACTTGGAAATTCAGTATCAAACCAAAGAAAAGGACAACTCAATTGCCCAATTGGAAGAGAGTAAAAGACAACAAGATGCAATTATCTCTCAGCAAAAAATTATTACATATGGTATTGGAGGTTTATTTCTATTGGGTTTTGCGATAGGTGTTTTATTTTGGAGGCAACGAAAACTTAAAAACCTCTATGAAAAAGAAAGTTTAGAACAACAGTTGTTGCGAGCCCAGATGAATCCGCATTTTACTTTCAATACATTATCTCAAATTCAAAATTTGATCGACAAGAACCCAAAAGAAGCCAAGAACTATCTGATTAAATTCTCACGATTGTTGGTCTCTATTTTTGAAAGTTCTACTTCCAACTATGTTTCTCTTAGGAAAGAACTGAACTCTCTTGAAGAATATATTGAATTGCAACGCATTCATTTTCCTGAAGTTTTTGAATTTTCTATAAAACTGAATGATATTGACGCGGAAACTGTATTTGTTCCCGGGATGCTCATACAACCTGTAGTTGAAAATAGTATTAAACATGGTTTTTCTGGTATTGATTACCCTGGTAAAATTTCTTTGGAATTAAAAAGGGAGGGCTCTTATATTTCTTGTTCGATAGAAGACAATGGAAGGGGGTTGTCTACTTCCCATTTAGTTAACGGACAGTTTTCCTCTACACATCTAATATCAAATTTTCTGGATAAAGTGACCAAAAGAGCCTATACTATTCTAAACAAAAAAGATACCTTTGAAAACCAGACCGGAGTGATCGTCAATTTTTCAATTCCTTATAAACTAAGTCCGAATGATTAGAGCTATAGTCGTAGATGATGAGTTTTATATGCTCAAAGAAATTAAGTCTAAACTCATAGACTTTTTTCCGAAAGAGGTAGTTGTAGTTGCGGAAGTAAAGAGCGTTAGTGAAGGCATAAAGGCTGTAGACAAATTTGAGCCGGATTTACTGTTATTGGACGTTCATTTATTGGATGGAACCGGTTTTGACCTTATTCAGAAAAGTACGTATAAAGATTTCTCGGTAATATTTATAACAGGTTACGATTCCAATGCAATTAGAGCTATTAAAGTAGGGGCATTGGATTATATTTTAAAGCCTGTAGATGATGATGAATTCAAAGAGGCAGTTAATAAAGCGATTCAGCTTCAGCATAGGGAAGGACACCTAGACAAGCTGGTTTCCGTTTCTAGCGGTTACTATAAAGGCCTGGAACGTAATAAGATTATCTTAAAAACTTCAGACAGTATTTATACCATTGATCAGGAAGACATTTTTTTTTGTCATTCCGAAGGAAATTATACCACTGTTTATACTCGACAGTCTCAAAAAATTTTGATGTCTGGACATATTAAGAAAATGGAAGAACTGCTTCCACCGGACATTTTTATTCGATGTCACCAATCTTATATAGTGAACAAGAATCATGTACTTAAATACAACAAACGAGGGCATCTTTTGCTTAAAAATGAGGTGAAAGTTCCTGTTTCTGCGAGGCGTAAGGAGATGACTTTGCAAAGTATTTTCAAATAAGAGGTTTTAATCAAAAACGAATTCCGAAGGAATCAATACGAATATCAATTTGATATATACACTTTTTGATTTTTATTGGAAACACCTTCTATCCAAGCTACTTTTCTATAGAATTGATCAAAATATTCGCGAATAACGGATATGTGATCAATATTATGAACTTAAAATTATATAATTATGAAAAAAACGTTTTTATCTTTCGTTATGTTGTTTGGCATAATTGGGACGATAGCTGCTCAAAACCCTACATTGGAGTACCTAAAAACTCTTGAAACCGATGCTGGGAATGATCTGCAAATAAGAGCAGCTAATAGTGCTGTTGATAATTTTGGAAATTTGGTTGTGGTAGGTTCTTTTAGAGGATCGGTAGATATTGACCCTTCCGGGATGAGTCAAATACTTACAAGTACAGGGCCAGGAGCTTTTAGCGGGGATATGTTTGTTGCCAAATACAATCCAAATGGAGACTTGCTCTGGGGATTTGCAGTTGGAGATGATGGAGCGGTTTATCCTACCGGACTAAGTATAGATTCTTCTAATAATATTATTGTATCGGGTAAATTTAGATTTTCAGTGGATTTTGATCCTGGCATAGGCGTAGCTCAGGCATACGGTTCTCCAATTACCGATGGGTTTATTGTAAAATACAATGCAAACGGTAATTATTTATGGAAAAACCATGTTTATAATTCCGGACATTTGGCCTTGGTTGATCATGTAACCCGTCCGGCCGCAGATATTCTTAACAATGGTAACACTGTAGTAGCTGGAGCATTTAAGGATGTAGTTAGTTTTACTAATGTCAATGGGCAGACAGTCATACTAAATACTAATACCCCCGGAATGTTTGATGGTTATATCGCTGAAATGAACTCCAGCGGAAATTGGATTAGGGTTCAAAAGATTGGCTATAGTGGAGTGGATGTAAAAATAAATACCATTGATTATGATAGTAACTTTGACCTGATTATTGGATTAACCCTATCATCCCAATCCAGCTTTTATAAAAGCGTGTTAACAAGATATTTTTCGGATTGGAGCCATTCAGATCTACTCACACTTAGTCCAGTTTCGGCATTTCCGGATCCGATATTTAATTTAAGAGATGTTGTTGTTGATACAAATGATGATGATAAGATCTATTTGTCTGGTGAATTTAAAGGTGGTATTGCTGATGACAATAATACAACCTTGATAAATAACAACAGTAACTACTATGATGGATTCTTATTAAAATCAAATCGAGATGGGGACATCCAATGGGCGAAACATATTGCAGCAGTATCTAATGGGGCCAGATTTTTTAAAGCAGCAAAAATGGCAGTTAAAAATGAAAAAATATTCATGTCAGGAATTATACGGGGTACTTATGATATTTTAAATCAAAATGGTCAAAGTCAAACAATTACCAATAGCGGAACTGCTCTAATATCTTGTCTTGTGAAGTACAGATCAGATGGTACCATTGTTTGGGATAACGTTTTTGAAAGTAATTTCTCCAATGATATAGTTGGTATAAATCTTTACGGGCCTCAATTCTATCTCTTCGGTACCTTCGATGGACTTACCGAATTTAACCCCGATCCTAACCAAAGCACTCAAGTTGATGTTGCCAATAGCATTAGAGATTATTTTATTGGAAAGTTTACGGATTCTCCTTCACCAAATCCGTTCCTTAAGATATTGGAAATAAATGATACTACTTTTAACTCAAAGGATTTAATTATATATCCTGTTAATGCTAAAGTATACGAGATTAACTATAGCATGATAGCCAATTTAGGAGATATATCTTATCGTATTTTTAATACCCTCGGACAGGAAATCACTAATGGTAAGATGTTGGTTGATGATAGTGGTTATAAAACAACAGTAGATCTAAACACTGCTTCAAATGGGGTCTATTTTGTTGAGTTATCCAATGAAAGCCACAAGGTGACTAAACGATTTCTGGTTAAATAAACGGATAAGAAAATTATTTATGAAAAAAGCCTCAGCTAATTAGCTGAGGCTTTTGTTTTCTACGAACAATTTTTCTTTTTCTTAATTTTTTTTGCAATCTTGCTAAAAGAATAGAGCCTAATCAAACGGAACATAGTTAGGGCAACGAATGGCAAATTTGAAAAGGCTCTGTTTCTCTTTTCTTTTTCATAAAGAATTTTAACCTAAATAGTCTTTATAGCATTAAAGCCTATTCTAAGTGTAAAACAGCCATCTTTCAAATTACCCTACCTCAATTTGTAAAATATGATATAATTATCTGTAGAATTGGAGCAAAAACATAGTGTTTGCTTGATAATTAAAGAATTAAGATTTTTAAAAAATTACTTCTTTGAAAGGCCAAAACCATAAAATAGTTGTCCAAAAAACCCTTTAGGTAATTTTTCATCACCGGGAAAACCAAGTTTTAGGGTTCCGCTATCTTCAGGAATATAGTTAGTTCTAAATATATAATCCCACAGGCTAAGGCTAATACCAAAATTCACCCCATATTTACCCTCAGGCAGCACATAAGAGTGGTGGTACAAATGCATTACCGGATTGTTGAAAATGTATTTAAAAGGCCCCCAGGTAATTTTAATATTGGAATGATTGAGGTGTCCTATTGCTATGGCCAGAAAGTGCACTATATAAGCCTGTTCGGGTTCAAAACCACCTAATAACATGATCCCAAAGGTCTTTAACGGCTTGTAAAGGATATTTTCCATCCAATGGTATCTTAGATGTGCTGCAAACCCCATCTCTTTAACACTGTGATGTACTTTATGATACTGCCACAAAAACGGATATTTGTGCAATAGTATATGTGTAAACCATTGAACAAAATCCAGTACTATAAAAAAGATAAGTAGTTGTGTCCACAACGGCCAGCCTGTAATATCTACCAATGCCAGACTTTTTGCTGTTATCCCAAGGTCCCCAAATACTACTTCCAGTATCTTATATATTCCGCTTATCGCAATGGCGAAAATGAAAAAGTTGAAAAACATATAAAATCCGTCCAGCCAAAAGTCTTTTCTAAAAATAGATTGTTGCTTTCGCCAGGGGAAAGCTATTTCGAGAAGCCATATGAGTAGAGATATGATAATTAATCCCCAAAAATAATTGGTGTACCAGGGAACGTCAAATAAAATTGACTTCCATGTCCATTCCAGTGTTCCTGAAAATGCAGTTTTAAATGCTTCCAAATATTTTTCCATAACTATTGAAATATTGTTGTTATACTATCCTTTTTAACAGGATGATCTTTAAAGTAACTCCATTCTGTCCATGAGCCATCATAATTCCTTACATTTTTGTAGCCTAACAGCTCAGTTAAAACAAAAGTGGTATGCGCCGAGCGAACACCTGTATGGCAATACGTAATAATAGGGTCATCTTTCGCTGCGCCAAATTTTGCATAGATAGCTTGTAGTTCTTCAAAGGGTTTGAATTTTTTTGTGTTGTCATAATCAATGGATTCTGCCCAATCTAAAAGTTGACTTTGAGGAATTCTTCCTCCCCCGGCAGCTCCTTTTTTTTGCCGCTTTCCTGAATACTCATCGACAGTTCGTGTGTCGAGAATGATTTCATTACCGGAGCCTTCAATGATCTGCAGGACCTCTTCTTTATCTATATAGGTTTTCATCGGGCTATTTTTGGATAAGCTGAAGTTTGAAGGTTCCGGTTTTGGTGTTGAATTGGATATACCTCCTTCAACAGCTTTCCATACCTGGAGCCCACCATTCAATATTTTTACAGCATGAAAATCATAATTTTTCAGGACCCACCATAAGCGTGCGGCATCACAGGAGCCCCTGTCATCATAAACCACCAATACATCATCATTTTCAATCCCCAACCGACTAAAAAGGGCTTCTATTTGCGCTTTGGGCGCCATCATTCCTCCAAAAGGAAAGGAACTATCTTCTATATCTGTTCGCCAGATATTAATTGCGCCTTCTATATGGCCATTTTCGTATGCTTCCTTTTTTCTGAAATCGACAATTTTAATATTCTTATGTCCATGTATGCTTAAAAGTTCTTTTGCTTCAATTATATGTTTGGTGCTGTGATATTTGTTTTCTTTTTCAATAGAGGCAGCTTCAATGGTTTTTGTTTTAACACTAAAATTACAGGACAGCAATAAAAAGCACAAGGCTCCGGATATTTTAATCTTCCAAATCATACCATTCAATGTTAGTAAGGCCCAGTCTTCTCCCTTTTTTTTGCGGCGGGTAGTTTGTGACTAGGTAATTTACAATAATCTCTTCATTTTTACCCAGATCCCATAAGTTTTGAGTTTTTTGCATCCAATCTATGGTTGCTTCCCAACGTTCTTTATTCATTCTGTTCTGGGTTATCAGTTTTGCAGAATGACAATTTGTGCAGTTATTTACAACCTCCATGAGCCCTTTGGCATCAATAAGTCCGGTTCGTACATGAATGCCATTTTCGATAAGGTCCTCATCTATTTCTTCAACGACCACATAATTAGAAGTATCGGCAGTACGAAATGTGAGAAAGGTTGGATCTATCATAGCATAAAATAAGATGCAAGTAATTACTCCCAAGAGAGAAAAGATCAATAAAAATCCTTTGTGAATTACCTTTACACTTTTTTTAAACTTGTCGTGTTTGTCCATTTACTTCACTTTTATAGCGATACGATGGCAGGCATTATTTAAATACCCTTTTGGGTTCCAGCATGGTAACACCATAGGTTGGCTTATTCCCTTTGAGTCTGTTGCTCTTGCCCAAATTTCATAATATCCTTTCTTCGGAAAGCTAATAGAGGCAGAAAAATGCTGCCAGGCCAGCCTGTTTGCCGGTTTCTCAATAGAGCAATTATTCCAGGTGCAGCCAAAATCTATAGAGTATTCCATTTGACTTACTTCTAATTCTCCTGCCCAGGCGTGCCCTCGTATTTTCAGTTTTTCTCCCAGAGCCAACATTGCACCGGATTTTGGATAGGTGATCAACGATTTTACAGGCATGGATTCAATAATGCACATCTGTTCATCTTTTACCTTTTCTCCCGGGGCTACCGGATTACAAGGCACACGATAAGCTTTTCCGGTCATTTTATTGCCATCGTGAACTTTGTTGCGAACACTAATACCCTTGATCCATTTTCCGGATGCAGATGCCGGCCAGCCACCAGCTACAAGGCGCAAAGGATATCCATGAACCAAAGGGATATCTTTACCGTTCATTTTAAAGGCTAAAAGTGTTTCGTCCTGATATGCCTTTGTCATGGGCACTCCCCGCGATATGGCTTCTTTTTTTGGATCACCACTTAGGTGTGTATCTGCTGCATGATAGCCTATATAAACGGCATCGTTTTTTATTCCTATGGCTTTAAGGACGTCTCGAAGGCGTACTCCGGTCCAGGTAGCACAGGAAACAGCACCAACGGTCCATTGATTTCCTTTGGCAGGGGGATCGAATTCACTCCGGCCATTACCGCCACATTCCAATGTGAGTTGATAAGTGTAATGCTTAAATTTGGTTTTGAGTTCCTGAAGTGTAAATGTTTTAGGCTTTTTTACCGATTCTCCATCAAAAGTAACGGCCCAGTTTTTAGCATCAACATGCTTAGGGATCTTTCCATTGTTACGTATGAACATGTATTCGTTAGACGTAATTTTTTCGTCCAGAAGATGCGCTTTGGCTTCTATATTCCAGGGCATATTGTTAAGAACGACCATTTCTTTGCTCTTATTGAACATTTTAAACGGGTTAGGGTCTTGCAGGGCCAATGGTTCATAGCCTAATGGCATTATTTCGCCAAAGACGATCTCAGTACCTATCAATGCTGTTAAAGATGATAAGGTCGTTTTCTTAATAAATTGGCGTCTTTTCATGGACTTCAGAAAAATTTATAAGAATTGAAAACTACAATTTTCCGTATATGGCTTTTGTAACAATAGTTGCTAATACATGTGTTAAAAATAAATAAATCAAAAATATTCGTATGATGTTTTCAGATAATACTTTATGTAATACTAATCTTTTGTAAACATTTGAAGGATTTTCCTACCTTTACAAAAACTAACATCCCCAACCGCAATGTCTGATTTCTGGTTATACTTTAAACTGGGCTTGGAACACGTACTTGATTGGAACGCCTACGACCATATCCTGTTTTTAATTGTGTTAAGTGCCGCCTATACTTTTAATTCGTGGAAACGATTGCTGATACTGGTAACACTATTCACTTTAGGACATACCGTTTCTTTAGTCCTGGCAAATTATAATGTAGTTAGTGTATCCAGTCAATGGGTTGAGTTTTTGATCCCCGTAACTATTATGGCAGCTGCTATCTTTAACCTGTTTACAGCGGGTAGAGAACAACGCGCTGAAAAACTGGGCTTATTTTATATAGTAACCGTATTCTTTGGGTTAATTCACGGTTTTGGATTTGCCACTTACTATAAAATGATAAATGACAGTAATGAAGTGCTTCCGTTAATTGAATTTGCTCTAGGAGTTGAGCTTTCACAAATTATTGTAGTCTTTCTGGTTTTGATCTTTGCATTTGTTTTTCAGATGCTGTTCCGATTTAACAAGAGGGATTGGGTGTTGGTGGTGTCTTCCATAGTGATAGGGATGGTAATTCCCATGCTAATTGAAAATTGGTTTTTTTAAAAAAGGCAAATTTTTGTATACATTTAACACCTACATTTTTTGATAGGGTGTAACTTCCGCTTAATTTCGCAACTTATTACTATGTATGAGCCAGAAGAAACAACAAAAATACGATGTCGCTTATTTACGTATGGCGTTGGAGTGGAGTAAACTTTCTTATTGCAAAAGGAAACAAGTTGGCGCACTTATTGTGAAAGATAAAATGATTATTAGCGACGGATACAACGGAACTCCAACGGGTTTCGAAAATATTTGTGAAGATGAAGAAGGGTATACCAAGTGGTATGTGCTTCATGCCGAGGCCAATGCAATATCGAAAGTAGCTTCTTCAACACAATCTTGTCACGGCGCGACCTTGTACATAACCATGTCACCTTGCCAGCAATGTAGCAAGTTGATTCACCAGGCCGGGATAAAGCGTTTGGTATATTTGCAGGAGTATAAAGATAATTCCGGAGTAAAATTTTTAGAGAAGGCAGGAGTTAGTATTACACACATTAAAGAATTATAAGCAGAGGATGGGATTTCAAAAAAAATATGTACCGTTAATTGTGGGTGTTGCAGTTGCAGCTGGTGTTTTTATTGGTTCCAAACTCAACTTTAATGATACTACCGAAAAGATCTTCGCAACAAATTCAAAAAAAGATAAGCTCAACCGCCTTATTGATTATATTGATTATGAGTATGTCGATAATGTAAACACAGACAGTATTGTAGATGTGACCGTTAACGGAATTCTGGAAAACCTGGATCCGCATTCGGTATATATTCCTGTAGACGATTATGAGGAAAATGCAGATGATATGCGCGGTAACTTCGTTGGGATCGGGATTAGCTTTTACACTTATAATGACTCTATTGCGGTGATTCGGGCCATTGAAGGAGGACCGGCAGCAAAAGTTGGAATTAAGGGTGGAGACCGGATCTTATATGCTGACGGGAAAAAGCTATTTGGAGAAAATCTGGAAAGAGATAGTATTACCGCCTACCTGAAAGGCGAAATAAATACCAAGGTCGATTTAAAAGTATATCGTGAAGGAGAGGAGCAGTTGCTCAACTTTAGAGTGAAGCGAAAAGAAGTTCCGTTGGTAAGTGTCGATGCCTCCTATAAATTAACAGATGATATTGGCTATATAAAGATCAATCGTTTTTCTGAAACTACCTACAACGAATTTAAAAAAGCACTTGAAGTATTGACCGATGACGGAATTTCAAAGCTGGTACTGGACCTGCGAAATAACCCGGGAGGATATATTTCTACTGCTGAGAGAATAATAGATGAATTTTTGGAAGACGATAAATTAATTCTCATTACCCGAAACAAAAGTGGTGAAGAAAACAGGACCTATGCAACCAGGCGAGGAGAATTTGAAGATGGAAAGTTGTATGTCCTAATCAACGAGAATTCAGCTTCGGCTAGTGAAATTGTAGCGGGGGCATTACAGGATAATGATAAAGGTACAATCATTGGGCGCCGTTCTTTTGGGAAAGGATTGGTGCAGCGTGAGATGTCTTTGGGAGATGGCAGTGCTGTGAGGTTGACCATTGCCCGTTACTATACTCCAACAGGGCGTTCCATTCAAAAACCCTATGGAAATGGGAATGAAGCATATTACAAAGATTATGAAAAACGCTATAGAAATGGTGAGTTAAGAAATGCAGATAGTATTAAAGTAGCAGATTCTTTAAAATTTGTAACTCCAAAGGGGAAAGTAGTGTATGGAGGAGGAGGGATCATTCCGGATGTATTTGTATCTAAAGATACAAGTGTTGAAAATGAGACACTTCAATATCTGTCGCGAAGTGGTTTTATGAGTTATTTCATTTTTGAATACCTTGAAAAGAACAGAAAGGTCTTTGAAGGTATGACCTTTAAAGATTTTGTCGACAACTATAATATAGAAAATGCTTTGGCTGAAGACTTCATTGTGTATTCCAGGTTCAATGAAGCACAGATTGATATGAGTGAGTACTCAGCAGAACTCAAAAAAGCACTCAAGGCTAATATAGCTCAGCAATTATTTGGGCCAAACGCATATGAGCATATTTTAAACGAAGGCGATCTGATGCTTTCAAAAGTATTGGAACTGGAAAGCAAATAAGATACCGCAAAAACTCTTTATTTTTTCTTTCTGGCAATACGCTGTGATGTTCGTAAGATCAAAAGTAGCAAGATGGCACAGGCAGCTGCCAGGATACTAATTGCAGCAATGGTACTATCACCCTCAAAGAGGTTGTCAAAGTCAAGTTTTGTTGCATTGAAAATAATGAGCCCTATAGCGATTGTAATAAGTATATAAGTGAAGATCTTCATACAATTTAATTAAATAATTCCTGAATATTAGATGCGAAAAGCTTTACTGCAATAGCAAGGAGAACTACTCCAAAGACTTTTCTTATGATGGTAATACCGTTCTTCCCTAAAATCCTCTGTAATTTTGCTGAGGTCTTAAGTACTATATAAATTACCGTAACGTTTACAATAATTGCAACAATTATATTTTCAATACTGTATTCCGCTCTTAATGAAAGTAATGTAGTTAAGCTACCCGGCCCCGCAAGCATAGGGAATGCTAATGGGAAAATAGCGGCAAGGTCCGGACTGCTATCCTCTTCTTTAAACAACGTTACACCCAGTATCATTTCTATAGCAAGGAAAAAGAGGATGAAAGCACCTGCAACGGCAAATTCATTTACATTTATACCTATAAGGCTTAAAATACGCTCTCCTAAAAACAGGAAGACGATCATGACTACTGCTGCGACAATAGATGCTTTTTCACTATGAATATGCCCCGCTTTTTCACGTAGTGATATAATTATGGGAATATTTCCAACAATATCAATCACTGCAAAAAGTACCATAGTGGCAGTCGCTATTTCTTTGAAGCTGAAATTCATTTCTAATGTGTTTTCAAACGGCAAAATTAGGAATTATCCCCCAGCTAATTACTATGTTATGCGGTTAAATTATAACCGGACCACTTCAGAAATTAATAGTAAAAACAAACTATATTTGCCAAATGTTTCAACTGGGTAAAACAATTGTTTCCGAAGACATCATTGAAAAAGATTTTGTGTGCAATTTAAGCGCATGCAAAGGCGCATGCTGTATTGAAGGAGAAGCCGGGGCACCCATAACACAGGAAGAGGTCGAAATTCTCAAAGACATTTATCCCAAGGTTAAACCGTTTCTTCGGGAAGAGGGTATTGCTGCTATTGAAGAGCAAGGAACACATATTATTTCTCTACAGGACGAATTGGAAACTCCCCTGGTCAACGGGAAAGAGTGTGTTTATGTTACTTTCACTGAAAACGGGACCGCAAGTTGCGGAATTGAGGATGCGTATAATGCTGGCGAAGTGAACTTTAGAAAACCAATTTCCTGCCACTTGTATCCTGTAAGAGTACAAGACTATAGTGAGTTCGCTGCTGTAAACTATCATAAGTGGCCTATTTGTAATGATGCCTGTTCACTGGGAAAAGAATTAAAAGTTCCGGTTTACAAATTTGTAAAAGAAGCACTTATACGAAAGTTTGGTGAAAACTGGTATGCCGAACTGGAGAAGGTTGCAATTAAATTATAAGTACCGGAAAACCTATTTTCTACAGTAGTTTTAAGTATTTGTTACATATCTTCTATCATTTGTTACAATTGTAATGATTTGAAGAACGCTCCTGTTTTACTTTTATACTATCCAAAACTGGAAATTACCCATATGGGGGATAATTAGTTCATTGATAATTAATATCTTAGTATTTGATTAAAACAATCATTAACCAATAACGACAATTATGAAAAAATTACTCTTTGCAGTGTTTGTAATCACAGCGTTCATTGCTTGCGAAAATCCGGTAACAAAAAAAATAAAAGAAACGAAGGAAAATGTTTCCAATACTACTAAGGCAGTAAAGGAATTAAATAAAATGCAGGACGACATTAAAGAACTCCAAAAGGAGGAGCCTCTTACTAACGAAGAATTAAAAGAATGGCTTCCGGATGAAGTGGATGGAATGAAACGTATTAGTTTTAAAGCAGGCCAGATGGGGATGGTTCAAATAGCTTCAATAGAAGCAACCTATGCCAATGAGGATAAATCTAAAAAGTTCAAAATTGAAGTGATCGATGGTGCTGGTCAAATGGGGGCTGCTGCCACTGCCGGGATGCGGATGTTATTTTCACAGGAGTTTGAGGAAGAAAACGAGTATAAAATCCGAAGAACCGTTAAAAAGAATGGAGTAAAAGCTGTTGAGGAATATCGAAAGGACAATGGCCGAAGCACCATTGAATTTATGGAAGAAGGGCGTTTTTATATAAAGGCTACAGGAACCAATATGGATGTAGACGAAACATGGGATGCTATTGGTGAACTAGACACGGAAGATCTGGGGTAAAATATTTCTGAATTAATTTTTTAAGAACCGTTTCTGAAATTTTTGGAGACGGTTTTTTGCTTTAAAAAATTAAAATCTGCCGAATAATTTTTAAATATTTCAAAAATTGCCTTCCTGATTTTGTTAAAAAATTAATGTTATGAAAAGGTTATCAAAACCTTTGTTCACACACTATAAAATGGAACACTTAGGAGGTTTTCAACGACTAATCGTAAGATTGTTCATAATCTTTTTTAAAAATTGCAAATATCTAATAATCAGATAATTAAATGCATTTTTTAACGAAATTATAAGAACACTTATAAAATATACGTGTTGAAAACTTTGTTGAAAACCTAAACTCGATTTTTCAGTTTTTGGCTTTAAATTTTTTCATATTTGTTAGTCCCTAGTAAGGAGAAACCAATTAAAAATTTTAAAACTAAGGACAATGAGCGCAGTGGAACCCATTTTACAAGAGAATAAGAATAGATTTGTCATCTTCCCCATTCAACATCATGATATTTGGGAATGGTACAAAAAATCTGAGGCCAGTTTTTGGACCGCAGAAGAGATAGATTTACATCAGGATCTTACAGATTGGACCGCTAAATTGAATGATGATGAGCGCTATTTCATTAAGCATATTCTTGCATTTTTTGCTGCCAGTGATGGTATTGTAAATGAAAATTTAGCCGAAAATTTCGTGAACGAAGTTCAGTACAGTGAAGCTAAATTTTTCTACGGTTTCCAGATCATGATGGAAAACATCCACAGTGAAACCTATTCCTTACTTATAGATACATATGTAAAGGATGACAAAGAAAAAGACCAGCTTTTTAATGCCATCGAAAACTTTCCGGCAATTAAAAAGAAAGCAGATTGGGCCCTTAAGTGGATTGAAAGTCCAAGTTTTGCCGAACGCTTAATTGCTTTTGCAGCAGTGGAAGGGATTTTCTTTAGCGGTGCCTTTTGCTCAATTTTCTGGTTAAAGAAAAGAGGGCTAATGCCCGGGTTGACGTTCTCTAACGAATTGATATCCCGTGATGAAGGTGTACATTGTGACTTTGCCGTACATTTGCACAATAACCATTTGGTAAATAAAGTACCAAAAGAGCGTATCCGCGAAATTATTGTGGATTCACTAAACATTGAACGAGAATTTATTACCGAATCACTTCCAGTTAGCCTTATCGGAATGAATGCAAAGCTCATGACCCAGTATCTTGAGTTTGTAACGGACCGCCTTTTGGTAGAACTGGAGTGTGAAAAAGAATTTAACGCCACCAATCCATTTGACTTTATGGATATGATATCCCTACAAGGAAAAACGAACTTCTTTGAGAAACGTGTTTCCGAATATCAAAAAGCCGGTGTGACCAACAAAGACAAAGAGTCTAACAAAATTAGTTTCGACGCAGATTTTTAAAAAAGCCCGCTTCCTCCCCAAGAGGCGGACTTTTTATAACATATTGCTGATTGTGTGTGGTTTAACAACTTCACCTCAGCTTTTTTTTGAAAAAATTGAATAACCTCATAAAGAAAGAACAGAATGAATGTAATTAAGAGAGACGGCCGCAAAGAACCCATAATGTTCGATAAGATCACAGCAAGAGTACGTAAATTATGCTATGGGCTTAACGAATTGGTAGATCCTGTAAAAATTTCAATGCGTGTTATTGAAGGTTTGTACGATGGTGTAACTACAAGTGAACTGGATAATTTAGCAGCTGAGGTTGCTGCTACCATGACTACTTCACATCCGGATTATGCACGCCTTGCTGCACGTATATCTGTCTCTAACTTACATAAGAATACGAAGAAAACCTTTTCTGAAGTAATGACAGACCTGTACGAATATGTAAATCCCCGTACGGGTAAAAAAGCTCCTTTATTAAGTGATGAGGTATACAAAGTGATCAAGGAAAATGCAGATGACCTGGATTCAACCATTATATATAATCGCGATTTCGGGTATGACTATTTTGGCTTTAAAACCCTGGAACGCTCTTACTTATTAAAACTGAATGGCAAAATTGTTGAACGGCCTCAACATATGCTAATGCGTGTTTCCGTTGGAATTCATTTAGACGATTTGGCAGCGGTAAAAGAAACGTACGAATTAATGTCGAAAAAGTTCTTTACACATGCAACACCTACTTTGTTCAATAGTGGTACACCAAAACCACAAATGTCTTCCTGTTTCTTATTAACAATGAAAGACGATAGTATTGACGGTATCTACGACACACTGAAGCAGACTGCAAAAATCTCACAATCTGCCGGAGGTATTGGATTGTCTATCCATAACATTCGGGCAACCGGGTCCTACATCTCAGGAACCAATGGAACATCTAACGGAATTGTTCCTATGCTTCGTGTGTTTAATGATACCGCGCGTTATGTAGATCAAGGGGGAGGAAAGCGCAAAGGTTCATTTGCTATTTATGTAGAACCTTGGCACGCAGATATTTTCGACTTTTTGGATTTAAAGAAAAATCACGGAAAAGAAGAAATGCGTGCCCGGGACCTATTTTATGCAATGTGGATCCCGGACCTGTTTATGAAACGTGTACAGGAAGACGGAGATTGGACCTTAATGTGCCCCAACGAATGTCCGGGCTTATTTGATTGCCATGGAGACGAGTTTGAAGCACTCTATGAAAAATATGAAGCTGATAATAAAGGGCGTAAGACCATTAAAGCACGTGAACTTTGGGAAAAAATCATGGAATCCCAGATTGAAACAGGGACTCCATATATGCTATATAAAGATGCGGCGAACCGAAAGAGCAACCAAAAGAATTTAGGAACCATCCGCTCTTCCAACCTGTGTACGGAAATCATGGAGTATACTTCCCCGGATGAAGTTGCGGTATGTAATCTGGCATCTATCGCATTACCTATGTTTGTAAAGAACGGGGAGTTTGACCACAAAGAATTATTTCGCGTAACAAAACGAGTGACCAAAAACCTAAACCGTGTTATAGACAGAAATTACTATCCTGTCATCGAAGCACAAAACTCAAATTTCCGCCATCGTCCGGTAGGTTTGGGAGTACAAGGATTGGCAGATGCTTTTATTTTAATGCGCCTGCCGTTTACAAGTGATGAAGCTAAAAAGCTGAATCAGGAAATATTTGAAACCCTTTATTTTGCTGCAGTTTCTGCTTCTATGGAAGAGGCCAAAGCAGACGGAACGTATGAAAGCTATAAAGGATCTCCTATCTCTGAAGGATTGTTCCAACACAACCTTTGGGGAGTAAAAGACGAAGAATTAAGCGGCCGTTGGGATTGGACCAAATTGAGAAAGGACGTGAAGAAACACGGAGTGCGCAATTCATTATTGGTAGCACCTATGCCAACAGCGTCAACTTCACAAATTTTAGGAAACAATGAAGCTTTTGAGCCTTATACTTCAAATATCTATACACGTAGAGTACTTTCCGGAGAATTTATCGTTGTGAACAAACATTTATTGGAAGACCTGGTGAAGCTGGGATTATGGAACGATGACCTTAAAGAAGAGATCATGCGTGCTAATGGTTCTATCCAAAATGTAGATATTATACCACAGGATCTAAAGGAATTGTATAAGACCGTTTGGGAATTAAGTATGAAAGACATCATTGATATGTCTCGCCACAGAGGGTATTTTATTGACCAGTCGCAGTCATTGAACCTGTTTATGGAGAATGCGAACTTTGCGAAATTGACCTCAATGCATTTTTATGCCTGGAAGAGTGGTTTAAAAACAGGAATGTACTACTTACGTACTAAAAGTGCCGTGGATGCCATTAAGTTTACGCTTAAAAGTGAAACAAAGAAAGAACCCGTTGCCACAGCTGAAGCGACTACGGTAGATGCGACTTCGGCCGTATCCAACAAACCGTTGACGCCACAGGAACTGCGTGAAATGTTAACTAAGTCTCGTACTGCAGATGAAGACGATGATTGCCTGATGTGTGGGTCTTAAATTTTAAGTGTTTTAATTGTAAAAAGGAAGGCTTTTGTCTTCCTTTTTTATTGCCTTAATTTGTCAGTGCCCAGGTATTTATCATCTTTATTATAATACCATGCCCTGTTCTTTGGTATTTTAATTCCATTAACAACAACTTCTTCGGTAAGCAAAATATATTCTCCGGTGTTTTTTCCTTCCTTAGCAGGATTTCCTTTAAAGAATTGATAGACTTCCATCGCATAGCTTTCAGGATCAAAATAAAAGAACCAAACATCTTTACCTACAGTTTCATCATAACTTACTTTTAAAACCAGATACTCTTTGCCTTTAAATCTCTTTTGTTCTACCTTCTCGTAAACGATAGTTCCGGGGTCTTTCAGTTTCATCGGTAAACCATATAAATAAGTATAGTAGTTCTTGTATAGCTCCGCTCTCTCACAACTCAAGTTATGTTCTTTGAGAATTGCTTCGGAAGGATCTGTATTCCCATTGAATCCTATAGTGCAAATATCTTTATCTAAAGTATATTCTGTAATGATTGTATCTCTTATTGCTTTAACATGGAAATATTCTTTAGGAAGATCGATTCTTATTTCGCTATCTCTATTGGAATTACCAGGGGTTTCCATAGTAACATATAAAACCCCATTGAATGAATTCCAGTTTCCATTTGGGTCGTGGTATTCAATACTTTTAGTAAGTAGTTGAGGGCCGGTTAAATCTTGAGCAGTTGAATAAAAAGCAGTAAAAATTGTTATGAAATAAATTAGAAGCCTCATTATATGATATTTATCATTTTGAAGGATAAGATACTCAATACATTTATAGTGACAAAAACTACGATGTATCAATTAGGAGCTTATTAATTTACCTGTAATTCTTTAGTTTGTTGATTCTATTCCTTTCGGGATGAAAATTAGAACCCCGCAATTCTATAATAAACGAATTGCAGGGTTAATTAATTATTGTAGTAGAATAATTTCTACCCTTTATTATAACTTTTATAGTATTCTTCCATTAAATTCATTAGCGCAGTTACCAGGTCTTTGGTCTCTAATAACAGGCTAAAATAGAGTGTAGTGTTCTTAGGACTGGACTCTTCTGTTCTGGTTCTGGTAATTTGCTTTTCGATCATTTCAGAAAGATCATCAAAAGCTTTGCTTTTTCTAACAAGAATATCATCTAGCTTTTCAAATTCACGATTGTCGAAAATCGATTCTATATCTTTCAAAAGATGTTCAAAAGAAGAATCAATTTCCTGTAGATCTTTAATTTGATTAAATCGTAATGCCTTATGATTATTGTTGATGTGTTTGTAGCTAACCTTGGCTATATATTCTAAAGATTGAGTTACATCTGTGAGATATCCCAAAATTAGGATATAGAAGTTACTACCTCGTACACTGGTCTCGTCCAGATTCTTAATGAAATAGAAAATGTTATCACGTAATTCATCTACTTCATCACTTAGTTTGGCGACATGCACTTTGCTCTTCTTCAATTTCCCGGCATTCTGTTTTGCCAAACCGCTAATAATCGAAGAATAGATCTTATTGGTTCTTGAAACTGCTTTGGAAACATTGTCAGCGCTCTCTTCAATAATTCCCTGTACTGTGTTACTTTCTGCCTTTTTCAATCCATCTGCAGGAATAATTGCATTTGATCTCTTTTTATGCGAAATATAGTTTCTGATCAATAGTGTTATTGCCAATAGCAATAATATTGCAACTGCAACACCTTTCCCCAGATAAATAATATAGGCTAATGTACCTGCAGCAACAAATGCACTAAAGGCAGTAAAAAACCAGCCTCCAATTACATTTAATACACCGGCAACTCTATATACGGCACTTTCTCTCCCCCAGGCCCTGTCTGCCAAAGAGGTTCCCATAGCTACCATAAAGGTTACATATGTGGTAGATAGAGGCAATTTCATAGAGGTTGCAATAGAGATAAGGACACCAGCTACCATCAAGTTGATGGAAGCACGGATCATGTCGAATGCAGGTAGTTCGTATGTTTTATGCTTTGGCAGGTTAACTACTGGTTTTTCAAAACTAGAATTAATTTTATCCTGTGTAGCTTTAGGAATAACTGCACCAAGTATAGAGACGAGCCTTGTACTTCCTTTAACAACAGCTCGTGACAACATATTAGGATTGAACTTTTCATAGGCTTCTCCTTGTCTGGACAAACCAATTTCGGTATCAGCAACAGTGCGGGCCTTTTTGGAGAACCAAAGTGTAACTACCATTATTCCCCCGGCAATAAATAATAGTAATGGCTCCGCAGGTACTTTTTTGTCAAGCACATCCATTGAAAATGTCATGGCAGATTCACCGGATGCTACCCATGCTTCATAAGAGTGGTACGCTGCCATAGGAACACCTATAAAGTTTACAAGGTCATTCCCTGAGAAAGCCAGTGCCAAACCAAAGGTTCCAATAGCAATAACAAATATGAGAATGCTTTTCTTGAAAATTTTCATGAAAAGAAAAGAGAATAATGTCCAGAAAATAAAACTTCCAGCAACAAGCAATAATGTTTGTTCTTCCAGGATACCTTTAAAATCACCATAATATGGCGTTCCTTTTAGCCCTTTCATAAATATGAAATACCCAATAGCGGTTAAAGCAACCCCTCCAAACAAAGCTCCAAAGTTTTTGATCTTTTTCTCGTAGTGAAATGTAAAAATCAAACGAGACAGCCATTGTACCAGGGCTCCTACACTAAATGCAATAATAACCGAAAGAAGGATACCGGATATGATCTCTGTTGCTTTAGCAGTATTAATGTAGCTTCCAAGATCTGCAAACGTTTGGGAATCTGAAGTGCTAATTTTTATCAAGGCCATAACAACAGCGGCTCCCAGTAATTCAAAAACAATCGAAACCGTTGTTGAAGTTGGCATCCCTAAGGTGTTAAAGAAATCTAACAGCAATATATCGGTTATCATAACTGCCATAAAGATGATCATGATCTCTTCAAAATAGAATTCCCCGGGTATAAAGATACCTTTACGGGCCACCTCCATCATTCCGCTGGAGAAAACCGCTCCTATAAAAATACCCAAACTGGCTACAATCATGATAGTTCTAAAAGAGATTGCTTTAGAACCAATTGCTGAATTTAAAAAGTTAACAGCATCATTACTTACGCCAACAACAAGGTCGGCAACAGCTAGTGCAGCAAGGGCAACAAGCATTAACAAATAAATATTATCCATTGTAATTAGTAGTTAATTGTGGTGCAAATGTCTCAATTAAAATGAGTTTGATTGTTACCAAATTGTTATCTATTATCATTTAAAAATGCAGGTCAAAGCCTAATCTAAATTCAATATTGTCCTTATCTCCTCCTACAGTAGTGTAATTAACATCAGATTGAACTTTCAATTTATGACCCACGATATATTTAGAAACACCTAAGGTGTATTGCTCTTGCATGGCCCTCCCGGTAACATCGTCAAAATCTAAAGATGTGAACCTTCCCGCTACTTCGTAGTTGTTATTAAACAAATAACCGGCTTGGAGGTTGATGGCATTTCCTATTACCACAATGTCATCAGTTGGATTTCCGTCTTCATCAACAGCCGGGGTTCCGTCCGCTTCAACAGCAACAGGAGCATCCGCATCGCGATTGGCAAATTCTCCCATAAAAGAGAACCCTTTGTATTTAAATACGGCATCGACAAAAAGTGTAGTGATGTCTGTTTCGTAAAAACCTGTGGAGGTAAACATATAAGAACCCTGATTACTACGGGTTTTTACGGCATCTTGATTATAGTCGTACGTTACTCCTAACATTAGCCTTGGAGATTGTTCACGTTTTAGATCGCTTTGAGTATAATCTCCTTTACTTTTAAATTTCCCGAAAGGAAGCAGTTCCAGTCTTGCAGTGTATTGATGGCCACCTAGATTCCCGGAGGTTATATTACGTCCTTCACCTTGAGAAAGAGCTAATTTTTCACGAATCATGAATTTTTTCGAAAGCATTGTATGGTGACGTACCTGTATTCCTAAATCACGGTCAATATTAAAACGGCTATTTAGTAAAGAACGGTCGATCAACTGAAGATTCCCCGATGAAACAACACGTTCCACATTGCCCGGAAGTTTGGTTTGTCCTGCCCATAGTTCAAAATTTTCGTAAAAATTCCACATGATAACTGCATCTAAAATATATTTAGGCGCGTTACTGTTAAACTGATTGGCACCGGAGATATCTCTATTAGATAGCCCAAGTTCTATTTTGTATTTTAATTTTGGAGAAAAAGCAAAACCATTAAATTTTAAGCGGGCTCTTCGAATCAAAAAGTTTTGTTCGGGTTTACCATATGTATCTCCGTCATGGTCCCATTGAGACGTAGCCCTAAATTGAATACGAGGCGCAAATTTAACACTCCAGGAGCTATCCTTAGCAACCAGATTGAGCATTCCTTTTCCAAATTTTGTTTCTGTAACTTCTTGGGAATTTGCAGTAAATAAAGAGAAAACAACTACTGCAAAGACTAGGTATTGTAGTCTCATTTAAAATCGTTTATAGTTTTTGTCGCTGCAAATAACCAACATTAATGTTAAGTTAATGTTAAGGACACGTAAACAAAAAAAGAATTTTAAATGAACTCTAAAAGATGCTTTTTTCAATGAAAAAGGCTACCCAAACGGGTAGCCCTACACTTTTAAAATCAAGTTGACAAAAACTAAACGATATTTAAAAGATGCGTTACAAATAAAATACACATAGATAGTGTTAGAGTAAAGAGAATATTAAAAAAACATTAAGAATGCTATAATTTTTTTACAACTTTCAATGTTAAATTTTATTTTTTATATAACTGAAAATCAAATACTTATAAAGTTAATGTAAATTTAATGTTATCTAAACATTTCATAATTGTTATGTATTTTGTATATTTGAGTTATTAATGAAATGCTATTTGATATGAAAAAAACGATTATGATATTAGCTATCCTCCTTTTTACGGGAATAGCATTTGGACAAGAAGTAAAAGAGGACACTTATACATTGAAAGGTGATGTGATTGAAGCTACACTTTATCATGACAATGGAGTTATTTCTCAAACAGGTTTTTATACAAAAGACAATAAACTTCAGGGGAAATGGACGAGTTATGATATTTCTGGGAATAGAACAGCGGTAGCTCAATACAATAATGGCGAAAAAGTTGGCACCTGGTATTTTTATCAGGGAGATATTATGAAGCAGGTTACTTATGAAAATACCAAAATCAAAGAAGTTAAAACCTGGGAAGTAACAGATACTCGTGTCGTTTCCAATTAATTAAAATAAGATATTGTAAAAAAGGCTCCAAATTTGGAGCCTTTTTTTGTTTTCCTTTATCTTATGGCCTAAAGTATTAGTCTTTTCTATTTTAATGGTTTTTTAACAAATATTCAATATCTAAAAAGGATATTTGCAATTATATTTGCTGAAACCGGATAAATAATATGTTTAAATCTTTTGCGGTAACTTTATTTTCATTTTCATTACTGTTTTCATTGCTGGCCCCTCCATTTTTTAATATGTTGGACCTGGAACCGGATGTATTGGTTTTAATAGATTTTACTGAAGAAGAATCTCAAAATAAGACCGAAAAAGGTATTGAAGAGAATAAAATACTAATAAATCCATTTTCGGAGGTTTCTATAAACCATTACCTTAACGAGAATATTCATTTTATTTTTTATTTGGAGGATTCATCTTCGTATACTTCAGAAATACACCTCCCTCCTCCGGAGTTTATTATTTAATTTTTTTAAAAATATTTATTTCAACTTATTGCTTGACCTTTAGTATTAAATAGAGGTCAATTAAAAATTCATTTATATAAATAACAATGAAAAAACTATTTAATTTAAAATACTTTAGAGGTGATCTATTTGGAGGAATTACAGCTGGAATTGTGGCCTTACCTCTGGCATTAGCTTTTGGAGTAAGCTCCGGATTAGGCCCAAGTGCAGGGTTGTATGGAGCAATTTTTGTAAGCTTCTTTGCCGCTCTATTTGGCGGTACCAATACACAGATTTCCGGGCCCACAGCACCCATGACTGCTGTGAGTATGGTGGTAATTGCAAGTATAATTGCCATTAACGATGGTGATATAAATAAAGCATTACCTGTTATTTTATCTGTATTCCTATTAGCTGGATTAATGCAAGTAGGACTGGGAGCCATTGGCCTGGGAAAATATATTAAATACATCCCTTATCCGGTTGTCTCCGGTTTTATGACAGCTATAGGGATCATTATTTTAGTGACACAGATCCTTCCATCCATAGGATACTATCCAAAAGAAGATACCGAATATGTAAATCAATTCAAGCCTATGGCTGAAGAGATCATATTGGATAATATTTTAAAAGAAGAAGCAGGGGAAGGGATATTGGTATTGGAAGATTTTAAAGAAACCATTAAAAGGGCAGAAAGCATAAGCCAGGAAGATATTCTTAAAGAATCTCAAACATTGGCCGCTTCAGAAGCTTCCGGAGTATTGGGAGCAATTAAAATGCTTCCGAGAGCTTTAAATAGCATCAACTGGCTGGAACTGCTGTTGGCGTTAGGAACTATACTAATTATTTATGGTTTTAAACGGATCACTACGGTTGTACCAAGTACATTGGTAGCTTTATTGGTCGTGTCCGGAATTGCCTATGGATTCAAATTAGACTATCGTCCTATTGAAGAGATCCCCAGCGGATTACCAATCCCTAATTTCGAAATATTTACTAATTTTAGTTTAGCAGGCATTACTCCGTATATATTTACGGCACTTACACTAGCTTTGTTAGGAGCTATTGACTCATTATTAACTTCTGTGGTGGCAGATAATATGACCAAAACAAAGCATGAACCCAATAAAGAGTTGGTAGGACAAGGAATTGGAAATAGTATTGGAGCACTTTTTGGAGGAATTCCCGGAGCTGGAGCTACCATTAGAACGGTAGTAAATATAAAGTCTGGAGGAAAAACAAGGTTGTCCGGGATGATCGCCGGGATACTGTTATTTATAATTTTATTATCATTAGGACCTGTTGCATCGCAAATTCCGGCGGCAGTATTAGCGGGAATATTGATCACAGTAGGAATTGGCGTGATGGATTATAAAGGATTAAGGGCCATTCCTAATATGCCGAGGGCCGAGGTAATAATTATGCTTACGGTATTGATTTTGTCCTCTGTCTGGAACCTGGTTTATGCAGTAGGGATAGGATTGGTGATCGCATCTCTAATGTTTATGAAGAAGATGGGAGACCTTACAGCAGAAAGGTCCGATGTGAAGACATTACTGAAGGAAAAAGCATGGGATGATGAACATAACTTCCCTGAAGAATTAAAAGAAGAAGTGTTTATTAAACACATAAAAGGGCCTTTGTTTTTTGGTTCTACAAGTGAGTTCCAGCAACTGGCTACTCAAATTCCCGAAACTGCTTCTGCGGTAATTATAAGAATGGACAGAATGCAGTATATTGACCAATCGGGGTTATACGCTATGGAAGACATTCTTGTGGACCTTTCCAGGAGAGGTATAAATGTATTGTTAGTAGACGTACTCAAACAACCAAGGTATATGTTAGAGCGTATAGATATTATACCGGACCTTATTCCACCGGAGCATACTTTTAAGAATTTTAAGGAATGCCTGGTATGGATCAACAAAAATGTAAGAAACAAATATCTAGATTAAAAAACATAAAAGAAAAATAATGAAAGCACATACAAAAGAAACACAAGCAGCAATGACACCTCAAAAGTCACTGCAATATTTAAAAGAAGGAAACCAAAGATTTCAAGATAATTCAGGCGCTAATAGAAATTTAATGCAACAGGTAAGTGAAACTACCCATGGACAGTTTCCCTTTGCTACAATTTTAAGCTGTATTGATTCCAGAGTCTCTGCCGAACTGGTTTTTGATCAGGGAGTGGGAGATATTTTTAGTGTTCGAATTGCAGGAAATTTTGTAAACGAAGATATTTTAGGTAGTATGGAATTTGCCTGTAAACTGGCAGGAACCAAGCTAGTCGTAGTATTGGGCCATACCAGTTGCGGTGCTGTAAAAGGCGCATGTGACCATGCAAGACTTGGAAACCTTACAAAATTGATCGAAAAGATCGAGCCTGCAGTGGAAGCAGTTACAGAACCCGAAGATAATGCTCTTAGAAATTCGGGTAATTTGGATTTTGTAAATACCGTTGCAGTAAAAAATGTACAATTAACCATAGAGAACATTCGAAAAGAAAGTCCTATTCTATCTGAAATGGAAAAAAATAACGAGATAATGATCGTTGGTGCCATGTATGATATTAGTAATGGTAGTGTATCCTTCGATGTTTAATTTTTTCATTGTTAAGAGCAAAAATCTTTAGATATACTGCAATAAAAAAGAGCTTCTTTTTAAAGAAGCTCTTTTTGGCTAATAGAATAAATTATAAGGGTTTCTTATGAATTACAATCTAGTATTGATCCAGTTCCATCCGGAAATATCAACAGCAGTACCGTTAAATACATCATCTGTAGGAGCAGTCATTGGGACACCATCTACAATTACATTGCCTATAGGCCCATCGTCTTTCATATCTACATTTGTGTCATAACTTGTAAGTAGAACGTTTGTCAAACTTGCTCCGGATTCTTTTTTGAATTGTAAGGCTGTACCACCTGTAGATGATATAGCTGTGAAATTTGTAATGGAAGGATTGTTGTTATCACCATCTGCTTCAACAGCAGTTGAGAAACCATCGATCTCATGTAAAACATAGGTGTTGGTTATACCTCCGTTCCATCCTTCGGTCCAGTCTACAGAATCATCTTCATTGTTTTCAAAATACAAGTTAGTAGCACTTACAGTTCCTCCAAAGAATTCAATACCATCATCAGCTCCGTTGATTACTGCCAGGTTATTTATCGATGTTTGATCTCCAACAGCATATAGTGAAACACCATTGTATTGAGAGTCAGAATTAATTTGAGCACCTGTTCCTAAGATGACCAGGTAGTCTATATTACCAGAATCATCGTTAGGGTTATTACCTCCATAAATGAAACCACCTACTTCTGCGGTAGCATTTACACCTTCGGTTGTTGGACCATCACCACAAATGGTCAAACCACCCCAATCTCCGGGTTGAGCAGCCTGAGAAGACATAACAACCGGATTTGAACTGGTCCCGTTTATTTCAATTTTACCGCCTTTTAATACAGCTATATAAACTTCTGTACCTGCATCACGTGCTGTTATTTTAGTTCCGGCTGGGATTATTAGTTTGCCACCATCTTGCACTATATATGAATTGTTAAGAAGGTATTTTACATTTGGATCCAATGTTACCGTTCCGGTAACGCTACCTTCAAGAATAGTAAATTCCTGGCCGGATTGGTTTGAATTCACCCAGCTAAAAATAGCTATATCAACAGTTGGAGGAGCAATATAAGTTGCGTTTGGATCTCCGGTTTCGCCATCAATGATCACATTGGTAAGAGGGCCGTCATCTTTCATATCAATTGAGGTTTCATAACCCGTCAATGATAGTCCAGTAATAGTAGCGCCAGACTCTTTTTTAAACTGTAAAGCAGTACCACCTGTAGTAGAGCTGGCTGTAAAATTCACCAATTTTGGATTGTTATTGTCACCATCTGCTTCAACAGCAGTAGAGAAACCATCAATTGTATGTAATACGTAAGTATTGGTAACTGTACCATTCCACCCTTCGGTCCAATCCACAGCGTCATCCTCGTTATTTTCAAGATATAGGTTGTTTACGGAAACAGTTCCTCCAAAGAATTCAACACCATCATCTGCACCATCAACAAGAGCAACATTGTCAATGGTAGTTCCGGAACCTACTGAATAAAGAGTTAATCCGTTGTATTGAGAATCATTATTAATTTGAGCTCCTGCTCCTTTTATAATAAGGTAATCAATATTTCCAGAACTATCACCATCGTTAGTACCTCCATAGATAAGGCCACCTACTTCAGCAGTTGCATCTACCCCTTCTGTAGTTCTGGCTTCACCACAAAGAAGTAAACCACCCCAGTCTCCGGGGTTACTGTTTGCAGATCGCATAATAACAGGAAGACTTGCAGTACCCTGTATATCAATTTCACCTCCTTGTTCAACTGCAATATATCTGTCTGTTCCGGTTTCAGAAACAATAACAGTTCCGGCCGGTATGGTTAGCTTCGCACCGGACTTTACGAGGTAAGGTGCTGTTATTGCATATTCTATTGAAGGGTCAAGGACTCTGTCTTCGGTTAAGTCACCGCTTAGGTCTGAACTTCCGGTCGGTTCATCGTCAACGATAACCGTATCATCACTGCTGCTGCAACCTGTTATGATCAGCATTGCTAAAACAGCAAATAGTGTCGCTATTGTTTTAAAGTTTTTCATGATTTTTTAATTGAGTTGAACATTAATTAATTTTAAAAAGAGTAGTTAACATTAAAGCCTATTTGAAGCCCTTTTGTATAGGAAAGAACAGTTTCTTCTGTTTCGATCCCTGTTGTACTTGGGCGTATCAATTGAGTTCTTTTTATTTCCGGGTCCAATAAGTTTTTCCCGGAAAGCCCTATTTTTAAATGATCGTTTATTTCCTTATTCAAAAGAAGGTCTAACCTTACAAATCCTTTTTCCACGATCGCATCGTTATAGTTTATATCACTGGATGTCTGAATTTCGGGAGCTCCAAGAGCGTATACCTTATCTGAAGTATAATTTCCGGTCAGGGCAGCTTCAAAAGGATTTTCTGTATTTGTGGAAAAATTAAGTGTAGCGTTTATGATCCAGTCTGATGCTCCCTGAAGGTCTGTTTTTGTGAGTCCTTTATATCTAAAGGTTCTTACAAAATTTCCGTCTTCATCAAAGATCTCCAGCAAGTCTTGTTCATGCCACATTCGGGAAATATTCAGATTTGTTTTTAAACCAGGCTTACCTTCCTGGTCTAAAATGTTTATTCTTGTTTCCAGCTCAACACCATAAACTTCGGCTTTGTTACCAGAATTGAAATAAGAGAATACACCTGCAGAACCTCTATCCTGAACCTTATTGATAGGATCTTCAATTTTTTTGTAAAACCCTGTAACAGAAACTAACTGATCACTGGAAGGAAAGTATTCCCATTTTAGATCATAATTGTAATCTATAGATGCTTCAATATTTGGATTACCACGAGTTACCTGGCCTACTTGAGAAACATATTCAAAAGGAGCAATTTCCTTAAATTCGGGTAAGGTAGTAGTGATACTATTGGCAAAACGAATGTTATGTTCGTCATTAATGGCGTACTTCAAATTTACCGAAGGATATAATCTGCGATATTCTTTTGCAGTGCTGCCTAATCTCCCGGGAAAGTTCCCGACATCAAAGTTCACACTAATATCATCATTTTGATAACGTACACCTGCTTCCACGGTTAATTTGCCGATCGTCCCAATAAAATCAATATACCCGGCAATGGACTTTAATTCACCATCATACAGGTCGGCACGAAGCGTATTTAATTTAAGCACACCGTTATCAAATCTTGATTGTGTAAAAATATCCGATATAAGGTCAATGGACTCCGGGTTGATGGCATTGGTAAACGCTTCTTCCACACCGAAGAATTGAGATTTAAAATCTCTTGTTTTATTTCTGAAATTTATACCGGCTGTTACTTGAAATAAATTCGTGTCGGTTTCATAAAAGGTATGAACATCTTCCAGGCGTCCGTTATATTCTATATCTTCTATTTTCTGAAAACTTTTTCTTTGCTGAAAACCACCGGTACGCCCTAATTGTACAATATCCTCATTGAAGTTTACTTCATTTCTAATCCTCTTTGGTTCATCTGCACTCAGGAAGTTGTAACCGGCTGCCCAATCTAATTTGTTTTTTTCTGAAATATCATGAGTTCCGCTCAATTGAGAAACGGAAAGGAGTGTCTTTTTAAGGTTCTGGTCACGGATAAATTGAGATAATCCTTCCGTTGGGTCCGTTTCCTCAAAAATAACTCCCGTACCTGCCCTACCTCCTTCAAATACATTATCCTGAATTTTATTTATAAAGAGTGTGTTAAACTGTAAATCGTTGTTGTCATCGATTTTGTATTCCGAATGAAATAACCCTGAAGTAGTAATAGTTCTTGACCATGTAATTGCATCAGGAACAATATCATCAATAAAGTTAGATCGAAATTGTCTGAAAACGCCCTCTCTGTATTCGTAGTTGTCAGACTGTCCTGCAGTAATCAGTACACGTAAATTTTCTCCAATTTTTGTTCCTGCACTTAATCCAAAAGAACGATTTATTGGAGTGTCTATTACCTCCGGGTTCCAACTCTGTTGAGTAATGGCATCTCTTGCATTCAGGTCACTGGAATAAAATCCAAATGAAAGGTCACTGCTATTGGCAGAGCCTTTATAGTTGTCAAAAACACCATCGGATACTACGTTTGTATTTGCAGAACTGCTCAAGCTAAATGACAATACCTTACTATTATTAAGCTCTTTGGAAGTAATGTCTATATTCCCGGAGGATTGATCTGCAGATATTCGTGGAGATGTTGTTTTACTTACCGAAACACTTTGGATGAGTCTTGTTGGGAAAAGGCTTAGGTCAATATTTTTTCGTTCAATATCATCAGATGGTATGGGCAATCCATTCAAGGTCGTAGATAAGTATCGATCTCCCAAGCCACGAACAAACACATCTCCGGAACCATCTGTTTTATTGATGCCGGAAATTTTTGTAGTAGCGGAAGAAGCATCGCTTATACCCAGTTTTCCCATTTCCTGGGCGCCTATACTTTCTTTAATTTCAACTGCCTTTTTTTGTTCTATTAAAAGAGCCACTACACTTTCTCTTTTTGTAGTGGTTTTGATGACCACTTCATCAAGAGCAGCAGCACTGGCACCCATAGGGACATTTACAGTAGTTACTTTATTTGCTTCTACTTTTACGTTGTCTATTTCAACAGTTTCATAACCAACAAAACTAAACACTACGGTATATTCTCCAGGCATTACATTTTCAATAGCATATAAACCATCAATATCCGATGTTACCCCTTTATTGGTACCCTTAATAACTATATTAGCAAATGGGAGAGGGTCATCGTTATAATCTTTATCTGTTAGTTTACCTACAATAGAGCCGGTTCCCTGAGCGAATGAAAATGCTGTAAAACCTAAAAGTAGGATAGTAAATAATTGCTTCATTTTTGTATTAATTTCTGTTGCAAAGAAACCGAGTCAATGTAAAGACATTGTAAAGTTCAGATTACCAATTTGTCATAAGAAGGTTACCTAAATGTTAATCATTTAACATTGCGATTTTTCTTGATATGGTTTTTATAAATAGTATCTTGCAGGGCAAATTTTAGTACTATGATGCAGTGGGAACAACTCCTGTCTTTACGCCGTCAGGGAGATATAAATAAGCGATTGCGGATTGAGCAGGACGAAACCCGCCTGGGCTTTGAAGTAGATTTTGACCGGGTAATCTTTTCTTCGGCTTTTAGAAGCCTTCAAGACAAAACACAGGTAATACCGTTGTCCAAAACATCTTTTGTACATACACGCCTAACACATAGCCTGGAGGTTTCTGTTGTGGGCCGTTCTTTGGGGCGTGCTGTTGGAAAAGCAATACTGGAGAGCCATCCTCATTTGCAAACCTTGCATGGCCATCATTTCAATGATTTTGGAGCGATCGTTGCTGCTGCTGCTTTAGCTCACGATATTGGTAATCCTCCTTTTGGGCATAGTGGAGAAAAGGCAATTGGAGATTATTTTTTAAACGGAAAAGGAAAACGATTTCAATCGCAGTTAACAGAGAAAGAATACCAGGATCTGGTAGACTTTGAAGGGAATGCAAATGGGTTTAAAATATTAACCGAATCTAAAAATGGAGTAGATGGAGGGTTAAGGCTTTCCTATGCAACCTTAGGTGCTTTTACAAAGTATCCAAAGGAATCGTTACCCAAAAAGCCAACAAGCCATATTGCCGATAAAAAATATGGCGTTTTTCAATCTGAGGTAGTATTTTTCAAAGAAGTTGCCCAGGAGTTGGGATTACTGAAACAAGAAGGTGAAAAAAATGTGAGCTGCCATCGTCATCCTCTGGCCTTCCTGGTAGAAGCTGCAGATGACATTTGTTATACGATCATCGACTTTGAAGATGGAATTAATTTAGGCTTGATCGAAGAAGAATTTGCGCTGGAATACCTTATCAAATTGGTAAAAGACAGTATCAATACAAAGAAGTATAATGCTTTGACACAAGCTTCAGACAGGCTGGCGTATCTTAGGTCGTTAGCAATTAATACATTGATATCTGAAGCTACATCTATTTTTCTTGCCAACGAAGAAGCTATATTGAAAGGCACTTTCTCTGAAGCTCTATTGGATAAAAGCAGTTACAAAGCACAAATAGATGATATCATTAAAATAAGTGTTGAAAAAGTGTATCAAAGTACCGAAGTAATAGACAAAGAAATAGCCGGTTATAACATCCTTTCAACTTTATTGGATGCTTATACGTCATCTATTGAAAATTATTTAAATGGAAATGAACGTCATTACGATAAGTTACTTTTAAAAAGTTTTGAGAATGACCTTGACAGCAGCCAATCGGTATATACTCATTTAATGAAATGTTGTGGTTTCATTTCGGGGCTTACCGATGGGAATGCGGTACAGATCTTCCAAAAGATCAAAGGGAATTTATAGCTTGTTCCTAAACAGTAATTAATTTTTCCAGGCTCTGTTTTATTTTTTCTGATGAGATTCCTGCCAGATCATGAAGTTCCCGAACGGTTCCATGTTCGGGGAATGCATCAGGAATTCCGAGAACCTTGACGGTGTTGGGATATTTATTTTTAGCTGAAAATTCGGTAATGGCACTTCCAAACCCGCCAATAACGACACCATCTTCCAGTGTAATTATGATATTGTATTTTTTGAAAATTTTATGAAGCAATTCCTCATCCAAAGGTTTTACAAAACGCATATCATAACAGGCCACTTTTTCCGGGTCTGAAAGTTCGCCGATAGCTTCTTTCACATTACCGGCTAAAGTTCCTATTGTTAGAACCGCTATGGTTTTACCATCTTTTAATTGTTCGGCCTTACCTATTTCAATTTTAGAAAATGGCTGCTCCCAATTTAAAATGCTCCCTCTTCCTCGTGGATATCTAATAGCAATTGGCGATTTCAATCCTAATTGTGCGGTATACAAAATATTGCGAAGCTCTGTTTCATTTCTGGGGGCGAAAATAATAAGGTTAGGAATACAGCGTAAGTAAGCCAGATCGAAAATACCGTGATGGGTGGCACCATCTTCCCCAACAATCCCTGCACGGTCCAAACAAAAGATAACAGGAAGGCTTTGCAGGCACACATCGTGAATAACCTGATCATAGGCGCGTTGTAAAAAAGTAGAGTAAATATTACAAAATACCTGTAAACCTTGTGTGGCGAGGCCTGCAGCAAAAGTTACCGCATGTTGCTCTGCAATTCCCACATCAAAAGCACGGTTTGGAAATTCTTCCATTAGATATTTTAAGGAGCTTCCCGTAGGCATTGCAGGAGTGATCCCAATGATCTTTTCATTTCTTGAAGCAAGCTCCACAATGGTCTTCCCAAACACATCTTGAAATTTAGGAGGGAGTTTTTTATTGCTTTTAGGAAGTAGCTCCCCGGTCTCTGCATTGAACTTTCCCGGAGCGTGATAGACCACTTGATTTTCTTCTGCCTGTTTCAGCCCCTTTCCTTTTTTGGTAATAACGTGAAGTAGTTTGGGGCCTTTGATTTTTTTCAATCTATTTAATTCTAAGATCAGTCCGGCAATATTATGCCCGTCCACGGGGCCGGAATAGTCGAAATTAAGTGCTTCAAAAATATTGTCTGTTTCCGGAGCGCCATCCAGGGTCACTTTAGTTAAGTATGCTTTTAGGGCACCTACACTGGGGTCAATACCAATAGCATTATCATTTAAGACCACCAGTAGATTAGTATCTGTGACACCTGCATGATTTAAAGCTTCAAAAGCCATTCCGCTGGCAATAGAGGCATCACCCACTACGGCAATATGCTGCCTTTCGGCATCACCTGTCAATTGCGCAGCAATTGCCATTCCCAGCGTTGCTGAGATTGCCGTGCTACTGTGTCCGGTTCCAAAAGTATCGTATTCACTTTCCTTCATTTTTGGGAAACCACTTAAGCCGCCTAATCTTCGATTGGTGTGAAAACTGTCCTTTCTTCCGGTTAGTATCTTATGCCCATAAGCCTGGTGGCCGACATCCCAAACTAAAATATCTTCAGGAGTATTAAAAACATAATGAAGTGCAATGGTCAATTCCACTACACCTAAGCTGGCACCCAAATGCCCTTCTTTTACTGCCACGATATTAATAATGAAGTCGCGCAATTCTTGAGCAAGTTGCGGGAGTTCCTGTGGAGCAAGCCTCCGAAGATCTTTAGGAAATACAATAGTATCTAATAACTTTTTTGGCACATCACAAAGATACATTTTGCTTTTGTACTTTTACCATCTTTAATACAGATGAATGAGTTTGATAAACCCACATGATGATACTTATTTCATGAAACGTGCTTTGATCGAGGCTGAGATCGCTTATGAAAAAGGTGAAGTGCCTATTGGCGCTGTGGTCGTGATCAATAACCAGATTATTGTCAGGGCTCACAATTTAACGGAAACCTTGAATGATGTCACTGCTCATGCAGAAATGCAGGCGATTACTGCTGCAGCGAACTATTTGGGAGGAAAATATCTGATAGACTGTACGTTGTATGTAACTATTGAACCTTGCCAGATGTGTGCGGGAGCATTATTTTGGAGCCAGATTTCTAAGATTGTGTATGGAGCAAGGGATATGCAGCGAGGGTGTATTGCAATGGATACGAAATTACATCCTAAAACAAAAATGACAGGTGGAATTTTAGAAGAGGAATCTTCGCAGTTATTGAAACGGTTTTTTATAGAAAAACGAAATTTGAATTAAATAAAAAACCCGCTAGAATCATAGCGGGTTTTTCTGGTCAGTTATAAGATATATATCTTAGTCATGGATCACTCGCACTTGTGCGGCAACCATTCCTTTTCGTCCTTCTTCTTCGACATATTCTACTTTGTCACCTTCGTTAAGGGCTTCGCCATTAAGACCGGTTACATGTACAAAAATGTCTTTTTGGGTCTCATCATTAGTGATAAATCCGTACCCTTTTGATTCGTTAAAAAACTTTACTGTTCCTTCCATTGTAAATAAAAAAATAAATTAATAATGAACAAATGTACTATAAAATATGAAGTCAAAAGCCACCAAATTTTTTTTTTTTGAAAAAGCCCTTGATTTATAGCTTCTTATCTTTACCGTAATTTCTCATTTTTTCTATGTTCTCTTTGGTTAACATATAATCTTTCACACTTCTGTTTTTCCAGCGGTGGTATATAAAAAGAGGCATTAAAATAAAAAATCCTGTAACGACCGAAAGGCCTATAATGAGGTTACCGGTAGCTTCATTTTCCGGCTTTATAAAAAAGCCGAAACACGTTCCTGCGATAACAATAATTAATAATATGGAGAGTACGTATTTCATTTTCCTGAAAAATCTATTAGTTTTCGTCTGTATGCAGTTAATAATTTGGATTTGGAAACAAAGCCGTAATATTTACCATCAGAAATTACCGGAAGATTCCACGCGCCCGTATCTTGAAATTTCTTCATGACATCTGTCATTTTATCTTCGGCTAAATTAATAATTGCAGATGGGTTTTGCAGGAAGTCCCTGGCGGCAACTTCTTTGTATAGTGACTGGTCGAACATTACCGGCCGGAGGTCATCCAGTAAAATGATACCTTCCAAAGCTTCGGTTTCCTGATGGATAACCGGAAAAATATTGCGGTTGGACTTAACAACGGCGCGATGTACAATTTCACCTAAGGTCATATCCGGATATAATGCAATAAAGTTCTGTTCTACAACAGTTCTTATATCCATAAGAGTAAGTACGGCATGATCCTTATCATGAGTGATTAATTCCCCTTTTCTTCCTAATTCCATTGCGTATACGGAATGAGGCACAAAGTACTTAGTAATTGAAAAAGAAATGGCGGCAGTGATCATTAAAGGTAAAAATAACTCATAACCTCCGGTAACTTCGGCAATTAAGAAAATGGCAGTAAGGGGTGCGTGTAAAACCCCAGCCATTAAGCCTGTCATTCCTACCAGGGTGAAATTACTTTCGGAGACCGGATTTGTCAAAAAACCAATATTGTTCAAGATCTTAGCCAGGCAATACCCCATGATACTTCCCATGAATAGCGTAGGAGCAAAGATACCTCCAACACCACCGGCACCAAACGTAAGTGAGCTGGCAATAACCTTAAAAAGGACAAGGCCACCTAATAAGGCGACTAATATCCATACACTGTTGAGGTCTAATTGAAAGATATTATTCTCTAATGCTTTTTCAGGGTTTCCTTGTACCAAATTATTGATAACATCAAAACCTTCACCATAGAGTGGCGGAATAAAATATACTAGAACCCCGATACCCAATCCGCCTATGAGTAGTCTCTTTACCGGAGATCCAATTTTTTCAAAAAATTTCTGAAAACGTTCGTAGGTTTCAGTAAAATAGATCGATACAAATCCGGCTACAATTCCTAATAGTGCATACAGTGGAATATCTTTTAGCAGGAAATTGTCTTCAATACTAAATGGAAGCAATACATCATTTCCGAAGAAAAAATACGAAGTGATACTAGCCGATACAGAAGCTAATAATAAAGGGATCAGGGATACCAAAGTAAGGTCCAAACTAAATACTTCTACAGCAAAAATAATGGCGGCAATGGGTGCTTTAAAAATGGAAGCCATTGCTCCGGCTGCGGCACATCCTATCAATAAGGTTCTTGTTGCCTGGTTCATGTGAAGCATTCGGGACAAATTAGAGCTTAATGCTGCACCAGTGGCAACTGTGGGACCTTCCAGCCCTACAGAACCTCCAAAGCCTACGGTAATAGGCGCAGCCAGTAAACTCCCATACATTTGAAACCGCTCCATAAGTCCTTTCTTCTTTGAGATCGCAAAAAGGGTAGCGGGAATACCTTGCGTAGGCCTGTTTCTTACCACATATTTTAAAATGAAGTAAGTGAAGGTCAACCCAATGACCGGGAAGATAAAATAAAATGCGCTGTGATATTCTTTTATCAACTTTCCTTCCAATAATAGCTGGATAAAGTGTGTACCGTTTTTAATAAGGACCGCCACCATCCCGGACAGAAAACCAATGATAATGCTCACAATAAAAATGAACTGCTTGTGCGATATATGTTTTAATCGCCAGATAAGGAATCTTGTAAGCAAAGTTCGCTTTTGCGCAGGCATCTCTTTATGTGTAAAAACCCTGCAAAGAGCAGGGTTTTAAAGTTACGATTTTAAGTTGAGTTGCAAGCCCAGTTCCTTTAATTGCTCATTGTCAATTACGGCAGGCGCGTCGATCATTACATCACGACCCGAATTGTTTTTTGGGAACGCAATGAAATCGCGTATGGTTTCTTGCCCACCCAGAATGGATACAAGCCTGTCCAGTCCAAATGCGATCCCCCCGTGAGGAGGAGCACCATATTGGAAAGCATCCATTAAAAATCCAAACTGTGCTTTGGCTTCTTCCGGAGTAAAGCCCAGGTAATCAAACATCAATGCCTGTGTTTCTTTATCATGAATTCTAATGGAACCACCGCCAATTTCATTTCCGTTAAGAACAAGGTCATACGCATTTGCTTTCACATCACCCGGATGGGTTTCCAGTAGATCCAGTTGCCCGGGTTTTGGAGATGTGAACGGGTGATGCATTGCGTGGTATCGCTCTGTTTCTTCATCCCATTCCAATAGAGGGAAGTCAACTACCCAGAGTGGCGCAAATTCATTTGCTTTACGTAGCCCTTCTCTCTCTGCTAATTCCATTCGTAATGCACTTAGCTGAGCACGTACTTTATGAGTGTCTCCGGAAAGGACACAGATCAGATCACCAGCCTTAGCCCTTGTTATATCTGCCCATTTTGCCAGATCTTCCTGATCGTAAAACTTATCTACAGAAGATTTAAAGCTTCCGTCTTCATTGCAGCGGCAGTATACCATTCCTAAGGCACCTATTTGCGGACGTTTCACCCAATCGGTGAGTTTATCAATTTCTTTACGTGTATATGTGTTACCACCCGGAACAGCAATACCAACAACTAATTCGGCCTGATTAAAAACATTGAAATCTTTGTGTTGTGTTACTTCATTTAATTCGCCAAATTCCATCCCAAAGCGAATGTCCGGTTTGTCGTTTCCATACTTTTTCATGGCATCATCGTAGGTCATTCTTGGGAACTCTGCTACATCCACACCATTAAGTTCTTTGAGTAAATGGCGTGTTAACCCTTCAAAAGTATTTAGGATATCTTCCTGTTCTACAAATGCCATTTCGCAGTCTATTTGAGTGAATTCCGGCTGCCTGTCTGCCCGAAGGTCTTCATCGCGAAAACATTTTACAATTTGAAAGTATTTATCCATTCCACCTACCATTAATAACTGTTTAAAGGTTTGTGGTGATTGAGGCAGTGCATAAAACTGACCTTCATTCATACGGGAAGGAACTACAAAATCACGTGCCCCTTCAGGAGTAGATTTTATTAGATAAGGAGTTTCTACTTCTACAAATTCCTTTTCTGAAAGGTAATTGCGTACTGCCATAGTTACTTTATGGCGAAAAACAAGATTTTCCCTAACTGGGTTTCTTCGGATATCAAGATAGCGATATTTCATGCGCAGGTCTTCTCCTCCGTCGGTTTCATTTTCAATAGTAAAGGGAGGAGTTAATGCCTCATTTAGTATAGTTACTTCAGAAACCAATATTTCAATATCTCCGGTAGGAATATTAGGGTTTTTGGATTCTCTGGCAATAACAGTTCCTTTAGCTTGTATCACAAACTCCCGGCCTAATTTTGAAGCAGTTTCCATTACCGATCTTTGAGTTCTTTCTTCATCAAAAATAAGCTGTGTGATACCGTATCGATCTCTTAGGTCAACCCAGATCATAAAACCTTTGTCACGTGTTTTTTGGACCCATCCTGCTAAGGTCACTTCTGTATTAATGTCTGAGGCTCTTAATTCTCCATTGGAGTGTGTTCTGTACATATTATGTGTCGGAAAAAATTAGGCTGCAAATTTAAAAAGATTAGCGGGGATTACATTAAAATTTTAAAATTTTAAGACTTTAGCTAAGTGATTATTAACTTTTTAGCAAAATCCTTATCCATATTATGCCTTAATAAATAAAAAAGTGACAAATCTTTAGTACCTTCGGTGGATAAATCAAAATTCTTAACTATGAATAAAAACAATACAAATTGCAGAAAATTCTTGCTTTTACTGTTAATTTTTCCATGTTTTGTGCTTGCTCAGACAACACTTACCGGAAAGATCAGTGATCCAAATGGTGACACTGTTCCTTTTGCAAATGTTATTGAAAAAGGAACCTCAAATGGAACTACGTCAGATATTGACGGGAACTTTACTTTAGAAGTAGAATCCCTCCCAACAGTTCTGGTCTTTAGTTCTGTGGGGTTTGCTACTGTTGAGTTGAATGTTAATTCTTCACCTGTTTCGGTTGTTATGGCTGAAGGAGATGTGTTAGATGAAGTAGTAATTGTTGGTAACCGTTCTAAGCCACGAACGGTGCTCACTTCGCTTGTTCCTATTGACAATATTTCGGTAGAACAACTACAAAGTACAGGCCAGCCTACAGTTGATAAGATGCTAACTTACAAGGTGCCGTCTTTCAATTCGACAAATCAGACGATTTCTGACGCTACTGCTCATTTTGATCCTGCCGACCTTCGTGGATTAGGTCCAAGTAGGACGTTGGTTCTGGTAAATGGAAAACGAAAAAACCAAAGTGCATTAGTATATATCAATGATACCCCGGGGAAAGGAGAAGTTGGAGTAGATCTAAAAAGTATTCCCGCGGCTGCACTTAAAAGAATTGAAGTGTTGCGTGATGGGGCTTCAGCCCAATATGGATCTGATGCGATTGCAGGTGTAATTAACATGGTGCTTAAAGATGATGTTGGAGAAACTACGGTTAATGTAACTTCTGGAGTAACTACCGAAGGAGATGGATTTAATTTAGGTGCAGATGTTAATACCGGATTAGCAGTAGGTGAAAATGGAGGATATTTAAATTTGACTTTTGGTTATTATCAACAAGAAGAAACAAACAGAGCAGGAAGTCCCGGTGAAGATGTCCTTTTTGGGGTATTAGCAGATGACCCGGATTGGGGTGATTGGTTAAGTGAAAATCCGGAGTTGGGTATGACAGTAGGACAGCCGGAACTTTATAAAGGAGATTTGTTTTTTAACTTCGGCCTTCCTTTCTCCAATAATACAGGAAAAGTCTACGCTTTTGGAGGTGTTACATATAGAGAAGGTAAAAGTTTTGCATTGTATAGAGTTCCTTATTGGATTCCGGATGAGTTTAATTTACTACATGAAGAGGGAACAGAGTATCAAGGATTTCAGCCAACTTTTGAGACCGAGGTCAGAGATAACAATTCTACCGTAGGAGTAGAGTTCAACCTGGCCGGTTTTAATGTGGATCTAAGTGGGACTTTTGGAAGAAATGCTGTTGACTATATGGTAAATAACAGTATAAACCTTGACCTTGGAGCAAATAGTCCTACCTCATTCGATGTTGGAGCATATTCTTTTAATAATCTACTCGCAAACTTCGATGTATCCAGATCTTTTGGAGATTTGAGTATTGCATTTGGTGCAGAAATCAAAGAAGAGCAATTTAGATCTATTGCTGGTGAATCAGCTTCGTATTTTGGAGCTGGGGTACAGTCTTTTCCAGGTTTACAACCAAGCAATGCAGTTTCTGCAACTCGTGATAATTATGGAGTCTATGGTGATTTAGAATGGGAGGTAACAAATGAACTCTTAATTGGAGGAGCTGTACGTTATGAGGATTTCAGCGATTTTGGAGATAATACTTCGTGGAAGGCCAATGGAAGATATATTCTGGGAGATAACCGAGGAGCCATAAGAGCTTCTTATAGTACAGGATTTAGAGCACCTTCATTACACCAGATATATTTAAGTAATATTCAAACGTTGGTGTCTGGAGGTACAGTTTCAAATCAAGGTACTTTTAACAATGTTGATCCTGTTATTAGAGAAGGACTTGGAGTACCACAGTTATCTGCAGAAACTTCAAAGAATATTTCTGCCGGAATTACCTATAAGATATCCCCGAAATTATCTGTTTCTGCTGATTTCTATAATGTCGAGGTTGAAGACCGGGTATTATTTACAGGCGAAATTGGTTTTGATGGAGATGATGATTCGGTTAATCCGGTTGAACAAATCCTGGTTGATAACTCTATTACAAGTTTAAAGTTTTTTGTAAATGCTGTTAACACAACTACTACAGGTGTAGACTTAGTTGCAACTTTAAGCAACATTGAACTTGGCAGTGGTAAATTAGGGGCAGTTTTAGCTGCTAATTATAATGAAACCACTATTGATAATGAAGATGTAGATCCATCTACTGACGGGCTTCAAATAGAAGCTCCCGGACTATTAGGAGAAAATGGTTATGATATATTTAACCGTAAAGAACAATCCAGAATTGTTTCTGCCAGACCAAAAACAAAAGTTCTTCTTGGCTTTGATTACAACATAGCTAATTGGGTCTTCAATTTAAATAACACTTACTTCGGTGAAGTAACCTGGCAACATGCAAATAATGGATTAAATGGAGCTCCACTTGGGCCAGGAGGTGCAAACCTTCCAGTTGAAGATGAAGCGTATGACCAAACATTTGCTGGAAAAATTATTACAGACTTAATTATAAGATATAATTTCAGTAAGAATTTTTCATTGTTTGCTTCTGCGAATAACCTGTTAGATGTTTATCCGGATGAGATAGAAACACAAGGAGATTTTGTAACGGACCTCGGAGGACGTTTTAAGTATCCTTGGGAAGTAAATCAATTTGGATTTAACGGAACTATTATAAATGGCGGTGCCACATTTAAATTCTAAAAAAGAATAGATATAAAAAACCCTTTCTGAAAAGAAAGGGTTTTTTTATTATGCGGCATCTTTCAAAGATGCGTTGACTTTATCTTGGTCGGGTTTGGATCGCCAACTTCGTATTCTCAATTTTATCCTGTGAACAATATAGAAAAGAACCGGGACAATGATCAATGTTAAGAAGGTAGCAATGATCAATCCATAGATAACGGCCCAAGCCAGAGGGCCCCAGAAAATAACGTTATCACCTCCAAAGTAGATCTTCGGGTCAAATTCAGAAAATAAAGAATAGAAATCGATATTAAATCCAATAGCCAGAGGGATAAGGCCTAATACCGTTGTGATCGCCGTCAAAATTACCGGGCGCAAACGAGCTTTTCCTCCCCTAATAATAATTTCTCTAACTTCTTCTTTTGAAAGCAGTTCGTTATCATCCATTTCCAACTCGACCATTCTTCTGTCTATGAGTAATTGTGTATAATCCAACAATACAACTCCATTATTTACTACAATACCTGCTAAGGAAATTATTCCCATCATGGTCATCATAATTACAAACGAAGCTCCTGTTATTAAAATACCTCCAAATACACCAATGAAGCTTAAGAATATCGCTATCATTATAATGGTTGGTTTAGAGATAGAACTAAACTGAAATATCAGGATCAACATGATCAACCCCAGTCCGGAAAAGAACGCTCCCATTAAAAATGCCATCTGCTTGTTTTGTTCTTCGATCTGTCCTGTATAATCTATGGATACGGTTTCCGGAAGGTCATTGAAGTTGGACATTTCTGTCTGAATCTGACTTACAATAGCTCCTGCATCTGTATACCCGGCTTCCAGAGCAGAATATACCGTCACAACACGTTTAGTATCTCTATGCTTAATAGCACTAAAAGAAGAGGTGTTCTTTTCTGAAGTAACCGCAGAAACAGGAATTTCTTTAATTAAACCTGAAGCCTGGTCTCTAAAAGTGATGTTTTGATTGAATAGTGCGCTTTTGTTGTACTTGTTCTCTTCATTAAAACGGACATATATATCATAATCTTCCCCATCTTTTTTATATACTCCTGCTTTTTCTCCAAATAAGGAACGTCGTAATTGAGTTCCTACCTGGCCAGCTGCAACACCCAATTCACCTGCCTTTTCACGATCCACATAAACTTGCATGGCAGGCTTTCCCTTATTTACATCGATCTTTAATTCATCGATTCCGGCAATGTTTCGGGAGTTGATGAAATTTCTCATTCGCTCCGCAACCTGTATCAATTCATCATAATCGTTTCCTTCAATTTCGATATTGATAGGGTAACCCACGGGAGGCCCCACAGGATCTTTTTCTACAGAAATTGCTACTCCGGGATAAATACCTTTTAAGGATTCCTGAACATTTTTTCTTAGTACCTCGCTGTCTTCTCCTCTTCGGAACTTATACTCCCGCATGGTAGCGGTGATCTTACCCCTGTGAGGCATCTCTGCTGAAGAACCACCATCTGTTTGTGGGTTTCCGGCACCTTCTCCAACTTGTGAAACGGCAGATTCTACCATATAGTTATAGCCTCCGTCTACATATTTTTCACCATTTAATGCCTCATAGACACGTTTCTCAATATCCAGCGTTATTTCATTTGTTTTTTCAATATCGGTTCCCTGCGGATATTCAATATATACCGTAATTTGATTAGGCTTATTGTCAGGGAAGAACTCTACACTTGTCCTTTGACTTCCTACCGAAGCACCAAACAATGCAAATACAATGAACAATAGTAAAAAAGTACCAATTACAAATGCTCCGGATTTCCACCCGGTGAGAGCCATTCCTAAAAATCGCTTATAACTGTTTTCCAAACGGGTAAGTATATTTTTTTGGAAATAGTTTGCCGCTTTTTTAAGAAAGTACTTATAGATCCAGAACATAATAGCGACAAAGATCATTAAGTTTCCTAATGCGCTCATTGAACCACCAAAAAGGCTGATCAATAGTCCGAAACCTCCCAGAATAATACTTAATCTAATAAGTTGCTTTCTTGTAAGTTCTTTTTCTCCGGTTTCCATAAATGATGAAACCAGCATCGAATTAAAGAATATTGCCACAAAAAGAGAAGAACCTAATACTACAGAAAGCGTAATAGGGAAATAGATCATAAACTCTCCCATTACACCGGGCCACATCCCAAGCGGAACGAAGGCTGCAACAGTTGTTGCTGTAGAGATTATAATAGGAAATGCTATTTCTCCAATTCCTTTTTTGGCAGCTTCTTTACGGGACATTCCTTCTTCATCCATTAAACGATACACGTTTTCCACTACCACAATACCGTTGTCAACTAACATTCCCAGCCCCATAATAAGAGCAAAGAGGATCATGGTATTCATTGTATAGCCTAAGGCCGAAAGGATCATGAACGACATGAACATGGACATAGGTATCGCAAAACCAACAAATAATGCATTTCTAAACCCGAGGAAGAACATTAAAACGGTAACAACCAGAATGATCCCGAAAATAATATTGTTCACCAAGTCGTCTACCTGGTTGATCGTCTTTACAGATTGGTCATTCGCGATAGTTACTTCAACATCCGATGGAAACACATTAGCCTCTGCATCCTCAACAATTGTTTCAATTTTTTGCGCTGCTTCAACCATGTTCTTACCGGCACGTTTCTTCACATCGAGCATTACAACACCTTCACCAAATTCACGCGCATAGGTTGTTTTCTCTTCTTCTTTGAAACGAACTGCTGCAATGTCCTTCAAGTATACAGCACCGTTTTCAGACTTGACCACAAAATTATCTAATTCTGCAGGGCGTTCAATTTCTCCTAAAATACGAATTGTTCTTCGCTGGCCACTGGTAACCAGGTTTCCGGCAGACATTGTTATATTTCCATTTCCTATGGAATTAATAACATCATCGAAACTTATCTTGGCAGCCATCATTTTATAGATATCTACAGCTACCTCGACTTCTTTTTCCTGTGCCCCACGGATGTCTACCTGCTTAATTTCCGGAAGGTCTTCAATTTCATCTTCCAGGTATTCGGCAAATTCTTTTAGCTTATCGGTAGGATAATTACCTTTAATATTGATATTACTAATGGGGGTTTCTTCAGAAAAATTAAGGTCAAAAACATTTGGCTCTACCTTTGCATTATTGAAGGTTGGCCAGTCTTCACTCGCTGTTTCACTGTCTACCTCATCTTTTACTTTTTGTTTGGCTTCTTCTACAGTGATGTCTTCATCAAATTCTACTGTGATAATCCCATAATCTTCCTGTGAAGTAGAAATGATCTCAACAACATTACTAACATTTCTTAGCTTATCTTCCAATGGATCTACAATAAGACGTTCAATGTCTTCTGCAGTATTACCCGGATAAGGCGTACTAATGTATATTTTGGTCTCTTTAATCTCCGGAAAGCTTTCACGTGGCATACTGTTATATGCAGAAAGCCCTAATACTAAGATGATACCAATTATTACATAAATGGTCGTCTTATTATCAATTGCCCATGATGACAATCGAAACTCTTTATCAACACTTTTTAACTTCTTACTCATTGCTCTCTACACTTTTAAGTTCCACTAATTGACCGTCTTTTACACTTCGGGCACCTTCTTTTATGATAGTATCTCCGTTGGTAATTCCATTAATTATTTCGACAAAATCTCCTTGTGTTTTTCCGGTTTCTACAATAACCCGTTTTGCGATGGCTTCTTTAGGGTTATCAGTACCATTGGTTACATATATATATTGTTCGCCATTGGCATTTTCAGAAATAACACTTTGTGGAATTAAAATTGCTTCCTCATTAGTGTAATCGTTGATTTTAATTTTAGCTGTTAAATTGGGTTTTATATTTCCGCTTTTATTGGGAACATCAACTTCAACTTTAAAAGTTCTATTATTCGGGTTGATATAATTGCCTACCTGTGAAACTTTGGTTTCTAGGTTTTCACCCAATACCGGGAAGTACACTTCTACACTCTTATTAGCAGTGACATCCGGCAAATAACTCTCAGGAACATCGGCCTGAATATACATATCACCTAAATTAACCAATCTAAACACCTGTGATTGTCCGGCAGAAACTACTGTTCCCTGTTCTGTCATGACATCATCGATAATTCCCGAGAACGGTGCTCTAATAGTGGTCTTAGCTACTTGAGAGCGCATTTGGTTTACCGCTTTTTCCTGTCCTTCGTAATTGGCTTTAGCTTGCAAATACTCTATTTCACTTCCTATTTTTTGTTCCCACAAACGCTGCTGTCTTTCGAAAGTAGTTTTGGCCAGATTTGCCTGAACCTCCAATTGTGCAAGTTGTTGTGAAAGCCCTCCATCATCAATAGAAGCTAATAATTGCCCTTTAAAAACCTTTTGGCCTTCTTTTACAAGGACCCTGGTGAGCAAGCCAGAATATTCTGGATATAATAGAATGTTCTTTTTGGTCTCTACGCTTCCCTGTAGTTCTAAAAAGTGATTAAACTCTTCTTGCTTTGCCGCAAAAACAGTTACCAGAGGTATTTTTTTAACGGTGTCCAATTTTGAAATTGCTTTGTCGATCTCTTCTAATTGCAGATTGATCTCTTGTTGTTGTGCTACAATTTCTGAGCGTTTAGCACGAATCTGTTCAAGATTACCAGATTCGACCACGGCATCAACTGATTTTGAATCATTTCCGCAAGAGGCTGCAGTAAAGGTGATCAAGAGAATTAAGATTACTTTTTTCATTTGTATAGAGTTTTCTAGAGTGATTAGTTATTTTTAGTTTCTTAGCTGGGGAGTATTTAACACGGTTTCCAAATCTGCTTTGTTATTGATAACATCCAACATTGCCTGAAAATATTGCTGTTGTGCAGTATATAGCTGAGTTTGCGCTTGCCTAAGGTCAAAACTGGTAGAAAGGCCTTCAGTGAACTTTACCTGGTTTTTACCTTCTACACGCTCTGCTAGTGCCAGATTTTTCTTTGAATTTTCATAATTCTCTACAGCAAATTGATAGTTGCTTTTTGCTGTATTCAATGTTAATTGTACATTTTGAATAGTTTCTTCTAATTCGGTTTCAGCCTGCTCCAAAGCAATTTTGGCCCGTTGTGTTTTTGCACTTCGCATTCCGCTGCTAAATATGGGAATATTCATATTTACTCCAAGCAAAGAGGATTGAAACCATACTTGTTCCTTATCAAGAAAAGTGAAATCATCACTATTGGCGGCGGTTCCGTAGTTTACAAAAGCAGTAAGCTTAGGCAAAGCCCGGCTCTTTTCAAGCTTTAACTCTAGGGACCGTTGTTCTGTGAGGTTATAGGCGATCTTATAATCTATATTTTGTTCTACATTTAGAGGAGTATCTAAAAAAGTAAGTTGGATGTTCTCTTGTGTTAAGCTGTCTAAAGTATCTTCAAAAATAACGGTAGATTCTACATCAATACCCAATGCAACATTAAACATTTGTCGTGCTATACTTTCGGTTCTGTGTGCATTATTTAACTGGGTTTCTATTTCTAGTAAGGTAATTTCCAGTTGTTCCACACTTTCCTCTTCGGTAAGTCCGTTTTCATAGATCTTTTGTGTTTCGAAGAGATTTTTCTCAAGGTTGGATTTGTTCTTTTCAAAAATAGCGACGAGCTCTTCAGAAAGTAATACACTGCCATACGCATTGATCACTCCCTTACGAACTTCAAGATTTGTTTTTTCCGCTGCATTTTCAGAGAAATCCAAAAAAGCACGGGCTGCCTGTAAACCTACTAGATAACTGCCATCAAAAATTAGCTGGTCCAGGGTGGCTGTGGCCGAAGCATTTTGTTTCGTACCAAAAACAACAGGGACAAAAGTACCCGGGTCACCACCTGTGATCTCTGCCGGAAGCAATGTAACAGGTTGTTTCAAATTGTTTTGATATGTAGCAGCAGCACTAATTTGTGGTAATCCTGTAGCTGTGGTTTCCCATTTTTGCTTTATAGCCTTTGCAATATCTCTCCTTGCATTGATAGCTGTATAATTACTATCCAATGCAAAAGTGATGGCTTCTTCCAAATTAAAACTATAGGTTTGTTTTTGCTGTGCAATGCCTAAGAAAGGCAGCAGTGTAAAGCTGAAAATAGCAATAAGTCTCCTCATTAGTTAGATTGTTTTTTAATGAATTTATTGAGTGTTTTTTGTCCCTCTGCCGTAATAATACCTCGTAAATGATATTCTAGATAGTCTCCCATTAATTGTGCCTTGGGAAATTTTTCAACAGGGAAAAGAGTGTCATCTTTTATTCCAATGACACCAATAAAATAAATACGCGATACAAATTCTATATCAAGATTATCTCTATATAAGCCTAAGGTAATACCTCTTTTTAGGTTAGAAAGAGTACATTCCCTCATTTTCTCAAACTGTTTCTCTTTCAGAGTTGCAAATATTTCCGGATAATATTTTTGTAACTGGTATTGTGGGGAAGATTTTTCGTTTTTTAATTGTACTAAAGCTAGTTTTTTGATCTCATATAATTCCTCAATAGGGTTCTTATTGTGAGATTGAATGTGATCTATTCCACATGATATTTCATGAAAAACCGCAAGAGTTGCTTCTTTAACCAAATGGGTCTTATTGTTAAAATGTGTATAAATGGTTTTTTTGGATATGCCCATATTGTTGGCAATATCATCCATCGTAACACTTTTAAAGCCCAGCTGTAAGAATAACTCTGACGCCTTTTGAATTATTTTTTCTTTCATAATCGGGTGCAAATATAGAGCAAGGAAACTTATAAAACAATAAAAGTTTCCTAAGTTTTACAATTTTTTAACATTTTTGAAATGTTTATGATACTTATATCCTTTTTATCATTTATTTAGTAGCCTTTTATCGTGTAACTTGTATTTTAGCTGGAAATTTCAATGAAAGATTTGGAGACATATTACAATGCATTGCATCAACATCTTGAAGAGACCATACGTGTTAAAAAGCCAACACAGTTGTATGAACCAATACAGTATATCATTTCCCTGGGAGGGAAAAGACTACGTCCTATCCTAACTTTGATGACCTGTGATTTTTTTGAAACCGATTTCAAAAAGGCTATGAACGCCGCACTAGCTTTGGAATTGTTTCATAATTTTTCATTGATTCATGATGATATAATGGATAATGCTCCTTTGCGCCGCGGAAAGGAAACAGTACATGAAAAGTGGGATCTAAATACAGGCATTTTATCCGGGGATGCTATGTTGATACTGGCCTATCAATTATTTGAAGGTTATGAACCAAAGATGTTTCAGCAATTAGCCAAGCTATTCAGTAAAACTGCTTTGGAAGTCTGTGAAGGACAACAATACGATATAGATTTTGAATCCAGAGACGACGTTACTTTGCCCGAATATATTAAAATGATCAATTATAAAACAGCGGTTTTAGTGGGAGCAGCAATGAAGATGGGCGCCATCGTTGCAAATGCTTCGGAAAGTTGTAGAGATAGTATTTATGAATTTGGACGTAATTTGGGAATTGCGTTTCAATTACAAGATGATTATCTGGATGCTTTTGGAGACCCGAAAACTTTCGGAAAGCAAGTAGGAGGGGACATAATCTCAAACAAAAAGACCTTTCTTTTTTTAACTGCTATTGAAAAGAGTAACCTTTCCGAAGTGAAAACATTAAAGCATTTGTATAGTATTTCACCAAAGGATCCTTCAGACAAAATAGAAGCTGTAAAGAACATTTTTGAAACTTCGGGAGCCGCATTAGCAATACAAAATGAAATTGAGACCTATACACAGAAAGCATATAGGGTTTTGGAAAGCATAAAAATTTCCAATGATAAAAAAATGGCATTTCGTCAATTTGGAGACCGGTTAATGAAGCGAACGGTTTAAAAATAGACTCTTACAAAAGGCATCCAGGCCGAGGCATAAATATTTTCATCCTCATCGTATAGTACATCGTATCGAATTCCTGCGGTAAAATTCCCCGCCCTATATCCTGCTCCTACAAATAGTGCAGGATACCAATAACTGTTATTTGGTATTTGCAGGTCAGACTCATAAGTACGCGACACATAAAGTTGTTCAAATTCTGTGGATAGCTGCAATTCTGGGATAACATTGTAGAACCCTAAAACGCTGCCACCTACAATAGTTGTTTTATAAACGTCCTTTTGACTGTTATACGAGAAATTTCCGCCAAGGCCTGCAGCAATCTGTTCGTTAAACTCATAAATAGCGCTTGGGGCAATGGTTCCGCTAAAGAATTCATTGCCAAAACTTAGTCCTATTCCACCACCAAAACGAACGTTGGACCAAAATTGAGATCCTTGTTCCTGCGCAATTCCGACTTGGATAAACAGACTCATTACTACTGAAAAGAAAAACTTTTTGAAGAGGATTGATAAAGACGATTTCATTGTGAAATATTTATGAGTTTACTAATAATAAATATATAAAATCCCAAAGCCATAGTTTGGGGATTTGTTGTATTTTTGTAACGTTTTATTTAAAAATAGTCCTCTTTATTCCAATTATGGATAGATTTTCATTTCTAAATGCGGTTCACCCGGCATACATTGCAGAACTCTACGATAAATATTTACAATTTCCGGATAGTATAGAACCTAGTTGGAAGGCTTTCTTTCAGGGATTCGATTTTGGAATTGAAAATGGTTCTCTTGAAGTGTTGGGGATAGAAGAAAACGGACAGGAGATTCCCGAAAAAGTTTTAAAGGAATTTCAGGTTATTAAATTGATCGACGGTTACAGGACAAGAGGGCATTTGTTTACAAAGACCAACCCTGTACGTGAAAGAAGGAAATATACTCCAACACTGGACATTGAAAATTTTGGACTTAGTGAAAGTGACCTGTCCACAACATTTAAAGCGGCAGATGTCTTAGGAATACCTGAGACTACTCTTGAAGAAATCATAAAACACCTTCAAAGTATTTATTGTGATTCTATTGGAATAGAATACATGTACATTCGTAAACCTGAAGAAATACAATGGATACAAAACAAGCTGAATGTTAATGACAATCAGCCCGACTTTTCCGAAGCTCAAAAGAAGCACATTCTAAAAAAATTGAACGAAGCGGTTTCTTTTGAAAACTTTTTACATACCAAGTACGTAGGGCAAAAGCGGTTTTCTCTGGAAGGCGGAGAAAGTTTAATTCCTGCGCTGGATACGTTAATTGAAAATGCAGCGGAAAAGGGTGTTGAAGAATTTGTGATGGGAATGGCACACAGAGGGCGTTTAAGTACATTGGTTAACATTTTTGGGAAAAGTGCCAAAGACATTTTCAGTGAATTTGACGGAAAGGATTATGCAGAAGACATTTTTGATGGAGATGTAAAATACCATTTGGGCTGGACCTCCAAACGTAAAACCAAATCCGGTAAAGAGATCAATTTGAATATTGCTCCCAACCCCTCACATTTGGAAACGGTAGGAAGTGTTGTGGAAGGAATTGCAAGAGCGAAACAGGACCGTCATTATAAGGACAATAGCAGTAAAGTACTTCCAATAGTAGTACACGGTGATGCGGCAATAGCCGGGCAAGGTATTGTGTATGAGATCGTACAAATGGCACAATTAGATGGCTACAAAACCGGAGGAACCATTCATATTGTTGTAAATAACCAAATAGGGTTTACCACAAATTATCTGGATGGCCGGTCTTCTACCTATTGTACCGATGTAGGAAAGGTTACACTTTCCCCAATACTTCATATAAATGCCGATGATGCTGAAGCAGTTGTACACGCTATGCTTTTTGCGCTGGATTTTAGAATGGAGTTTGGCCGTGATGTTTTTATTGACCTGTTAGGGTATCGTAAATATGGACATAATGAAGGAGATGAACCCCGTTTTACACAACCTCAGTTATATAAGGCTATTTCCAAGCATAAAAACCCCAGGGATATCTATGCTGAGAAATTATACGGGCAGGGAATCATTGAAGAAGAATATACCAAAAAACTGGAACAGGAATACAAAGACAAACTCGAAGAGAACCTTGAAGATTCCCGTAAAGAAGATAAGACAGAAATTACGGCTATTATGAAAAGTGAGTGGGAAGGTTTTCATTATGCCGAAGGTGATAAGATGATGGAAGATGTCGATACAACGGTCAGTATGGCAAAACTGGATGATGTGGCTAAAGTGATCACACAGCTTCCAAAAGACAAAAAATTTCTTAGAAAAATTTCACGGCTTATTGAAGCACGCCATAAAATGTACTTTAAAGACGACCAGTTGGATTGGGCAATGGGTGAATTATTAGCTTATGGGACCTTATTGAAAGAAGGATATGATGTAAGGATGAGTGGACAAGATGTGGAACGCGGAACTTTTTCACACCGGCATGCGGTCATAAAAGTGGAAGAAAGCGAAGAAGAAATAATCTTATTGAATGAGTTAAAAGATACCCAGGGAGATTTCTATATTTATAATTCATTGCTTTCAGAATATGGAGTTGTAGGATTTGATTACGGCTACGCAATGGCGAGCCCAAGAACACTAACCATCTGGGAAGCACAATTTGGAGACTTCAGTAATGGAGCCCAAATCATGATCGATCAATATATTTCTGCCGGAGAAGATAAGTGGAAAACCCAAAACGGATTGGTGATGCTTTTACCACACGGTTATGAAGGGCAGGGAGCAGAGCATTCTTCTGCAAGAATGGAGCGCTATCTTCAATTATGTGCTGTAGATAATATGTTTGTAGCAGATTGTACCACACCTTCAAATATGTATCATTTGTTGCGTCGTCAAATGAAAGTGGATTACCGTAAACCATTGATCGTATTTACACCTAAGAGCTTGTTGCGCCATCCAAGGGTGCTTTCTACAAAGGAAGAATTTGCAAATGGTAGTTTCCAAATGCTTATCGATGATGCAGATGTAAAACCAAATGAGGTAAAGACGTTGGTTTTTGTGAGTGGTAAGTTTTATTATGATCTATTGGAGAAGAAAGAAGAGCTAAACAGAAACGATGTTGCATTGGTACGTATAGAACAATTATTCCCGCTACCAACCAACCCAATGAGAGAAATACTGAAAAAATATAAAAATGCAGATGATATAGTTTGGGCACAGGAAGAGCCTAAGAATATGGGAGCCTATTCACATATCCTGATGCATTTTGAAGAAGCCAAAAACTTTAGGGTTTGCAGCAGAAGAATGTATGCTGCACCGGCTTCGGGAAGCAGTGTGCGTTCCAAGCAACGTCATGAAAAAGTAATAGAGAGTGTTTTTAACATAAATGAAAAGTAATACCAGTAACAACTCCTTTTAGGAAAATAGAAATACTATGGCATTAGAAATGAAAGTCCCTTCACCGGGAGAATCCATAACCGAAGTAGAAATAGCACAATGGTTAGTTGAAGATGGCGATTGGGTTGAAAAAGACCAGGCCATTGCCGAAGTAGATAGCGATAAGGCTACTTTGGAACTTCCTGCAGAAGCAAGTGGAATCATCACCCTTAAAGCTGAAGAAGGTGATGCAGTGGCTGTAGGAGAGGTAGTATGTTTAATTGATACTGAAGCGCCAAAACCAGAAGGTGCCAAACAAAGTTCTCAGGCAAAGACTCCTAAAGAAGTTGAAAAAGAGGTTCCACAAGAAACACCTAAAACTGAAACGTATGCAACAGGGACACCGTCTCCTGCAGCTAAGAAAATTTTGGATGAAAAAGGAGTTGCAGCTAAAGATGTTAAAGGCACCGGGCGTGACGGACGTATTACAAAGAACGATGCAGAAAATGCAAAACCATCTATGGGAACACCCAGAGAAGGAGCAGACCGTGGTACGGAGCGCAAAAAACTATCCATGTTACGACGTAAAGTTGCAGAGCGTTTAGTTTCAGCAAAGAACGAAACTGCAATGTTGACCACTTTTAATGAAGTGGATATGAGCCCTATTTTTGAATTGAGAAAAAAATACAAAGAGGAGTTTAAAGAGAAGCATGGTGTTGGACTAGGGTTTATGTCCTTTTTTACCTTAGCAGTAGTAAGAGCCTTAGAGTTATATCCCGATGTAAATTCAATGATTGATGGGGACTACCAAATAAAATACGATTTTAAAGACATCTCAATTGCTGTTTCCGGGCCAAAAGGATTGATGGTGCCGGTTATAAGAAATGCAGAAGAGCTATCATTTAGAGGAGTTGAAACCGAAGTTAAAAGACTGGCTCTTAGGGCACGTGATGGACAAATAACAGTAGATGAGATGACCGGAGGAACCTTCACCATTTCTAACGGAGGGGTTTTTGGAAGTATGTTATCGACTCCAATTATTAACCCGCCGCAATCCGGAATTTTAGGAATGCACAACATTGTAGAACGTCCTATTGTTCGTGACGGCGAAATTGTTATTGCGCCCATCATGTTTGTTGCTTTATCTTATGATCACAGAATTATAGACGGAAGAGAATCTGTAGGATTTTTGGTAGCTGTAAAAGAAGCACTGGAGGATCCTGTAGCACTTCTAATGAACAGCGATGTTAAAAAGGCATTGGAGTTATAATATAATTTGTGTAAAATAAATAAAAAACCCGGCTTTACGCCGGGTTTTTTGATTAGTTAGTTGAAAATTTAAACCTTAGTATTTATTTATATGAAACAAAATAATTCACTACGTTAAGCAAGACAGTGGCAATAATTGATATTGCAATTACAATAAAGACAATCCTTTTGGTCTTATTGCTTCTATGTTTTTCCTCCTTCAACAATACTGAATTTTTCATATTGTAAAAGTGAGAAATTATTGACAAAATTGAAATACGTGTTAACACGTAAATTTTGAGGTAAAAAAGATAATTATTGGCTATACCAGTCTGTCTTGATGTTCTTTAGCCCAAATAAGAAGACTGTTTGTTTTATGCTCCAACTCTAATTTTGTGATGATGTTGCTTCGGTGTTTTTCTACAGTACGATAAGAGATAAAAAGGAGGGAAGCTATTTCTTTATTGGTTTTATCGTTAGCAATGAATTTTAATATCTTTTTTTCAGAAGGGGTTAAACTTTTTAAGGAAGCTTCTTCAAGATTATTGGGGCCTAACAACTCTTTGATCTTCGGACTAAAAAAAGGATTCCCTTTAGAAACGGTTTTAATACAAGTCTCAATTTCTTCTAAAGCAAATTCTTTTAGGACGTACCCAAAAATATTTAGATCTTGAGCTTGTTGGTACAAATCTCTTTCCTTGTGAAGTGTAATTAGAATTATCTTAGTGGTAAGGCCATTTGTTTTGCATTTTTTTGCAATCTCCAGGCCAGACAAAAAAGGCATTTGTATGTCTAGAATAGCAATGTCCGGATTTAATTTTGTAATTAGATTATATGCCTCCCGGCCATTATTCCCACTACCAATTATATTATAATCTTTTTCTTTTAAAAAATCATTTAGGCCCTTTAATAATAAAGGATGGTCATCTGCTATTATGATAGTTTCTTTCTTCATTAAACTGGAAATTGGAATTCTAAAGTTGTGCCACTATCTATTTTAGACTGCACTTTCATCTGTCCGTTTAAAAATTTAGTACGTTCTAATAATGTTTTCAGCCCGAGTGATTTTATATCTTGATATTTTTCAGAAAAATCAAAACCATTTCCATTGTCTTTTATGGAAATAATAATATTATGTGTAAGCTTTTTAATGGATACTTTACTGGCTTCTGCTTTGGCATGTTTCAAAATATTGTTAAGGCTTTCCTGCACAATTCTATAGATATTCACTTCTTGTTCCGGAGAAAATAGGTTGTCTATATTATCAATTTCAGAAGAGATAAATAAAGTAGTATTCTCGTCTATTTGAGTAAGGGTATGTTGAATGGCTTTAGTAATACCCATTTCCTGCAGTTGAAAAGGATGAAGGTCCCTGGAGATTGTTCTAACTTCATCAATAGCAGCATCTACCATTTTTTTTGTTGGATTGTCTCCATTGGAAATTACTTTGTTTTTAATAAGTAATAACTGTTGCCCAAGCCCATCATGCAGATCTTTGGAGATGCGTTTGCGCTCTTCTTCCTGAGAAACCAATAATTTCTGACTAAATTTCTCCTGAAGTATTTTGTTGTTTTTCAAATTTTGTTGGTTCCTAAAAAGTAAAATGACACCAAACAGGAGAAGAAGTGCAACACTCGAAAATGCTACAACCTTTTTAAAGGAATCATTATCTTTTTCCAGAAGTTGAATACTTGTGGTTTTTTCTACCAGCTCTTTTTCTTTTTTTTCGGTTTCATAAAGAGTCTGAAAGTAAGCAAGGGAGTTAGCGGTACTTCGGTTATAGATAGAATCTCTTATTGAAATATATGCTTCCCTGCATTCTAAACTCTTCTCGTAGTCTTTCTTTCCAGCATAAATGTCTGCCAACAAATCGTATGATTCTAAGATCGCATCTGTATAGTTATAAGATTTAGAACCTTCTAATTTTTTTTGAGCACTTTCTAAAGCGGTTTCGTAGTCTCCCATAGCAAAATGGTATTTTGCTATAGCACCATAATAATTAACACGGGAATTGATATCATCAATATTTTTGGACCATCCTTTTACAAGATTTATTTGTTTTGTGGCATTTTCAATATCTCCTTCCGAAGCAAAGTATTCTGCTAACTTAGAATGGACAAATATGGATTGGGAGTAATTCCTGTCTTTTTCCCAGGGTTTATTTAAAATTTCAACTGCTTTGTTCAAATATTCCAGATGTAGCTTTTTGTTCCCCATTTTTTTATAATCCAATGCTTGGTTATAATACTCTACAGCAAGAAATTCATTTAATTTAAGTTGTTGTAATTTTTCAATTATTTTTTCACGCTCTTCTTTTGCTTTATCATAAAAACCATTCATACTAAACATAGTAATAATACCCTGCTGGGCATGTACCATATATTCGTAATCTTTAAGTGCTTCATAATAGTTATATGCTTCTCGATAGCTCTCTCCTGCAGGAACAAAATTTCCCAGGTTAGAATAAGCCTGCCCTCTAAAAAGGTAAGCATCTGCAAGGTATATAGAATCATTCTTCGAAAAGTTTTCAAGAGCTAAAGTATAATCGTCAATGGCTCTTTTTAGATCGATCCTAAAATTGGCACTACCACGCTTTAAGTATAACCCACCCAATAAAAAGCTGTCTTTAATTTTATATTTATGTGCAAGTACTCCATTGATAACAGAGACAGCTTTTTCCGGCCTTCCTTTTTTATTGGTAAATAAAAACTGAAGATTCATGGCTTTTTTAGCAGCTTGGTCAATGCTGTCAATATCCTTTGCCAAATCTATGTGCTGAAGGCTATAAGCTATAAAGGCATCGTCATCTCCTCTTCTAAAAGATTTTGTAATGAGAGAGTCTAAAGCTTCTAATTTTAAGGAAGGGCTTTGCGTAGTATCTACAACCGTTCTATAGTACTCAATATCCTGAGAAACCCCAAAATAGGGGTGTAAGAAACTTATGACAAAAAGGGCCAGGAGTTTTTTCAAAATACGTTAGGTTGTTAGGCAATTAATAAATGTAACATTTTTTTTTAAGTACACTGTTAAATTTTTCCTTTTTCTATTTTACATAAACACAATTTCTTCCATAATCAATGACAGCCCGCGTGCTTTTTAAGAAATCTGCACCAATAATTCCATGAACGGAATTTTCATGAACTTCCAATAAAGCATTGTTTATGTGGGAAAGGTCAAATAATACAAAATCCATGTTTTTTAAGTGCCAGGCTCCAATTGAAATATGATTTTTACGAGCCAGTTCTGTTTTCATGTTTACAGCTCCAGCACCAGCAGCCTTTACATCACTTTCTTCATTTTTGAGAAAAAAATATTGAATACTATCAAACCCAATACAACTTGTTGAAGCTCCTGTATCTAAAATGAAGTTTCCTTTAACATTGTTAATTTTTGCTGAAAGCTGATAATGCCCCGAAATCAACTTTTTTAAAGGAACCCTGTAAAATCCATTGGTTTCTAATAAATTTCTTAATTGTATCACAAGATTTTTTTTGCAAAGATAGCTAACAAAATAGTTAGCTTTGCAATTATGTTGACAGACACTCACACTCATTTATATAGTGAAGCCTTTGATGAAGACCGGGATGCTATGATGCAACGTGCTTTTGAAGCCGGGATACAACGGTTTTTTATACCTGCTATAGACAGTCATTATACAAATGCAATGTATGAGTTGGAAAAGCGATATCCGGATCAGGTTTTTTTGATGATGGGACTTCATCCTACTTCGGTGAAGGAAAATTTTGAAAAAGAATTGGAACATGTAGAGAGTCAATTTAAGAAAAGAGATTTTTTTGCCGTGGGAGAGATTGGGGTCGACCTGTACTGGGATACATCTACTTTAGAAATTCAGAAAATTGCTTTTAAAAGGCAAATTCAATTAGCAAAAAAGTATAAACTTCCCATAGTAATTCATTGCCGGAATGCTTTTGATGAGATCTTTGAAGTGTTGGAAACCGAAAAAGATGATGCACTCTTTGGGATTTTTCATTGCTTTACAGGAACCCTGGAACAAGCAAAGAGAGCCATTTCTTTTAATATGAAGTTGGGCATTGGCGGAGTAGTAACTTTTAAAAATGGAAAGATAGATACGTTTCTTCATCAAATAGATATGAAACACATAGTTTTGGAAACAGATTCGCCTTATCTTTCACCTGTTCCCTACCGGGGAAAACGGAACGAGAGCAGTTACCTGTCTTTAATTTGTGAAAAATTGAGTAAGGTGTATGGTGTTTCAAAAGAAGATATAGCAAGGATCACAACTGAGAACTCAAAAGCGGTTTTTGGAATATAAATAATTCAGAAAAATGAATACAAAGGCAAATATACTCCTTATATATACCGGGGGTACCATTGGGATGATCAAAGATTTTGAAACAGGCACCTTACGCAATTTCAATTTCAAAGATCTGTTAAAACATATTCCGGAACTGAAACTCTTAGACTGTAAGATTGCCACTACCAGTTTTAAGAAACCTATAGATAGTTCTAATATGAACCCCAGGTACTGGGCAGATCTCGCTTCTATTATAGAAGAGCGATACGATGGTTTTGACGGTTTTGTGGTATTGCACGGCAGTGATACAATGTCCTATACAGCATCTGCACTAAGTTTTATGCTGGAAAACTTAAACAAACCGGTCATCTTCACAGGATCTCAATTGCCTATTGGTGATTTACGGACCGATGCTAAGGAGAATTTAATTACTTCCATCCAAATTGCTGCTCTTAAGGAGAAAGGGCGACCAAAGATCACTGAAGTATGCTTATATTTTGAATACAAATTGTACCGGGCCAACCGAACTACAAAGATCAACGCTGAACATTTTGAGGCTTTCGCTTCTCTTAATTATCCTGCATTGGCAGAAAGCGGGGTGCATTTAGTAGTGAACAATGAAGCACTTTACAGGCCCAACCGCAGAAAAAAACTACGGGTCCATAAAAAAATGGAATCCAATATATTGCTTGTGAAAATGTTTCCCGGAATAGACGAGACCACAATTAACTATTTATTTGCCTACCCGCAAATAAAAGGATTGGTGTTAGAGACCTACGGAAGCGGAAATGTGACCAACGAGGCCTGGTTTATAAAAGCACTCAAAAAACTTACTGAAAAAGAGGTTCCGGTTATTAATGTCACCCAGTGTTCCGGGGGAAGTGTTGCAATGGGATTATATGAAACCAGTATTGAATTAAAAAAGATGGGTGTAATTTCGGGGAAAGATTGTACTACAGAAGCCGCTCTAACAAAATTAATGTATTTATTGGGGCAGGATGTTTCAAACGGAAGCCTCAAAACAATTTTCGAAACCCCTTTGCGCGGAGAAATGTTATAAATAAACTGTTCAAATATTTTATCAGCTAATTTTTTTTTTGTTATTTGCCCGTCCTTTTGGCGCATTCGTCAAATCCATTTTAGAGAGGTGGCCGAGTGGTCGAAGGCGCACGCCTGGAAAGTGTGTATACGCCAAAAGCGTATCGAGGGTTCGAATCCCTTCCTCTCTGCAAAATTTGTTTTGAAAAAGAGACACAATACCAAATTTTATGAATTATCAAAAAGTGCTTTCTATTGAAAAATTAACTATGAAGTAATGATAGTAAGCCCCGATAATCTTTATATTGGCAAATATTACCCCAAGAATAATAATCTTGGAGATTAACTAAATTATTTTATATCTTTAAACCTTTAACTAAAATCAAACTTTAAGTCGATAGCAATGAAAAAATTATTTTCTATTATGGCAATTGCCGCACTAGTTTTTGCGGGATCCTTTAATGCAAATGCAACAGTTGCGCAAACAACGTCTACCACTTTGGTAACAGCAGCAACAGTAACAATCATTCAAGATGAGGAAGCATCCTCCGGAGAAGAGCCTCAAGGATGGCATCAAAATCTTAAACAACGTTTCATTGAAGGTGGTCCTGGATTTATGGGGATTGTACTTTTATGTTTAATTCTTGGTTTAGCAATTGCTATTGAAAGAATTATATACTTAAACCTATCTACCACTAATACTCAAAAACTGGCACAAAATGTGGAAGACGCCTTAAACAGTGGTGGTATTGATGCTGCAAAAGAAGTTTGTAGAAATACAAAAGGCCCCGTTGCTTCTATTTATTATCAAGGGCTGGATCGTGCAGACGAGAGTATTGATGCAGCAGAAAAAGCAGTAATTGCTTATGGAGGAGTGCAAATGGGACAATTAGAGAAGAATGTGTCCTGGATATCTTTGTTTATCGCCTTGGCACCTATGCTTGGTTTCATGGGAACGGTAATAGGTATGATTTTGGCATTTGATAAAATTGAAGCGGCCGGTGATATGAACCCATCATTGGTAGCAGGAGGTATTAAAGTAGCACTTTTAACAACCGTATTTGGTTTGATCGTGGCTATTATACTTCAGATTTTCTACAACTATATCATTGCTAAAATTGATAGCATTGTGAACAGTATGGAAGACGCATCTATTACATTAATAGATATGTTGGTTGATTACAAAAACAAAAGATAATTTAAAATACACCACTAATGGGTTTACATAAAATTTTAAAAATTGTAGCATTGCTTCTAAGCATAGCAGGAATTATTTTCCTTGCTATGATTATATCTAAAGGAGATGATGCTGTTAGTGCGACCGGAGAAGGAGTTGACGGATTCTTATACGTAGCTTATATAATATTTGCAATAGTTCTTCTATTTGTACTTTTATTCGTTCTGAAAGGAATATTCGCCGGAAATATTAAGAAAACACTCATTTCTATTGGTGCATTCTTGCTAATAGTAGTTATTTCTTATGTGATGGCAACAGGAGTTGAAACACCTATGCGAGATGGTGATGTACTTTCAGCGAGCGGGTCAAAATGGGTAGGAACAGGATTATATACATTCTACATCATGGCCATTCTGGCTATTGGTGCTATGGTTTTAAGCGGAATTAAAAAAATCACTAAATAATGGCAAGAAGAGCGACACCCGAAGTTAATGCCGGGTCAATGGCAGACATTGCATTCCTGCTACTTATCTTTTTCTTAGTTACGACTACGATTGAAAAGGACAAGGGGATTGCAAGACAATTGCCGCCTGATGAGCCGCCAACTGATGAACAGGTTGTTATAAAGCAAAAGAATTTATTCATTGTTAATGTGAATAAAAGCGATCAATTGCTTGTAGAAGAAGAACTCATGGATGTGAAGGATTTACGCCAAGCTGCTATCGACTTTTTGGATAATGGTGGTGCTCCGGCCGGAAGTCCTTTATATTGTAACTACTGTAAAGGTAAGAGAGATGCTTCGTCTTCAGATAATCCGGATAAGGCAGTTATATCTGTTCAAAACGACCGGTTAACTTCATATAAAATGTATATAACTGTTCAGAATGAGCTGGTTGCTGCATATAATCACTTGAGGGATAGAGAATCTCAACGTTTGTATGGCTGGAAGTTTACAGAAGTTAAAAAAGCTCTGGATGAAGGTAGTTTTAAAGGAAATGAAGACGATATACAGGAAAAACTGGAGAGTATTCAAAAATTATTTCCATTGAAGCTTTCTGAAGCAGAACCTAAAAAGCAAGGACAATAAACAGTAAAGAATATGTCAAAGTTCACAAAGAAAAAAAGTAGTGAAGTGCCGGCAGTTAATACTGCATCCTTACCGGATATTGTATTTATGTTGCTATTCTTCTTTATGGTGGTAACCGTTTTGAGAGACAATAACCTGTTAGTTCAAAACGTATTGCCAAAAGCAGACCAGGTTGAAAAACTCAAAAAAGATCGATCTATATATATTTATGCAGGAAAACCAAGTTCCAGATACCAGGAGAAGTATGGAACTGAAGGTAAAATTCAAATAGGAGATAAATATACAGATGTAACTAATATAAAGTTTGCACTCACCGAGTTAAGAGCAAAACTGCGACCTGAGCTTCAGGACAAGGTAATGGTAGCTCTAAAGGTTGATGAAGATACCAATACGGGACTTGTTTCAGATATTAAACAAGAATTGAGAGAGTTAAATATGCTGAAAATCATCTATATCACAACTCCCGGGAACGAAATACAAAACTAATTAGAGTTTTTATAGACTTAAAAGCGCCTTGAATAACTTCAAGGCGCTTTTTTATTTCAGATATTCGTAAATACATTTATCTTTAACCTATGTCATATTACCTAAAATTTTCTTTTTCTGTTTTTTTACTGCTACTTGCAACAAAAAGCATTGCACAAGATAAAACTCTAAAAAAGACAGACTCTTTATATCGTGAAGATCAATTCTTTATTGGTGCAACCTATAACCTTTTAAGTTCTGTGCCTGAAGATGTTAATACAAGAGGGTTTTCCGGAGGGATACAATTTGGATATTTGCGTGATATGCCCATCAATAAAAGGCGAAATGTTGCTTTAGCTATTGGAGCGGCCTTATCTTTTGATAGATATGGCCAAACCCTTTTTATTGGCGAAACAGATACAGAAACATCAGTTTTTACAATTTTAGGAGATGATATAGATTACGACACCAATCGCTTTAGTATGGCAACTGTAGAAGCTCCGGTTGAATTTAGATGGCGCACTTCAACTTCCGAGGTTTATAAGTTCTGGAGAGTCCATGCAGGATTTCGAGTGGGTTATACTTATTGGTACAGATCGACCTTTAAGCAAGCTAATAATGATATTTTTCAAACAGATATCCCTGAGTTTGAACGTTTACGATTAGGAGCAACTTTAAGTTTTGGATACAATACCTTCAATTTTTTTGCCTATTATAGCATCAATCCATTTTTTAAAAATGCCGTAACAACAAATGGTCAGTCTGTAGAGTTTAAAACCATTAAAATAGGATTGATCTTTTATATTCTATAGCCAGAAATTTATCAAAATAAGTTGCGGAATAACACCAACAAAAAAACCAGCGAGCAACTCTACATTATTGTGAGACTTAGTGTGCAAACGGGATGAGGCTACCCAACCATTGCAGAAGAAAAAAAAGCCGATCCACAATAGCATATTTACTTTAAAGTGAACGCTTAATGCTATTAAAAACATTGTAACACCCGCAATACCCATTTGATGCAGACTAATTTTAAAGTTTAAAAAAACAAGCATTAACGCTGTGATTCCTGAAAAGAGAATACCAACAAAAAAGTAATACATCTCTAAACTGTCGTATGGGTCGAAAACCATCTTGATGATAAGAAGTAATAATAAGCATTGGATCATTAAAGGAACTTTACGTTCCTTGACTTCTTCTAAGTGAATGGACGAAACTACCCTTAGGTTTTTCAACAAGAAAAAAGTGATAAGAGGGATTAATAAAGTGATGATAATAACTGCCAGAAGTTTCGCTCTTACTAATTCGGGTTCTACATATCTGGGAGTAATAATAAAATATAAAAAGGTGCCTAAAAGAGGCATCAATAGAGGATGTAATAAATATGCCGCAATACGTAAGAAGTGATTCATTAAATTTCTTTTCGGAGGCGTGCTACGGGTAAATCAAGTTGCTCACGGTATTTTGCTACTGTACGACGAGCAATAGGATATCCTTTTTCTTTCAAAATTTTTGCCAGCTTATCATCAGTAAGGGGCTTTTTCTTGTCCTCTTCTCCAATAGTTATTTCCAGAATTTTCTTTATCTCTTTAGTAGAAACATCTTCTCCTTGATCATTTTTCATAGATTCACTAAAGAACTCCTTAATGAGTTTTGTGCCGTAAGGAGTGTCAACATATTTACTATTTGCAACACGAGAAACCGTAGAAACATCCATTCCTATTGTATCAGCAATATCCTTTAAGATCATTGGCTTTAGTTTGCGTTCATCCCCCGTTAAAAAATATTCTTTTTGATGGTGCATAATAGCATTCATGGTAACAAATAATGTTTGCTGTCTTTGCTTAATAGCATCAATGAACCATTTGGCGGCATCTAATTTTTGTTTGATAAAGAGTATGGCATCTTTTTGAGACTTAGACTTGTCCTTAGATTCTTTATAACTCTTCAGCATATTGGTATATTCGTGGGACACGTGAAGTTCCGGAGCATTTCTTCCATTTAAAGTAAGGTCCAGTTCACCATCAATGATCTTTATGGCAAAATCCGGCACTACATGCTCAACTATTCTGGTATTACCAGTATAGGCACCACCCGGTTTGGGGTTTAAACACTCTATTTCGTGAATAGCTTCACGTAGCTGGTCTTCAGAGATATCAAATTTCTGAAGTAATTTATTGTAATGTTTTTTTGAAAAATGATCGAAAGTTTCCTCAATAATTTCAGTAGCGAGTAGGATAGAGGGGCTGTCATCTTTTCTTTTTAATTGGATCAATAAACATTCCTGAAGATTACGGGCAGCTACTCCAGCCGGATCCAATCCCTGAACAATTTGCAGGATTTTTTCAATATTTTCTTCAGAAGTATAAACGTTTTGTGTAAACGCCAGATCATCCACAATGTCCTGTATATCGCGTCTTATATAGCCACTTTCATCTACACTGCCAACCAAAAAATGAGCAATTTCTTTCTCTTCATCATTTAACCGATATGTATTTAATTGCTGTAATAAGTACTGGTTAAAAGAAGTCCCTGAAGCATACGGTGTTTGCTTCTCTTCATCATCTGCACTGTAATTATTTGCCGATAGTTTATAACTGGGTGTTTCATCATCACTTAAATAATCATCGACATTTATGTCTGTTTCGATGATCTCGGAACCTTCGTTATAATCATCTTCGTTATAATCATCATTATTAAAATCGTCTTCAAAAGCATCGGCATCATCTTTGCCTCCTTCTAGTGCAGGATTTTCTTCCATTTCCTGGGAAATACGTTGCTCAAAAGCTTGGGTAGGCAATTGTATGAGCTTCATCAACTGGATTTGTTGAGGCGAAAGCTTCTGGGATAATTTAAAGTTTAACTGTTGTTTTAGCATTATATTCTTACTTATATATAAAGTTAAAAAAAACCAGTTACTTACCAGTGTGAAGTGGCCGGTTTTAATAAAAGCTTATGAAAAAAGACTATAAACCGAAACCTTAATGCCCAAAGAATAGCATTGTATAAATATCTTAAAAAAGATTTTAGTCTTAAGAGACACTCTTTGCTTATCCCTTTTAAAATTCTGCATTTCCTGGCGTACGCGGATAAGGTATTACATCGCGGATATTTCCCATTCCGGTTACAAATTGTACCAAACGTTCAAACCCAAGTCCAAAGCCACTATGTACTGCTGTACCAAACTTTCTAAGGTCAAGATACCAATACAATTCGTCCTGAGGAATTCCCATAGTTTCCATCTTTTGATTTAAAACATCAAAACGTTCTTCACGTTGTGAACCACCTACAATTTCACCAATCCCCGGAAAAAGTACATCCATAGCACGAACGGTCTTTCCATCATTGTTCAATCGCATATAAAACGACTTTATCTCCGCAGGGTAATCAAACAAGATTACAGGGCATTTAAAATGTTTTTCCACCAAAAAGCGTTCATGCTCGCTTTGCAGGTCTGCTCCCCATTCTTCAATGATGTACTTGAATTTTTTCTTTTTATTTGGTTTAGACCTTTTCAATATTTCAATTGCTTCGGTATAGCTTACCCGTTTAAAGTTATTTTCCAAAACAAACCGAAGCTTTTCTCTAAGAGACATTTCACTTCGCTCAGCCTGGGGCTTACTTTTTTCTTCCTGAAGTAATCTGTTTTCTAAGAACTCGAGGTCATCGCCACAATTATCTATGGCATACTTGATCACATATTTTATGAAATCTTCGGCCAGATCCATATTCCCGTCCAGGTCACAAAAAGCAATTTCCGGCTCTATCATCCAGAATTCCGCTAAATGGCGTGAGGTATTAGAGTTTTCAGCTCGGAAGGTCGGTCCAAAGGTGTACACTTTTCCTAATCCCATTGCATACGTTTCAGCTTCCAACTGGCCACTTACGGTAAGATTGGTTTCTTTCCCGAAAAAGTCTTCTTTATAATTCACTTTTCCGTTTTCATCTAATGGCAGATCTTCAGGGTCCAACACACTTACCCGAAACATTTCACCGGCACCTTCTGCATCACTTCCTGTAATGATTGGTGCATGCATGTAGTAAAATCCATTTTTCTGAAAATATTCATGAACCGCAAAAGCTAATTTTGAACGCAATCGCATTACAGCACCAAACGTATTGGTACGAATACGTAAATGCGCTTGCTCCCGTAAAGTTTCCATAGAATGTCGCTTAGGAGAAAGAATGGTTAATTTGACCTCTTCAGGGTCTGCTTCTCCTAAAATTTCAATACCCGAAACCTGAACTTCAACTTTCTGTCCTTTCCCCTGACTTTCTACCAGGAGGCCATTTACTTCAATAGCAGCACCAACGGTAACTTTTTTAAGGACCTCTTCTTCAACAGAGGAAAAGTCAACAACACACTGTAAATTATTAATTGTAGAACCATCATTTAAAGAGATAAAACGATTGCTCCTAAAAGAGCGTACCCAACCTCTTACAATAACTTCATGAAGTGAAGGTTCACTTTGCAATAATTCATTAATTTCTGTGTGCCGCATGGTTCAAATTTTTGAGGGGTAAATATACTTCTTAGTTACAAAAAGAGCAACAAAACCTACTCTTCTTCTTCGCTATCGGGAATAATTTTAAGCGCCGGTTTTTTAAGCGTCTCCTTATTGGCAATACTTCTTTCCAGTGATAATAATAGTGAAGGAAGCAATAACAAATTAGCAAGCATTGCAAACAACAATGTCGCCGAAACTAAAGCTCCTAAAGCTACAGTGCCGCCAAAACTGGAAATGGTAAATACCGAAAATCCAAAGAACAAGACAATGGAAGTATAGAACATACTAACACCTGTTTCACGTAAAGCCGCATATACAGACTTCTTAATCTTCCAGTTGTTTGAAATTAATTCTTGTCTATACTTTGCTAAAAAATGAATGGTATCATCTACAGAAATACCAAACGCAATACTAAATACCAAAATAGTAGAAGGTTTAATAGGAACCCCCAAAAACCCCATTAGCCCCGCTGTAATAATTAAAGGTAGTAAGTTAGGGATAAGGGAGACCAGGATCATTCGTAAGCTTCTAAACATCCATGCCATTAATAACGCAATAAGGAAAATAGCAAGAGATAATGAAATTACCAGATTTGTTACCAAGTACTTAGTTCCTTTTTGGAAGACCAAAGCTTTTCCTGTAATGGATACCTCATAACGTTCAGCAGGAAATATTTTATTGACTTTTGCACGGAGATCTTCTTCAATACGGTCAAAACGCTCTGTTTTGGTATCTTTCATAAAAGTAGTAACACGTGCATATTGTCCTGTACTGTCTACATAACTGGATAATAAATTGGAATCTTTAGCGCTACTTTTTGCATTAGAAAGTATAAAGGTGCGCTCCTGGCTGTTGGGAAGCTGGTAGTATTCCGGATTGTTGTTATAGTAAGCCTGCTTGGAATACTTTACTAACTCGACCACAGAAAGCGGTTTTGAGAGTTCGGGGATTTCTTCCAGATACTCCTGTAACTCATCCATTCTCTTTAAGGTAGCTAGTTTCATGACGCCTTTTTGCCTCTTGGTATCAATAAGAATTTCCAAAGGCATTATTCCTTCGTACTCGGTTTCAAAAAACTTTATATCCTGAAAGAATTCAGCCTTTTTAGGCATGTCTTCAATGAGGCTTCCGGACAGTTTAATATTAAAGATCCCAATGATGCTAGTACAAAGCAATGCTACTGCCATAATATAAATAGCAATACGATGCTCTTTTACCATGCGTTCCATCCAGCTTACAAACTTCCCTATCCATTGCTTATTAAGGTGCTTTAGGTGTTTGTATTTTGGGACCGCCATATAGCTATAGACAATTGGAATAATGAATAAACTTAATAAGAAGATAGCGATGATATTGATCGAAGCAACAATACCAAACTCTTTTAAAAGCTTGCTATTGGTTAAAATGAAGGTTGCAAAACCGGAAGCAGTTGTTACATTGGTCATTAAAGTTGCATTTCCCACTTTCGAAATAACACGCTGCAATGATTTTGCCTGGTTTCCATGCTGCTTGATTTCCTGTTGGTATTTATTAATAAGGAAAATACAATTGGGAATACCAATTACAATGATCAAGGGAGGAATTAAAGCAGTAAGTACTGTAATTTCGTAATGTAACAATCCTAAAATCCCAAAGGCCCACATTACTCCAATAATCACTGTCACCATAGAGATGAAAGTGGCTCTAAAGGACCTGAAAAAAAAGAAAAAGATAAGTGAAGTTACCAAAAGAGCCGCACCAATGAACATTCCTATTTCATCGATAATATTTTGCGAATTAAGCGTACGGATATAAGGCATTCCCGAGGTGTGCACTTTAATTCCGGTTTGCTCTTCAAAATTTTTAATAAGAGGGATAAGGTCATTATCTATAAAGTCTTTTCTGGCAGGACTATTTACAATATCCTTTTTGAGGTAGATTGCTGTACGTACCGATTGCTTGTTAGGACTGTATATTAATCCATTATAGAAAGGTAATTTATTAAACAGCTCAAACTGGTATTGTTTTAATTTTTCAACGGTTAGAACAGAATCTTGTATAAACGGAACCAGGTGGAAGCCTGCACTATCGGTTCTTTTTTCTAGTTTCTGAAGGTCACCTACGGAAAGAGTTAATTCAACTTCATTTGAAAGATTTATGTCTTTAGAAAGTTGGTTCCATGCTTTAAAGTTTGATGAAGTGAAAAGTGCAGAATCCTTTACTCCTAATACGATGAGATTTCCTTCTTCACCAAATTCAGACAAAAATTTGTTGTACTCAACATTTATTTCATGATCGTCCGGAAGAAGGTTTGCTTCGGTATAGGTAAACCGCATATGCTTCCACTGCATTGTAAAGAATACTGTAATAATTGCAATTACAATAAGAATGAGCGTACGGTTTCGTATTATAAAACGAGCAACAGCACTCCAAAACCCTATACTAAAAAGTTTATCCAAATCAACCCTTTTTTGGCAGCGCAAAGGTATTAAAATCCCACAGACTTAAATGGTTAGTAAGTCTATATTTTAAGGTAAAAAGTGAATTTAAAGGAAATATTATCTTCCAGGTCTGGAAGGTGATAGAATCCATATCGGTAGGCAAAACTTAATCCAAAGCCAAAAAGTAATTTATTGAGTTCAAATCCAGATTCAGAATACAACTGGTCCAGAGTATTAAAATCAATACCAATATGTTCTTCGGGGTTTTTTAGACCTCCAATAGCATGACGGGTTATAAAGACAAGCTCCGGTTGTAACTTTTGTGAAATATTGAACCGTCGTAAACTATGCTTCACTTGAATAGTTGCCAATTTATCTGAAAAGAACTCGCCAAAATACATGGTTTCAAAACTACGCCTGCCTGCTACAGAGAAACGCTGAAAGATCTCATCTTTGGTAGGACTGTTGGGATATGCATGAAATAAATGCGTTAGCGGGATATCTCCAAATCCCAGGTTGCCTTCTGCTAAAATATTAGTTGAAGACAAATTGGTCCTTTTTATGTAGTAATCCAATTTTAAACCTAGTTTGGTATAGGTAAAGTCGCTTTTTGAAATTCCTTTGATACCTTGTGTGATCTGAGCACTGATCTTTGGAAAGCCATCAAAATATTCCACTCTTCCATCTTCTGTAGTAAAGAAATTACTTTTTGGGCTAATTCTAATAGAGGTAGTAGCTTCGGTGGTATGATAGTTTTCATAGGTAATACCATCTTTGAAAAATTGATAGTCTTCAATTTGGTTAATCTTGACCCTCGAGAGGCGTACTTCCGAAAGTATTTTGGGAGTGAATTCGTATTGAATATTTGTTTGCCAGGTTCTGTATTTGTAAAACTGTGTAATATTTACCAACCGAGGTTCAAAAACAGAATATACCCTATCATCAGTAAGATAATTGAATGTTCCAATCTCACGAATATCATTGATATAATAGAGGTTGACCCAGGTCTTTCCACTTTTATTTAACCGAAAACTACCTCCGGCACTAAACTTAATATCTTTATCCTTAAAACCTCTTGCTATGTAACCTCCCAGCTTAATATATTCAGATAAACGGTTATTGGTTACTCCCCCAATACCTAATCGAATTCCTTCGTAGTTGTTATATTTTATAAGGTAACGTAAATCAACATCAAAAAAGCCAATAGGGTAAAAGCCGGTGTTAAAAGGGTTTTGTTTTTTTTCCTTTCCGGAAGCAGTGGTGTCTTTTTTGGTTTCTATGGCGGGTTGTTGCGCAATGGTACTATATCCTATTAGAATAAAAGAGAGGATCAATAATTTACGCATGAAAATGGAAGGGTTACTTATGTATGCAAATTTATACAGAAAGCGGCATTTAGCCGCTTTTATTGTGTTTTGTTTAACTAATTCTAAAATTAGACCGTCATGATCTCTTTTTCTTTATGAGAAAGAATTTCATCAATTTTAGCGATATGATCGTCTGTCATTTGTTGAATATCTATTTCCAGATTTTTTTTCAGATCTTCAGAGATATCTAACTCTTTAACTTCATTATTGGCATGTTTACGATCATTGCGCACCCCAATTTTAGCTTCTTCGGCCTCTGCCTTAGCTTGCTTTGCTAATTCTATTCTACGTTCTTCGGTTAAAGGAGGGACGTTAATGATAACACTTTCACCGTTATTCATAGGATTGAAACCAAGGTTGGCATGGTGAATTCCTTTTTCAATTTCGGGGATCAAACTTTTTTCCCAAGGTTGGATACTAATGGTCATCCCGTCCGGAGTACTAACATTAGAAACTTGATTTAATGGAGTTGGACTACCATAATAATCTACCATCACACTTGCAACCATAGAAGGGGATGCTTTACCGGCACGGATATTAACTAATTTTTTTTCAAGATGCGTAAGTGCTTTACCCATAGCTTCCCGTGTACTGTCAATAATAAATTTAATTTCGTCTTCCATGTTAAAAAATTTTAAAGAACTGTTTTCAAAAATCAGGCCAAGGCTATAAATTGACCTTGGTGCCAATTTTTTCTCCGGAAACTACTTTAAGTAAATTGCCTTTGGTATTCATATCGAAAACAATTATAGGCAATTCATTTTCCTGACTTAATGTAAATGCAGTAGTATCCATTACCTTTAGTCCTTTTTTAAGGACATCATCAAAACTAATAAAATCGAATTTTGTTGCATCTATGTCTTTTTCCGGGTCACTTGAATAGATTCCGTCTACACGTGTTCCTTTTAAAATAACGTCTGCTCCAACTTCAATAGCACGTAAAACAGCAGCAGAATCTGTAGTAAAATAAGGATTTCCGGTTCCACCACCAAATATCACTACACGCCCTTTTTCCAAATGCCTGATAGCTTTACGGCGTATAAAAGGTTCTGCAACTTCATTTATCTTTACAGCACTCTGTAAGCGAGTAGGAATGTTTTCATCTTCAAGCGCACTTTGCAAGGCAAGTCCATTGATAACAGTTGCCAACATTCCCATATGGTCCGCTTGTACCCGGTCCATACCACGACTGGCACCTGCAACTCCTCTAAAAATATTACCACCTCCAATTACAATTGCAACCTCAACACCCAAAGCTGTAATATTCTTGATTTCATCTGCATATTCTTTGAGCCGTTCCGGGTCAATACCGTATTGACGGTTACCCATTAAGGCTTCTCCGGAAAGTTTTAAGAGGATTCTTTTGTATTGCATAGCGGTAGTTTATTGAGGCAAAAATAACGAAAAATTATGGATGATTGCTTTAAAATAAAAAACGCCTTCAAAATAATTTGAAGGCGTTTTTTTATGAGATATTATATGTTGTTTATCCTAAAGATACTCTTTCAAAAGAAACAACTTCTACGTCACCAACAGATTTAACATATTCGGCAACGCTCTTTTTTTCATCTTTAATGAAGTTTTGATCTAAAAGGCATTGTTCCTGGTCCAGAGTTGTGTTATCAGAAATAAAACGCTCTAATTTTCCAGGTAGGATTCTATCCCAGATTTGTTCAGGCTTACCTTCTGCCTTTAATTCTGCTTTTGCATCTTCTTCGGCTTGAGCAAGAACTTCATCTGTTAATTGTGCTCTGGAAATATATTTAGGAACATTTTTAAGTGTTTTACCTAATCTGCCCAATTCAATATTATCTTTTTCGATGACTGCTATTCTGGCTTCGGTTTCCGAAGCAATAAAACTTGCGTCAAAATCTTTGTAAGATAATGTAGTAGCTCCCATTGAGGCTACCTGCATAGAAATATCTTTTGCCAGAGCTTCGGCTCCTTCTATATTAGCAGATAAACCTACTAAAGCAGCAATTTTATTCCCATGAATATAAGATCCAACGAAAGGAGCTTCTAAAGTTTTATATGCACCAATTTCAATTTTCTCACCAATAACTCCTGTTTGTTCAAGAAGCTTTTCATCAACGGTCATACCACCAAAATCAGCAGCTAAAAATTCTTCTTTACTTGAAGTATTTAATGCAATTTCTGCCATTTTATGTGCCAAAGCTACATAGTCGGTATTTTTAGCAACGAAATCTGTTTCACAGTTTAAAGAAACGATCACTCCTTTTGTTTTTGCATCATTTACTTTTGCGATCACAGCACCTTCACTGGAATCACGGTCTGCTCTTTTTTCAGCTATTTTTTGTCCTTTTTTTCTTAGGATCTCAATTGCTTTGTCAAAATCACCTTCTGCCTCGACCAATGCTTTTTTGCAGTCCATCATACCGGCTCCGGTTGCTTTTCTTAATTTATTTACTTCTGCGGCTGTTATGTTTGCCATCGTATTAAATTTTTAAGTTATGTATTAAAAAAAAGTCGCTTAATTTATTTTCAGTGAGAAAAAGAACCAAACGACTTTTATGTGTTAATTGAATGTTTCTTATTCTTCTTCTTTTGTAGCAGCGGCTTCTACTGCAACAGCTTTAGCCTCTTCTTTCTTAGTGTCGGGCGCTGCCTTAGCTGCTTTTGGCACATCGTCTTCTTTACCTGATTTTCTCTCGGCAAGGCCTTCGATAACCGCTTCGGAAACTGAGGTCATTATCTTATCGATAGATTTTGAAGCGTCGTCGTTAGAAGGGATCACATAATCTATTTCACGTGGGTCACTATTAGTATCTACCATTGCGAAAATAGGAATGTTCAATTTTTGAGCTTCTTTTACAGCAATATGCTCACGTGTAGTGTCTACAATGAACAATGCTCCGGGAAGACGACTCATGTCACTAATGGAACCTAAATTCTTTTCCAATTTTGCTCGAAGACGGTCTACCTGTAAACGCTCTTTCTTAGAAAGTGTATTAAAAGTACCATCTTGTTTCATGCGATCAATAGAAGCCATTTTTTTAACAGCTTTTCTAATCGTTACAAAATTAGTAAGCATTCCACCGGGCCATCTTTCGGTAATGTACGGCATATTGGCATTGCCGGCTTTTTCAGCAACAATGTCCTTTGCTTGTTTTTTTGTAGCTACGAAAAGGATTTTTCTTCCACTGGCTGCGATCTTTTTAAGAGCTTCATTAGCTTCCTCAAGTTTTGCAGCAGTTTTGTAAAGATTTAAAATATGAATTCCATTGCGCTCCATATAAATGTAGGGAGCCATGTTTGGATTCCATTTTCTGGTCAAGTGACCAAAGTGTACACCTGCATCCAGCAAGTCTTTAACTTCTGTTTTGTTTGCCATTTTGTAATAGTTTACTTTCCTGTAAATAGATAGCAACCTATTCGCCGGAGGCGAATCATGGTTTAGATGCTAAACTACTCTCCGCCAAAGGCGGATAACAGCGATTATTAATAATGTGTCGAATATTCGACGATTGTTTAAGAACGTAACCCAACACTTTGAAAATTTCAAAGTTGGGTGAGTTTTCCCAATGGGAATTTAATTAACGCTTAGAGAACTGGAATTTCTTACGAGCTTTCTTCTGACCGAATTTTTTACGCTCCACCATTCTTGGATCTCTGGTTAATAAGCCTTCAGGCTTTAAAACCGATCTGTTTTCTTCATTAACTTCGCACATAGCGCGAGATAATGCCAAACGAATTGCTTCGGCTTGTCCTGTGATTCCACCACCAAAAACATTTACATTAATGTCAAAGGATTTATCGTTTTCTGTTAACGTTAAGGGTTGTTTTACTTTATATTGTAAAGTAGCGGTAGGAAAGTAAGCTTCCATATCTCGCTTGTTTACAGTGATGTTCCCTTTTCCTTCAGAAAGGTATACACGGGCAACAGCGGTTTTTCTTCTACCTATTTTGTGAATAACTTCCATTACTTGATATCGTTAAGGTTAATGGTTCTTGGTTTTTGTGCCTCCTGGTCGTGCGTTGCACCGGCATATACTTTTAAATTTCTGAATAGCTCAGCACCCAATTTGTTTTTAGGCAACATCCCTTTCACAGCTTTTTCAATAACTCTTTCGGGTTTTTTGCTTCGCAATTCAGTGGCAGTCAAACTACGTTGTCCACCCGGATAACCAGTGTGACGAATATATGTTTTATTCTCCCATTTATTTCCTGTTAGGTTGATCTTTTCGGCATTAGTAATAATTACATTATCACCGCAATCAACGTGTGGGGTAAAATTAGGTTTGTGCTTTCCGCGAAGTAATTTTGCTACTTCACTAGCAAGACGGCCTAATGTTTGCCCCTCAGCATCTACATGCAACCACTCTTTTGTTACGGTTGCTTTGTTCGCTGAAACTGTTTTATAACTTAGTGTATCCACTTTTATTAATTTTTCTAACTGTCTTCACCTACAGTCAGAGTTAAACATTCCTTCTTTTGGATAAATCGGGGTGCAAATGTACTATTATTTATTTGAAAAACAAGACGTCTATCTTTTATTTTTTTGAAAGGAATAAGCAGACTTATTGCAATTTTCAGCAATGTTTTTACCGGATATACAAATCCAATTTTATTACTCTAAAGTAACGATCAAATCATCCTTCATTACCATGGTACCCGGTTTTAGAGTGATCGCCTTTATTTTACCTGCTTTTGTAGCGGTTACAGTAGTTTCCATTTTCATAGCTTCAATGATAAAAAGATGGTCGTTCTCCTTTATCTCTTGTCCTTTTTTCACCAATACCTTATACAGCAATCCCTGGAGCGGAGCTCCCATTTGATTGATATCCGCAGGGTCCGCTTTTACATTTTCTTCTTTTTTAATATTGAGAGAAGTATCCTTAATTTCCACGAACCTGTTTTCTCCGTTCACTTTAAAGAAAACAATTCGAACGCCTTCTTCATTGGCATTCCCCACAGAAAGTAACTTTACAATAATGGTCTTTCCTGGTTCCAGTTCAATTAAGGTTTCTTCTCCTATCTTCATTCCATAGAAGAAATTGATCGTTGGTAAAATAGCCAGATTACCATAGAGTTTATACTTTTCATGAGCTTGTTCGAAAACTCGCGGATACAAACTATAGGACAGAAAATCTTCAAACTCGATAGGTCGGGTAAATCCTTTTTGAAATTTTTTGTGAAAGGCTTTGTACTCTTCGTCAAAATCGATAGGTGTAAGGTGGGCATTGGGCCTGTCTGTATAAGCTCTGTTATTTTTCAGCACTATTTTCTGAAGTTCCTTAGGAAAGCCACCCAAAGGCTGCCCTAAATCACCTTTGAAGAAATCGATCACAGATTCCGGAAAGGAGATCTCATGGCCCCGCTCCATTACATCTTCGGGGAACAGGTCATTGGTCACCATAAATATTGCCATATCACCAACTACCTTAGAGCTGGGGGTCACTTTTATTAAATTACCAAACATCTCATTGACACGGGCATACATTTTTTTCACTTCATCAAAACGATCTCCCAGGCCTAATGCGGTCGCTTGTGGACGTAAGTTAGAATATTGCCCTCCCGGAATTTCATGCTGGTACACTTCTGCAGTACCGGATTTTAAACCGGACTCGAAAGGATAATATACTTCTCTAACATCTTCCCAGTAGTTTGAGAATTGATTGAGTGTATTGATGTCAAAAGCATGGGCACGTTCTTGCTGCTGCATCATTTCCACCACCGAATTAAAATTAGGCTGCGATGTCAAACCCGAAAGGCCTCCCAAAGCTACATCTACAACATCCACTCCAGCTTCAATGGCTTTTAGATATGTAGCAGACTGTATCGATGAGGTATCATGGGTGTGCAAATGCAAAGGAATATTGAGTGAGTCTTTTAATGCGCTCACCAGTTCTGTTGCTGCATAAGGCTTTAACAAACCTGCCATATCCTTAATGGCGATCATATGCGCACCTGCATTTTCCAGATTTTTAGCTAGCTGTATATAGTATTTTAAATTGTATTTGGTCTCTTTTGGGTCCAGGATATCACCTGTATAACTTATAGCAGCTTCTGCAATTCCACCGGTTTTATTGCGTACATAACTAATGCTGGGTTCCATTGCTTTTACCCAATTCAGAGAATCGAAAATTCTGAAGATATCAATTCCGTTTTCCCAGGATTTCTCAACAAACTTTTCGATTAAATTATCAGGATACGCTTTATAGCCAACTCCGTTGGAGCCTCGTAACAGCATTTGGAAAAGAATATTCGGTATCAAGGTCCGTAATTCTCGTAAACGTGTCCAGGGACTTTCATTTAGAAACCGAAGGCACACATCGAAGGTGGCACCTCCCCACATTTCTATACTGAAGGTGTTCGGGTGGTTTTTTGCAAAACTTTCGGCCACTTTAAGCATATCCTGTGAGCGCATTCGGGTTGCGAGTAATGATTGGTGAGCATCCCGGAAAGTGGTATCTGTATAATGGATCTTTTTTTCCGCTTTTAACCACGCGCAGAATTTTTCAGGGCCTAATTCCGTAAGGAGGTCTTTAGAGCCTTTGGGGTATTCGGCAAAAGGATCGAACTTTGGAACTTTCGGATTTCTGAAAACCTTACTGTCATCTTTGAACTTTACATCCGGATTTGTATTTACAACAACTTCTCCCAAATACTTTACAATCTTTGAGGTACGGTCCTGTGATAATTTAATATCAAAAAGAGAAGGAGTGTTTTGTATAAAATTAACAGAAGCCTTTCCTTCTTTAAAGACATCATGGTTGATCACATTTTGTAAAAACCGTATATTGGTTTTTACTCCACGAATTCGAAATTCTTTTAATGCACGGGACATTTTGCGTACGGCACCGTCTAATGTTCTTCCGTGGGCAGAAACTTTCACCAGCATAGAATCAAAGAAAGGGCTTACACTATAAGATTGATAAATGCTACCTGCATCCAGGCGTATTCCCATTCCCGAAGCACTGCGATACGTGGTAATTGTACCATAGTCCGGAGTGAAATCATTTTCGGGGTCTTCGGTGGTAAGCCTGCATTGCAATGCAAAACCATAGGTAGCAAGTGTATCCTGCTCGTATATTTTTATTTGTTTGTCCTGAAGTTTATACCCGCCGGCAACAAATATCTGAGTTTTAATGAGATCGATACCTGTTACCATTTCGGTAACAGTGTGTTCCACCTGAATCCGGGGATTTACTTCAATGAAGTAGACATTATCTTCCGAATCAATTAAAAATTCAACAGTACCTACATTATTGTAATTTACTTCCTTGGCAATTGCCAGTGCATATACATATAGCTCTTGCTTAACCTTTTCTGAAACATTAAAGGAAGGGGCAATCTCAACTACTTTTTGATGACGTCTTTGCACGGAACAGTCCCGCTCATATAAGTGACGAATGTTTCCATGATTATCTGCTACAATTTGCACTTCTAAGTGTTTGGGGTCTTCCACATATTTTTCCAAAAACATGGTATCGTCGCCAAAGGCATTCAATGCTTCATTACGGGCCGAATCAAAATAAAGTTCCAGATGTTCCGGATTTCTTATAATCCGCATGCCTCTTCCACCTCCGCCGGAGGCTGCCTTAAGCATTACCGGATATCCAATGGAAGCTGCTTCGGAAAGCGCGATTTTTAAAGAAGTTAATTTTTTAGTGTTACTTTTTATAATGGGGACATTACATTTTAAGGCAATTTTTTTTGCAGTGATCTTATCTCCCAATGCATCCATTACTTTAGGGTCCGGCCCTATAAAAATGATGTTGTTTGCAGCACATTTTCTTGCAAACTCAGAATTTTCAGAAAGAAACCCATACCCCGGATGTATGGCATCTACATGCTTTTCTTTTGCCAGGGCTATAATTTGATCACTGTTCAGATAAGGTTTCAGAGGCTCGTTGTCTACACCTATTTGGTACGCTTCATCTGCTTTATACCTATGCTGAGAATAGCGGTCCTCATAAGTAAAAACAGCTACGGTTTTTAAGTTTATCTCTGTACAGGCTCTTAAAACTCTAATGGCGATCTCACCTCTATTGGCAACCAGAACTTTTTTTATTTTCATGGGGTCATATTACTGTTTAAAAAGGGATAAAATATTGTTGCCTAAAGGTAAAAAAACAGTATATACGCTTTGAAATTTTTGTTGATTTATTTATGAGAAGTTTTTAACTTATTTGATGATATAAGGATTTTCATTTTTATAGTTTCTAACAATATAATCAAGGGCACTGTTCAGGATCTCTCCCATATTAGATGATTTTTTGAAATTTACATCTCCTGTCAATGTAAACAATTCGGTCTTTAGTTCCTTTATTTTTGCTTTTGAAGAGATAGAATCTGTAGTCATACAGTCCAATAGCTCTTTTAAACGGTCCTTTTCACTGGTGGCTCTCTTGGCTAATAATGAACGCTCTTCCCGTTTGTACTGTTCTATGGATTCTTCCTGAAGTGATTCCAGGGTCATTTTAACCAATTTATTGTTTTCTTTTAAAAACTGAGGCTTGTAAACCTTTGTATTTCCTTCATAGCTCTGTTGGTCAAAATCTATGGCTCTGATCCTATATTGAATTCTATCAAAATCGTGTGTCAATACCATTACATAGTTGTACGAACGCATATCACCCAAAAGCCTTACGAAACAACGTTCGTTAAACTTCACAAATTCTTTTGCTATTTCCCTTTTATCCTGTTCCGAACATTTGTCCAAATTATTTTCGATAAAATCATCTCCGGGGATTCCCGAAATATGTTCTTCGATCAATGTATTTCCATGCACTAAAAAATTAATATGGTTAGGAGATAACAGATGTTCCAGCTCCAAGCCATAAATGCGTGAAGCATCTGCTTTTTTTATGTATAAGAAAATGTAATTGTCATTTAAAATATTACGGACTTTAATCCTAAAAGGTTTTGTATTTCCAAAAGTACAGTAGTCAATACTGTCAATAGTAAGATAAGGAAGTACAATATCACTTCCGTCTGCATGTAATACCGTATACATTTTTTTTAAACTAAGCTCAATTTCATCGCGTTCAGATTCAGAATAATAAGTGCTGACCCAAAGCGTATCATTTCCATATTTGTCATAAATGGAAATAGCTCCCTGAAACCTTAACAGGTCATCGTAATAGATAGGGATTTTTATGTTTCTTCCGTGGCGGGTCAGGTATTCGGATAAAATACCGGAGATCTTATATGCAGGCTTTTTTTTGGAAATTAATTTTCTCATAGTTTGGTAAAATGTATATAAAGATAACTATTAATGTATGGTAAATCTCAAATGCTAAAAAAGTTAAAGTTCTCTTAAAATATATATAAATCTGTCACTTAATTTCGTTAAAGGGGTCTATTTATAAAGTAGATTGTAGTTATTGAAGGAACAGGGGCAGGTTAGTGAATTACAATTCACTACACAAAATATGAAATTCACTACAATTCATTTTTTTTGGCAAATGCATGCTTATATATTCGTCTTACCGTCAATGAAAAAGGCGATAAAGAAAAGAATTTAGTATTTCAAATTCAATATAAACTAACTACTATGAACCATCCGCTTTCTCTATTTTTGTTGTTGTTCCTGTGTTTTATTTTTACTTCCTTTTCTCAAACTGAAAATACCTCTTCTACAGATCAGGTTCAACCCGAAAAAAAGAGCTACACTACCAAAACCATAGGTCAAAATGCCGCTCCGAAAATTGATGGGATCTTTGATGAAGCAGTTTGGGATATTGTTGACTGGACAGGTGATTATGTAGAGAATCAACCGGATAATGGTACGGCACCAACAGAACAGACCAGGTTTAAAATTGTCTATGACGAGAAAAACCTATACATAGCTGTACGTTGTTATGATTCCGAGCCCGATAAAATTGTGAAACGTCTTTCACGGCGTGATGGTTTTGAAGGAGATTGGGTAGAGTTTAATATAGATAGTTACAATGATGACCGCACTGGATTTTCTTTTACCATTTCGGCAGCAGGAGTAAAAGGAGATGAGTTTATATCGAATAATGGGAATAATTGGGATTCCAGCTGGAACCCAATTTGGTATGCAAAAACTCAAGTAGATGACGAAGGATGGACAGCAGAAATTAGAATTCCTTTAAGTCAATTACGCTTCGGGAACGAAGAAGAACAAGTTTGGGGATTACAATCTACAAGGCGTTATTTTAGAAATGAAGAACGCTCTCTTTGGCAGCATGTACTGCCCAATTCTCCCGGATGGGTTAGTGAATTTGGGGAATTGAGAGGATTAATAGGATTAAAGCCTCAAAAGCAGTTGGAAATTCAGCCTTATCTTTTAACACAATTAGACACCTATCCCGAAGAAGAAGGGAATCCATTTAGAGACGGAACTGATACAAACTTATCCGGAGGTGTTGATGCAAAAATTGGAATTACAAATGACCTGACCCTGGACCTCACGATCAATCCGGATTTTGGACAGGTAGATGCCGATCCCGGAGCAATTTCTTTAGATGGGTTTGAAATTTTCTTTCAGGAAAGAAGGCCTTTTTTCGTAGAAAATAAAAACGTATTCGATTTTCGTGTAGGGGGAGGTGCTGATAACCTCTTCTTTTCGCGTAGGATTGGCCGCAGTCCCCAGGGAGATCCTTATTCTGATGATACGGAGTATGCAGACATACCTATAAATTCTACGATCTTAGGTGCTGCAAAATTTAGTGGAAAAACAAAAAATGGATGGTCCGTTGGTCTTTTGGAAAGTGTTACCTCTAAGGAGTATGCAGATACAAGAAATGAAGATGGCTCTGAAGAAGAGGTCTTAGTGGAACCCCTTACCAATTATATGGTAGCAAGGGCACAAAAGGATTTTAACGACCGGAACTCATTTATAGGAGGTGTTTTTACTGCTACAAACAGAAAGCTGGAGGATAACTTGAATTTTCTGAGAAAGAACGCTTATACAGGAGGAATAGACTTCAGGCATAATTGGAAAGACCGTAAATATTATGTATTGGGTAATATTGTTGTAAGTAATGTAAATGGAAGTGAAGAAGCAATTGAAGATACTCAAAACAGTTTAGTGCACCTTTTTCAGCGTGTAGATGCAAGCCATGTAAGTGTAGATACTACCAAAACAACCTTAACAGGGACAGGAGGGAGACTGGAAATAGGAAAAGGGGGTGGAGGAAATTGGAGATACAATATTGGAGGAAACTGGAAATCTCCGGAACTGGAACTTAATGATCTTGGTTTTCTTCGCCAGGCAGATGTTATCTCTCAATATTTTAACATACGACGTTTGTTCAATAAACCCACTAGCTGGTATAGACAAGCAAACATTGGACTTAATCAATTTACTCAATATGATTTTGAAGGAAATTACAATAGAATTCAGTATGAGATCAATGGCTATCTAAACTGGAAGAATAATTGGTGGACAGAATATGGTGCTGCCCATAAACCGAGAATTTACAGCAATACTGTATTAAGAGGAGGCCCACGGTGGAGATGGTCCGATGAGAATTTTTGGTTTCTGTTTTCAGGAACGGATCAGCGTAAAAAGTTCAATATGACGGTCGGGTATGTAAATTCCAGGGCAAAGCAGGACAATTTCTCTCTGGACAGGTATGTGCTTCGGTTCAGGTATCAGCCACTAGATGCATTAAGCCTTTCACTTTCTACGGAATACGAAGACAATCCTAACAAGACCCAATATGTAACCGAGGCCACATACAATGGAACACCCCGGTATATTACTGCCGAAATAGACAATGAATCACTAAGTGCCACACTTAGGGTCAATTATACGATCAATCCGGATCTTACCATACAGTACTATGGGCAGCCTTTTATTTTCAAAGCGAAATATTCGAACTTTAACTATGTGAATGATCCTATCGCAGAAGACCTGTATGACCGTGTGACCTGGTATGGTAATAATCAAATTTCATTGTTGGAAGAGGATGAGGTCTATTCTATAGATGAAGATATGGATGGTAAAGAGGATTATAGTTTTGATGATCCCGATTTTGCCTATGTACAGTTCCGTTCTAATTTGGTGGTGCGTTGGGAGTACATTCCGGGCTCCGAAATATTTTTGGTGTGGTCCCAGGGTGTAACCGGTTTAGGAAATATTGAAGATAGTTTTAGCGCACTTGCAGACGATCAGATCTTAGGGCAACAACCTCAAAATACGTTCTTGATCAAGGCAACATATAGATTTGTGTTATAAGAAAGATTAAGTGTTAATTTTAATGCGCCTCCAGCCAGTTTTCTCCTAGTCCTAATTCAACGTCTAGTGGGACAGCTAGTTTGTAGGCGCTTTCCATTTCGGTTTTAATAAGAACTTTAAGCTTTTCTAATTCAGGTTTATGGACATCAAATACTAATTCGTCATGTACCTGGAGCAGCATTTTACTTTTGTAGCCTGCCTCTGCCATTTTTTTGTGAATATTGATCATCGCTATCTTTATAATATCTGCGGCACTCCCTTGAATAGGAGCATTTACAGCATTTCGTTCTGCAGCACCTCTCACAACGGCATTTCGAGAATTAATGTCCTTTAAATATCTGCGACGCCCCGATACTGTTTGCACATAACCATTGTCGCGTGCAAAATCTACCAATTCACTCATGTAGTTGCGAAGTTTTGGGTAGGTCTTGTAATAAGTTTCGATCAACTCTTTGGCTTCGGTCCTGGAAAGGTCTGTCTGGTTGCTCAATCCAAATGCCGAAACTCCGTAGATAATTCCAAAGTTTACTGTTTTTGCATTACTTCTTTGCTCGCGGGTAACTTCTCCCAAGGGCACGTTAAATACTTTTGCAGCTGTAGAAGCGTGAATGTCCTCACCGTCTTTAAATGCCTTTATCATGGTTTCTTCTTCACTCAACGCCGCAATGATACGCAGTTCAATTTGCGAATAATCTGCAGCCAGTAAAATATGGTTTTTATCTCGTGGAACGAATGCTTTTCTAACTTCACGGCCACGCTCCGTACGAATAGGGATATTCTGTAAGTTAGGATTGTTGCTGCTTAACCTTCCGGTGGCGGCAACTGTTTGCATATAATCGGTATGGACACGATTTGTAGCAGGGTCCACCTGCTCCGGTAATGCATCTACATAGGTGCTTTTTAATTTTGATAAACCACGGTATTCTAATACATCGCGAATTATCTTATGATCCTTTGCAAGATAAGACAACACATCCTCGGCAGTAGAATACTGGCCTGTTTTGGTTTTCTTCGGTTTATCTACCAACTTCATTTTATCAAATAGAATTTCGCCCAATTGTTTTGGTGAAGCAATGTTAAATTCTACTCCGGCCGCTTCATAAATAGCTTTTTCCAGTTTGGCAATGTCATTATCCAATTCTAGAGACAATCCTTTCAGAAAATCTTTATCCAGGTTGATACCTTCCAGCTCCATATCGGCCAGGACTCGCAATAAGGGGATCTCAATTTCATCAAACAATTTTTGAGTATTGGCTTCGCCCAATTCATTTTGAAAATGCTCCTTTAGCTGTAGGGTAATATCTGCATCTTCTACGGCATATTCAGTTTGTTTTTCGATGGGAACCTCACGCATTGATAACTGATTCTTGCCCTTTTTTCCAATCAATTCTGTAATTGAGACAGGAGTATAATTAAGATAGGTTTCTGCGAGTACATCCATATTATGCCGCATATCCGGATTGATGAGATAATGCGCCAACATGGTGTCAAATAATTTTCCTTTTACCGAAACATTATACTTGGCGAGCACTTTTATATCGTACTTTAAATTTTGCCCGATCTTCTCGATGGATTCACTTTCAAAAAATGGACGAAGTTGTTCAATAATTTCCTGGGCTTCTTCTTTATTTTCAGAAATGGGAAGGTAAAACCCTTTTCCAACATCCCATGAGAACGCAATCCCAACCAATTCTGCAGTTAAAGGATTTAACCCTGTTGTTTCAGTATCAAAGCAAACACTGGATTGTTTCATAAGGTTTTGAATGAACAACTTTGTGCCCATCCCCGGGTGGATGGTTTGGTAGAAATGTTCGGTTGTTTCAATAGTGCTTCTCGAATTAGCTGTTTTTACGGCTTCGGCAGTAGGTTCGCCATCGCCTCCAAAAAGTGAAAATTGACCGGTTCCGGCAGTTCGCGAACTTGTTTTTTTAGGTGTTTCTACTTTGGAAGTTTTGGGTGCTTCCTCATTATTATTACCCTCAGCAAAGGTCTTTAGAAAATTTTCTGTTAAGCGTCTAAACTCTAATTCCTGAAATATTCCTTTTACCCCTTCTATGTCCGGGTCGGACATTTCAAAGTCCTTTTCATTAAAATCTACCGGAACATCCAAAAGGATTCTGGCTAGTTCTTTGGAAAGTAATCCAAGTTCTTTGGAGGCCTCTACCTTTTCTTTCATTTTCCCTTTTAGCTCATGTGTGTTTGCAAGCAGGCCTTCCATACTGCCGTAGGCCGCAATAAACTTCTTAGCGGTCTTTTCTCCCACTCCGGGAAGTCCGGGAATATTATCGGCACTATCTCCCATCATACCCAGAAAATCTATAACCTGCAAGGGGTTTTCAACTTCAAACTTTGCTTTTACTTCCGGGATTCCCCAGGTTTCATAACCACCTCCAAAGACCGGGCGATACATGAAGATATTTTCAGAGACCAATTGTGCGAAATCTTTATCCGGGGTTACCATAAAAGTTTGATATCCCTCTTTTTCGGCTTTTTTGGCAAGAGTTCCAATCACATCATCGGCCTCAAAACCTTCTTTTACCATGATAGGAATATGCATGGCTTCTAATATCTTTTGGATATAGGGGACAGCAATTTTTATGGCTTCGGGTGTTTCATCTCTGTTTGCCTTGTATTCAGGGAATATTTCATTACGGGCATCACTTCCACCTTTATCAAAACAAACTGCTAAATGATCTGGTCTTTCACGTTTTATAACATCCAGTAAAGAATTGGTAAAGCCCAGAATGGCCGAAGTATCCATCCCTTTAGAGTTAATTCTGGGGTTTTTTATAAAAGCATAATATCCGCGAAAAATAAGTGCATAAGCATCAACTAGGAAGAGTCTTTTTTGATTGGCCATCTTTATTTTATATTGAAGTGTATAAAACTACAAAACTTCTGGCGCGAAGCGAAATTAATTGAAATGCAATTTGTAATTTTCCGAAGTAAATAAAAATGAAATGAATAGATTTTCAATTGCAATCCACGGGGGTGCAGGAACCCTTGTAAAAGGGCTTATGACTGCAGATCTGGAAGCAAAGTATAAAGCTGCTTTGAATACTGCCCTGGAAGCCGGATATAAAGTTTTGGAAAATAGTGGTAGTGCATTAGAGGCTGTTGAGGTCTCTGTGAAACTATTAGAGGATTCACCGTTGTTCAATGCTGGCAAAGGGTCTGTTTTTACCGCCGAAGGGAGCCATGAAATGGACGCAGCCATTATGGAAGGAGCAACATTGCGGGCCGGAGCCGTCTCTCTTATCTCAGGAATTAAAAATCCGGTGTCGTTAGCACGAGATGTTATGGAAAAAAGTGAACATGTATTTCTGGCGGGGGAGGGAGCTATGCAATTTGCTAAAAGCAATGGCTATTCTGTAGAAAGTGCCGATTATTTTTATGATGAAGTTCGCTATCAACAATGGCAAGGGATCAAAGGCAGTGATAAATTTCAACTGGACCACAGTGTTAAAAAAGACGGCAAGTTTGGAACGGTTGGCGCGGTTGCTTGCGATGTTAATGGAAATGTTGCCGCAGCTACATCTACGGGAGGTATGACCAATAAAAAATGGGGGCGTGTAGGAGACAGCCCTATGATAGGCGCCGGAAATTATGCCAATAACAAGACCTGTGCGGTAAGTTGTACGGGGAGTGGAGAATTTTTCATTCGGGGAGTGGTAGCATATGATGTCTCCTGCTTGATGGAATATAAAGGATATTCATTACAGGATGCAGCTTCCGAAGTGATTAACGATCGCATTCTTAGAATTGGTGGAGACGGTGGGTTAATTGCTGTGGATGCCAAAGGCGATATTGCGATGCCGTTTAATACCGAAGGAATGTATCGTGCGTATAAAAATTCTGAAGGGCAAAAGGAAATTGCGATCTATAAAGATTGAGCATCTGTGACCGTAAGCCCTAAAGGAGACACTTTTACTTTTTTCTTCTTTATATCGAAACGGTCTCCGTTTGCCAGAATATGAGTTTTTAAATTTGTTAGGGACATGGGTGTTCCTTCATCTACCAAAGATTGGTTGTTGTGTTTCAACTTACGGGGGTTAAAAATAATGACCATCCCGGATCCTATTACTTCTACCACATTACAATTTTTAATTACTAATCCGGTGTCTTCAGCAAGTCCGATCCCGATTAATTTTGGAAATCTGGCGACAGCTTCGGCCAAACGTCCAAAACGCCCACGGCGAATAAAATGAGAATCTATAATGAGGTCAGGAATAAACCCCATTCCCTTATTCATTCCAACAGCACCTTTAATAAAAGCTTCAGTACTGCTTCCTCCTGTAATCATTTCTTGCGACATACACATGGCACCTGCACTGGTTCCGGCAATTACAAGAGGCTCATTCTTATATCGCTCCAATAAGATGTCATGTATGGTCGTTCCACCAATCTTATTGGTAATATTAGACTGATTTCCCCCGGAAAACATAATGCAATCGGCTTTTTTGATAAGTTCTATGTTTCTTGGGTCCTCAGATTGTGTACGTTCACGAATATCCATTACATGGAGATTGGTGCAGCCTAATTTCCCAAAGGCATCCAAATAATTCTCACCAACTTCATTGGGGATACTGGAAGCAGTGGGAATTATTACTATTGAAGCATCCGAACCACCACTTTCCTTTACGACACGTGATAGAATTCCTTCTTCAATAAACTCAAGATGGTAACTTTCTGTGGTTTCAGTTCCTTTGTCTTCATTCCCTCCTATTGGGATTAAGATTCCTTTTACGTCCATAGGCTGTAATTTATTGATGGCAAAAATAAGAGTTTTGTTCTGAAAAAAATTATATATTTATAATCTTTCGCAATTCTTAATTTAAAGCTAATCAATATGAAAATAAGAGAGATAAATGCCATGCGTGGCCCCAATTACTGGTCAGTTCGTCGCCATAAACTAATAGTGATGGTTTTGGACCTGGAGGAGATGGAAGAACGTCCTTCTGATAAAATTGACGGTTTTAGAGAACGATTGGAGGCTATGTTTCCAACAATGTATTCGCACCGGTGTTCGGTTGGAGAGCCCGGCGGATTTTTTCAACGAGTGGAGCAAGGCACGTGGATGGGGCATATTATTGAGCATATCGCGTTAGAGATACAAACGCTTGCAGGGATGGACACCGGCTTTGGAAGAACTCGTGGCTATGGTGAAGAAGGGGTTTATAATGTTGTATTCTCTTATATTGAAGAAAATGTAGGCCGCTATGCGGCTAAGGCTGCAGTAAGAATTTGTGAAGCATTGATCTCGGGTGAAGAATATGACCTGGAACCGGATATTCAGGAAATGAGAGAGCTCCGTGAAGCAGAACGCCTGGGGCCCAGTACAGGTTCTATCGTTGAAGAAGCGGCGAGTCGTGGTATTCCATGGATTCGCTTAAATAAGTACTCGTTGTGCCAGTTAGGATATGGTGCCAATCAAAAAAGAATTCAGGCAACAGTAACCAGTGAGACCAGTAGTATTGGTGTTGAGCTGGCTTGTGATAAAGAAGATACGAAATACCTGCTTGAGCAGGCAGAAGTTGAAGTCCCCAGAGGAGATATTATTAGTAAAGAGCGAAGCCTTGAGGAAGCGTGCCGCTATGTTGGTTATCCGCTGGTCATCAAACCTATTGATGGGAACCATGGTAGAGGAATTACGGTTGACATTAATACATACGAAGAAGCTCTGGAGGCATTCCATGCAGCAAAAGAAGTCTCCCGAAGAGTCATTGTTGAAAAATTTATTACAGGGGAAGACCACAGGCTATTGGTGATCAATAATGTATTGGTCGCTGCTGCAAAGCGTACCCCCGCACATGTCATTGGAGATGGAAAATCTACCATTACAGAATTGGTGGATAAAGTAAATGAGGACCCGCGTCGTGGTTATGGACACGAAAATGTCTTGACTATGATCACGATTAACGACCTTACCAAAACGATCATTAAAGATGCGGGATATACAGTAGATACTGTTCTTCCTGAAGGTGAACGATTAATTTTAAAGGACACCGCCAATCTAAGTACAGGAGGTACTGCCGAAGATGTAACCGATATTGTTCATCCTGCAAATGTTTCTATGGCAGAACGAATCTCAAAGATAATTGACCTGGATATTTGCGGAATTGATATCATGACAGATGATATTAGTAAGCCGCTTTCAGAAACTGGAGGTGCCATACTGGAAGTGAATGCGGGTCCCGGATTTAGAATGCATTTAGCTCCTACAACCGGATTACCGCGTAATGTAGCCGCACCGGTGGTGGATAAATTGTTCCCGCAGCAAGGAGATACTGGTAGAATTCCTATTGTTGCCATTACCGGAACCAATGGGAAAACAACTACCAGCCGATTGATAGCGCATATTGCTAAAATGAAAGGGTATAGAGTAGGTTATACCACTAGTGATGGAGTATATATTCAAAACAGATTATTGATGAAAGGCGATTGCACAGGCCCTGCCAGTGCTGAATTTGTCCTTAAAGACCCAACAGTGAATTTTGCCGTATTGGAATGTGCACGTGGTGGACTGCTACGAGCCGGACTTGGTTTTGGCAATTGTGATATAGCAGTGGTAACTAATGTCGCTGCAGACCACTTAGGGCTCAAAGGAATTCACACGGTAGAACAATTGGCAAAAGTAAAAGGCGTTGTCCCGGAAACTGTTTTGCCGGACGGCTATGCTATTTTGAATGCCGATGATGATCTGGTATATGATATGCGAAGAGGAATTAACTGTAATTTGGCATTGTTCTCTATGGATGAAAATAATCCAAGAATACAGGCATTGCAGCGCAAAGGAGGAATTACAGCCATCTACGAGAATGGGTATGTTACTTTATGCCGGGGCGCCTGGAAGATGCGTATTATGAAGGCAGAAAGTATCCCATTGACGTATGGAGGTAGGGCTACTTTTATGATTCAAAATGTTTTGGCTGCTGTTTTGGCTGCTAACATAAGAGGAATAAGCATTGAAGATATGAAAGCAGCTTTGGAGACCTTTATCCCTTCCGCATCGCAAACCCCGGGAAGACTAAATTTATTTGAATTTGAGAATTTTAAGATCTTATTGGACTATGCACACAATCCTGCAGGAATGAGAGCACTTCAGAAGTTTACGGATTCATTGGAGTGTACAGTTAAAGTTGGAATTATAGCAGGGATTGGTGATAGGCGCAAAGAAGACAATAATGAAATGGGCCGTATTGCCGCAGAGATGTTCGATGAGATTATTATTCGTCAGGATAAACGTTTACGTGGTAAAACAGAAGAAGAATTGATCAAAATGCTGAATGACGGAATTAAAATGAAGGACCCGGATAAAAAGACTACTATTATTCCCTCAGAAAAAGAAGCGATCACCTATGCTGTGAATAATGCAAAAAAGGGATCACTTATTATTTTATGCAGTGATGTAATTCCGGATGCACTGGATCTGGTAACAAAGTTCAAGGAACAAGAAGCAAGTGGTGAAGTAGTGTTCGCACAATGATCCTGTCACAGAAATATAAATTTTTGGTATTATAAAATAGAAGAGCCATCACAAAAGTGATGGCTCTTCGCCCCAAATTTGATCGATAACCCAGGTTATCAACCTACTTATGTAGTACAAAACTACAAAAATTATTTGTTGCTACCATTTTTTAAGAAAACTATAAGACTTCTTTTCGGGGAACAGGAAATTTGTAAAGCTCTTTCTGTCAGTTTTTTATACTTTGAAATGTAATCAACTTACATGTAGATTACCAGGATCTATACAAGGAAAGTAGAACTGTTTACTATGCTTTGTTATAGAAATCTACAGGAGTATTCTCATTGGTTCCGTTTTCATATTTGGTTGTTGAAAACCCTTCATGAATACAATAAGCACCTGTTTCCCCCTGTTTGTTCATGGCAATGTATCCTACCTGAAAACCCTCAATGTTTGGGCTCTTTTTAATGATACGTGCTATGGCTTCTTCACACGCTTCCTGGGGTGTTCTTCCTTGCCTCATAAGTTCAACAATTAGAAAACTTCCAACAGTCTTTAGAACTTCCTCGCCCATACCGGTAGCTGTTGCGCCTCCCACTTCATTATCAATAAACAAACCCGAACCAATAATAGGAGAATCCCCAACACGCCCCGCCATTTTATAAGCCAGGCCACTTGTGGTACATCCTCCGGAGATATCCCCGTTTTTATCGATAGCAAGCATTCCTATCGTATCATGATTTTCTATGTTGATAATAGGCTTGTATTTGGATGTTTTTTTCCATTCTTCCCATTTTTTTTTGGATGCTTCGGTTAGTAAGTTTTCTCTCTTAAAACCTTCCGAAACTGCAAACTTCTCAGCACCTTTTCCTGCTAAGATCACATGAGGAGTTTCTTCCATGACCTTGCGAGCTACAGAAATGGGGTGAATTATGTTTTGCATACATACTACTGCCCCGTAATTACCTTCTTTATTCATAATACAGGCATCAAGAGTGACATTGCCGTCTCTATCCGGTAAGCCTCCTAGTCCTACAGACTGCCCTTCGGCATTAGCTTCTTCTACCATGCAGCCCATTTCAACAGCATCCAGGGCAGATCTGTCATTTTGGAGCACTTCCCATGCTTTTGCAGTAGCATTAGGCACATCCCAGGTTGCAATAACAATTGGGAATGTCCCGGTAGTAACAGCTAATGGTTTATTGATTTCTTCTGAAGGGTTTTCTGGAGTAGTTTCTTTACAACTTAAAGTTGCAGCACCTGCGACCACTCCCAAACCTGTGAGCGATGCGTTCTGAATAAATTTTCTACGTTTCATGGATGGTTATTTGAACAACTAATAAATAATGGAAAACCTGAGTTACAAATGAACATTTTGCCTGTAACTTCTTTCAATGTTGAAAAGATACGAAAATCGTTAAAAAAAAGTGAATGTCTATTTTCAACTTTTTGAAAGGTAGTATCTTTAAAACCTAGTAAGTACTATGCGCTGGATAATTTTTATTGTCGTTTATATTTTAGTTGACCTGTATGCGTTTCAGGCATTAAAAACAATTACTAAAAACCCTTGGATACAATGGGTCTATGCCATTTTATCTGTGGGTATTCTTCTGGCATTTATTTACCAGCTCACTTACGGTAATTCCACAAGGACCATGACACCGGAACGAATGTATGTGTTTGGGCTCTTTCTAGCATTTTTTATTCCAAAGTTGTTACTCATTGTTTTTATGTTTGGAGAAGATATTGTGAGGGTCTCTGTTGGAACTTTTTCTAAAATTGCAGGAAGCGATGAAGGGTTCTATCTTCCTTCACGGAGAAAATTTATAAGTACGCTTGCCTTAACCATTGCTGCAATTCCTTTTACTTCCTTACTTTATGGAATGTATAGAGGAAAGTATAATTATAAAGTACTGAAATATACACTGGAATTTGATGACCTTCCCGAATCTTTTGACGGATATACGCTAACACAGTTAAGTGATATCCACAGTGGTAGTTTTGACAACGCCAAAAAAGTAGAATATGCAGTGAATTTAGTGAACGAGCAAGGGAGTGATGTAATATTATTTACAGGTGACCTGGTAAATAATCTGGCTGCTGAAATGAACAATTGGAAAGAAACCTTTTCAAAATTAAATGCCAAAGACGGTGTTTTTTCGGTGTTGGGGAACCACGATTATGGTGATTATGTGCAGTGGGAGTCTCAAGCTGAAAAAGCTAAAAACCTTTCAGATCTAAAAACACTACAACGTGAAATGGGCTGGGACCTGTTACTAAACGAAAGCCGTTATCTGGAAAGGAATGGAGAACGTATTGCTTTGATAGGTGTGGAAAACTGGGGAGCGGGAGGATTTAAAAAGGCGGGTGACCTCAATAAAGCTTGTAGTGCGGTTGCTAATGAAGATTTTAAAATACTGATGAGCCACGATCCTTCACACTGGCAAGCACAAGTAAAGGAGGATGAAAGAAACTTTCACCTTACTTTAAGCGGCCACACGCATGGTATGCAATTCGGAATTGAAATTCCGGGCTGGTTCAGGTGGAGCCCTGTAAAATACAGATATGAGAATTGGGCCGGAATTTATGAGGAATTTGGACGTTATATCAATGTAAACAGGGGGTTTGGATTTATAGGGTATCCCGGGCGTGTTGGAATATGGCCTGAGATCACTGTAATTCAACTTAAAAGGCGTCGTAATACCGCTTAATTTACGGGAAATGCTATATTTGTAGTACAATTGTTCAAGTAATACTTTAGACAGATGTCAAAATTTGGAGAATTAATTGAAACCCGAGTTCCTGTTTTGTTGGATTTTTATGCTGAATGGGACGAAGCATGCGAAGGCATGCATCCGGTACTTCGGGATGTTGCCGCTGCTTTGGGAGATAAGGCAAGGGTGATCAAAATTGATGTTGAAAAGAATAAAGAACTTGCTGAAGCACTTCGTGTAAAAGGCTTACCAACATTGATGATTTATAAGAACGGCGAAATGAAATGGCGCCAAAGCGGGGAACAAGATGCCAATACTTTAATTGGATTGGTAAAGGAGTTTGTATAGTTTCATACTATAGCTTCACATTTCCATCCTTTATCTGAAACATATTCCAGTACTTTTGGTAATGTATACCTCAGTTTTTTTTCGGCTTTCAGGCTATCATGAAAAACTACAATACTGCCGGGTCGTATATTCTTTATTACATTTTTCAGACATTTTTCTTCAGATACCGAAATATCAAAATCGGCACTGAGTACATCCCACATTATTATTTTGTATCCTTTTTTTTGTAATATTTTTGATTGCTTCGTTGTAAGTTTTCCGTAAGGTGGGCGGAAAAGAAGTGAGCGATTTTTCAAAAAACCAATTACTTCTTCAGCTTTTATAACATTTTTGATGTAAAGCGAAGTATTTGTTTTCCAGCCATTCAAATGATTGAAAGTATGATTTCCAATAGAATGACCTTCCTCTATAATTTGCTTCAAAATACCCGTATGCTTCTTACAATTGTCGCCAATACAAAAAAAAGTGGCCTTGGCTTTGTACTTCTCTAATATACTTAAGACCCATGGGGTAACTTGTGGAATAGGGCCATCGTCAAAAGTGAGATAAATAATGTCTGTGGTATTGGGAAAGAACCAGGTTCGTTTACGGAAGATCCATTGTACAAATCCGGGTGTTTTTACCAAATATGGTTTCATTACATATTAATTTTCAGCTTCGATTGCTTCCAGTAGTGCCGAATCCAATAGGGTCTGTAAAGAGTCTTCGGCCGAGATTTTTTCATCTACATCTACACCTTCACTTTCATCATAGAAATGGCGGAACAATCTTAAATAGTCATTGAATTTTGCAGCTTCTTTACGTGCGTATTCTTCAGTGTCCATTACAATTAAGATATCTACCAGGCTACGGTAGCGTTCCATATTGCTAATTATTTCATCGGCTAGGGAATATTGCCTTTTAATTTTCATTCCACTGAAATAGAGCAAGTACTCCTGGTATTTTTCAGATACTTTTTCGTATACTTCTCTTGCCTTATCCGGTTTGTCAACTTCATAATACCCTAAAACATAAGGCTCCAGAAGGGAATAATATTCAAATTCATCAATAGGCATTTTTTCCATTGCCAGGTCCAGAACCTTTTCAGCTTTCTCTTTTTTACCTTCATTGATAAGTGTTTCGGCAAGGCGAGCAAGATTGCTTCGGTATGTAATACCATTTCGGCGCGTCTCGGTGTCATGATAAATGTCCGGGCTTCCACTATTCCCCCAATCCCAACTCATAACATTGTCGTACATTTTATCACTGTCAATACGTCCCATATCAAACGGGTTTCTTCTGTCTACTTCAGTTCTAATGGGAACTAATTTGTAAACCACTCCGTCTAATTGAAGGTAATCTTTCATCCATAGATAATCATCATCACCAAATGCACCACCACTAAAGTAAATGGGACGCTCCCAATTATTATTAGCAACAACGTCAAGCATCATCATTCGGTTTTTATAAATAACCTCACCTTTTAGAACAATATCTATATAGGGTACAATTTTGTCTGCATCTTTTTGAGGAACGATACCATTTCGCAATACCGCTTCCTTGTCAACAGGAATACGAATAATTTTGGAAGGGAACGTATTGGCCATATGCCCGCTCTGTAGCTCAACCTGGGTAGCCTGGCTATCATTTGCAACCCAATTCATCCAGGTCTTTATGTCGATAGTATCTTGTTTGGTTTCCTGGAAGAAGAGAAAATCTCTTGTGCCAAATCGATACTTATCATGGGTAAGTTGCGAGGGGATAGGATCACTGGTGAACGCTTTCTTTTTCATATCATCAATGTACCAATCTGTTTGAAAGAGGCTGGTATTCACGATCCGGACATCCTGCCTGTAACCCTCAATATTTTGAGCATACCACAATGCAAAAGTGTCGTTATCACCAATTGTAAAAAGTATTGCATTTTCATCGCAGGAGTCCAAATACATTTTACCCATAGATTGTGCAGTGTAACGATTGGACCTGTCATGATCATCCCAGTTTTGAGTTGCCAGGAGAACAGGCGCTGCCAAAGCAGTTACGACCAAAACAACAGGAACAGCCAATTTGGGTTTTATCACATCTTTTAAAACTTCATATAGCGCATAGACACCAAAGCCGATCCACATGGCAAAAACATAAAAAGAGCCTACCAATGCGTAATCCCTTTCCCGTGGTTCAAAAGGCCTTTCGTTAAGATATACTTTTAGGGCCAGGCCTGTAAAAAGGAAAAACACCAGCAATACCCAAAAACTTTTCATATCGTTTTTAGCGTGGAAAACAAGCCCTAAAATTCCAAGAATGAGAGGAAGGAAATAGTAGGTATTTCTCGCCTTGTTGAATTCCATGTCACTAGGTAAATTATCCTGAGACCCCAAGCGCCATTCATCAACAAATTTGATTCCGCTTATCCAGTTACCATGCAGGTCTGTGTATTGCCCTTGCACATCATCCTGCCTTCCCGAAAAATTCCACATGAAATACCTCCAGTACATATATCCAAATTGATATTCGAACATAAAACTTATGTTTTGCCAGAAAGAAGGTTTTTCAATATCGAGAAACGGGCTAAAATCCTGTAGGAATGAATTATAGTCTTCACTATCCACCAAGCCTTTGGCATTTGCTTCTCTAAAGGCATTTACTTCATCAATAAGACGCTGTTCTCCACGGTATTCCCTTTTAACATTGAAGTTTAAGCCATTGGTGAATTCTATATAGTTTGCATTGTGTTCCAAACTCCACATTCGGGGCAGGATTGCTTTATGCGCATCATCTGTATTCTGACTTGCATTTTTGTATTGGTTTACAATGACATATTTCCCGGCCTTTAAATCTTTTTCGTATTTGGGCTTGTCATCCTTATAGGGATTATTAGGATCTAATCCCGCATAGGTTTCAGTAAACAAAGGGCCATAGAACAAATGCGTCTCCGGATATTGTTCACGATTATAATAAGCCAAAAGCTCACGGGCATTGTTTGGATTGTTTTCATTAATCACCGTACCGGCATTGGCGCGAATAGGAAGCATCAACCAACTGGAGAATCCTATAAAAATAAACAGTACACAAAGTAATAGGGTGTTAAATTGCGTATACCCTTTTTTTCGGGTATAGCGCAGTCCAAAATAAAACAAAGCGATAAAAATAAGGCCTGCTATGATGGTTCCGGAGTTAAAAGGAAGACCTATACTGTTAATGAAGAATAATTCTGAAGCACTAAAGAACTTCATTGTCATTGGCAATAATAACTTAAAGATAAAAAGCAGAATTGCAACGACCACCACATTTGCGATGATGAAATTTTTAGCGGTAATTTTTTTAGTATTCTTAAAATAATACAGGAATCCAATAGCAGGAATTGTCAATAATCCCATAAAATGTACTCCAAAGGATAACCCAATTAAAAAGGCTATTAATATGACCCAGCGGTCGCCACGCGGGGTGTTCATTTCCCGCTCCCAGCGCAAGGCAGAATAGAATAATACGGACATAATAAAGGCTGCCGCCGCATACACTTCGGCCTCTACCGCATTGAACCAAAAACTATCCGTAAATGCAAAGGCTAGAGTGCCAACGGCTGCACTTCCTAAGATAGCAACGGCATTGTTCTTTGATAACTCCTGGTGCTTTGATACTACGATCCTTAATAAAATGGTAAGTGACCAGAACATAAATAATATGGTAAAGGCACTTGCAAAAACAGACATTAGATTAATGGTCAGGGCAATACTGGAAGCTTCCATTGCAAAAATGGAGAAGAATGCTCCTAATAATTGATATAATGGTGCTCCTGGGGGGTGTCCTACCTCCAGATTACTGGCTGTTGTAATATATTCCCCTGCATCCCAAAAACTAGCGGTAGGCTCTACAGTAAGCCAATACGTTAGTAATGCCACAGCAAAGACAAACCATCCTAAAATATTATTCCATTTGTTGAAGTTAAAGGAACCCATATATGTTCATAATTTTGGTTGGGACGAATTTACTAATAATATAGATAGCCCCAAGGCTGAAATATGACTAACGTATTTTTAAACGATCATATTTTGTTTAGTGCTACTGAAAAAAGGTTTTTTTGAAGAAAAATGTTTGTTCAAGACAAAGTTTGTGTTAAATTTGCACCCGCATTATGGTATTGGCCCATGGTGTAACTGGCAACACGTCTGGTTTTGGTCCAGAAGAGTCTAGGTTCGAGCCCTAGTGGGCCAACAACAAAACTCCTTGATTTCATTGATTTCAAGGAGTTTTTTAATTCTTGGGTCGAACATAGGTCGCACAATAAATGGTCTAAAGGAGCCTTTTTTTGGTGTAATTTGAGCAGTTGCTTGGATATTGTAAGCTACTTTATTACCGGATTAATACTAGCCGTAATGGATATTCACATGAAATACTCAAATGCGTTATCATGCAAGCGACTAGTCGGTATTACTTTCATCATAGAGAGAGTGGAGGAACTCTGGATTACTCACTAAGGATTTAAGTGTGTTTTAATTGGTGCGGTGTAAGTGCCCATTCCCCCAAATAACCATTGGCCTCTATTTCATAGGTTAATATCGAAGCCAGTTACAAAACAATGCCGACAAAGGCTGGTGTAGTTAATCTCATAAATTCTCCTCGCTTACAGTTTACTGTTATGAGCTTCTAATTTAGTGGATACGCTCTTTGGATGGGCCATGAATCTTTATATCCTTCCTTCCAATTTTGCATGGCCAGCTCTTCCTTGGTAGCCAGACAAGCATCTAAATCTGACCGGATAAGTGCTTCATCTAAATGTTGTCCTATAAAGACAATTTCGTTTTTTCGATCCCCGAATTTTACGTCCCAGTCTGCTTCTATCTGTTTTTGATTATCTACAAAACCTACATACCGAATACGGTCTTCAAAAGGCATACTGCTCCACCAGACGCCGGCACTGTCTGTGCGTAGAGAGCCTCCGGCCTGGCCCCAAACCAATGCCTGCTCCGGTCGGGAGGCTAACCAAAACAACCCTTTACTGCGAATAATATTTGCTGGGAATTTGTGATGAGCATAATTCCAGAATCTTACCGGATCAAAAGGTTTTTTGGTGCGATACACAAAAGATGATATTCCATATTCTTCAGTCTCCGGTGTGTGTTCATCTTTATTCAATTCTTCGATCCATCCGGCACTCTGCTGGGCCTCTTCGAAATCAAATAAACCTGTATTTAAGATTGCTTCCGGCGCTACCTTACTAAAGATAGACTCTATGATCTTCGCAGATGAATTGAGCTTTTGCAGTGTAGCCTTCAACAAACTGAGATGTTTGCTGGAAACCAAATCCACTTTGTTTAGAATAATGACATTGGCAAACTCAACCTGATCGGTTAACAAGTTGACAATGGTTCTATAATCTCCTTCCATATCCGTCAGGTCTCTGTCCATAAGGGTTTCGGGACTCCCAAAGTCTTTGAAAAAGTTGAATGCATCCACAACGGTAACCATGGTGTCCACGTAACTGAATTTAGACAAGTCAATGCCGTTTTCCTCATCCACAAAAGAGAAAGTCTGGGCAACGGGGACCGGTTCACTTATTCCTGTACTTTCAATAAGCAGATAGTCAAAGCGATTTTCCTTCGCCAATCTTTCTACTTCAATCATCAGGTCTTCCCGAAGAGTACAGCAGATACAACCGTTGCTCATTTCTACTAGTTTCTCTTCAGTGCGAGATAAAGTATTTTCACTTTTAACCAATTCTGCATCAACATTTACCTCACTCATATCATTTACAATAACTGCTACTTTCAAGCCTTCTTTATTGTGTAATACATGGTTGAGTAGCGTAGTTTTTCCAGCTCCAAGAAAGCCACTCAAAACCGTAACGGGCAATTTATTCTCCATATGGGTTGTTTTAAGAAAAAAACACTGCAAAAATAGCCATATTGAAGCATAAATGCAACTTAGTTGTATTAATAAAAAATGGATTCTGAAATTATCGACCGGAAGATTACTATTCGCTTGATGAAACTATTGCGACTACCTTTTATATTTCAGTTCTTTTGCCCGGATCTCCTTGCTCCAGAGTTCTTTCCCGTCTTTATCAAATATTGAAATTTCTAACACCCTGTCTTTTCGTGGGCCACTTACACTCAAAATTCCAAAGTTATGCTGTCCGACCAACGTTTCTTCAAGTTTATAAGTGTTCTCTTCCTCTTTATCATCATAAGCCCCTGCGGTTAATGAGGAACAAGTCAAATCATAAAACGGATACACATTGCTGCTCTCCTGCAAACGACTCAGTCCGGTATGATGCCTGTCGCCATCCAGAAATATCACCCCCTCGATCTTGGCTTCACGTATTTTATCAAGTAAGTATTGCCTTTCTTCCGGATAGGTGGCGTAGTTCTCATAGTCGGCTTCAGAACTTAGCACCTGACCACCAATTGCGACAAACTTGAAAGGCGCGTAACTGGATGCCATGGCATTGATAAGCCAATCGATCTGTGCTTTTCCCAATAGTTCACGATCCGTAGCAAAATTCCTGTTGGAAGTTCTGAAATAACGGTTGTCCAATAAAAAGAAATGCAGATCTGCCCATTGGAAAGAGCCGGTTATTCCCCCTTGTCCCGTGACATTATAATTTGGGTTGCCCCAGAACAATTTAAAAATTTCGGTAGCTGTTTCCTTGCCCCAAAAACTTCCATCTGAATTATTAGGACCAAAATCATGGTCATCCCAGATAGCGTAGTGATGAGTGGATGCGAGCAATGGCTGTAGCTCTGGTAATGAACGTGTATGGGTGTATCGATGTAAAAACCCTGTTCGGGAATTCCAATCGGCCTCCCTTAAGTAAGTGTTATCGCCTAACCAAAGCATGAAATCGGGTGATTTCTGATGAATAGATCCAAATATTTCAAATTCACTTCCGTAGGGTTTACCTGGTCGGTCAAAACGTTCTTCGTTTACGAAATTGCAGCTTCCTAGGGCAAAACTTACCTCGGGAGGATCCGTTCTCCATTGCCAAAGCATTTGAGACTGGAATTCCATGGGATAATTCCTGGAGATTTTTGCTCCATTTACGAACACTTCATAGGTGTATGTTTTACCAGGTAAAATTTGATCTGCTAAGAGTCTTGCAACAAAACCGTCCTTGGCTTCGGTAGTGATTTTTGCTGTTCTATAGCGCTGTTCCGGATTTTCTTTATCAAAATATTCGAAATGCACTTCAGCGGTTTCGGTTGTTTGCACCCATAATAGCGCTTCCCGCATTGTCGAGTACCCTAACATTGGCCCCGATTGCAATAAGTCTTGGGATATAATTACAGGAATGTGTAACAAAAGAAATGCTAGGAAGAGGAAATGCTTTTTCATGATTGGCTAAATTAAATTCTATTGAATGCTGTATTTACGGTTAACTTTCTTTACAATTTGTTTGAACTCATTCCATCTACCTTCCGAGACAAAGGGGCGGGTTTCAAGAATTAGCCTTTCCTTATACAAAGCATGCTTTGCATTTCCCTTGGATCAAAACCTGAGCGACCATGACCTCACGATCCGGTATTTTGGGAATATTCACTTCTAGGGTCAAACAATCAACCTTACCGCAATTTATGCATTGAAAATGTGGATGGGCATCTGAATGCCCGGCAGTAGAACAATCATAACATTTGGCATACCACTTTATTCCATTTTTGTCCAGGAAAGAATGTAATATGCCGTCGTCCTCAAGATTATCAAGGACGCGATAAACAGTGGTCTTGTTTATTTTGGAATTGACGCGCTTAATTAATTCAATAACCGAAATGGCTCCAGAATCCTTCTGAAATTCATCCAGTAACATCTCCACAGATTTCGTTCTTCTAATTATACCCATAGTACAAATTTATTACAACTTGGTTGTAGTAACAAATCAAATTAATTATATTTGCAACTCAGTTGCATTAAATTATCCTCGAAGTTCACTAGACTCGAAAAGTATTGGAGTTAGATATCTTTATTAGAGCATGAATTCTTAAAATCAAATACGAATTAAATAGTTAAAAAATGATTACAAAAGAACAAGTATTAGGCGCACAAAATGAATGGGGAAGTGGCGTTGTAAAGATTGGATCCTTAAAAGACAACAGACAAGAATGCGAGACATACGCCAATGAGTTTCTTGACAAGCGTTATGCGTTTGAAGCTGGCCCTGTCTTATTTAAGCCCACCAAGTGTGCTTTACAACAATTCAGGCCGACAAAATCGAAAGCCCTGTCTTACTTCATTGCAGGCAATGACAGAGCTTGTGATGAAGACAAGGGTTTTGCTATACAGCCTTGGACTAAAGTTAGGTTTGAGAATGCGGGCTTTATTTTGGAAGAAAATCGTGCTATAGCCATGGGGAACTATTTTTTTGCGGATTTGAATGGTAATGAAGCAAAAGTAGAATACACGTTCGGTTACAAATTAATGGATGGGACTTTAAAAATTGATTTGCATCACTCTTCGTTCCCGTTTCCGGATCCCGTTGACCCAGCCTAATGAGTAAGAATCTTTTCCTTTTATGCCCAACGGATTGTTTAGAAGAAACGATTAACATTGCGTTTAAACAAGAGAATTATTTTTATACTTCTCTGGGAAACTCTTTTGATTCAGATAGAGAAACCTTGAAGAGCATTAAGGAATTGATTGAAAACAAAAACATCGGTAAAATTTATTTTGTCCTTTCTAATGATAATCAGATCATTTCGGATGCATTGAAAGGACAATTTTTTTCCAGAGTTAGAGGATTGAAAAAATTCTATGATGAAATCATGAAATGGAAAGAACAGTCAGGCCTGTCTTGGCAAACCAGTGATCGTAAATTCGCGATTCTTTCGTATTATTTGAATGAAAAAATAAAGGAACTACGGCATAACTTTTATTTCGGATTCAATAATAACATCGAAATGAAAGGACAGATATATGATAGAACTAAGCAAACTTTTAAAGATATTTATCCTAAATTTATTTGTGTAGAAAAACATCTTCTGAATTAAAAAAATATGGAATATAATCGTAGAGACTTTCTTTCCTTTCTGGATAAGGCCAGCTTAGGCGCAATGGTTATACCGCCTTTTTTAGTTGGATGTGGAAACACATCTACACCCATAGCTATTGAAATACACCCGAGGAGATTCTTAAGAGGCTGGATGAACAAACTGAACCGAATTGAAGCCATGCCATAATGCTGTTCGCGCGACCTGCCATATTGATTTTAGTAAGTGTATTTTTTATTTCATGCCAAAAGCAATCCTCGAAAAAATATGATCCCTTACTTATTGAGCGAGAAAAGATTGACTTTGCATTTGATAAAGACTTTTCGGAGCTATTATTGAATCATCTGTATGTGGTTGTTGACAGTCTTACCTATACAGCTTTAACGGAAGATGAGCCGTGGAATCGAACGTATGCTTCATTCGATATTGGACTGCCGGATTTTTTCCCGCTGGTTGCCGGTTCATCCACTTGTTACATGCGGGGGCATATTCATTACATTGAGATCCTGGGTCCAAACAATACGTATAATGAGCCTGTCGGTAAAAGTGGAATTGGATTTTCGTTAAAGAATGATGGTGAACAGTTCCACGTGGACATAATTCCAAAGCTGAGAGGAGATGCCGGTTCGTTTATCAATGCGACCGAAACGGTTAGTCTACCGGTAGGAGCCCGGGAGCAGATATGGTTTAAGGCATTCTACACACCAAGTCCGGGAACAGCATTACATACGTGGTATGCATTTTATAATCCCGTTTTTCTGGATAGTCTTTTCGACCAAAAGCACGCTTTTTATACGAGGGAGGCTTTTCTCAAAAACGCGTACAGAGAAGACAGACTCTTTAATGGGATTAATACCATCCACCTAACGTGTACACCCACGGATTACCATCGTATTGCTCAGGAAATGCGGCACCTGGGATGTAAGTTGTTGGAAAAAAAAGATACAGACCTTACCTTTGAGAGTGGTGATGTTTTGGTTACTCTTGTCCTGTCAAATGAGGTTGAATATAGTCGTATTACAAGCTTACGTTGCCATTTGAATAGAATTGACAACAGTATTTCTCGAATGGGAAACCTTACTATAACTAATAACGGTAAAGAATCTGTTTGGGATTTTAACAATATACATAGTTCGATAAAATAAATTAATAACCCTAAATTTTATATAAATGAAGCCACGAACATTTAGTCTGTATGTCACAATGATTGCTGTGTTAGCTATGGCTATTGCATGTAAGCAAACCAAGGAAGACACAAAGCGTCAGGAAACGGAAATAGAAACTGATCCTTCTGATACAATCCAGGAGAAGATTACTCTTGAAAAGTTACAAGATTCACCAGTTTATGCCGATGCTGCTTTGGTTTTGGAAAATCCTTCGGGAGATGAAATCGCCAGTAGCGAAAAGACTGATTTTAACTTTAATGTGGAGAACTACGAGCTAGGGGCACAGACAGATGGCCCGAATGCTGAGTTGCTGGCTAACTCGGGTCAAGGCCAACACATTCATTTTATTCTGAATAATGAGCCGTATTCCGCTCATTATGAATCGACTTTCAGTAAAGAAATTCCCAGCGGAGTACATCACTTGGTGGCTTTTCTAAGTCGTTCATATCATGAATCTGTTAAGAATGAGAACTCGGTGGTAGTACGAAAATTAAAAGTAGGAGAGAATGCAACCGACACCAGAGGATTAGATATGGATGCTCCTACACTAATTTACAGTCGTCCTAAAGGAGAATATTCGGGCAAGGATGCCGAGAATTTACTTTTAGACTTTTTTGTGATCAATACCACCCTTTCAGAAGATGGACACAAAGTTAGAGTGACAGTGAATGATGACCAATTTATGATTACTGAATGGGCTCCTCATGTTCTTAAAGGATTGCCTATGGGCGAGGTAACCATTCAATTGGAATTGTTGGATGCCGGAGGTAATCCGGTTCCCGGACCTTTTAACAATGTCACCCGGGTAGTGAATCTGAAAGAATAGTTCGATCCAACTCAGGGATTTTAAAATTAAGCACTGATTGTATGATCAATAGCCATCGATATGCCTCAAATTTAGGATTTCAATGATGCTCTTGATTCCGATCGAGACTATAAATTGACTTGCTAGGTAATATTTGAATGGTAGCTTCGAGCCCTAGTGGGCCAACAACAAAACCCTTAAGTATAAGACTTGAGGGTTTTTGATTTCTATTGGCACAACATAGATCCCTCTAATCGAGGTTTAAAGGGGTCTATTTTGGTTAAATTTTATTGAAATATAAAGGGCCTATCATATTTTTCACCTTTTTAGAAAGCTAACTTTCTCTTAATTTATTTTTAAAAATACTGTCCTATTCCAAAAACAAAACCGTTTGTGGCATCTTGAGTAATACCATAGCCGTAATCGATCCTGAATACAGTATTGAATATACGTTTGTGTATAAAACGTACTCCAATCCCCGGGTAGACCCTTAGGTTTTGCCGATCGCTAAAATCTCCAAAATCACCTCCGGGATTACGCCAGCTTCCGGCATCTACAAATACATTCCCTTGCATGACAAACCAATTTTTTTCAAACAGGGAGTGTCTATACTCTGTATTGAGAACAATAGCTGCCGTGCCTCTGTCAATTGTATTCCCTACTCCACGGATATTTAGATTATTATCTACGGCAAACGGAGCAAACGGAGAATCATTATTAGTGGCAATTCCAAGACGAAGCCTATTGGCCCAGTTCCCTTTCTTTCCAACCCTTTTATAATAGATGAAGTCGTTAAAACCTATTAAAAATTCCTGTAAAATAGCATCTGTACTGGTTACGTATTGAAAGTTGAAACTACTTTTAAAACCATCCAGGTATTGATAATAGTTATCTACCTTATTATATTCATAGAAAAGCTTGTAGAGTATTTTATTAACTTCCAGTTGTTGGGGGACATCCGGGTCTGTAGCGCCACTTTTGTATTCATAATCTTCTACAAAATAATTGACCCCCAATTCTATCCGGTGATTAAAATTGAACTCGTGTAGCCCTAAAATTTCAAATGAAGTATTGTTATATTTATAGTCAGCCGTAGTATCATTAAAAAAAACCGGTTCCAGCGTTGTTAGATTACTATGATTAAGAGCAATTCCTGTTTTATTACTGAAAAGATAAGGTGCTCTAAAATTAATTCCGTAGGAATTATAGACGTCTCGTTGAAAAACACCTCCAAATACAATCCCTTGCCCCAGGCCATTGAATTCATAGAGTCCTAATCTATATGCGAATTCGTCATCATTGGTGGTAAATACATTAGCAGAAGGAATAATGGTAAAATTCTCTTCTACTCCATACACTATCTTGTAATTGCCATTCTCATTTGGAAACACCTGATAATACGCATGGGCAATACCTGGAAGTCGTTTTAATCGTACTATATCTGCCTCTATTAAAGTAGAATCCAGTACAGATCCTGTCCTTAATTTTGAAAGCTTTTTAATAAAGCGTTCCTTGGTTTTTTTGTTTCCCTGGATCACTATCTCATCAACCGTCTGGGCCAACCCTGACCAGCAAAAAAACAAAATAATGATGTGGATAAACGTATTCAACCTTACTCAATATATGAATTTTAAAGGTTTTATTCTAGAAAACCGCACGTAAACCTATATTAAATGTTTCTCCCAATCCTGTATTATTTCCTCTTACAAAATTGGTATAAAGGGCTTCCAAATTAAGAGTGTCTGTCAATTGATATTTCGCACCTCCGCCAACAGCTGTAAAATCTTGCTCAAAATCATTGCCCAAATCGATCCTCTGTGAATGTTGCGTAAGCGCCAATATTGTAAATTTTGAAGAAGGGAAATAACTTAAGAATATTCCGGGAGTTAAATTAAGACTATTGTTAGCGAAGCTTTTTTCTTTATCTCCAAAATTTAACTCAGAATTTAATTCGGCAAATATTTGCCAATCTCCTCCGGCAAATGTATGATCATAGAAGAAACGGTTTTGCCATGTAAATCCGTTTTGATCCAGAAAAACCCCATCTTCTACCTCATTGTCTACCAGAGGGATAAAGAACGAACTCTGAATAGAAAAATTACTTACCGATGCAAAAGGTACAAACTTTACTGATGGTGCTACTGAAGTAAGTCCGCTTCTGGCTGTTCCATGCTCTCCATCAAAAGAAAAAACATCCAGGGCATTTCTATCTGCAATTACGTTACTGCGAAACTCAAGGATCAATCCTAGATTTATTCTCTTATTGTCACTTATACCGGTATATCCTTCCAAAGTAGAAGTAAAAAAAGTCTGGCGAGGTTCTGTGCCATCGCTAAAAGTGCTTTCGGTTTGAGTGTATAAGTTATTGAACCACTTAATATCAAACTGTCCTTTGGCAATAAGCTTTGATGGGGTTAAAGTTTGTATAACTGAACCTTGATCTTGTTCTTCTTGTGCAATTGCTATTGAAAAAACAAAGCATAATACTATTGTAAAAAATTCTTTCTTGGTCATTTTTTTTGGTTTGTGCTTCCTTAGCTCAAAAACTGAAATATCAGGTTTGGGTTTAGAAGGAAGGGAGTTAATAATTCTATTGAATTTATTTAGTGTTTAAATTCCAGTCGTATGTGTAATAGGAAATTTTGGCATTCACTGGAATGGGGTCTTTTCGAAATTTATTGATATATTCTATTTCATTTCCGTCATGTACAAAATCTTCTTTGTACCACTCAAAGATTTTAGACAATTGCACTTTCTTTCCTTTCACTCTTATAAAGCTCGGGTCATTAAGAGCAAGTGTAGTTTGGTGCAATAACTGCTGTTCTAAGCTGGAAGGTTTATAGGCTGCATTTATAATTGGAGGACACCCAAGTCCGGCGCATACCAATACAAAATGAAAACGTGCTTCTTTAGGATATACAGCTCTCAATAATTTATTTTCGAGGTCGTTCAACGTGGTTTGCTTGCCTCCTAAACTATAATTTGTTTTATCGAAAAACCCTTTAATATTAAGTGGAGATTTCGTGGGATAGTTATCAATGATCCCTTTAATGACGGCAAGATTATAAGCATTGATCCAAAATGCCTGATAGTAAGCTGCATTTGAAGGCGATACATTCATGTCTTTAGCCAAAAGCAATAAATTATTTAATGCTTCGGGTTCGTCATTAATTGTTTTATAATCTACCCTTCCATTGGAAACATAGGTTTTAAAAAATGTATCTGCTTCAGCAAAAAAAGAATCTGCAGATTGTGAAAAAGCATTCCAAAGAGGAAATGTTGTCAAAGCAAAAATTAATAGGATAGTGCGTATCATTTTCATCATTTTTAATGGAGCCTAAGTCAAAAGGTTTTGAAGAAGCTTACAAAATGAAATCATAAAGTTTTCTAAATATTACAATCCTTCATGTAAATAAGTACAGAATCAATGTGTCAATTTGAATATTGGTTTTTATTTGACAATCGATGATTTGTAAATTTTAATTATCTTTATTCCACTTCCCGATACGTTATTGTTTTATCTTAATACTATTGTTATGACACTCGAATGGTTTACTGTGTTTTTTTCGGTGCTTACAGCGGGAATTGGTTATTATGCCCGCCATATCATTGAAAAGAGAAAAGAATTACAAAATGAAGTTAATATAGAGCGACGTAAAGTATATCAGCAGTTTGTGGATATAATTGTTGACGACCTTCATTCTCAAAGCGAACCCGAAAAGCAAGATTTCAAAGCTGTGAATGATGCCATGTTCTCTTTTTATAAGAAATATATGTTGTATGCCTCTCCCGATGTAATTAACGCGATGGGAGAATACCGGCAATATAACTTCTCTCTTTTATTGGGTAAGGATACTATGAATCCACAAATACATTACGCGAAGCTATCAAAAGTACTTATGGAAATGCGGGAAGATCTGGGACTTTCAAATAAGAATCTTGGAACTCATGGAGAACGTGCATTTAAAACAATGCTAATGGATTATACGGAGTACTTCTCTTAATTATTTGTTCTCAATTGGAATACTTTCACTAAGTAAGCGCCAGGTATAACCCAGCTCACTGGATTTGTCCAGATCGAATACAGAGTAGTACCTAAACATATTGTTTGGGTTAGAAGGGTCAACTTTTATAGGTGTTAGTGTGTCTGTTACGTGACTTTTGTGAATGGCAAAACCATTAGTAACAGAATGCCAGGCAGTATCTCTATAAATGTATAAATAGTATTTGTTGAAATTTGTGTCCTTGATTTTTGCAGTTACTAAAAGAAGGTCACGGTCAAATTCATCAAAGCGTAAACTCGATAAAGTGGCACCATAGCTTTCCGGGATTTTAATTTTGGGAATACTCTTATTTTCAAAACCGATTAAAGTGAGTTTCTTATTGTGGTCTATTCTATCGACGACAGCATAGAAAGGAATTTCATTTGCTATAAAGTTTGCAGAGACTGCTCCTATAGGTATTGAAGGGACTTCATCTATAATTTCTTCTTTTGTCTCTTCTTCAAGTTCTTCTTTTTGAGAATCATTTATAATATCCTCTTTTGGTGTTTGTTTGGTAGAACCTCCACAGCCCATGAGAAACACCGTCATGCAAATACATACAAGCCGGATCATTATCTGATCTTAAAAGTAATAACCGGCATATTAGCGTGATTTACCAGGTCTTCACTAATACTTCCATTAAAAAAATGTGATAATCCTTTACGGCCATGAGTACTCATGCCAATAAGTTGCGCGTTGGTATCTTTCGCAAAATTGAGAATTCCTTTCTCTACGGAAGTATCGTTATAGATATTAAGGGTATAATTTTTGGCCCCGGTTCCGCTTACAAAGTTTGTCATCACTTTTTTAGCTTCGGAACTTGTTTTAAAATCGTTAGGAGTATTTATAAAGAGCAGATGTAATTTAGCTCCTGTCGTTTCGGCAAATGTTTGAGCATCTTTAAAACTTCCACGGCATTCATCAGAAAAATCTGTTGCAAAAACAAAGTCATCAATTTTAAAATTGGAATGCTTATTTTTTATGACCAGAACAGGAATTTTGGAGGTGCGTACAACTTTTTCGGTATTACTTCCAATAAACATTTCTTTAAAGCCACTGGAACCATGAGACCCCATAATTATTAGATCGACATTATTCTTCTCTACAGCTTCACTAATGTCTTCATAGATCTCAGCATGGCCGATCGCTTCCCTGATTTTAATTCCTTCCAGGTAAGGCTGTTTAAAAAGTTCCTCAAAATTCTTTTCGGCTAATTTTATAAAATAAAGAGATTCCGGTAAACTTCCCGAGCCACCGGATCTGGCTAGATGTAATGGCATTTCCAGGGAATGTATTAAGTAGATCTCACTATCGTGCTCCATCGCTAATTGCGCTGCAACTTTTAATGCATTTTCTGCCTGCTGAGAGAAATCTGTAGGGACTAAAATTCGTTTCATAGAGTTGTTTATTTTGCTTGATTTGTTAGTATTAAAGTACAAAAATAAAACGTGAGCGGCTAGCTTTTTTAATATTAAAAATTATAGTATATTTGCAGCGAATTTGATACTTAACTAGCTGAGGGGACAAAAAGTCCCCTCTTTTTATAGCTTAAAATGATGCGGGGGAAAGTAACAAGACTTTTGGAACAGGCTTTAGAAAAAAACAAATCACTTTTTTTGATTGATTTAAGTATTTCTGAAGCAAATCAAATTAGAGTGATTCTGGATGGAGACAATGGAGTTACTGTGGAAGATTGTATCACTGTAAGTCGTGAAATTGAGCACAACCTTGACAGGGAAGAACAAGATTTTTCACTGGAAGTAATGTCTGCAGGTGTATCCGAACCTTTGGAGATTCCCAGACAATACAAAAAAAATCTGGGGAGAAAGCTAAAAGTTAAGACGAAAACAGGGGAGCTTGTAGAAGGACAACTTGCCGTTGCAGATGATGAAAAAATCACTTTGCAATGGAAGGCACGGGAACCTAAACCTGTTGGGAAAGGAAAAGTAACAGTAGAAAAAGAAGCAGTACTGCCATATGCAGCTATTGCCGATGCAAAAGTGATGATAACATTTAATTAAATCATGATATGGAAAATTTAGCGTTAATCGATTCTTTTTCAGAATTTAAAGATGATAAGCTGATAGACAGAGTAACGCTTATGGCGATACTGGAAGACGTTTTTAGAAACGCTTTAAAAAAGAAATATGGGAGCGATGACAATTTTGATATTATTATCAACCCGGATAAAGGAGACCTGGAAATTTGGAGAAACCGTATTGTTGTTGCAGATGGTGAGGTAGAAGATGAGAACGAAGAAATTTCATTATCGGAAGCTCGTAAGATTGAGCCCGATTTTGAAATTGGCGAAGATGTATCTGAAGAAGTAAAATTAATAGACCTGGGGCGTCGCTCCATTTTAGCATTGCGTCAAAATTTAATTTCTAAGATACACGAACACGATAATACAAACATCTATAAGCAGTTCAAAGAATTAGAAGGAGAAATATATACTGCCGAAGTACATCACATCCGTCATCGTGCGGTTATTTTATTGGACGATGAAGGAAATGAGATCATCCTTCCGAAAGACAAACAAATTCCTTCGGATTTTTTCAGAAAAGGAGATAATGTAAGAGGAATTATCGAAAGTGTGGAATTAAAGGGCAATAAGCCTACTATATTAATGTCGCGGGCAAACCCACTGTTCCTGGAAAAACTATTTGAACAGGAAATACCTGAAGTCTTTGACGGCTTGATAACTGTTAAGAAAGTAGTGCGTATCCCGGGTGAAAAAGCAAAAGTAGCCGTAGATTCTTATGATGACCGTATTGACCCGGTGGGTGCCTGTGTTGGAATGAAAGGATCACGTATTCATGGGATCGTTCGTGAATTGGGGAATGAGAATATAGATGTTATAAATTACACCAATAACCTTCAGTTATTCATTACACGTGCTTTAAGCCCGGCAAGAGTTACTTCTATAAAGATCGATGAGGAAACTAAAAGGGCAGAAGTGATCTTAAAACCGGAAGAAGTCTCCAAGGCCATTGGGCGTGGCGGACATAATATTCGTTTAGCCGGACAACTAACCGGTTATGAGATAGACGTACTTAGAGAAGGAGCGGAAGAAGATGTAGAGTTGAGAGAATTCTCCGACGAAATTGAAGGCTGGATTATTGATGAATTTCATAAAATAGGACTAGATACCGCTAAAAGTGTATTGGAGCATGATGTGAAAGATTTGGTAAAAAGAATCGATCTTGAAGAGGAAACAATCCAGGAAGTAATAAATATATTGAAGGAAGAATTTGAAGAGTAGTTGAAAGTTTAACTACTTTTATCATATATTATATAGAGAATAAACAGGAGAAAGCATTTTTATGGCTGAAGTAAAAACGATAAGGCTTAACAAAGTATTACGCGAATTCAATATCTCGTTGGATCGTGCCGTGGAATTTTTGAGTTCCAAAGGACACGAGGTGGAGGCTCGTCCAACAACTAAGATATCTGATGAAGAATACCAAATACTGTTTGAAGAATTTCAAACAGACAAAAGCAAAAAGGTAGCTTCAAAAGAAGTTGGTGAAGAAAAGCGTAAAGAAAAAGAAGAGCTGCGTTTGGCTCGGGAGCGTGAAATAGATGAAAAGGAAAAAAAGCAAGCTTCCAGAGTTATTAAAGCCGAAGTTAAATTAGACGGACCTAAGCAGATAGGAAAGATAGACCTTGATGGGGATAAGCCTAAGAAAGAAGAGAAAACCGAAAAAGAAGATGACAAACCTGTAGAAAAAGAAACGGCAGAAAAACCTAAAAAGGCTGCTGTAAAAGATGACAAGCCCGTAGCCAAAGCAAAAAAGGAAACGGCTGCGCCAAAAGAAGAGCCTAAAAAAGAAGAAGTTAAAGAAGAAACTCCAATAGCTGAAGAGGAAGCTCCAAAAGAATCTAAAATAGTTGAGACCAATTATAAGAAACTGGACGGGCCAAATTTTACAGGTAAAAAAATTGACCTTACCCAATTTAAAAAACCGGAGAAGAAAAAAGTTGAAAAGAAGGAAGAAAAATCCACTTCCGAAAAGAAAAGCCGAAGACGCCGTATAAGTAAGGAAGCTCCAAAAAATGGAAACTTTAGAGACAACCGGGGAGGCCGCAAAGGACGCTCAAATATACCAAAAGAAGAGCCAAGCGAAGAAGAAGTACAAAAACAAGTGCGGGAAACCTTAGAAAAATTACAAGGAAAATCGTCTAAAGGTAAAGGAGCAAAATACCGTAGAGAGAAGAGAGATATTCACCGCCAAAAAACAGAAGATGAACTTGCGCAACAAGAAGCAGACAGCAAACTGTTGAAAGTAACAGAATTTGTTACCGTAAGTGAAGTTGCTACCATGATGAGCGTTCCTGTTACCGAAGTAATTTCTGCTTGTATGTCTTTGGGAATGATGGTGACCATGAACCAGCGTTTGGATGCAGAGACACTTTCTATTGTTGCAGATGAATTTGGATACGAAGTAGAGTTTGTAACTGCAGACATAGAAGAAGCGGTACAGGAAGAAGAAGATGCACCGGAAGATCTGTCACCAAGAGCACCAATTGTAACTGTAATGGGGCATGTGGATCACGGAAAAACATCTTTACTGGATTATATAAGAGAAGAAAATGTAATTGCCGGAGAATCCGGAGGAATTACACAACATATAGGAGCCTATGGGGTTCAATTGGAAAATGGCCAGAAGATAGCCTTCCTGGATACACCCGGTCACGAAGCGTTTACGGCAATGCGTGCAAGAGGAGCCCAGGTAACGGACCTGGCTATTATTGTAGTGGCGGCAGATGATGATATTATGCCGCAAACCAAAGAAGCCATAAGCCATGCTCAGGCGGCAGGTGTTCCTATCGTGTTTGCAATTAATAAAATTGACAAGCCCACCGCAAACCCAGATAAGATCAAAGAAGGCCTTGCCGGAATGAATCTATTGGTAGAAGATTGGGGAGGTAAAATACAATCACACGATATATCGGCAAAAACAGGAGAAGGAGTAACGGAGCTATTGGAAAAAGTATTGCTGGAAGCCGAATTGTTAGAGCTGAAAGCTAACCCAAACAGGCAGGCGTACGGTACAGTGGTAGAAGCATTTCTTGACAAGGGAAGAGGGTACGTATCTACCATTCTGGTACAGGGAGGAACTTTGAGAATAGGAGATTATGTATTGGCAGGCCAGAATAGTGGTAAGGTAAAGGCAATGCATGACGAACGAGGAAAGAATATCAAAGAAGCTGGTCCTTCGACACCGGTATCTATCTTAGGATTGGATGGAGCACCACAGGCCGGGGATAAGTTCAATGTATTTGAAGATGAACGTGAAGCAAAAGCTATTGCTACTAAACGTACACAGTTACAACGTGAGCAATCCGTACGTACACAACGCCATATCACTCTGGATGAAATTGGAAGACGTATTGCCTTGGGTGATTTCAAAGAACTGAATATTATCCTGAAAGGTGATGTGGACGGTTCGGTAGAAGCATTGACAGATTCATTCCAGAAATTGTCTACTGAAGAAATCCAGGTAAATATTATTCATAAGGCGGTTGGGCCCGTTACCGAAAGTGACGTATTGCTAGCTTCTGCTTCCGATGCTATTATCATAGGGTTTAATGTACGCCCAATGGGGAATGCACGCCAGATCGCAGATAAAGAAGAGATCGACATTCGCACCTATTCCATTATATATGATGCCATCAACGACTTGAAGGATGCAATGGAAGGAATGTTGTCACCGGAAATGAAAGAAGAAATTACCGGAACTGCAGAAATTCGTGAAACCTTTAAGATTTCAAAGATCGGAACCATTGCAGGTTGTATGGTAATGAGCGGAAAGATCTTCAGAAATTCAGGGATTCGATTGATACGTGAAGGAGTGGTCGTATTTACAGGTGAGCTGGAATCCTTAAAACGATTTAAGGACGATGTAAAAGAGGTGGCAAAAGGATACGATTGTGGTATCCAGGTGAAGAATTACAACGACATCAAAGAAGGCGATATTATCGAAGCCTTCCAGGAAGTAGCCGTCAAGAAAAAATTGAAATAATAATAGATACTTAAAGATAACAAAGGCGACTCATTCGAGTCGCCTTTGTTGTATATAACGTGTTTTTTGAAGCTACTTTCTTCGTTCAGGTTTTAAGATAAAAGCAGAAGGGAAATTACGTTGTATTTCGATCAAGGCGCGATCGGCTTCAATGCGTGATACAAAGTTCCCGGCCCATACCTTATAATTTGGTGTTTCATATTCAATAGATGCAGCCCAGGCTCCGTAAGAATTCCGGTATTTTCTTATAATAGAATTAGCCCGGCTCAATTCTCCGTAATACAGTTGTATCGTATATCCGTCAGACAATTTATTATCCTTTTCAAGTGACTTCTTTAGCTCCAATAACTGTGGGATTTTTGCATCTTGCTGCACAGTAACTGTTGCCTGTTGTGCAAAGACGCAACCGCTAGAAATTGTAATTAAAATACTGAAAATTAATAGTTTAAATGTATATTGTAGCTTCATGTTTTGTCTTCTTTTGTGCAAATGTAAACTATAATAACTTTTGGAACTGCAAAAATATTATTTAGAATAAATATAAATTAACCTTAACACTTTATTTGCATTTCGAAAATCGACTTTAAACCGTACTTTTGTGCCGTTATTTATGGTACATTTTTTACACAAGTAACCAACAAAAAGGTAACCAAATATGTGCCAAACTATTGACAATAATTTAACCATTAGTATGAAAAAGGTGAATTACCGAAATCTACCCTCTCAATTGTCACTTCTTTTGTTAGCTTGTTTGCTAACTTTTTCAACTACTATTTACGCACAAGACGAAAGTGTTGACGTTACTGCCGGAGAAGCATTGTATAAAGCCAATTGTGCTGCTTGTCACAAACTGGACAAAAAAGCGACTGGCCCTGCTCTAAGAGGAGTGGCTCAAAAATATGATAAAGAATGGCTATACAAATGGATAAAGAACAGCCAGGAAATGGTAAAGGCCGGAGATCCGACTGCCGTAAAGATTTTTGCTGAAAACAATAATTCGGTAATGACAGCTTTCCCTGCATTGTCCGATACAGATATAGACAATATTCTGGCTTATACAAGCCAACCAAAACCGGAACCTGTTGTGGCTGAAACTCCTGTAGCCGGAGGTGGTGGTGATAGCAGCGGTGTTTCAAATGACATTATTTTGGGAGCGCTGGCTTTGGTATTCTTGTTATTGGTAGTAATGCTATTCCTGGTTACAAATACACTTAAGAGAATTGCGGAAGCCAATGGTGTTGAATATGAAGAAGGTGAAAAAAGAATTCCATTATGGAAAGCATTTGTTCAAAATCAGTTTCTGGTCTTGGTGACAAGTATATTCTTGTTATTGGCCGCCGGATATTTTGCTTACGGTTGGATGATGCAGGTAGGTGTTGACGAGGGATATGCTCCGGTACAACCTATCCATTATTCTCACAGGATACATGCGGGAGACAACCAGATAGACTGTAAGTATTGCCATAGTTCGGCGAGAAAAAGTAAAACTTCGGGAATACCTTCTTTGAATGTTTGTATGAATTGTCATAAGAATATTGCAGAGGTTGCTCCGGAAACTTTGGCAGAAGGAGAAGAGTACGGAGTTGATTACAATAAGGAAATTCAGAAATTATATACAGCCGTTGGCTGGGATGAGGATACTCAAAGTTACACCGGTGAAGAAAAACCTGTGAAGTGGGTACGTGTTCACAATCTTCCGGATTTTGCATATTTCAATCATGCGCAGCACGTAACTGTTGCAGGGGTTGAGTGTCAAAAATGTCACGGGCCCGTAGAAGAGATGGAAATCCTGGAGCAGTTCTCACCATTGACCATGGGTTGGTGTGTTAACTGTCACAGAGAGACCAATGTGAATCTTGCAGGAAACGAGTACTATGCGAAAATTCACGAAGAACTTTCAAAGAAATATGGAGTTGACAAATTAACGATCGCTCAAATGGGAGGATTGGAATGTGGTAAATGTCACTATTAAAAACAAAAGAAAATTACAAGTAACAATATGGCATCAAACAAGAAATACTGGAAAAGTGTTGAAGAGCTAAAGGAGAACAGCTCTATTGTTGAGACGCTACAACAAAATGAGTTTGTAGAGGAAATCCCTACAGATGAATTTCTTGGAGACAAAGAGGTTTTGGAAACTTCTTCAACAACACGTCGCGATTTCTTAAAATATGTTGGATTTACAACTGCTGCTGCTTCGTTGGCTGCCTGTGAAGGTCCGGTAATCAAATCCATTCCTTATGTGGTAGCTCCGGATGAAATAGTTCCCGGAGTTGCAAATTATTATGCCTCTGCGATAGCAGATGGTTTCGATTTTGCCAACGTTCTGGTAAAAACACGGGAAGGCCGCCCTATTAAAATTGAGCGAAACGACCTTTCTGCAATGGGAGGTGTAAATGCTCGTGTGCAGGCATCGGTCTTATCTTTATACGATAGCAACAGGTTGCCGGTTCCCCTTGTAGATGGAAATGAAGTTTCCTGGGAAGAATTTGATGCCGCTGTAGCTCAAAAAATGAATGAAATGACTGGCAAGGATATTGTCCTGCTTACGCAAACTTTTGCGAGTCCGTCTACTTCAAAATTAATAAAAGAATTTACAGCAAAATATCCTGATGTACGACATGTAGTCTATGATACGGTCTCCTCTTCAGAAGCATTGGATGCATTCCAAAATAAATATGGTACACGAGGCTTAGCAGACTATGATTTTTCTAAAGCTGATGTAATTGTTTCGGTAGGAGCAGATTTTCTGGGAGATTGGCAAGGTGGAGGATATGATGCCGGATATGCGCAAGGACGTGTTCCAAAGAATGGGAAAATGTCACGACATATTCAGTTTGAAGCGAATATGACATTGTCCGGAGCAAACGCAGATAAAAGAGTTCCTGCAACGCCTTCGCAGCAAATGGAAATACTTAAAGCCTTAACCGGCGGAAGCGCATCCGGATTACCGGAGCATATCACAGAAGCGGTTAACAATGCGAAAGCACAATTAAAGAAGGCCGGAAATAAAGGTGTTGTAATTACTGGATTACCAAACGTCACTGCACAGAAAATGGCACTAGACTGTAATGAAGGAAGTGCAGTAATGGATACTACAAAACCCAGAATGACCCGTATGGGAAATACAGCTGAGGTTTTAAGTGTAATGAACGGTGTAATTTCCGGAACGGTGAAAGGATTGATCACTGTAGGTGTTGACCCGGTGTATTCTTTCCCTAACAGTGCTGCTTTTGCTGAAGCATATAAGAGCCTGGATATGTCTCTTGCATTTTCTATGAAGTTAGATGCTACAGCTTCTTTAGCGCAAATGGTTGCCGCTACACCTCATTATCTGGAATCCTGGGGTGATGTTCAAATGAAGAAAGGTACATTTAGCTTAATGCAACCTACGATCCGCCCATTGTTTAACACAAGACAGTTTCAGGATTGCTTGTTGAAATGGATCGGAAATTCGAAAAACTATTACGATTATATCAAAGAAAACTGGACATCTGTTTTAGGCGGAACCTCATGGAGCCAGGCATTGCATGATGGTGTTTTGGTAAGTGATGCCGAAGTTGAAATGGAAGAAGTTCCTTCATCCGAAGGAAATGTTAGTATGGAAAGCAATTCTGCTAATGGAGCCCTTTCAGCAAGCTTACAGAATGGTGAATTTGAACTTACACTATATACAAAGACTGCTCTGGGAGATGGTTCTCAAGCCAACAATCCTTGGTTGCAGGAAATGCCGGACCCAATTACCAGAACTACCTGGGACAACTATATTACAGTTTCTGCTTCCGATGCAACAGAGTTAGGATTAGAAAATTATAATGTGGCTAATGGTGGTCTTAACGGAAGTTATGTAAATGTAAGAATGGGTGATGCTGTAGTTGAAAAAGTCCCTGTATTAATTCAGCCGGGGCAGGCAAAAGGTTCTATTGGACTAGCTTTAGGTTATGGAAAAACAGCAGCTATTCAAGAGGAAATGCAAACAGGGGTGAATGCCAATGCATTGTACCAGAATTTTTCGTCAGTACAAAATGTAACCTTGGAAAAGGTTGCCGGAACCCATGAATTCGCATGCGTACAGTTACATAATACCATGATGGGAAGAGATATCATTCGTGAAACTTCCCTGGAAATATTCAATACAAAAGATGCTGAGACCTGGAACCCGGTGCCAATGGTTTCAAAGGACCATCAGGAAATTCCTGTGACATCTCCAGATGCAGATCTTTGGGATTCCTTTGATCGTTCAGTAGGGCACCATTTCAACCTATCTATAGACTTAAACGCATGTACCGGTTGCGGTGCTTGTGTGATCGCATGCCATGCAGAAAATAATGTTCCTGTAGTAGGTAAGGAAGAAATGCGTATGAGTCGCGATATGCACTGGTTACGTATTGACCGCTATTACTCCAGCGAAGAATCATTTGTAGAAGATGCTACGAAAAAAGATGCAATTTCCGGATTAGGCAGTTCTTTGTCTGAATATGGAGAAATGGAAAATGCTTCTGCAAATCCGCAGGTAGCATTCCAGCCTGTAATGTGTCAGCACTGTAATCATGCTCCTTGTGAAACAGTTTGTCCTGTTGCGGCAACATCTCATGGTCGTCAGGGTCAAAACCATATGGCATATAACCGTTGCGTAGGTACTCGTTACTGTGCTAATAACTGTCCTTATAAGGTACGTCGTTTCAATTGGTTCTTGTATGCTGAAAACGATGAATTTGATTATAATATGAATAATGACCTTGGGCGAATGGTATTGAATCCGGATGTTGTGGTTCGTTCCCGAGGAGTTATGGAAAAATGTTCTATGTGTATTCAAATGACACAAAAGACGATTTTGGATGCAAAACGTGAAGGCAGACAAATCAAAGACGGAGAATTTAAAACTGCTTGTTCTGCCGCTTGTGAATCCGGAGCTATTGTCTTTGGAGATGTTAACGATCACGATAGTTTAGTATTCGAAAAGAAAAACGATAAAAGAATGTATCACTTACTGGAGGCAGTAGGTACAAAACCAAATGTGGTGTACCAGGCCAAAGTGAGAAATACGAAAGAAGTTTAAACAAACTAAGAAATAGTAAATAAAGATATGGCGTCGCATTACGAAGCACCTATTAGAAGACCTTTAGTTACGGGAAATAAAACCTACCACGATGTTACTGTGGATGTGGCTGCTCCTGTAGAAGGTAAAGCCAATAGATCATGGTGGATTGTTTTTACAATTTCCTTGGTAGCATTATTATGGGGAATTGGTTGTATTATTTATACCATTTCCACCGGTATTGGAGTCTGGGGGTTAAATAAAACCGTGAACTGGGCGTGGGATATTACCAATTTCGTTTGGTGGGTAGGTATTGGTCACGCAGGAACCTTGATTTCTGCAGTACTTTTATTATTCCGCCAAAAATGGAGAATGGCAATTAACCGTTCTGCAGAGGCAATGACCATCTTCTCTGTAATTCAGGCAGGGCTGTTTCCAATCATTCACATGGGACGTCCCTGGTTGGCATACTGGGTACTACCTATTCCTAACCAATTTGGATCCTTGTGGGTAAACTTTAACTCACCATTACTGTGGGATGTATTTGCAATTTCAACCTATCTGTCTGTTTCGTTGGTATTTTGGTGGACAGGATTATTACCAGATTTCGCAATGATCCGTGATAGGGCCATTACACCGTTTACAAAAAGAGTATATAGTATACTATCTTTTGGATGGAGCGGTCGAGCAAAGGATTGGCAGCGTTTTGAAGAAGTTTCTTTGGTTTTGGCAGGTTTGGCCACTCCTTTGGTACTTTCGGTACACACAATTGTATCCTTTGACTTTGCTACTTCGGTAATACCGGGATGGCATACTACCATCTTCCCGCCTTATTTTGTTGCAGGAGCCGTATTTTCAGGATTTGCAATGGTAAATACCTTACTAATCATTATGCGTAAGGTTTCAAATTTAGAAGATTATATTACCGTTCAGCACATAGAATTAATGAACATTATTATAATGATCACAGGTTCTATTGTTGGAGTTGCATATATCACAGAACTTTTTATTGCCTGGTATTCGGGTGTTGAATATGAACAATACGCATTTCTCAATCGTGCTACCGGACCTTATTGGTGGGCGTATTGGGCAATGATGACATGTAATGTATTCTCTCCGCAATTTATGTGGTTTAAAAAATTACGTACCAGTATTATGTTCTCCTTCTTCATTTCAATTGTAGTGAATATTGGTATGTGGTTTGAGCGTTTCGTAATTATTGTAACTTCGTTGCACCGTGATTACCTTCCATCTTCATGGACCATGTTCTCGCCAACTTTTGTGGATGTGGGAATATTTATTGGAACAATTGGATTTTTCTTTGTGTTGTTCCTGTTATATTCCAGAACATTTCCGGTAATCGCACAAGCGGAAGTTAAATCGATACTGAAATCTTCAGGAGACAATTATAAGAACCTACGGGCAACGCACGGAGATGACGTAAAGCATTATGATGAAGTAGGAAATGTAGAAAGAACCGTTCCAACCAGTGGCGGTGATCAGTCAGAAAGAATTCAGAGTTTATTGAGTAGTATAGGAACATTCGACCCAACTACACAAACAACTCAAGATGACCTAAAACTTATTAGTGGTGTAGGCCCGGTAATGGAGGAAAAATTACATCAATTGGGTATCTACACTTTTGAACAGGTAAGTAGAATGACCGATAGAGAATATGATTTATTGGACAGCATTATCGACGAGTTCCCTGGAAGAGCAAAACGTGATGATTGGGCTGGACAAGCATCAAAACTTAAAAACAACTAAATAATATGGCATCGAAAGTGATTCACGCTATTTATAACGACGATGATATCTTATTGCACGCTGTAAAACAGGTGCGTAATGAGCACTACCATATTGAGGAGGTATACACACCTTTCCCTGTCCATGGTCTTGAGAAGGCTATGGGACTTGCAGATACCCGTATAGCTATTACATCCTTTTTATATGGTCTGGTAGGACTTTCCGTGGCAATCGTTATGATGAACTATATCATGATAGAAGATTGGCCCCAGGATATTGGAGGTAAACCAAGTTTCAGCTATATAGAAAATATGCCGGCCTTTGTTCCGATTATGTTTGAGATGACAGTATTTTTCGCTGCGCATTTAATGGTAATTACCTTTTATATGCGAAGTAAGCTTTGGCCTTTTAAAAAAGCAGAGAATCCTGATGTAAGAACTACAGATGACCATTTTTTAATGGCAGTTGATGCCGGACACCACGATGTTGAAAAACTTTCTAAGTTTTTATACGACACCGGAGCATTGGAAATTAGTTTAATTGAAAATGAAGAAGACCACTAATATGAAAAACAGTATAAACATAGGTATTGCATTAATCACATCGGTATTATTGGTTTCTTGTTTTAATGATAGCAAACCTAATTATCAATATATGCCTAATATGTATGAACCGGTAGGATATGAAACCAATGGTGCATACGAAGTATTTCCAGGACAGCAGGAAGCAATGTTGCCTGCGGAAGGCTCTATACCTAGAGGATGGCAACCTTATGAATATGAAAACTCTACAGCCGGGTTAGAGTTGGCACGTACCGAATTGAAAAACCCTTTAGAGGTTACGGAAGCTAATTTGGCAGCCGGAAAAGAATTGTATGGAATATACTGTGCTGTTTGCCATGGTGATAAGGGAGACGGTCAGGGAATTTTGGTACAGCGTGAAAAATTTCTGGGAATACCTAGTTATGCTGATGCCGGACGGACCATAACCGAAGGAAGTACTTATCACGTACAAATGTTCGGACTGAATTCAATGGGATCATATGCCTCGCAAACAAGTGAATTGGAACGCTGGCAGATTACACAACACGTAATGAACTTAAAAGCTGCTTTAAAAGGAGAGCCATTATTAACACCTGCGGCAGCAAATTCTGCAAGTACAGATACACTTGCAGTAACTGAAAATATTGTTTCTGAAGAAACAAACACTTCAGAAGAACAACATTAATTAAAGAATAAAGAGAATAGCTAAAGATATGTATACGCTACCAAATAAATTAAAACTGTTTGCTGTCATTTTTATGGTGGTTGGAGCCATTGGTATCATTTCAGGTTTTCTTACCGCACCGGGAACCACAGCGGAAGTAAAGGAAATGATGGCAGACCATCACGGTGAAGACCATAATGGTCATAATGCTTTAAAAGAAGCGCATAACGATAGCGAAGAAGCTGCCGTTGGGACACATGGTGAGAATGCTCACGATAGTGAAGAAGCACATTTGGAACATACTTTACACCAAATGCAAAACAGGCCATGGTCCGCATTATATATTGCATGCTTTTTCTTCTTTATGATTGCCCTTGGTTGTCTGGCTTTTTACGCGATCCAATGGGCAGCACAGGCAGGTTGGTCACCGGTACTCTTTAGAGTGATGGAAGCAATTACTGCATATTTAGTTCCGGGAGGAATTATAATGTTTGTACTAATAGCTCTTTCGGGATTGCATATAAACCACCTTTTTGTGTGGGCAGATCCGGAAGTTGTTGCACATGATAAATTGATACAAGGAAAAGCAGGTTGGTTAAACAGTACCGGATTGTTGATTAGAGCTGCTATCTTTCTGGGCGGTTGGATGCTATATCGTCATTTTGCCGTTAAGTTTTCCAGAAAGAGTGATGACGCTACAGATAACAGATGGTTTAAGAAAAGCTTTAAGATTTCTGCAGCCTTTTTAGTATTCTTTATCTATACGGAATCCATGATGTCCTGGGATTGGATCATGAGTTTTGATCCACACTGGTTCAGTACTTTATTTGGATGGTATGTATTTGCAGGAATGATGGTATGTGCTGTAACAGTAATCGCAATGGTTACCATTCTATTAAAATCTCAAGGATATCTTGAATTTGTGAATGACAGTCATATTCATGATCTGGCAAAATATATGTTTGCTTTTAGTATTTTCTGGACCTATTTGTGGTTTTCACAATTCATGTTGATATGGTATGCGAATATACCTGAAGAAGTTACTTACTTTGTTACAAGAATTGAAGATTTTAAATTGCCTTTCTTTGGAATGGTCGCAATGAACTTTGTGTTCCCGGTATTATTGTTAATGAACAGTGATTACAAGCGTGTCAATTGGTTTGTAATACTTACAGGGATCGTAATTCTTGCCGGGCACTATATAGATGTATATTTAATGATAACACCTGGTACTGTAGGAGCTTCCTGGTTTATAGGAGTTCCGGAATTAGGAGCAATGTCATTTTTCTTCGGGTTGTTTGTATTTGTTGTTTTTATGGCACTTACAAAAGCACCTTTGTTGATCAAAAACAACCCATTTATGAAGGAGAGCAAACATTTTCATTATTAATTAATTAGTTAGAGACAGATAACGATGACCGCATTTTTAGTTGTATTAGTAATCATTCTTTTTGGAGTCGCCGTTTGGCAAATGGGTAAGATATTTGAAATGTCTAAAACCAAACAGACCAACACTTCAGAAATAGCTACGGATAAAGACAATAACATTAACGGGTGGTTAATGTTGGGGTTTGTATTATTTATCTACGTAATTCTTATAATATGCTTTTGGAAATGGTTTGATGTACTATTGCCCGAAGCAGCCTCAGAACATGGAGTAGGTATAGATAACCTTATGCTTGTCTCAATGATCATCATATTTTTTGTTGGGATCATTACACAATGGTTGTTACATTATTTTGCATTTAAATACAAAGGAGAAAAAAATAAGAAAGCTGTTTTCTATGCAGATAACGACAGACTTGAATTTATTTGGACCATTATTCCGGTAATAGTATTGGCCGGACTTATTATTTACGGTTTATTTACATGGACGGATATAATGAATGTAGATACCGAAGATGATCCGCTGGTGGTAGAATTATATGCATATCAATTTGATTGGAGAGCTCGTTACGGTGGAAATGATAATACCTTGGGAGAAGCAAATGTTCGTTTAATTGAAGGAGTAAATCAATTAGGTGTTGATGCTTCAGATCCAAATGCGAAAGATGATATCATTGTAAACGAATTACATTTACCTGTAGGCCGGAAGGTATTGTTCAAGATGCGATCTCAGGATGTATTGCATTCGGCATACATGCCTCACTTCCGCGCACAGATGAACTGCGTTCCTGGAATGATCACTCAATTTGCCTTTACTCCAACCATTACAACTCAGGAAATGCGGCTGAAGGATGAAATAGTAGATAAGGTTAAGAAGATTAATGATATACGAAGAGAAAATAGTATCGCTTTAACAGCAAAAGGTGAAGAAGCACTGGAACCTTATGAATTTGACTACCTGCTACTTTGTAATAAAATTTGTGGAAGTAACCACTACAATATGCAGATGAAGATTATAGTTGAATCTCAAGAAGAATTTGAAGCCTGGTTAGCCCAACAAGCTACCTTAACTGAAACGCTACAATAAATAAAATAGCTTAAAAAAGATATGTCAGCACAAGTACAGAATCACGCAGAAGATCACCACGACGATCACGGGCATCATCATAAAGAGACATTTATTACTAAATATATCTTTAGTCAGGATCACAAGATGATTTCTAAACAATACCTGATCACAGGTTTGTTTATGGGAGTTATAGGTATTGCTATGTCTCTTTTATTTAGATTGCAATTGGCCTGGCCTGATAAAGAATTCACCATTTATGAAGTATTCTTAGGAAAATGGGGTGAAGGTGGTGTCATGGATCCTAATATGTATTTGGCGTTAGTAACCATTCACGGTACTATAATGGTATTTTTTGTTTTGACAGCCGGTTTAAGTGGTACGTTTAGTAACCTGTTGATTCCTTTACAAATTGGAGCACGGGATATGGCATCCGGATTTCTTAATATGATCTCATACTGGTTGTTCTTTCTATCTAGTTTGTTTATGGTTCTATCACTATTTGTTGAAGCAGGACCTGCTTCTGCTGGATGGACCATCTATCCGCCCTTAAGTGCTTTACCACAGGCAATTCCAGGTTCCGGAGCAGGGATGACCCTATGGCTTGTTTCTATGGCTATCTTTATTGCTTCTTCCCTATTAGGAGCATTAAACTATATAGTAACCGTACTTAATTTACGTACAAAAGGGATGTCAATGACACGCCTTCCGCTAACTATTTGGGCATTTTTTGTAACAGCAATTATTGGAGTTGTATCGTTCCCTGTCTTACTTTCTGCTGCCTTAATGCTGATCATGGATAGAAGTTTTGGAACTTCTTTTTTCTTGTCAGATATATATATTGCAGGAGAAGTATTGCATAATCAGGGAGGTTCACCCGTATTGTTTGAACACTTATTTTGGTTCTTAGGTCACCCGGAAGTATACATAGTTATTCTTCCCGCAATGGGCCTTGTTTCTGAAATTATGGCCACTAATTCACGAAAACCTATTTTTGGGTATCGTGCAATGATAGCATCTATTTTGGCAATTGCATTTCTTTCAACAATAGTATGGGGGCACCATATGTTTGTGACAGGGATGAACCCATTTTTGGGCTCCGTATTCACATTTACAACATTATTGATCGCAATTCCGTCTGCGGTTAAGGCATTTAACTGGATTACAACATTGTGGAGAGGAAATCTTCAAATGAATACAGCAATGTTGTTTTCTATAGGATTTGTGTCAACTTTTATTTCCGGGGGACTCACAGGGATTATACTGGGAGATAGTGCACTGGATATTAATGTTCATGATACTTACTTTGTGGTAGCTCACTTCCACCTTGTAATGGGTATTTCGGCATTATATGGATTATTTGCCGGGGTATACCACTGGTTCCCGAAGATGTTCGAAAGCAGAATGATGAACAAAAATCTTGGATATGTACACTTTTGGATAACTGCTATTGGGGCGTATGGAGTATTCTTTCCAATGCACTTTATAGGTATGGCAGGTCTTCCAAGACGTTATTACACAAATACAAGCTTCCCGTATTTTGATGACCTGACAGATGTCAACGTAGTAATTACTATTTTTGCTATCATCACTGCAGCTGCTCAATTGGTATTCCTGTACAACTTTATCCATTCAATATTTTATGGAAAGAAAGGCCCTAAGAATCCCTGGAAATCTACTACATTGGAATGGACTGCAGAAGTAAAACACATTCATGGAAACTGGGATGGGCCTATACCACATGTACACCGTTGGGCATATGATTACAGTAAGTTGAACAAAGATGAAAGTGATTATGTGATCCCGGGACAGGATTACGCACCACAACATATACCTTTACAGGAAAATGAAGAAGAAATGAACCATTAACTTGTAAATAATGATATTTTAGAAAACCCTTTCAGAAATGGAAGGGTTTTTTGTTTTACTTTTATCATCTTAATTTTTTGTGATGGATACCATAAAAAAAATATTTATTCATTTTAGGTCTGCAGTTGCGGGAAAACAACAGGATTTTACTTCGGGAAGTATCCGTAAGGCGGTCTTTATGTTGTCAATACCCATGATACTTGAAATGATGATGGAATCCATCTTTTTTTTAGTGGATGCCTATTTTGTTTCTAGCCTTGGAGCCAATGCAATTGCTACGGTTGGATTAACAGAATCTGTGCTCACCTTAGTGTATGCAATTGCTATTGGACTAAGTATGGGAGTCACTGCTATTGTAGCCCGGCGTGTAGGAGAGGGAGATACGGAGAAAGCATCTCAAACAACGGTACAATCCATCTTTCTGGGTGTGCTTTTGGCCGCTATTATTGGTACACTGGGGATTCTTTTCCCTAAAGAACTCCTAACACTTATGGGAGGAAGCCCTGAGCTTGTTGCCGAAGGCTATGGATACACACAGATCTTGTTAGGAGGTAACGTTACGATCATGTTACTTTTTATTATCAATGCTGCTTTCAGGGGAGCGGGAGACGCTTCCGTAGCGATGAGAGTATTGATTATTTCTAATTTCCTGAATATAATTTTAGACCCTTTGTTTATTTTTGGATGGGGCCCTATACCGGCATTTGGAGTTAAAGGTGCAGCCATTGCAACCACTATTGGTAGAGGAACTGGAGTTGTGATACAGCTTCTTATTTTAATATATGGATGGAGCAGGATCAAAATTGGGTGGAAGGAATTTGTGCTTAAAGCCGGAATGATGTTTAATCTTATAAAGGTTTCCCTGGGAGGAATAGGGCAATTCATCATAGGAACATCAAGCTGGGTCTTTTTGATGCGGATCATGGCCGAATTTGGAAGTGAAGCATTGGCCGGATACACTATTGCAATTCGGGTACTTATGTTTACGCTAATGCCATCATGGGGAATGAGTAATGCTGCGGCTACTTTGGTGGGTCAAAACCTGGGAGCAAAAAAACCGGATAGGGCTGAATTGTCGGTTTGGAGAACCGGTAAGTATAATGCAATTTTTATGGGGATAGTCTCTGTTTTTTATCTGCTCTTTGCTGAGACTATCATTAAAATATTTACCGAAGATGCAGCTATAATTACATTTGGAGCTTTAAGTCTTCGGGTGATAGCAGCCGGCTATATTTTTTACGCCTATGGTATGGTGATTATTCAATCGTTTAATGGAGCTGGTGACACTAAAACTCCCACTGTGATAAACTTCTTTTGTTTCTGGCTTTTCCAACTACCTTTCGCTTATTTAACAGCAATACTTTTGGATTTTGGAGCTGCAGGAGTATTAATGGCCATAACCTTTGCTGAAGTATTGATAGCAGTTATAGGAATAGTTTGGTTTAAGCGGGGAAACTGGAAACGAGTGAAAGTCTAAGGACCTCTTCAAAGATTTCAGAATACGTAATTTCACGTATTGCAATTGTTATAGTACTAATTTAAATTTGAATAAGGTTAAAGGAATATCAGTACTCGGGGAGAATACTGGTATATTAAACCGTCATCAGATTTCTGATGACGGTTTTTTGTATTATGATAAGCTTTCACTTCGTATATTTGTGTTATGAACGAACACCTGGATCCTACCGGAGAAGAGCTATCTCCTCAAGAACTTGAAATTGAAAAAAAATTACGCCCGCTTTCCTTCAATGATTTTACAGGGCAGGATCAGGCACTGGAAAATTTACAGATTTTTGTTCAGGCGGCAAACCTTCGCGATGAGGCTTTGGACCATACATTATTTCATGGCCCGCCCGGTCTGGGAAAAACCACTCTTGCGCATATCCTGGCGAATGAACTGGAAGTTGGAATTAAGGTCACTTCCGGGCCTGTATTGGATAAACCGGGTGATTTAGCAGGATTACTTACCAACCTTGATGAACGGGACGTATTATTTATTGATGAGATCCATCGTTTGAGCCCAATCGTTGAAGAGTATCTCTACTCTGCGATGGAGGATTACAAAATTGATATTATGATAGAATCTGGGCCTAATGCCCGCTCTGTACAAATTAACCTGGCTCCTTTTACTTTAGTTGGAGCAACTACACGTTCGGGATTACTAACAGCTCCCATGCGGGCACGTTTTGGAATATCTTCTCGATTACAATATTACTCAACCGAATTGCTTACTACGATCGTCCAACGCAGTGCAGGAATTTTAAAGGTTCCCATTACTATGGAAGCAGCAATTGAAATTGCAGGACGCAGCCGTGGAACACCTCGTATCGCAAATGCATTATTACGTCGCGTTCGAGATTTTGCTCAAATAAAAGGAGATGGTAATATAGATATTAAAATTGCAAAATTTGGTTTGGAAGCGTTACATGTAGATGCGCATGGCCTGGATGAAATGGACAATAAGATACTTACAACCATTATCGATAAGTTTAAAGGAGGCCCAGTAGGAATTACTACTTTGGCAACTGCTGTTTCCGAAAGCAGTGAAACTATCGAAGAGGTATACGAACCGTTTCTAATTCAGCAAGGGTTTATCATGCGAACCCCTCGTGGTCGTGAAGTTACCGAAGCGGCCTATAAACACTTAGGCAAATTAAAAGGCGGTACTCAAGGCGGGCTGTTTTAAAAATATAGATATGCCTACTTCAAAAAAATATAATTACCCTCCAAAATTACCCATCATTAAATTCTTTTTGAATGCAGAGGCCATTCGAAAAAATCCGTTGCCTTTTCACAAAGCTTTTTTTGAAAGCTATGGCGATACCTTTTCAGTAAGATTAGGGCGTAAAAAGTATTTATTACTTTCCCGTGATAAAGAGGTGGTGCAATATATACTTCAAAAAAACCATAAAAACTATTATAAGTCGTCTATACAGACGAAATTTCTTTCTAAATATTTGGGACATGGGCTGCTTACCATAAATGGCGATTATTGGTTGCAACAGCGTAGACTTATTCAACCTGCTTTTCACAAACAAAAAATGCATCAATTAATTGGGCTAATGCAGCAAACCATTGAAACAGAATTACAAAAAGTTCCTCTAGAAGAAAAAACATTAGCATTTCCTTTAATGAATGAACTGGCTTTTAAAGTAGTGGCAACATCATTGTTCAATATTTCTGTTTCTGAAGAAATACTGCAACGACTTCAGGAAATCATTCAGCAAATACAGGTCTTTCTGGTTAAAGAAGTTCGATTGCCACATAAGGCCTGGTGGTTTAAATTGAGCGGGCAAATAGCAAAGCATAAGAAATTAGCCGAAGAAACCCGTACTATTATCAATAGTATTATTGAAGAACGGAAAAATTCCACAGTACAGCATGACGACCTGCTGGACATGTTATTGGCTACCAGATACGAAGATACAGGGGAACCCATGAGTATAAGGCAACTCATCGATGAAATCTCCATTTTGTTTGTAGCTGGACATGAAACAACAGCGAATGCTTTAACATTTACTACCTTTCTATTAGCGAAACATCCTGAAATTCAGCAAAAGGTATTTGAAGAAGTGAACCGGGTATCTGCTGAAACTAATGATCCCATTGAGCAAATTGCAAAGTTAGAATATACCAAAGCAGTGATAGACGAATCTATGCGGCTGTATCCGCCGGCGTGGATCACCGACCGTGAAAACCTGGAAGACGATACCATTAAAGGTTTCCATATTCGAAAAAATACCCTGGTAGGGGTCTCATTTTATGAATTACATCGTCATCCCGATTATTGGAAAAACCCTGAGGTCTTTAACCCCGAACGATTTGTAGGTGAGAACAAAAAGGAAAAGGCAGGAGTGTACTATCCTTTTGGAGCAGGCCCCAGAATGTGTATTGGCCTTGGCTTTGCCATATATGAAATGGTATTGGCAATTTCATATCTTGTAAAAAAATATTCACTTTCTACCTCACAGACAGATGTGAAAATAAACCCGCTAATTACGTTGAAGCCGGTTGGAGTAGAAGTGGTATTTTCAGAAAGAAAGGCTTGAACTTAAAGCAAAAATATACAGACCTTATCAAAGAAGAAGCCAATCGACTTGGTTTCATGTCATGTGGCATTAGTAAAGCTGAGTTTCTTTCAGACGAGGCACCACGCCTTGAAAAATGGCTGAAAGAAAATATGCATGGAGAAATGAGTTATATGGAAAATCATTTCGATAAACGTTTGGACCCCACAAAATTGGTTCCCGGTTCAAAAAGTGTAATTTCTTTATTGCTAAATTACTTTCCTTCTCAGGTTCAGGACCAAAATAGTTATAAGGTTTCAAAATATGCCTACGGAACCGATTACCATTTTGTCATTAAAGACAAATTAAAACTATTAATGCATTTTATTTCCGAAGAAATTGGAGATGTACATGGCAGGGCATTTGTAGACTCAGCACCGGTATTGGATAAAACCTGGGCTGTAAAGAGCGGTTTGGGCTGGATGGGAAAACATACTAATGTATTGACCAAACAAGTGGGTTCTTTCTATTTTATAGCGGAATTGATCGTCGACCTCGATTTGGTATATGATACACCGGTGACAGATCATTGCGGCGCTTGTACTGCTTGTATAGATGCTTGTCCAACAAAGGCGATAATTGAACCCTATACTGTAGATGGCAGCAAATGTATCTCCTACTTTACTATCGAACTAAAAAAAGAAATTCCTTCAAATGTACACGGGCATTTTGACGATTGGATATTTGGATGTGATGTATGCCAGGACGTATGTCCGTGGAACCGTTTCAGTAAAGCTCATAGTGAACCTTTGTTTGATCCGGATCCGCAATTAATTTCCATGACCAAAAAAGACTGGCAAGAAATTACAGAAGAGGTATTTCAGCAGTTATTCAAAAAGAGTGCGGTAAAACGCACTAAGTTCTCGGGCTTGAAACGAAATATAAACTTCCTGAAAGATTAACGGGGAATATTTCTTCATTTCAGGTTTACTTTTACCTTTGTAATTACGATTAAATACCATCTATGAGCAAGGAGAGCAAACGTCGAGAGGCCTTATTATATCATGCAAAGCCCAAACCCGGAAAAATACAGGTAGTCCCTACTAAAAAATATGCAACACAAAGAGATCTTTCGTTAGCGTATTCCCCGGGAGTAGCAGAACCATGCCTGGAAATTGAGAATAACAGTAATAATGTTTATAAATATACTAACAAAGGAAATCTCGTTGCTGTAATATCTAACGGAACAGCTGTTTTAGGGCTAGGAAATATTGGCCCGGAAGCATCTAAACCGGTGATGGAAGGAAAGGGGCTGCTTTTTAAGATTTTTGCAGATATTGATGTTTTTGATATTGAAATTAATACCGAAAATATAGACGAATTTGTAGAGACCGTAAAGAATATCGCTCCTACATTTGGAGGGATTAACCTTGAAGATATCAAGGCCCCTGAAGCTTTTGAAATTGAAAAGCGTTTAAAAGAAGAATTGAACATTCCCGTGATGCACGACGACCAACACGGTACAGCGATCATTTCGGCTGCAGCGTTATTAAATGCACTTGAAATCGCAAAAAAGAAAATAGGGGATGTTTCCATAGTAATAAGTGGCGCTGGAGCAGCTGCGGTATCATGTACCCGATTGTACAAATCATTTGGTGCTAAAGCAGAAAACATTGTGATGCTAGACAGTACGGGAGTGATCCGAAAAGACCGTGAAAATCTTTCCGAAGAAAAAGCAGAGTTCGCCACTTCCAGGAAAATAGACACACTGGATGAAGCAATGCAAAATGCAGATGTATTTGTAGGCCTGTCTATTGCAGATATTGTAAGCCCGGAAATGCTTAAATCTATGCGGCCAGACCCTATAGTGTTTGCGTTGGCAAATCCAAATCCCGAAATTGAATATGAGACAGCGGTTAAAGCAAGGGAGGATATTATCATGGCCACAGGTCGTAGTGACCACCCCAATCAGGTGAATAATGTATTAGGATTTCCTTTCATATTTAGAGGAGCATTGGATGTACGTGCCACTAAAATCAATGAAGCCATGAAAATGGCTGCTGTAAAAGCACTTGCAAACCTTGCGAAAGAACCTGTGCCGGAACAAGTCAATATAGCTTATGGAGAAACTAAACTGAACTTTGGAAGGGATTACATAATCCCCAAGCCGTTTGACCCAAGGTTGATCGCCTCGATTCCTCCCGCAGTAGCCAAAGCTGCTATGGAAAGTGGTGTTGCCACTGAAAAAATTACAGACTGGGAACTTTATGAAGATGAGTTATACGAGCGAATGGGAAGTGACAATAAGATTGTTCGGTTCCTGATGAATCGTGCAAAAACGGACCCTAAAAGAATTGTTTTTGCAGAAGCAGATCACCTGGACGTATTAAAAGCAGCCCAGATTATACATGAAGAAGGAATAGGTTTTCCAATTTTGTTGGGTAGAAAAGAGGTCATTGTTGAACTTATGGAGCAAATCGATTTTGATGCAGATATAGAAATAATAGACCCAAAGAGTGATGAACAAACCGAAGAACTAAATAAGTATGCCGAAAAATTCTGGAAGAATAGAAAAAGAAACGGGGTTACTTTATACGATGCTCGAAAATTAATGCGTGAGCGTAATTATTTTGCAGCTATGATGGTAAATGAAGGTGATGCAGACACCATGATCTCTGGGTACTCCCGTTCGTACCCTTCCGTGATTCGCCCGGTATTAGAGACTATTGGGAGGTTTGAAGGAGTAAGCAAAGTTGCTACCACTAACTTAATGCTTACCAAGAGGGGCCCTATATTTATTTCGGATACATCTATCAATATTGATCCCACGGCAAAAGAATTGGCAAAGATTGCACAAATGACCAATTACACTATGAAAATGTTTGGTTTGAAACCCGTAATTGCAATGATCTCTTACGCAAACTTTGGCTCTTCTAAAGATCCTCATGCCAAAAAAGTAAAAGAGGCGGTAGAGTTGTTACACAAGTCCAACCCGGATATGATACTGGATGGCGAGATGCAAACCGATTTTGCTCTTAATCCAAAAATGCTTCGGAATAACTTTCCTTTCTCAAAATTAGCCGGTAAAAAGGTAAATGCATTAATTTTTCCTAACCTGGATTCGGCAAACAGTAATTACAAGCTTTTGAAGGAGCTTAACAATGTAGAGTCTATTGGGCCAATAATGCTGGGAATGAGAAAACCGGTTCATATTCTTCAGCTTGGGGCCAGTGTTGAAGAAATCGTAAATATGGCTGCGGTTTCCGTAGTAGATGCCCAACAAAAAGAAAAGCGGGAAAAGGAGCTGATGAAACCTAAAAAATAGCAAAGATATTTCATATTTTCTAGGACAAAAGCTATAAATAATTGTGCTATATTTGACCATTAACTTTTTAGTAGCGAATGATTACCCACATACAGGGCAGACTTGTTGAGAAAAATCCGACCGATGTTGTTATAGATTGTAATGGTGTAGGTTATTTAATACATATTTCGCTACATACATTTTCAAAACTTCCCCCGGGTGAAAATGTAAAATTATATACGCATTTGCAGGTACGTGAAGATGCTCATATCTTGTATGGATTTTCCGGCCCTACAGAGCGTGAAATTTTTAGATTGTTAATTTCGGTTTCGGGGGTTGGGGCTAGTACGGCAAGAACAATGCTTTCATCATTATCTCCACAACAAGTTACCGAAGCAATTGCTGCAGATGATGTGGCTACCATTCAGTCCGTAAAAGGAATAGGCTTAAAGACCGCACAACGGGTGTTGTTGGACTTGAAAGATAAAATTTTAAAAGTATACGGCTTGGAAGATGTTTCTGCCGTTTCGAGCAATACGAATAAGAATGAAGCGTTATCAGCTTTGGAGACACTAGGCTTTGCTCGAAAACAAGCTGAAAAGGTCTGTGACAAGATTGTACAGCAGGACCCGGATGCAACAGTAGAAACGATTATAAAACAAGCTTTAAAAAATTTGTAAAAATTGGGCGCAAAAAATTACGATTACAACCATAGCTTTTTTAAGCTTTTATTAGTTTTAAGTATCATTTTTGGCAGTTATGGCACAGTATCCGCACAGGATTCTACAGCAACAGGTTCTTCAATGGGACGAATAGACCTGCCAAACCCTCCTAGCATAGAAGATCTATACACCTATGACCCTATAACAGACAGGTATATTTATACACAAACTTTAGGTGGCTTCAATATTTCTTATCCTATCATTCTAACTCCGGACGAATATCGTGAGTTGATCATGAGGGAACAAATGAAAGAATATTTCAAACAAAAAATTGATGCTGCCGATGGAAGAAAAGAAGGCGCCGAAGAAGCACAGAAAAATCTACTTCCTACTTTTTATGTAAACTCCAACTTCTTTGAATCTGTTTTTGGAGGAAACACTATCGAAGTAATTCCGCAGGGTAGTGTTGAAATGGATCTAGGGCTTTTGTACACAAAACAGGACAATCCCGCATTCTCTCCCAACAATAGAAGTAACCTGTCCTTCGATTTTGACCAACGTATTAGTTTGAGTTTGTTAGGAAAGATAGGAGAAAGGTTACAGGTTACCGCAAATTACGATACACAGTCTACATTCGATTTTCAAAATCAGATAAAACTGGAATATACCCCTACCGAAGATGACATTATCCAAAAGATAGAAGTGGGGAACGTAAGTATGCCACTAAACAGCTCACTAATACAAGGAGCACAGAGCTTGTTTGGAGTAAAAACACAACTTCAGTTTGGAAAAACAACCATTACCGGGGTCTTTTCTGAACAGAAATCTGAAACCAGGTCTGTTACAGCTGAAGGAGGAGCAACCATTACCGATTTTGAAATTTATGCTTCAGAATATGATGAGAATCGCCACTTCTTCCTGGCACATTACTTTAGGGATAATTACAACAGAGCATTAACGCAGTATCCATTTATCAATTCGAATGTACAAATTACAAGGGCAGAGGTTTGGATTACCAATCGTACCAACCGTACCGAAAATGTTCGAAATATTGTAGCCATTCAGGATATAGGAGAATCTGATCCTGCAAACATAGGACTAAATAATCCTCCGGGAGGATTCATCAATAGTCCAAGAGGTTCTTTCCCGGATAACTCGAATAACGATTTTAACCCTTTTGGAATTAATAACCCTGCAGAGCAAACCATATTAAATGAATCCATTCGTGATATTGCATCGGTACAGGCCGGATTTAGCGGGGTATCTGTAAATGAAGGTGTCGATTACGTTAGTTTGGAAAATGCGAGGCTTTTGACGCAAAGTGAATATCAAATGAACTCTCAACTGGGATATATCTCTTTAAATCAACGCTTGAACAATGATGAGGTGTTGGCGATAGCTTTTCAATTCACGGTAAATGGACAAGTATATCAGGTTGGGGAATTTGCTAATGACGGTATAGAAGCTTCGGGAGGTACAATCAATGGCGGGGACCCGGGAAATCCGGACCCTAATGCAGATCCTATTGAAGGAATTTCACAGAACCTGGTTGTAAAGCTCTTAAAGAGTAATATTACTAATGTAACTGAGCCTATCTGGGATTTGATGATGAAAAATATCTATCCACTAGGAGCATATCAATTAGAACAGGAAGATTTCAGGTTAAACATTCTTTATACAAGTCCTTCACCACTCAATTATATCACAGCGGCAGAAGGAACACAACAATTTCCTGCTACTCCACTTCCCGATGATGTTGAAGATACTGTTTTGTTGCGTGTGTTTAACTTGGACAGATTGAACTTTAATAACGACCCACAGCAGGGCGGTGACGGATTTTTCGATTTTCTTCCGGGAGTTACCGTAGATACTCAAAATGGGCGTATCATTTTTACAAGTGTTGAACCATTTGGAGAATACTTATTTAATAAGCTGGATACTACAGGGGGCTCTGAGGATTATGACAATACATCAACATATAACGCCAACCAAAATAAATATGTTTTCAGGTCACTCTATAGAACCACAAAGACCGAGGCGGAACAAGAGGATAGTGACAAGAACTTTTTTCAGTTAAAAGGAAGCTATAAGTCTACCGGAGCAGATGGTATACCAATTGGTGCTTTTAATATTCCTCAAGGATCTGTAACAGTGACAGCCAACGGAAGAACATTGGTAGAAGGAGTGGATTACACAGTGAACTATCAATTAGGGCGTGTCCAGATTTTGGACCCTGCACTGCTTAATTCAAATACACCTATAAATATTACCACCGAGAACAACGCACTGTTTGGACAACAAACAAAACGTTTTACCGGATTAAATATAGAACACAAGTTTAATGATAAATTTCAGATAGGAGCGACCTATCTAAACCTTAATGAACGCCCTTTAACACAGAAATCATCCTATAATGTAGAACCGATCAATAATACGATCTTTGGTTTTAATGCTAACTACTCCACCGAAGTTCCTTTTCTAACAAGATTGGTAAATAAGCTTCCTAATATTGATACAGATGTAGAATCGAATGTATCTCTGAGAGGTGAATTTGCTTACCTTTTACCGGGCGCACCTAAAGTTTCGGACTTTGCCGGGAAGACAACTGTTTATGTAGATGATTTTGAAGCATCTCAAACAGCCCTTGATGTTAGTAGCCCATTATCATGGTTTTTATCCAGTACACCGGTTCGTTTTGATAACAATGCAGATAATACAAATCTGGCTTACAATTATAACCGTGCAAAGTTGGACTGGTATACTATTGACCCCATTTTTTATAGTAGCCAACGGCCCGGAGGAATTTCAGATGAAGACCTGTCTTCACCATTCACACGTCGTGTTTTTAGGGATGAGATTTTCCCGGAACAAGATATTATTCAGGGACAAACGCAGGCACTATTTACACTAGACCTATCTTATTATCCTGGTGAGCGTGGGCCTTACAACTTCAATCCTGAAGCTAACGGAGGGAATACACTTCCAAACCCGGAAACCAGATTTGGTGGAATTATGAGGCAACTGTCCACTACAGATTTTGAACGCTCTAATGTGGAGTATATTCAGTTTTGGGTTATGGACCCCTATTATCATGACTCGTCTATAAATGATAACGGAGAGCTCTATTTTAATTTGGGTAATATATCAGAAGATATCTTGAAAGACGGAAGAAAGCAGTATGAGAATGGATTGCCACAAGACGGAGGGACAGAAAATACAACACCAACAGTTTATGGTAAGGTTCCTACGAACCAATCGTTAGTTTATACTTTTGACACACAGGGACAAGAACGAACTAATCAGGATATTGGATATGATGGTATTAATGATGCTGCTGAAGCTGCTCAATTTCCGGCATTTGGAGGATTAGCCGACCCTGCTGGAGACAACTACCTGTATTTCTTACAGGCAGAAGGTGGTATCGTAGAGAGATATCGTTCCTATAACGGAACAGAAGGGAACTCTCCCGAAATAGTTTCTAACGATAACAGAGGTTCTACAGCACAACCCGATGTTGAAGATATTAACCGTGACAACACTATGAACACGGTTAACAGTTACTACGAATACAGAATCCCTATTTCAAGGGACATGAATAGCACCAATAATGAGTTTATTACCGACGAAAAAATAATCACCGGGCTTACTCTTTTGGACAATTCGACCATTGATGTGCGATGGATCCAATTTAAAGTGCCAATAGACCAGCCGGATGAAGCTGTTAATGGAATTTCAGACTTTAGGTCTATTCGTTTTATGCGTATGTATATGACCGGGTTTAGTGAACCTACTATTTTGCGCCTTGGAGCCTTGGAGTTGGTACGCGGAGATTACAGAAGATATGCAAATACGTTAGATGTAACCGGTGAAGACCCGGACCTGGATGACACTTTATTTGAAGTTGAAACTGTGAGCATCGAAGAGAATAGCGGTTCTTACGTATTACCTCCCGGCGTTATTCGGGAAGAGTTGAACAATAATAACAACATCATTCGTCAAAATGAACAGTCGTTATTGTTAAGAGTATGCGGACTGGAAAGTGGAGACGGACGTGCTGTATATAAGAACTTTAATGTTGACATGCGTCAATATGAGAACCTGGAAATGTTTGTTCATGCGGAAGCTCTGGATAATGAAACAGTTCCGTCTGATGGCGAGCTAGTTGCATTTATAAGGTTAGGAACCGATTTAGATCAAAACTTTTATGAAGTTGAAATACCGCTAAACATTTCACCGGAATCTCTCAATCCTGAAGTAGTATGGCCTATAGAAAATAGACTTAATTTACCATTGAGGTTACTTCAGGAAGTAAAAACACAAGTATTAGGAGACCCAAATAGTGATCTAACTCAAATTACTTATTTTAATCAGGAAGACCTCGATCCGGATTCAGCGGCAGGCTCTGAAAATGATTTGCGTATAGGGATAAAAGGAAATCCAAGCTTTGGGAATGTCCGTACCATTATGTTAGGACTTAAAAACCCTACAAGCAATGAACTTTGCGGGGAAGTTTGGTTCAATGAATTGCGTCTTTCGGAACTTAAAAATCAAGGAGGATGGGCAGCTGTAGCAAGCATGGATGCTAATATTGCAGATTTTGCAACGGTAAGTGCCACTGCAGGTAGAAGTACAGTAGGATTTGGTTCTATAGAACAGGGGCCAAACCAACGCAGTAGAGAAGATGTCCAGCAATACGATGTAGTGACCAATGTGAACCTGGGACAGTTGTTACCACCAAAATGGGGCGTGCAATTACCATTTAACTATGGACGCGCAGAAGAATTGATCACACCTCAATACGATCCCGAATTTCAAGATATAGAACTGGATACTCGTATTGATAATACAGATAACCAAGACGAAAAGGATATAATAAAGGAACAGTCGGTCGATTATACAAAACGGCAAAGTATAAATTTCATAGGAGTTCGTAAAGACCGTACAGGTGATGCCAAACCAATGCCGTATGATATTGAAAACTTCACATTTTCCTATTCATACAATCAGGTAGACCATCACGATTTTGAAATTGAAGAATCTCTTGACCAAAATGTGAGAGTAGGAGGAACCTATAATTATAGTTTTGCACCGGTCACTTACGAGCCTTTTAAAAAGAACGACTCAATATTTAACGGAAAATACTGGCAGTTTTTAAAAGACCTGAACTTTAACGTACTACCAACCAATATCACAGCAAGTTCCAATATCATTAGACAATACAACGAACAAAAATTTAGAGAACTCAATTTATTGCCTGGAAATATAGGGCTCCCGACATTATATCAAAGAAATTTCTTATTTGACTGGCAATACTCAATTAATTATAATTTAACTAAATCACTTCGATTTAATTTTAATTCTTCCAACAATAGAATTGTGACCAATTATATTGATAGTGAAGGAAATGCAGATAATTCTATTGGAATTTGGGACGGCTTTTTTGATGTTGGAGAACCTAACCAGCATTTTCAATCGCTTCAGGTAAATTACGACCTGCCTTTTAGTAAGTTTCCGTTTTTAAGATTTATTAGGGCAACCTATTCGTATACAGGTGATTTCCAATGGCAAGACGGCAGTGATCTGTTCAACAATATTCCAATAACACTCGCCGATGGTACCACGCAGGTATATGATCTTGGTAATTCGATCCAAAATGCAAGTACACACCGTATCAATTCTACTTTGGATATGAATAACTTTTACAGATATATAGGTTTGACCAAAATAAAATCCGGAAGTGGCGGAGGATCAAACGGTAAGAGTGGCGGAAGAAAAACTGGCACCGAAGTAAAGGCAGGTGCTAAAGGAGGAAAAAATGGAGCTGAAGAAGAAACGAAAGGCAGCAAAGAAACACTTAATGCAGGAAATACCTCTGGAGGAAATAGAGGGGGAGGAGGAACTCCAACCAAGACATTAACAGGTGGAGATAAAGCTGTTAACACACTCATAGGCCTGCTTACATCTATAAAGAAAATTCAGTTTAACTATCAGGAAAATAATGGTATTTTCTTACCGGGATATACTCCATCCATTGGATTTATAGGAACTTTAAAACCAACCGCCGGATTTACATTTGGTAGTCAGGCAGAAGTTCGAGATCTGGCTGCACGAAAAGGCTGGCTAACCATATACCCTGAATTTAATGAACAATATACGGAAGTTGAAAACAGGCAATTAGATGCACAGGTCAATATAGAACTGATACCGGATTTGAAAATTGATTTGAACGGAAGTAGAGTATATGCTGAAAATTATGCTGAAAACTATATTGTTGAAGATGGATTATACCGTTCATTAACGCCTAGCGCATTTGGAAACTTCAATATTTCAACCTTGTTAATTAAAACAGCGTTCAGTACCAGCGATGAGAATAGTTCAGCTGCTTTTGATGACTTTAGAAGCAACAGATTGGTAGTTGCGGATAGATTGGCTACAGAATTTTACGGCTCTCCAAATTTTCCAAGAGATGATGACGGTTATCCTGTAGGATTTGGAAAAACAAGCCAGGATGTTTTACTACCGGCTTTCCTTTCTGCTTATAAAGGAAGTGATGCAGCAAATGAAAAAACAGGAATATTCAGAGATGTTCCGCTACCTAACTGGGATTTGAAATATACAGGTTTAATGAAATTACCCTGGTTTAAAAAGCGATTCAAAAGGTTCTCTATACAACACGGGTACAGAGCAGGATATACAGTGAATCAATTTCAGACGAATTTGGATTATGATCCCAATGAGCCGGAGGCAGTAGACCAGGCCGGAAACTTTAAGAGTAAGATCTTTTTAACGAATGTAAACCTTACAGAACAGTTTTCACCCTTGATTAGAATTGATTTTGAAATGAAGAATTCTGTCAAAATTTTAGCAGAATTACGTAAAGACAGAGCTTTGTCGCTAAGTTTTGCCAATAATTTATTAACCGAAATTAAAGGTAACGAGGTGGTTATAGGCTTAGGGTATCGTATTAAGGACCTTAAAATAGGGACCAATTTTGGAGGTAAGAAGAAAATTTTGAAAAGTGACCTGAACTTTAAAATGGATCTTTCCCGAAGAGACAACAAAACTATTATCCGTTATCTGGATATTGAAAATAATCAGACAACTGCGGGACAAACGATCTATGGGCTTCAGTTTTCCGCAGATTATGCACTGAGTAAAAATTTAACGGCATTATTCTATTACGATCACACTTTTTCAGAATATGCAATCTCAACTGCCTTCCCACAAACTACTATAAGAAGTGGGTTCACACTTCGATATAACTTTGGAAACTAAATAAAAACCTTTTAAACAAAATTTATTATGAGTGTACCTTCAAACTTAAAATATACAAAAGATCATGAATGGGTGCTTATCGAAGGAGATATAGCTACCATTGGGATCACAGATTTTGCACAAGGTGAGCTGGGTGATATTGTATATGTTGAAGTAGAAACCGTAGACGAAACCTTAGACAGAGAAGAAGTTTTTGGAACCGTTGAAGCTGTAAAGACTGTTTCTGACCTGTTTTTGCCACTATCCGGAGAAATCATCGAATTTAATGAAAGCCTTGAATCTGAGCCGGAAAAAGTGAATTCAGACCCTTATGGAGACGGCTGGATGATAAAATTGAAGATTTCGAACACTGAAGAGATAGAGGATCTATTGGATGACGCGGCTTATAAAGAAATTATCGGAGCCTAAAATCCTCTTGTCAATAGGGGTAGTCTATACCTTATTGATCACTGTAGCCTTTTTGTCACCGGCTACAGATATACCTGAAGTTAACCTCCCTTTTTTGGACAAACTGGCTCATGTTCTTATACATTGGGTGCTGTGTGTCATATGGTTAGGTTATACGTTTTCAGGTGACCGATATCATATTTCTAATAAAATTGTATTTGTAGTTTTGTTAATATGCTTCTTTTATGGAATATCTATTGAAGCATTGCAGCACTGGTTCACGCTATCAAGGAAGTTTGATTTATTTGATATTGTAGCGAACGGAATTGGTTGCTTGATAGGGCTGTTATCATTTTGGATAGTTAGAATTAAAACTATCCGATAAACGTATAACGTCTAAATTCACTACAAATGGAAATCAAGAAAAATCCTGATTACGACCTAAGTCGTAGAAGCTTGTTATTTTTCCAATTGGGAATGATAATTATGCTTTTTTTGACCTGGCAGCTCCTCGAATGGAAAACTTATGATAGATCTGATCTGGAAACTGGCCAGATAGAGGTAGCTGATGCTCTTGATGAAATAATCCCTATTACAGAGCAAATCAATACGCCCCCACCACCACCGGCACCTTCAATTACACCACTCGTTATTTTGGAAGTTGAAAATGAATCCGAAATAGAAGAATCTGTAATTGAATCGACAGAAACAAATCAAAACGATAAGATCCTGGAAATAGAAGAAATTGCCGAAGAAGTGGTAGAAGAAGAAATAGTAAATGTACCATTTGCGGTTATAGAGGACGTTCCTGTATATCCGGGTTGTGAAAGCGCAAATAATAATGAAGCCAGGAAGGAATGTATGTCAAAAAAAATTGAAGAGTTTGTTAAAAAGAACTTTGATACCGAATTAGCCAGTGAGCTTGGACTGGAAGGGCGCCAGCGTATTTTTGTGACTTTCAAAATAGATAAGAATGGAGATGTCGTGGATGTTCGTGCCCGTGCACCACACATAAAATTGGAAGAAGAGGCCGTCAAGATTGTAAAATCACTTCCTCACATGACTCCGGGTGAACAGCGAGGTGTTCCTGTAGGAGTATTGTATGGGCTGCCTATTGTTTTCCAGGTAGAAAATTGAAAGAAAATCTACGGCAAAGAAATAAACAGATTCCTTATCACAGTTTTCTTGTGGCATAGTAATTGAGGTAATTTAATTACGATCTATTACTGAAAAGAAAGGTGTATATACCTGATATTTAAGTAATCGTTTTGGTTTTTAGTATTGGTATAACCCAATTTTGAAAAACAAAATCACCATTTAAATCTTAAAAACTAATTTTCGTTTTATATTACAATAGTTTTTATATATTTTAGCAATCACATTAATACTCTATTATGGAATCCAAGAAAAATCCAAAAGCAGATTTAAGTCGCAAAAGCTTATTATTTTTCCAGTTAGGAATGATTTTAATGCTCTTAATCGCTTGGCAAGCAATTGAATGGAAAACGTACGATCGAACTATCGATACAGATACACTGGCTGTTGGTGACGAACTGGAAGAAGAAATTCCAATAACGCAGCAAATAACGCCACCACCTCCACCACCTCCACCACCGCCTGCTCCTGAAGTTATAGAAGTGGTAGAGGATGAAGAAGAGGTTGAGGAAACCATAATTGAATCTACAGAAACAAATCAAGAGGAGGAGATCATGGAGATTGAAGAGATCGAAGAAGCTGTTGAAGAAGAACTGGCAGACGTTCCTTTTGCAGTAATTGAAAATGTACCTATTTACCCAGGTTGTGAAGGAGCTAAAGGAAATAGTGGTAAGAAGGCCTGTATGTCCGAAAAAATAGACAAGTGGGTAAAAAAGAAATTTAACGGAGACCTGGCAGGTGATTTAGGATTAGAAGGAATTCAAAGAATTTTTGTAAGATTTAAAATTAACAAGAACGGAAACGTTGTAGATGTACAAGCTCGCGCCCCACATCCCAAATTAGAACAGGAAGCAGTAAGAGTTGTAAAATCTCTTCCAAAAATGACTCCTGGAAAACAAAGAGGAAAACCGGTTGGAGTTCTTTATTCTTTACCAATTAGATTCCAGGTAGAGTAAAAGAATAATAAATATATAATACAAAAAAGCACCGAGTAATTAGCTCGGTGCTTTTTTTTGGCATAAGCCTTGCACTTGTAAAATACTATTAATCCTTAAATACAAATGTTATGAAACCATCTGTAAACATTTTTAAAAGCAATCAACCAAAAATGCTTTCAAAGAGAGAGGATAAGAAGAGTATTAGCCTCAATTGGAATTCAAGACTATATTTTCAATTGGGTGTCATTGTAAGCCTATTGGCAGTTTTCCTGATCATGGAAAGTACAATTGGGTTAACCACATCAACATATACTGCTAAAAAAGATTTTTATCTGGAAGAACCCAGTATTTATAATATTATTTTAAAAGATGAATCTCCTAAGCCATTAATAAAGCCCGAAAAACAAATAAAGAAACAACAAATAATAGATATCGTAACTCCTATCGAAAATACAACACAAACTGTAGATGAAACTCCCGTTACTCCTATCGATATTTCTCCAACGGTAGTTACACCTTCAGCTAGCACAGGAAGTGAAAAGCCGGATAAAACTGTGCCGGATAATGTACTTAATGTGGAGTTTGCACCTATTTTTCCCGGATGTGAGTCACTTTCAAGCAACCAGGAAAAAATTGCCTGTATGTCTTCGAAAGTAAAAAGCTTCATAGCAAGAAAATTCAACGTAGATAAGTTCTCCGATTATGATTCGGGAGAAAAGCAACGTATTACAGTTCAATTTAAGATCGATGAAAATGGAGCTGTAAAAGATATACTTGCAAGGGCTCCGGATAAATTATTGGAAAAAGAAGCAATTCGAGTTGTCAATACATTGCCAAAAATGGAACCTGGTAAACAGGGAGACAAAAACGTAGCAGTACTTTACACAGTGCCAATTACATTATTGGTAAATTAGTAAAAGTTAAACCCGCTTTATTATATTTTTAAAGCGGGTTTTCTATTTTGCGGCAAAGGCATTATAAAAAAACCGTATCTTTCCTTCATCAAAATAACGCCATTGCTAATGAAGATATGTGCCTCACTTCTGGTCTTATTAATTTCATACTCAATTTCTGCTCAAAACGACCTCTCTGGTTTTGAAAAATATCCGGTGTTTCCTGAATGTACTGAAGTGCCAATAGATGCACTTGAAAACTGTTTCAACTATACGCTTCAGCAATTTGTTTTTGAAAATTTTAAAACCCCCGATGTTGTTTTTTCAGAAAATTATAAAGGAAATGTTGTTGTTTTTTTTGAAGTGAATAAAGAAGGAGATTTTAAAGTTCTATATGTTGATGGAATTTATAATGAATTAAAGGATGAAGCCAAGCGCGTATTTAAACTGCTCCCTAAGATTACCCCGGCAACCTATAATGGTAATCCTGCATACGTACAATTTACTTTGCCTATAGCCATTCCATTGCAGGCTCCGTCAAGTATGAAATTTTCAGAAAGTACTGCTGAAGTAAAAAATATTTCAGAAGAAGAAACTATAGAAACCCTCAAAAGCGAATACGATTCCATTAAAGCTTTTCCTTATGCAAATGAAGAATACAAAAGCAATATAAACATTCCGTTATCGCACCATAATTATAGCTTGTTTGATCCGGCGTTAAACCGTATAGGGCAAAACAATCATACTGCACAAAAACCTTTTATATATAGTGAAGTAAATAAGTATTACAATTTTGAAACAGAAAACCAAAAACTACTCAAGAACAAAACTTCCTGGTTGGGTAGAAAATGGTGGAATGAACACATGGTTACTTTTAAGGGAGAAGACTATTGGTTTACCTTAGATCCCGGGGTCGATTTACAAGTTGGAAAAGATACCGATGCAGAAATAGACACCTATAACAACACCCGCTTGGTATATACTCAGGGAGGGCTAGGTAAAAACTTAAGTTTCTTTGCAGTGATCTATGAAAGCCAGGGGCGTTTTGCAGGATATTTTAATCGTTATGCGGAATCCATAAAACCAGACGGGGGTAATCCAGCAATCATTCCCGGCCGCGGAATCGCTAAAAGCTTTAAAAGTGATTCATACGACTACCCGATAGCAACAGGCCATATTTCATTTACTCCTTCGAAGTATTTTAATATTCAGCTGGGGCATGGCAAGCACTTCATAGGGGATGGGTACCGTTCTTTACTGGTAAGTGATAACGCAAGTCCATATCCTTTTTTTAAATTGAATACTACCTTTTGGAAGTTAAAATATACCAATACATGGATGTCCCTAAGGGATGTACGCCCGGACGTAACCTTAGACGGGTCATTCCGCACCAAGTATATGGCAAATCATTATTTGAGTTATAATGTTACAAAGCGACTTAACATTGGCCTTTTCGAATCTGTAATTTGGGAAAATGATAATGACAGAGGATTCGATTTTAATTATATAAATCCAATTATTTTTTATCGTGCTATAGAGTTTTCTACCGGTTCCCGTGGAGGAAATGCTTTAATAGGGCTTAGTGGAAAATATAAATTTACAGACAGAGTAAATGTGTATGCTCAATTAATTATCGATGAGTTTTCTTCAAGTGATATTTTTGGAGGGGACGGTAGTTATAAAAATAAAACGGGTTACCAATTAGGAGCCAAGTATTATGATGCCTTTGGAGTCAAAAACTTACAATTACAGGCAGAATACAACAGAGTGCGCCCATTTACATATTCACACAATAGTGTTGTACTTAATTATGGTCATAATAATCAATCTATGGCACACACTTTAGGTGCAAACTTTTCAGAATTCATTGCTATTGCACGCTATCAACGCGAGAGGATTTTTGCAGACGCAAAGGTGATCATTGCTAAACGGGGTTTTGAATTTAACACCGAAGAAGATACTTTCTTTTACGGAGGAAATATATATGGTACGGAAGATGACCGTCCTTCGGATCTTGGAAATGATATTACACAGGGTAATACAACGGATTTTTTTCACACAGAATTGCAAGTAGGATATTTAATTAATCCTGCTACCAACCTGAAAGCCTACGGAAGCATTATTTTTAGGGATTTTAAACCTTCGGTAAATACCGAAAGTGTCTTTGAGAATCAGACTACCTGGGTAAATTTTGGAATTAGAACAGATCTATTCAACTGGTATAATGATTTCTAAATAAGAGATATTATCCGTTTTTTTCTCTTTTTTCGCGAGCCTCTTTTTGTTGCCTGAATTTTTCCCTTAATCTTTCGTTCATGTCTCTTACATCTATTACACCTCTTTCTTTTTTTACCTCATTGTAGATAATTTGCAACATTTTTTCGGTGCTGATAAAACCATCACCAAAGCCCTTGTCATCATATAATTTGGTAAAATCACGCATGCTGGTTATTTCATCTTCTGTTCTTAGATTCATATAATGATGTGTTACTCTCTTATATAATAAACTAAGCATATTTTTTGTAAATCGTAAATCTTCTTTCGATGCTATAGATCCGTGCCCGGGAATAATTTTCGTTTCATCATCTGCAAGCATCATTATTTTTTGGAGTGCTTCCATATACCCCAGCAGAGTTCCACCACTGGCTGTATCGATATAAGGGTACTTTCCTTCAAAAAATACATCTCCGGTGTGAATAACATTACTTTCGGTAAAATACACAATTACATCACCGTCTGTATGGGCATCATGCACATGGAAAACCATTATTTTTTCACCATTATAATAAAAGGTCATGTCTTCACTAAAAGTTATTGTTGGAAGCATTTGTGGATCAACTCCTTCAGGTTTACTATTTGCCGTTGTAGCTTTTTCCAAAGCGCTATTCATAGCTTCAGATATTCGGCTTCTAACATTTTCATGAGCGATAATGGTAGTTCCTGTCTTCGCCATATTAGCGTTTCCGCCTGTATGGTCTCCATGATGATGCGTATTTACCAAAAACTGAATAGGTTTTTCACTGATCTTTTTTATATCCTCTAAAATTAATTCGGTAACATCTTCAAATTGATCATCGATCATAAAAATACCATCATCGCCAAAGCTCAGACCAATATTTCCACCTTTTCCCTGAAGCATGTAAATCTCATCTTTAACTTTTATGATTTTTATGTGGGATTTTCGCCCGTCATCAGTTTGAGCAGCAGTAAATAAGAAAGTGAAACAAGTTATAATTGAGATTAAAATTTTGAAACGCATGAGTGTATATTTTTATGAGGGTTCAAAATAATAAAATTACTCAAATAAAACAGTAAGAATGTTTAATATATATTGTGAAAAAAGAGAGGGTACTGTATCTTTGCCCGTGCAAATACCATAGGTGTTTCTATTAAAGAAAAGAGCTTGTCTGTCACTCAATCACAATCCGTTCCACAATCCATCATCAGGAATTTTACTGAGATTACTAAAGTTCGCCTATCTGTAAGTGTTGTTTTTTCCTCGGCTGCAGGGTATTTACTTGGAGCAGAGGCGATTGATTTCTATACATTATTGTTATTATGTGTTGGAGGCTATTGCATGGTGGGGGCGTCTAATGTTTACAATCAAATCATTGAACGTGACCTGGATGCGTTAATGGACCGAACCAAAAACAGGCCCATACCGGCAGGGAGGATGAGTGTCCCAAGTGCTTTTATACTTGCCAGTATTTTGACAATAGTAGGGATAGTTGTCTTATACACCATCAATCCGAAAACTGCCATGTTTGGAGCAATCTCAATATTTATGTATGTGAGCTTGTATACACCTCTAAAGACCAAGACACCACTTTCGGTATTTGTGGGAGCCTTTCCGGGAGCTATTCCCTTTATGCTGGGATGGGTAGCTGCCACGAATGACTTTGGTATTGAGCCGGGAACCCTCTTTATGATCCAGTTTTTTTGGCAATTTCCACATTTCTGGGCAATTGGATGGTTCTTGTTTGAAGACTACAAAAAGGGAGGGTTTTATATGTTGCCTAACGGGAAAAGGGATAAAGGGACTGCCATTCAAGTGGTCTTATATACAATTTGGACGGTTTTGGCCTCATTGATACCTGCTGTAGGTGTAACAGGAAAACTATACATTACACCGGTTTCGGCAATAATAATTGGGTTATTGGGCTTAGGGTTCATTTATTATGCGATGCGCCTTTATAAATTAAAGACTGAGAAAGTTGCAAAACAACTCATGCTGATAAGTGTGAGTTACATTACACTATTGCAGGTAATATATGTGTTGGATAAATTTTTAAGATAATGGAGTATACGGAAAGAACCCAGGAAACAAAGATACGGCGCGCTAAAAAAATGATGCTTTGGTTTGGCATTGTAAGCCTTTCTATGAGTTTTGCAGGATTAACAAGTGCATACGTGGTGAGCAAAGAACGCCCGGATTGGTTAACAGATTTTGAAATTCCACAGGCATTTTATATTAGCCTGGCAGCTATTTTGATTAGCAGTATTACCATGCATTTTGCAAAAAAAATGGTACAGAAGGAGCAAAATAGAAATGGAATGTTGTTGCTTGTAGCAACATTTATACTTGGAGTTGTTTTTGTGTCGCTTCAGTTTTTGGGATTCTCTCAAATTATTGAAAACGGATATTATTTTACAGGAAGTGAAAGTACGATCACCACTTCATTCATTTATTTGGTAGTTATTATGCACCTGGCGCATATAGCTGTTGGACTTATTTCAATTTTAGTAGTAATTTATAATCATTATAAACTAAAGTATGTAAATGGCAAAACCCTTGGAATTGAACTGGCTGCGACTTTTTGGCACTTCATTGATTTTCTGTGGATTTATCTGTTTTTATTTTTCTATTTCGTTAGATAAAAATAATACCTATTTTTGTGCTTTATTTAAAACCAAATTCTTTTTATGGAAGCTACTGTTGTTAAAACAGATACCGATGGAAAAACCTGGGGAGGTGGAAACCGACCGTTAAATGCCAGCTACGGAAAAATGATGATGTGGTTTTTCATTGTTTCAGATGCCTTAACCTTTTCGGGATTTCTTGCCTCTTATGGCTTTTCAAGATTTAAGTTTATTGATTCCTGGCCAATTGCAGATGAAGTATTTACACACTTCCCGTTCTTGCATGGAGTAGATGCCCCCATGTATTATGTGGCATTTATGACCTTCATTCTTATCTTTTCATCTGTAACGATGGTACTTGCAGTAGATGCCGGCCATAAAATGCAAAAGAACAAAGTGATAATTTATTTGTTCTTCACCATTATTGGAGGAGCTATTTTTGTGGGTTCACAAGCATGGGAATGGGCTACTTTTATTAAGGGTGATTATGGAGCGGTTGAAACAAAAGGAGGTAAGATCATTCAGTTTCTCAATACTGAAGGAGAACGAGTGGCGATTGCAGATTTTGCAATAGAACTTCCATCTGCCAGAGAAGCTCATGCAGAAGGCAATGGAGTTTGGTATATGGAAGATGAAACTCAAACCTCTTTCACTTTTGAAGAAGTTAAGGCCGGATTTTTAGCAAATGATGATTTACTGGTAAGAACACAATATCTTGATGAAAATGGACAGCCAACCGTGTTATCAAGAGGGGAATCTATAGCGAAAGTGGTTAATGACGGGAAATTGGTTGTAGAAGGTGCCAACTTAAAACATAATGAGTATGGTACACCTTTATTTGCCGACTTCTTTTTCTTTATTACCGGATTTCACGGATTTCACGTATTCTCAGGTGTGATATTTAACATCATTATATTTTTTAATGTGATCATTGGGACCTATGAAAGAAGAGGACATTATGAAATGGTTGAAAAAGTAGGACTTTATTGGCACTTTGTAGATTTAGTGTGGGTATTTGTATTTACATTCTTTTATCTTGTTTAAGCAGTATTAAAATTTAAGAAATGGCAGACAATCATAAATTAGAAATATTTAGAGGACTTATAAAGTTTAAGTCTAATGAAGCAAAAATCTGGGGAGTTTTCATCTTCCTTTCTATTGTAACCATCATTGAAGTAGCATTAGGAATTTTAAAGCCTGAGTTCTTAACAGAGAACCGCTTTTTGGCCATGAAGATACTCAACTGGGTTTTTATCATTCTTACCTTGGTAAAGGCATATTATATTACATGGGACTTCATGCACATGCGTGATGAGAAGAAATCCTTACGCCGCTCTGTTGTTTGGACCGGAATCTTTTTAATTTGCTATTTGGTATTAATAGTATTGATAGAAGGGGACTATATTTTTGATATATACAAGAGCAACTATATAAAATTTGACTTTTAAGTAATTAAAAGATTTTGAAAAAAACCCTGTAAATCAGGGTTTTTTTGTGCCCTAAAGTGTCAAAATTAACTGTCAAAGGTTGCTCAACGCCGTTTTAGGGTGTATTTTTGCAAAACAAAAAATAGCTTAGAAAATGAAAAAATATCTAGTTCTTGGTGTTTTGTTCTTACTTCCCATTACCGCCTATATTTTCTTTGCCTCCGGGGTAAATAATTTTGCAAAGCTTCCGGTACTTACATATTCTGTAACCGAACTCACAAACTTTACAACCTTAGAAGGAAATCCAATACAACTAAAAGATAAAATCACTGTTTTGGGGTTCTTTGGGAACGAAGTAATATCTAAACAAGGCAACTCCTTTAATCTTGTACAAAAGATTTATAAAAAGAACCATGAATTTGAAGATTTTCAATTTGTAATATTACTTCAGAATGGCACCCAGGATGAAGCAAAGGCTTTAAAGGAGAAGCTTAGCGAAATGACAGACACAAAAAATTGGAAATTTGCTTTTGGTACTTCAGAGAATATCGATGCCGTTTTCAATTCGTTGCAAAGTAATTTGGTTTTAGGAACCGATTACAGTACGCCATTTGTTTTTATTATTGATAAAGACAGGAATCTTCGTGGTAGGGATGATGATGAAGATATAGGTATATTATATGGTTTTGATGCTCGTAATGTTGCCGAAATAAATAATAAAATGAGTGATGATATCAAGGTAATCCTTGCAGAGTACCGTTTGGCATTAAAAAAATACAATACAGACAGAGAAATCTAATTTTAATGAAGAAAAACAAATATTCATACGTTGGTATATCCTTAATAATACTTGTATTTGGTATTTGGGCAGTAGATAAGATTGCAAACCAATTCTCCGAACCGGATTTAGAGACAATTGGTAAAGTTCCCAACTTCAATTTTATCGACCAGAACGAAAGGGTTGTCACCAATGAAGATTACAAAGGGAAGGTTTATATTGTGGAATTCTTTTTTACCACCTGCCCTTCCATTTGTCCGATTATGAACCGGAACATGGTCAAAATTCAAAATGAATTTTATGGAAACCCAAATATAGGCGTTGCATCCTTTAGTATTGACCCGGATTACGATACACCTAAGGTACTAAAAGAATATGCTGCCAGTTACGGGATCACAAATCCAAATTGGCATTTACTTACCGGTGCCAAAGAAAAGATCCACCATCTTGCCAATACCGGTTTCAATCTATACGTAGGGGAGGCCCCTGAAGTTGAAGGAGGATTTGAACATTCAGGATTTTTTGCGCTTATCGACCAGGAAGGATATATCCGTTCACGTATAGATGATAACGGAAACCCAATAATTTACTATGACGGTTTGGAAAATGAAGGAATACAAATGCTAATTGAGGATATTAAAAAATTACTATAAAATGAAACAAGAAGTTTCGGGAACATCAAAGAAGTATACTATTTGGATATGGATATTGTCAATTGTTATTCCTGTGGCAGTAGCTGTTTTATTTACTGTTCGTATTCCGGGAGTTGAGAGACTTGGTTTTTTACCTCCTATTTATGCAACGATCAATGGTGTTACTGCAATTTTATTAGTGCTGGCAGTTTTTCAAATCAAAAAAGGAAATCGTATTGCCCATGAGCGGTTAATGAAAACAAGTATGATTCTTTCCATACTGTTTTTGTTGATGTATGTACTATACCATATGACCTCAGATTCAACTCCTTTTGGAGGAGAAGGCACAATTAAATACATCTATTATTTTGTTCTCATAAGCCATATTCTATTGTCGGTAATTGTTATTCCGTTTGTATTGATCACTTATGTGAGAGCTATTTCCGGAAACTTTCACAGTCATAAAAAGATTGCGCGAATAACATTTCCTTTATGGTTATATGTAGCAGTTACAGGTGTGATCGTTTATTTAATGATCTCTCCGTATTACTAATTATTATGAAGTTTAAATTATTTTTTTTGACACTTACCTTAGTACTTGCAGTACTTCCTGCAGAAGCACAATGTGCCATGTGCCGTGCTGTATTGGAAAGTGAGGAAGGTGGCCAGGCAGCAAAGGGAATTAACAATGGGATCATGTATTTAATGATCTTTCCTTATTTGCTTATTGGAGGAATAGGCTACGTAATTTACAGAAGCAGGCAAAAAGCAAAAGCCGAAGAATAGGATCTCTTTATAGTGCAAAAAGATTATTTTTAACAACTTTGTAACACTTTGGGTATTCAAAAGACAAATTAGCAATTAGTAATCATATGAAGAATTTAGTAGCCTTACTTCTTTTCCTATTTATAGGACTTTCAATGACCGCCCAAAATAAAAAGTGGACTCTTCAGGAATGCGTTGTATATGCCTTGGAAAATAATATTTCGATAAAGCAATCGCAATTAGATTTGGAATCTGCCGAAATTGCCAAAAGTGATGCGTTAGGAAACTATTTGCCGTCCCTTAATGCTTCAGCATCCAATTCCTGGAATACAGGTTTAACGCAAAATGTTACTACCGGAGTATTACAGACACAAACTTCCAGAAACTCATCCTATAGTATTACAGCCGGAATAAACATTTTTAACGGCTTACGAAATTTAAGAGAATCTCAACGTGCAAAATTGTCGTTATTGGCATCTCAATATAATCTTGATAAAATGGAAGATGATATTGCGCTTTTTGTAGCAAATGGGTTTTTGCAAATTCTATTTAATAAAGCGAACCTTGAAGTGCTCAAGGCTCAAAATATTGTTACTTTGGAGCAAATTGACCGTACCAATGAGTTGGTAGATGCAGGTGTCCTTCCACGGGGAGATCTGTTGGAGATTACAGCTTCAGTTGCCAGTGAAAGGCAACAAATTGCAATTGCTGAAAACAACGTGCAGATCTCATTGATAAGTTTAGCCCAGTTATTAGCCATACAAGATTATGAAAATTTTGATATTGCAGAAGAAGAATATTCAATTATTGGAGATGAGTTTCTTTTAAAGAATGTTTCTGAGATCATTGAAGCTGCTAAGGAAAGCCGTTCTGAAGTTAAAATTGCACAACAAAATGTTGCTATAGCAGAAAAAGACCTTCAGATTGCCAGATCAAACTATTTGCCATCACTAAGTGCATTTTTTAATTACAATACACGGGAGTCCGGATCCAATAGGTTTGAACAGGTTTTAGACCCAGATAATCCTCTTATAGTTACAGAAATTGGAGAAGTTGAAGAAACCGGACAGACTGTGATCAACACCTCTCCAAATTTTGTATTACAGGAACTACCTCCTTTACCATTTTTTGATCAATTGTACTTAAATGACGGGATTTCTTATGGGTTACAGCTTAGTGTTCCTATCTTTAACGGATTTGCCACCCGAAACAGTGTAAAGCGAAGTGCCATTAATGTAAAGAGGACAGAGTACCAGTTAGCACAGGCAAAACTGGACCTGGAATCCAATGTTTACCAAGCATATGTTGATGCCAAAGGAGCTTTAAAATCTTATGAAGCTGCTGAAAAAGCTTTAGAATCACAAGAACTGGCATATCAATATGCAAAAGACCGTTACGATGTAGGTTTGACAAACGCTTTTGACTTCAGTCAATCAAAACTTCGTTATGACAATGCGCAAATTGAAGTGAATCGAGCTAAATACGATTATATTTTTAAATTAAAGGTATTGGAACTTTATTTTGGAATACCTGCAACTGAGCTAAAATTTTAGTTATGAAGAAAAAAACACTTATCATTATTGTTTCCATAATAGTAGTACTTATTATTTTAATGCTAGTTGGCAAAAAAGCCGGATGGTTTGGCAAAAGCGGTAATTATAAAGAAGTGGAAATTACCAAAATAGAGCCAATAGATATTGTAGAAACAGTTGCAGCCACTGGGAAAATACAACCTGAAGTTGAAGTGAAGCTATCTTCGGAAGTGTCCGGCGAAATCATTGAGCTTCCTATTAAGGAAGGACAGCAAGTGAAACAGGGAGATTTGCTGGTGCGTATCAATCCGGATTTAATACAATCGGCTTTAAGTCAATCCCAGGCAGGTTTACAAAATATAAGAGCACAATTGGCACAAGCAGAAGCCAGTCTTCGAAATGCCGAACTAAATTACAATCGTAATAAAGCTTTGTTTGAAAAAGGGGTGATCTCAAAATCGGATTGGGACCGCACCACTGCAGATTACGAAGTTGCAAAAGCCAACAGAGAATCCGCCTATTACAATGTGCAGAGTGCGGCGGCAAATGTAAAGCAATCTCGGGATAACCTTTCAAGAACTACGATCTATGCGCCTATGGATGGGACAATTTCAAAATTATCTGTAGAGTTGGGAGAACGTGTGGTAGGTACTGCTCAAATGGCAGGAACTGAAATTGTACGAGTGGCAAACCTAAACAATATGGAAGTTGAAGTAGATGTAAACGAGAACGATATTGTAAAAGTTGCTTTAGGAGATTCAACAGTAGTTGAAGTTGATGCCTACTTAAAACGTGAATTTAAAGGAATGGTTACAGAAATAGCTAACTCTGCCGAAAGTGTTTTATCTGCGGACCAGGTAACCAACTTCAAGGTAAAGGTTAGAATCTTACCCGAATCATATAAGGACCTAACAGAAGGTAAACCGGATTATTACTCACCCTTCCGTCCGGGAATGACAGCGACCGTAGATGTGATCACAAATAAAAAGGAGGAAGTTATAGGCGTGCCTATAAGCTCTATAGTTATTAAAACAGATACTACCGGAGCTAAAAAGACTTCAGTAAAAGAAACTGCAAGTACTTCGGATGAAAAGTTTGAATGTGTTTTTATAAAGAATGGAGACGAAGCAAAACTAAGGGTTATTACAACGGGAATCCAGGATGATTCCAATATTGAAATAACTTCCGGATTGTCTGAAGAGGATGTTGTAATTACAGGCCCTTATAATACCGTAACAAAAACACTGAAGAGTGGAGATAAGATTGAGGTAAGTTCTTCAAAGAAAGAAGAAAGCAATAGCGAAGAAGAGTAATGGCAACAATACTATGTCTTGAAACGGCAACAACAAATTGTTCGGTAACGCTTTCGGTAAACGGAAGCGTTATTGCTTTGCAAGAGAATAACGACAGTAAATATTCTCATGCCGAAAAACTGCATCCTTTCATTGAAAAAATATTAGAAGATGCCAATATTAAAAAAGGATCACTAGATGCTATTGCCGTAAGTAAAGGGCCGGGGTCCTATACCGGATTACGTATTGGGGTATCTGCGGCGAAAGGGCTTTGTTTTGCATTGGATGTACCATTGATATCAATTGCAACTTTAGAGTCGCTAGCCCTTCAGGTAGAGACCGAAACAGATTTTGTAGTCCCAATGTTAGATGCTAGGAGGATGGAAGTGTATTCTATGGTACTTGCGAAAGGGAAAGAGGTTCGAGAAACAAAAGCCGAAATTCTTTCTCAGACTTCTTTTTCAGAATATCTGGAAAAAGGGAAAGTTACTTTTATAGGTAGCGGAGTTGAAAAATTTAAGACCGTTTGCCATCATACGAATGCAATTTTTTTGGATGGAAAATTTCCTTCAGCATATCAAATGGCACCTCTTGCTGAAGTTAAGTATAAAAAAAGCGACATCGAAGATGTCGCCTATTTTGAGCCATACTATCTAAAGGATTTCATTATAAACTAATATCTTCAAAAGAATCGAAGTAACGAAATACCCTTATAAGACTATTTTCTTCGTTGATATTTAGTTTACTATTATTAATGAACTTGCTTATTTCAGCTTTCTTATTCCCAAAAAATTTAGATCTTTTGTTCTTAGATGAAGGAATTGCATAGAAATTACCTTCTTTGTCAACTACATAATAAATGTCATTGTCTTTGTAAGTTGCCAAAAAGTCTTTTTCAAAAGAATTTCTTGCCCTTCTTTCAGGATAGAACTTTTTTGCAATTTTTTTATAAAGATTAAAATTATTCCCTACAACCAATACTTGAAAATATCCTTTTGATTTTTCATCATATACAAACAGATCATTTGAAATTTTTACATAAATGTTTGGTGATTTTGCAAGGACTTGAATTTCAGTATCGTCATCAGTGATGTTTTCTTTTACTTCTATGTCGTCTTCAATTGCATTATAACGAAAAAAATAACTGGAAGTTACAGCAGTGTTATCCTGGTATATTGTACCCTGTACAAAGGACTCGTTTTGATAAGGTGAGCCATTATAGCCATCGGGTAAATATGTTGCGGTACCCATACGATACCGGTCTATAGTCCCAACAAAACCCTCTTCAATTTTATAGTACGTATGATAGAATTGTGCACTTGCAGAGGTTGCCAGACTTAAAAGCAGAACGATTAAGAGAGCTTTTTTCATAATCTTAGTATTAGTTCATAATAAAAGACATCTATTGGTAACATCACCTATTATGATAATTATTTAGCAAAAAGACTTTGTTATTATAAACTGGCGTCTTTAAAAGAGTCGAAGTATTTAAATACTTTGATAAAATCACTTTCTTTAGTGATATCCATCTTGGCGTGCTTTATAAATTTATTTATTTCAGTCTTTTTACTTACAAAGGTTTTGAGCCTTTTATTTTTTGAAGACGGTACAGAATAGAAATTGCCATCCTGATTTACCAAATAATAAATAGGTTTGTCTTTATAACTGGCAAGTATATCCTTTTCAAAAGAATTCCTGGCCTTTTTGGCAGGATAGAATTTTTTGTAAAGCTTTTTGTACAGATTATAATTGTTCCCTACAACCAATACCTGAAAATATCCGTTTTCTTCAGGAGTAGCTTCACTGGCATGATATACAAAAAGGTCATTCATTATTTTTACGTAAATATCCGGTGATTTTGTGAGTACTTTAATTTCAGTATCCGGGTCCTCCAGATTTTGCTTTACTTCCATTTCGTCCTCAACAGCGTTAAGACGAAAAAAATAGTCGGAAACAATAGCTTTATTATTTTCGTAAATGGTTCCCGGAAGAAAAACTTCGTTACTATAAGGTGTGCCGTTATAATCATCAGGTAAGAAGTGTGACGGAGAGCTATACCGCTCAGCGTACTCAACAAACCTGCGTGTAGATTCATTTAGTGCATCATCGTATTGAGCATATAAAGAGCCAACCAGACCGAACAATACAAATGTTAAAAGTGCTTTTTTCATAATTTAGAATTTTAGTTACATATAATTTATGGCTGTCTTTATATTAACAAAATTATCAAAAGTACCTAGTTTTAACAAATAGTTTATAGTAAGGTATTATAATACTTTACCAATTTTATGAGGTCTTTTTCCTTTTTTAAATTTATATTATTCTTTTTCAAAAAGCTTTTTACTTCTTTCCCTTTATTCTTCATCACCTTCAATAATTTTGATTTACTATTGGGTAATTCTACAAATTTTCCAGTTTTTTCAACCAAAAAGTAGGTGTCTGTTTGCGTGAATTTGGCAGGTTTTTCCCTATCATAACTTGTTTTTGGAAAAGTGCGGGGAGTATATACTACAGATGATTTTTTATAAAGGTCCAAATGTTTCCCGGGAGTAATGATTTTAAAATAACTGCCTTTTTCATCGGATCCTTCAAAAGGAATCAAAACATAAACATCATTAAAGATCTTTACAAATACGTTAGAATCTTTAACTAAAGCGTTATATTCAGTATCGTCTATTGAGTTTTTTATTTCAATTTCATCAGCGTACATATTATATCTGAGAAAAATTCCGCTTTGCACTAATTTATCCCCTTGATAAATATTTCCCTGCATAAATTCTTTGATAGCGTATGGAGAACCTATGACTTGTTTATATTCTGCATCGGTTAGGTTTAAAAACTCATTATTTCGCTCAAGATCAATTTGGCGAACACCTATCTGGTATATGGCATTACTGTTTTGTGAAAACAGGGGTAAACTAAGTAAGGCTATAAGTGTTGTTAAAAATATCTTTTTCATAGTGTTAAAATTTATTATTAGTATTAATATACAAAAAAATTAAAGAACCTTTTTTGAATTAAAGGCTATTTAATAGCCTAATGGAGACAACAAACTGTAATAAATGCTCAATAATTTTTAATAGATTCAATTGCTTTTTCAGTCTCCATTACAGGGAGCTTGCACGTATTATTAACACACACATAGATAAAAGTTTCGCCTTCAATATAACGGCCCTCTAACAGATAACTTTTACTATCCCGGGTACTCCCGGCGATAAGTTTATTTGGAATATAGTAGGTATTTATTTCATTTATTTTTTTTGAAGCATCTTTTCCCACCACTACCACTTCAAAATATTTTGACTGATAGTTTGCAAGCAGATCCAGCCAGTTTGAAAACCCGGAAGGATATTGCTCCATTTCCGGCTGTACATTCTTAAGCATCTGTTGACTCGTTTCTGAAAACCTGGGGCTGTCAAAATAATGCGAAAGCTTAAATAGATTTTTTGCCATGATGCTGTTAGAAGCAGGAATGACATTGTCCCGGTATTCATAATTTCGGGTAACCAGTTTTGCATCTTCCTGAGAAGTAAAATAGAACATATGTTTTTCTTCATCAAAAAAATGGATAAATGTATAGTCTGCCATCATCTTTGCTTTATTGAGCCATTGTTCATCCATGGTCACCTCATACAGTGAAATATACCCTTCAATTACCGCACTATAATCTTCAAGATACCCGTTAATAGTACTTTTTCCATCTTTATAATTGTGAAACAACGCTCCGTTCTCCTGTAATTGTTTTGATGCGATGAAATGTGCATTTTTTATGGCAGCATCTAAAAATTCTTTTTGCTGAAAAGCCTTATACGCATCTACATACCCTTTGATCATTAATCCGTTCCAGGAAGTTAGTGTTTTATCATCCAAGCGGGGTTTTGAGCGCTTATTTCGGTACTTAAGCAACTGCTCTTTCCAGTTTTCTTTTTTCTTCTGAAGTATTTCGGGACTCAAATTGAATTCCTCCATAATTTCAGCATCACTTTTATCTCTAATCAAGACATAGTGTCCCTTTTCCCACTTTCCATAGCTATTTATATTATAGTATTCTTTAAAGAGATTAAAGTCATCCTTCAATAGTTCCTGTAGCTCCTCTTTGGTATAAATATAATAAGCCCCTTCTTCAAGTTCGCCCGTATTGGTTTTACTATCGGCATCCAACGAAGAATAGAAAGCACCTTCGGAGTTTGTCATTTCACGGGCAATAAAAGTTAGGGTTTCAAGAACAACCTCTTTGTATAAGGGTTCTTTAGTAGCCAGATAGGCGTCACTATACAAACTTACCAGTTGTGCATTGTCATACAACATTTTTTCAAAATGGGGGATATGCCACTTTTCATCTACACTATATCTTGAAAATCCGCCACCAATTTGGTCATACACACCTCCATAGGCAATTTGATTGAGCGTAAGCTTAACAAATTCCAGTAGTTCGGGATCATTGTTTTGTACTGCGTAACGTAATAAAAAATGATAGTTATTAGGCATCATAAATTTTGGAGCCCGCTTATAACCTCCATAACGATGATCAAACCTTTTTTGCCAGGTTTTAATGATCTCAGTTGTCGGGTAGGTCGAAAAATCTATGTCTTTGGTATTAAAAGTGATGAGGTCCATACTCTTAATACCCTCTTCCAGGCGATCGGCATATTCTTCCAGTTTTTCAGGTTCACTAGTATAGATTTCCTGTATTCTTTCAATTGCGTTGATCCATTCTTCTTTTTTAAAATAGGTTCCTCCCCAAACAGGTCTTCCATCGGGAAGTGTTATTACATTTAAGGGCCAACCTGCACTGCCGGTCATTAGCTGTACGGCATTGATATATATCTGGTCAACATCCGGACGTTCTTCCCGGTCTACTTTCACTGAAATGAAATTTGCATTCATCACAGCTGCTACAGTGGAGTCTTCAAAACTTTCACGCTCCATCACATGGCACCAGTGACAGGCAGCATACCCAATGCTAATGATCATAAGTTTGTTTTCATCTTTGGCCTTTTGCAGTGTTTTGTCATTCCAGGCATTCCAATCTACCGGATTATGGGCGTGTTGGAGTAGATAAGGGCTGGTTTCGTTGATTAATGGGTTGGTATATTTATGATTTTCCAAAATTTCCTTTTTTGAAGTATTACATGAGAAGAATAATAGTATAGCCGAAATGATGTATAAAAAATAACGCATAATTAGAGAATAGTGGAACAAAAATACGCTTTTGAAACATCAAAAGCGTATGTATTGTTAAGTCTTCGGAAATTAATTTACTTCAAAAGTGATTTTAACATTTACCCGGAACTCCGTTACATCACTACCGTTTACAATAGCACTTTGCTCGTTTATGTATACAGAACGAATGTTTTTTATGCTTTTAGCAGCTTGTTTAACAGCATTTCTGGTCGCATCTTCCCAACTTTCATTAGAATTTGCAAGTACTTCTATAACTTTTAATACAGCCATAATTTTTTATATTATAAATTTAAAGTACCAATGTACAATTTTAAAAATCAAAAAATTATCAAAGAGAGGTTAAAAGCCATGTAGCTGTTAACCATTAATGGCTTCTACTGTAGTGACCCTCCCATTAAGCATTTCCCGGAGCATTGTTTCAATACCATTTTTAAGTGTAAGTGTAGAAGAAGGGCAGCCGCTGCAGGCACCTTGTAGGATCACTCTAACGGTTTTGGTCTCTTCATTAAAAGAGTCAAAGGCAATATGCCCGCCATCACTGGCAACAGCAGGTTTTACATACTCATCCAGGATTGCCATGATTTCTTTATCAATACCTGAAAGTTCTTTACTATGCTTAGGCTCAGTTTCAAAATCTGTAGTGGAAGAGGATTCCTTTTTCTGTAGTATCTCATCATTTAAAATAATGCCTCCTTTTTCAATATAATCTTTAATGAATTCACGTATTTCCATTGATATTTCCTGCCATTCGGCGACATTAAATTTCATTACAGAAACGTAATTAGCACTAATAAAGACCTCTTTAACAAAAGGAAAAGTGAACAACTCCTTGGCTAAAGGGGCGTGTACCGCTTCATCAATATTTTTAAATTCAAACGTACCTGTAACTAAGGATTTATTTGCAACAAACTTCATCACCGAAGGGTTTGGAGTGCTTTCAGCATATACAGTTACCGGGACTTTTTTAGCAGTTTCAATATGAGTAACCACTGGCTTTCCGGAGTTTAAATACTCTGTAATAGCCATGGAAACTTCATTCTCAACAGTGTTCCAATCAACAATATTATATTTTTCTATGGCAATAAAGTTTTGTGAGATATAGACAGTTTTTACAAAAGGGAGATGAAAAAGTTGCTGTGCAATAGGGCTGTCTTTTGCTTCATCAATATTTTTGAACTCATAACTATTTGCCTGAGTAAGAAATGAATTGGCTACAAATTTTACAATATTGTCATTTGAAGTGGGCTGAATTGTAATACTAAACGCGGACATATATATCTTTTTAGGAGATTGCAAAGATACGTATTAGGCCCTGATGATGAAAGAAAGGAACCGTTAAAACAATTTTAATTTACTGTGCCGAAGCTTGTAAATTTTCACCCTTTTATACTATTACTGGCTGGCGAAATGTGTAAGCATTGTTATTACAACAGCAATAATAATGGCATATTCCCGTTGTTAGTGGATTACCTATTTGTGTTAAATTCAGCTTTATATGGCTTTTTTTGCAAAAAAATAAAGAGAAAATCAATGTATTCAATATATTTGACGTTTTAACACCTACTTTATGATGAAAATTTTACCCTCCCCCGTAATACAATTTTCAGTATGTGAGCCCTCTCAAACTATTGTAGTTAGTGACTTTAGCACACCCCAAACAGTTTTTACAGAGATGTATGGGGATTATTTTTACGCTAGCGATACAAGTTTTTCTTCTGAAGAAGTTATCATTAATAATCAAAAAGTTAATTGTCAATATAAAGGCCTATATGGCATCATTGGCTCTAGTGATAGTGCCCCTACGTCAAAAATTTATATATTTGACAGATTTGGAAAATTTTTGAAGCAATTTAATCCATTACTATTTGGTAGGGACGGAAGCTACATTAATGATCCATTATCATCGAGTGATTGTCAGTTCCTGATGAAATACGCAATGAATCATACCCAAAAAAAATTGAGAGTCACTCTACCCTAAAAAAACAGACTAAAATACTATGAAGATTAAAAAAGCCTACTTAACATTACTGATATTAGCGGCTCCATTTGCATATTCACAAGACGGTATTCCTATTTATTCTGATTATTTTGCAGATAATTATTATCTGTTACATCCGTCTATGGCAGGGGCAGCAGCCAATAATCAAGTTAGATTAACTGCTCGTCAACAATGGTTCGACCAAAATGAGGCACCTAATATGCAAACACTTAGTTTTAATGCAAGATTAGGAGATCAGTCCGGAGTTGGAGCGATCGTCTTCAATGATAAGAATGGATACCATTCACAAGGTGGTGGGTATTTAACCTATGCACATCATATCATGTTTTCCCGAAGTGAAGCAGATTTAAATCAATTATCATTTGGTCTAAGTGCAGGATTAATTCAATCTAAATTAGATGAAACACAATTTGATCCTAATGATTTCGACCCTATTATAGCCGGAATTATACAGAGTAGTTCTTATTTTAATGTTGATGCGGGGATGTCTTACAATTTCTTGAATTTTTCGGGCCATTTTACTGTAAAAAATATCATTTTTCAGAATAGAAGCATTTATACGGAAAAGTTCGAACCCAATAATCAAAGAAGGTATTTAGTTTCTGCTGCTTATGCCATAGGACAATATGGTTCTACCTGGGCTTACGAACCTTCATTCTTGTTTCAGTGGCATGAAAGAACGGGAGAGCAGTCAGTAGACATTAACTTTAAAGCTTATCGAGAAATGGATTTTGGAAAATTGTGGGGTGGACTTTCTTATAGAAGAAGTTTTGATGGAGCAGAATTTTTAGATGGAGCTGAAATTAAAAATCAAAAATTACAACATATTACTCCTGTAGTTGGAGCAAATTATAAGAATTTCTTATTTGCATATACCTACTCACATCAATCAGGAAGTATAAAATTTAGCGGAGGATTTCACCAAATTACTTTAGGGTACGATTTTCTGGGAGGAAGACCGGAACCTTATGACTGTAATTGTCCTGCCATTAATTAAAACAGATAAAAAAGCCCCTATATGGGGCTTTTTTATTTGTGACAAGAGTATTAATTCCACAAATAATTCTTCTTTAAGGCCTGTTTCTTAAGAGCTTGGATCATAGCGCTTTCTAATCCATTTGAATTTTCCTTTTTATTAGCCGCAATATATTGTCTGCGCTTTTCATTTAATTGGGCGATCTCTTTTTGAATACGCTCTCTTTCTCTTCTTTGTTCAGATACATAGGCTTTAATTTCAGATTTTGTTTTTCCTTGTAAATTTTCAGGCAAATCCTCTTTTTTCAATTTATCGTAACTAAAATCTTCCTCTTCTTCTGCATCAACGAGATCCCACGTGCTATTTTTATATAGATGTGAACCTTTTGTAACCGTTCTGCTTACGGCATTTGCTTTACTGTATCCTGCAGCATTATTATCTTGTGCTCTTTGCATGGCCACTTTCTTTGAACCTTGTCTTCCATAAGGGACATAGGTTCCATTCAATTTAATATTGAGCTGTAAGATAATATCATCATAAGGAGAAGCAATGTGTACGGTCTCTACATTGTGATTGATCGCCATATAGTCACCATATGCCAATTGTGCCCCATCTTTCCAGTAAGAAGAAATACCGTGTTTGTAATCACCACAGAAAATAGTGTTCACCACAACATCTTTTTCCCTGGCATTAAGGACAGCATCCTTATAATTAACTTCTCCTTGTGTAAAAGGTTCGTTTCCGGCAATGAAGATCATTTTTAGATCGTCTGCATCATTTCCCCAGTCCAATTGATTTAAAGATGATTGAATTACGGTTCCGCAATACTCACTTCCTCCATTGGTAGTAAGAGAGAACAATTCTTTTGAAACGTCATCCAGGTCTTCCGTAAAACCTAAAATTTTTCGAATATAACCATCACGTGAATTTAAGTTATCATTACCGTATTCGTATAAGGCAATTTGAAGATTGGGCCTTTCGTTCCTGCATTTGGCATAAGACAACTCATTTACAATTTCCCAAAGCTGTGCTTTTGCCTGGTCTATCAATCCATCCATACTATTACTGGTATCTAGTAGTAGTGCAACTTTAATGTAGTGCTCTTTAACTAAAGGCGTGCTATTTTCAGCAGCCAGTGCATTTTCAGCAATTTGTTTAGAGACATCTGCTCTACAGGATAGTATTGATATAAAAGTGAATAGAAGTGTAAAAGTCTGTAAGGTTTTCATTGAGTTAAATTCTAATGGGTTAATACGGTGTAAACCTAAGAGGAACTTAATTTTAATAAAAGCAGTTTTGAGGGAACCGCTCTTTTTGGTTAGTGAACGGGAAGTTATACTTAGATAAGTCAAATTTTAGGGCGTAAAACTGTCATTATTAGGTTGAACACGATTTTACAAAGTGCCGTAAAGTATGTATGTTTACACTTTAAAGACTATGATGAGAGTAATTTCTGCCTTATTTTTTATAACAATACTATTTACTTCATGGGGCTTGCATGCGCAAACCAATCGTGGTTCCGGAAATGCATTTACACTCAAGGGAAAAGTAATAGAAGCAGAATCCTTTGATCCTATTTCCAGGGTAAATATTGAAATTCTTGGCGGCAGCTATACTACAACAAATAATGCTGGTGAATTTACAATTTCTGCAAAAATTGGCGATGAACTTATTGTGCGAAGTGATGATTTTAGGACAGTGCGTTATACTATTGTAGATAGGCAGCGTATTACAATAAAAGTTGAAAAGGCAGAGGAAGAAACCCTTTCATTAAAAAATTCTAAGAGGAGCAAATCACAGGATTTGTTTAAAGTATTTATAGATTCGTCCAATCATTTCTTAAAAAAAGATGCTCAAAAGAGTATAGAATATGTTACCAGGGCATTAGAATCCGTTCGTAGTAAAAATGCTACAAATCAACAAAACAGTATTGCTTTTAAGACCCTTGGCGATATTAATTCGCATTGGGGGCAGGTAGACCTGGCGATCGATAATTACAAGCGTAGTATTGGTTTTAGCCCAAAAAATGATACCCGTATTAAATTGGCCAAGGCCTTTATGGAAAACAAGAACTACCAGGAGAGTATTTCGGCATACAAAGAGTTGCTTAAAGAAAGACTCTCTAATTACCAACGGGTAGAGGTCTATGAGGGCTTGGGCGATACTTATAAAGCCATCAACGATCCGGTTAAGAGTGTTTTCAATTACCAAAAAGCGTTGGATCTGGCCAATACACATAGGATCACTCCTAAGATCACCGATTTAAACTCCAAAATTGGTGAGGCCTATGCACAAGGTGGTGCCATTGAGGAAGCAGAGGAATATTTCGGAAATTCCCTTGGGCTCGCCAAAAAAGAAAACAAAAGACGGGCAGTAGCAGAAAAGAATAAAGTAGCGGATTTTTATAATCAAAACAGGGATTTTGATAAAGAAATTCAACTTAGGGAAGAAGCACTGGATGAAATCCAATCTTTAGATGATTCACAGGAAGAAGAAGATCTAAACAGTCCGCTAACAGCACAACGTCAAAACTATAAAATTGCCAATGCATATGTTGGACAGGAAAAGTACGAAGAAGCTATTCCTTATCTTAATAAAAGTATAGACGAAGCAGATAAAAAGGAAGATTTATTGGTTCAAAAAGATGCTACAAGAAAACTTTCTGAGATCTATAGGGATATAGGCGATTACGGAAAAGCCGCCGAAAGTTACGAACGGTATGTGGAAGTTGTAGATGAACTGTACATTAAAAAGGAACAGGAAATCTCACAGGCCGCTCGATTTAGTAAAGAGATTGCTTTAAAGCAAAACCGGATCATTAGTCTTGAAAATGAACGGGAACTAAGTGAAAGCAGATTTCAGCTTGCCTTTGAGAACCAGGAATTGATCGAAAAGAATAATCTTGTCCAAAAGTGGATCATTGGCTCTTTGGTTCTTATAGCCCTTTTGTTATTACTTGTGGCGTATACACAATACAAGAGTGTAAAGCAGCAAAAGTATGCTAATAATTTACTTGCTTTAAAATCATTGAGAACACAAATGAATCCGCATTTTATATTCAATGCACTTAACTCTGTTAATAGTTTTATAGCCAGTAATGACGAGCGTACCGCAAACAAATACCTAAGTGATTTTTCACAGTTAATGCGTGCGGTTTTAGAGAATAGCGATGAAGATTTTATTCCTTTAGCGAAGGAGATCGAGCTGTTAGAACTGTATGTGCAATTAGAGCATGCCCGTTTTCAAAACAAATTTGATTATACAATAATGATCGATGAAAATTTAAAAATAGGGGAATTTGTGATTCCACCAATGTTGTTACAGCCTTATGTTGAAAATGCCGTTTGGCACGGACTTAGATATAAAGAAGAAAAAGGGTTGCTGGAGATCAATTTTCAGCAACTGGATATAGAAACTGCAAAGATCACCATATCGGATAATGGCATTGGCAGAAAAAAATCAAAAGAACTAAAGACCGAACATCAAAAGAAACAAAAATCCAAAGGGATGGGAAATATTCAAAAACGAATCTCTATTTTAAATGAAATGTATAAAGATAAAGTAGATGTTACGGTCGAGAATGTTTTTGAAAATGAAGAAGGAACCCAAGTTATACTTATTCTAAAGAAAGATTAAATGAACTTACGAGCTATTATTGTTGAAGATGAAGAAAACAGCCGGGAGATCTTGCGAAATTACCTGGCTAAATACTGTCCAAAAGTACAGTTAATGGGTGAGGCGGCTAATGTAGAAGAAGGCCTGGTCTTAATAAGAAATAATGAGCTTGACCTGGTTTTTCTGGATGTAGAGATGCCTTATGGAAATGCTTTTGATCTTTTGGATAAAGTTGGCGACCGTCAGTTTGAAACTGTATTTGTTACCGCTTATAATCATTATGCGATCGATGCTCTAAATGCACATGCCTCTTATTATTTGCTAAAGCCTATTTCCATAGATAATTTAATTGAAGCTGTAGATTATGTTTCAGAAATCAAAGAAAAAGAAAACAGCTTACAGCAGACGGTATTACGCCCTGTAAACGCACAAGTTACCGGAAAAATAACCATACCCTTGCAAAATGGATTTGAAGTACTTAAAATGGAAGATATTTTGTATTGTCAGGCAGATGATAATTATACAAATATATTCTTAAAAGACAGTAAGAAACTGGTTAGTAAAACGCTTAAATATTTTGAGGATACGCTTAGTGGAAATGGTTTTGCACGTGTGCATAAATCTTATCTTGTGAATGTAAATGCCATTACCGAATATAGAAAAGGAAAAGGAGGAAGTGTTGTATTGAGTAATGGAAAACAAATTATGGTAAGCCCTTCCCGAAAGAAGGAACTCTTGGCGTACTTTGGTTAATTAAAAGTCCTTTTTAACTACTGTGGCCTTTTCAGAAAAATCCTTTAAAAGCATTTTCAGGACACTTATTTCTGCATTTGAATAGAACTGGCATACAGGTGCTGTTGAGCTTTCTTTTAACAATTTGTTTTTTTTCAGGATATTCCTGGTCTGTTTTGCCACAGCTTTACCCGAATCAATAATTTTTACATTCTCAGGTAATATTTTCTGAAGATGAGGGATAAGATAGGGATAGTGCGAACAACCTAAGACAATATAATCTACATTTGCGACCAGCATTGGCCTTGTATACTTTTGAAGTAGTTCAATTAGCTCCGGGCTATCCAATTTTCCTGCTTCAATAAGGGGGACCAATCCTTCCCCAACAATTTCTATGACCGATATATCTTTGGTAAATTCTCCTATGGTTTTATGAAAGAGTGCACTGCTAAGTGTTCCCTTTGTTGCTAAGATGCCAATACTCTTAGCATATGTTTGTAAAGCAGCAGGTTTAATGGCAGGTTCTATACCTATAATAGGGATGTCATATCTTGAGCGAAGCAGGTCAATAGCATTGGTTGTAGCAGTATTGCAAGCCACTACAATGATCTTACAGCCCATCTGTAGTAATACATCTGTGTTCTTAAGGCTTAAAGAGATGATCTCTTCCTTGCTTTTATAGCCATAAGGGGCATTCTTACTGTCCGCCAGGTATATAGTGCTTTCAAGGGGTAATAATTGATGGATCTCCTTCCAAATAGAAGTTCCGCCAACACCCGAATCGAAAATACCAATTGGACTATCCTGTTTCATTTGCATAAAAATAAAAACTGCTCGCCAAACGGTCGAGCAGTTTTCAATAATTTTTTAAAGAATAAAATATTAAATCCCCAATTCCTTTTTAACAGAAGGTAATAAATCTGTTCCATCTGCTAATAACAAGCCAGCTCCGGTAGTAGAATCTAATACATATTGAAAGCCTTGCTCTCTTGCAACTTTTTGGATCGCTGTACGCGCTTTTTCCAAAATAGGCTTAAAGATATCCACTTGTTTTTTGTCAAGATCTTGTAGTGCCTGATTTCTATAAGCACCAATGTTGTTTTGCATTCCCTGTACTTCCTGTACACGTTTTGCATTTTCTTCTTCAGTTTTTGTGTCAGCTTCTCCCTCGTACTGCTTGATCTTTGTATCAAGTTCTTTAGCCATTGCTTTTATTTCAGTATCGTAGGTTGTTTTAAGCTTGTCAAGCTGGCTTTGTGCAGCTTTCATCTCTGGCATAGCTTCTACTAACGCTTGAGTATCTATATGAGCGATCTTAGACTGAGCATTTACAAAACTTGTAGCTCCAACAAAGAGCAATACGGCTACTGCAAATAATTTGAAATTTTTCATTGTAATTGTATTAAATTATGTGTTATGATTATTAAAGATTATACTTATTTAAATTTAATTTCCTTCTCCGTCACCTTCTCCTTCTTCATCACTACCGGTAGGAGGATTGTTTCTTGCCTGTAAGATGGAATCTTTTCTACGTTGCCTTTCATCAAGTAATCTTTGTCTTCTTTCTTCAAATTCCAGTTTTTTGGCAGCTCGAATAGAATCACGAACACGTTTGCGTTCTGCCATCATTCTTTCACGCTCGTCTTTCTTTTCTTCAATTGCTTTTTCACGCTCAGTTACTTCTTTATCCTCTTCCAAAGAAAGATCATCTCTCTTTTCTATTTCACGTTTTTCTCTTTTGCTGGTAGCTTCTTTTCGCTTAGCGGCACGATTAATACTTCGTAATACCTGGTCACTTATATCATTTCTTTCGGCAGCAAATAACATTACTATATCTGCAGATTTATCGAATATGAAGTCGTATTTTTTGTTTTCAGCAATTTCTTGAACAATATTGAAGACCTGATCCTGAATGGGTTGAACCAATTGCCTCCGTTGGATCATTAAATCTCCATTAGGGCCAAATCTGTCTTGTTGATATTTAAGCATTTCATCTTCTTCAATTTTTATCTCTTCTTCGCGCTCTTCTATTAGTTCTTTGGTAAGCAATACACGTTCATTGCTTAAGTTAAGCTTCATTTGATCTATTGATTTTTGTTTCTTCTCAATATCCTTTTTCCATCGTTGTACTTTCCCTTCTAACTGTGTTGAAGCTTCAGTATATTCAGGAACATTTTCAAGAATATATTCCATATCAATATATCCAATACGAACGCCTCTCTGTGCATTTGCTGAAAAGCTAAAGCACAAAATAAAAAGTGCGAAAAAAAGTAACTTTGTTGTTTTCATAATTGCTGGTTGTTGTTTAAGAAAATATCGTGCCAAAATTAAAATTGTTGTCCAATAATAAAGTGAGTTTCCCATCCGTTTTTTTGAGATCCCCCAAGGATTGGATCAAATCCATACCCAAAATCTATCCCCAATAATCCAAACGCAGGCATAAATATACGCATTCCTACGCCAGCAGACCTATTTATACTAAAAGGATTGTAATTTCTGAATCCATCGTAGGAGCCGCCACCTTCTGCAAAGCCCAGAACATATATAGATGCCAATTGTTTTAAAGTAATTGGATATCTTAATTCTAACGAAAATTTATTGTAAATGGTATTTCCATCTGTATTGGATAAGGATTGATTAGGATATCCCCGTAATTGAATCACTTCTCTACCATCTAAACTGAAGGACCCAAGGCCATCACCTCCCACAAAGAAACGCTCAAAAGGAGGAACTCCTCTATTACCATTATAAGCTCCTAAAAATCCAAACTCCGTATTGGTGCGTAATACCAAATCGCCTGTTAGTTTTGTATACCATGTTCCTTTGAACTTGATTTTATAATATTCTAAGAATTTAAAACGCTCCTGGTCTATCTCGGCAATTCTGTCCTGGGCATCAATGTAATCTACATCTGTTGTTGGAATATCATCTAAGATTTCTCTTTCATCTGCCAAGGCTTTATAATCCACACTGTTGAATGCAGAATATGGAGGAGTTAATTTTGCCGTTAGACTAAATTCCGAACCCGATTTAGGATAAATAGGGTTGGTAGCAGTATTATTACGGCTAATACCAATGGTATATGCCAGGTTGTTTGAATAACCATCTCCAAATGTAAATAATCCTGTATTATAGTTCTTTAGGTTATAATGCTGAAAACTTACCGCTTGGGAAAGTGTAAAATAATCATCCGGCCATTTTAATCTTTTGGCAATTCCAACAGATCCACCCGTGATTAAGAAACTACGGTCTCTGTCAGCTTCCCTGGCAGCAAAATCATAAAAGTATTGTATCGTATGAGATACAGATGTACTTAATTGTACAGGTTTTTTGCCTCCCAGCCAAGGTTCTACAAGCGATAGGCTGTAGGTTTGATAGAAACTACTTGCTTGTGCTCTTAATGATAATTTTTGCCCGTCACCCATAGGTAATGGTTTGTAGGCTTCTCCATTGAAAATATTTCTTAATGAAAAGTTATTGAAAGAGAGCCCAAGTGTTCCAACAAAACCACCACCGCCATAACCTCCTTGTAATTCTATCTGGCTGGAACCTTTTTCAACAACAGAATATTCCATGTCTAAAGTCCCGTTGTTAGCATCCACATTCTTAAAGTTAGGACCAATTTGTTCTGGATCAAAGTATCCTAATTGCCCCAATTCCCGAATCGTTCTAACAACATTACGTTTGCTGTATTTTTGCCCGGGGCGGGTTCTTAATTCTCTGTAGATCACATGGTCATTTGTTTTATCATTACCTACTACGGTCACATGGTCAAAATAAGCAACTTTTCCTTCAATAATTCTTATCTCAAAATCGATAGTATCATTTCTTACCGCTACTTCAACCGGATTGATCCTTGAGAACAGGTAACCGTTGTTTTGGTACAAATTGGTAAGGTCATTTGCTTCCGGGTCCGTATTGTCTTCAATACGTTCCTGCAATAGAACACCATTATAGGATTCTCCTCTTTTAATGCCCAGGACCTGGCGCAGTACATTATCTGTATATACACTGTTACCTATAAAACGAATATCACCAAAATAATACTTTTTTCCTTCCTCAACATTTAACTGCAAAGCAATATTGCTTTCGTCCTTTACAATAAGGGTGTCACTTATAATACGGGCATCCCTGTAACCGTTGGACTTGTATTTAGTGATAATAGAAGCCTTATCTTCTTCAAACCCGTCTTCACTATATTTTGACCTTTTGTAAAAACGCAGGAAATTTTTGCGCTTTACATTTTTCATTACGCCCCGAAGTTTTTTATCTGAAAGCGCCTGGTTTCCTTCAAAATTAATGGAAGTCACTTTTACACGTTCTCCTTTATTAATTTTGATCGTCATGTTTTTAGCTACTTCTACTCCGGTAGAATCCAAATGCGGAGTGGTGCTAATAATGACCTGGGTGTTTAAAAAACCGTTCTTACGATTCTCGTTAATGATATTGTTTTTGGTAGTAGTTATAAGGTTTTTGGTAATCTTAACACCGGAATTAAGATTGTTATCCTTAATGAGTTCTTTAATCTTCCCTTTTCGAAGTCCCTCCACAGTAACCTCATTTAGCTTAGGAAGCTCCACAATATATAATTCCAGATCTACAAGATCTCCCTGTACATTGGTAACGTAAAAAGCAATATCGCTAAAAAGGTTTTGTTCCCAAAGTTTTTTAGTTACCGAACTTAATTTTTCACCCGGAATAAACAAACGGTCCCCTATTTTAAGGCCTGTAAAAGCAATTACGGTTTGTTCGTTGAAACTCTGTGCGCCAGTAACTTCGATCTTGTTGATAGTATATTTTCTGCCACTATCGAGTTCTTTTTGCTGTGCCGCAAGATTTAAAACCGAAAGTATTGTAAAAAGAAAAATACAATAAAACTTTTTGTAAGTATGTAATCGTGGACTATTCTTTAAGCTGTTCACTGGTTTTTCCAAATCTTCTTTCTCTGTTTTGATAATTTATAATTGCTTCAAAAAGATGGGTTTTTGTATAATCTGGCCAAAGAGTCTCCGTGAAGTACAATTCAGCATAAGCTATTTGCCAAAGAAGGAAATTACTAATACGGTGCTCTCCACTTGTTCTTATTAGTAAATCTACATCTGGTAAATTTCGCGTGTAAAGATGATTATTTATTACCGTTTCATCAATATTTTCGGGCGAAATTAGGTTATTTTTAACTTTATGGCTAATCTCTTTAATAGTTTTTGTTAATTCTTCCCTGGAACCATAGCTTAATGCGAGTGTTAATGTCATCCGATCGTTAGTTTCCGTCTTTTTAATGACATCAATTAATTCTTTGTGGACTTTCTTTGGCAGGGATTCAAGATTGCCTATGGCGTTCAGTTTAATATTATTTTCCTGAAGTGTATCTATTTCCTTTTTTAAGGATGAGACCAGAAGTTTCATGAGCAGGTCTACCTCCATCTTTGGCCTGTTCCAATTTTCGGTAGAAAACGCATAGAGTGTTAGATACGAAATGTTAAGTTCTGTACAGGCTTCTACAATTTCACGAACAGCTTTGGTACCTTTCTCATGCCCCATAGTCCTAAACAAGCCTTTTTGTTTGGCCCAACGGCCATTGCCGTCCATAATCACGGCAAGATGCCTGGGTAACTTGTTTAAATCTATCTGGTCCTGTAATTTCATTTCATATTAAAAGTTACAATAGCAAGGTCTTCTTCCGAAAGTAAAAGTAAGTGTTACTCCTGTAAAAACATACCAGTCATCACTATTAACATTCCCAAATTTAAGACTTTCTTCATCGGCTAATCCATTTATGGGGTTACTTCCGTCAAGATCGTCTGTAAAGGTATAACGAGCACCAATTTCCATTCCTAAGACCATTTTAGTGCCTACAGTAGTTTTAAATCCTACTACCATTGGGATCGCCACAGCGCCTGCTTTATCATAATCTACAATTACACCTTGCCCGTTTTTGTATAAGGCATTATATCCAAAATAGGTTAATCCGGTATATAAGTAAGGTGTTGATACGGGTTGTCCGCTATACATATTAAATTCCCAAAAAGTATATTCTATACCTAAGGACACTTCTTGTATGGAGTTTTTAAAAGAATACCCACGCTGTTGCCTCCTGCTTTCGTTAGAGTCTGCATCATCTCCCTTGATATCAGCAATTAGAATAGAAGCTCTAAATGCATGCCTGGGACTTCGATTCCATTTAAAAATACCTCCAAAACCAAGGGTATTGGGGCTAATGTAACTGGTTCTACCTATGTCTCCTATATAATTAACACCACCAAGCATCCCTCCAATTTCGTAAGTTTGTGAATGACCTATAAAAGAGGTGGTTATTAAAAAAAATAGGACAGTGAAATACTTCATATGCCTTAAAAGTTTGCAAATATAATAATAAACTTCGCTTCACCATATTCTAAGCGAAATAGTCTCTGTTGATTAACAAATTTTAGGGTATTTTATTGTTTAATTTCTTTTGTCTTCTCCCCACAGTAGTTTTTCCCGAAGCGTTTTTATAAAACTGTCATCGTGCAACTGTACAAAATTAACATTGAAAGGCGCCTTTTTAATGATAATGGTGGTTTCATTCTCTAAGGTAGCAATACGGGAGTCTAAAGAAACCAAATATGATTTTTCCCTTCCCGAGACTTTTAATGTAATAATGCTGTTGTCTGGCAATACCAGGGGCCGTGCATTTAAATTGTGCGGCGCAATAGGTGTTATGACGATACTGTTTGTACTTGGGTCAATAACGGGGCCGCCACAGCTTAAGGAGTAACCTGTAGAACCTGTTGGGGTAGAAACGATGAGACCGTCACTCCAATACGAAGTAAGGTACTTGTCATTTACATGGGTCTCTACTTTGATCATTGAAGTGGTATTCTTTCGGTTAACGGCTACTTCATTCAACGCAAAATTCAGTGGAGTAATTTCATCATTATGCGGCTCTGTGGTTATGGTCAACAGGCTTCTTTTAGAAATAGAATAATCCTTATCAAGAATTTTGTTAATGCTTTCGGTGATTTTTTCTTTCTGAATTGTAGCCAAAAAACCTAACCTTCCCGTATTGATCCCCACAATAGGAATTCCAAGGTCTCCTACAAATGTGACAGATTTCAATATAGTACCATCACCGCCAATACTAAAAAAAAGATCGTAAGAATTGTCCAATGCCGAAAAAGTTTCAACTCCCGAAAAGTTTTTAGTGATCTCCTGATGTAAATTAATGATATTGAGAAAATTCTTTTCAATAACAATTTCTACATTCTTTTTTTGAAGAGCGTCTAAAATTAGCTGAATATATGCTTCAGACTTTTCGTGATAAAATTGTCCGTAAATACCAATTTTCATCTCTTACATATTTAGATATCTGTCCAAATAATTGGAGCGTTCCTTCAAATCTTCCAAAAACTTATCTTCTTCGTGATTGGAAACCACATTATAATTATACCGCCTAAAGGTCTGTACAATAACATTCATTCCGGTATGCCCCATTTTAATAGTAATTTGCACCACGTCATTTTCAATTTTAGAAATAAATACACCTAGTATTTTAGCGTCATTGGTTTCAACGATCTGACATATCTCGCTAAATGAATAATCTTTAATGCCTTTTTCAACTACAATGATTCCTCCGGCTTCATTTAAAAAGGGAGTATTGTTGAACAGGTTCATAATGTCACCAAGCTCATAATACCCCATATATTTGTTATTGTCCCCCAATACAGGCATAATATTGCTGTTATGGAGAGCAAATGCCTCTAAGATATCGAGCCAGTTTGTATTTTTCCGGACATAAAACGTTTCTAAGGCATATTGATATTCGCTCAATGATTTACTACTTTCAAAACAATGGGCATCAGTTTCACTTATGCAACCTACATATATATCGTCTTTTTTTACAGGAATATGCGAATAAGTAAGTTGATTGAAAACAATTTGCACTTCTTTTATTTCAGAAGAAATATCAAAAGGCTTAACATCATTGATTATATAATTTTGGGTATTCACTATGAAAATTTTTATGCAAATTACTTAAAATAAAGATGCAAAACCGAGGATCAACTTTGTATTTTTGTCTTTTAGGATATAGCTTATGACCAAACTAAGTGTAAACATCAATAAAATTGCTACGTTACGTAACGCAAGAGGGGGAGATATGCCCAATGTGGTAGAAGTAGCCAAAGACGTGCAGAGGTTTGGAGCGCAAGGAGTAACCATTCACCCGCGCCCCGATGAAAGGCATATAAAATATCAGGATGCCTACGACCTAAAACCTGTGGTTCTTACCGAATATAATATTGAAGGGAACCCTATAGATTCCTTTTTGAAGATGGTACTGGAGATAAAACCAACTCAGGTCACTTTGGTCCCGGATGCTGTGGATGCTATCACATCGAATGCAGGATGGGATACTATAAAGCATAAAGAATATTTATCCGAAATAATTTCGGAATGTAAACATAATGGAATACGTACTTCAATTTTCGTTGATCCGGACCTAAGTATGATTGAGGGTGCTGCTTATACCGGTACAGACCGGATAGAATTATATACGGAAGAATTTGCCAAACAATTCAGTTTAGGGAATAAAGGTGCCATAAGGCCTTATTCCGAGTGTGCCATACTTGCCGATAAGTTAGGGTTAGGAATTAATGCCGGACATGACCTTTCTTTGAAGAATATTCGGTTTTTTAAAGAAAATATTCCAAATCTTCTGGAAGTTTCCATAGGCCATGCTCTTATTTGTGAAGCTATCTATTTGGGGCTGGAAACCGTTGTGAAAAATTATTTGCAAAAACTTACTTAATGCTTTTACACTCGCAAATTTTTGGAGAAGGAACCCCCCTTGTTATTCTGCATGGATTTTTGGGAATGGGTGACAATTGGAAAACTTTGGGCAATAGATTTGCAAAAAGAGGGTTTCAGGTGCATTTGGTAGATCAACGTAACCACGGAAGGAGTTTTCACTCAGAGCATTTCAGCTACTCACTTATGGCTGAAGACCTAAAAGAATATTGTGAACACAATAGATTGGAAGATATTGCTTTATTGGGGCACTCTATGGGAGGCAAAACCGCAATGCTGTTTGCAGTAGATAATCCAGAGGCTGTTGCAAAACTTATTGTAGCAGATATATCGCCAAAGGAGTATCCTCAACACCATCAGGATATACTAAAAGCACTGTCTTTGCTGGATTTTTCTGAAATAAAGACAAGAACAGCAGCAGAGAAAGTGATTTCCCAATACATCAATGAAGCAGGCGTGCGTCAGTTTTTATTGAAGAACCTGTACTGGAAAAACAAAGGAGAATTGTCACTGCGAATAAACCTTCCGGTACTAACTCAAACAAATGGAGAGATAGGGAAGCCACTACCCGATGATACAACCTTCAAAAAAGATACTTTATTCTTAAGAGGAGAGAAATCGGGTTATATAGATGCTATGGATGAAATTCTTATCAAAAAACACTTCCCAAAAGCAAAAATAGCTACTGTTTTAGATGCCGGACATTGGTTACACGCCGAAAATCCGGGTGAATTTTACCAATATGTGGTGGATTTTTTATAACATTGCACATAACTATTTTATTATGTACGCATAATAAATGGAGACAAAGCCAATATTAATGCGTAATTTTAGAAAAGTTCACAGGAAAATAAATATTTAACCTAACTTAATTATTATGAAGAAAGTATTACTTCTTGCTGTTTTTGCATTGGCAACAGCAGTAATGTATGCCGGAGGATACCGCGTAAGTTTACAGGGACAAAAATCCTTGGCAATGGGACATACAGGTGTTGCTGTGATAAACAGTAGTGAGCTTGTATTTTTTAACCCTGCCGGGTTGGTACATCTTGAAAACAAGTTGAATATATCTGCCGGAGTAAGTGGCGTATTTTCAAATGTATCTTATCAAAATGAAGCTACAGGGGCAGCCACAATGACAGATAGCCCAACGGGTACACCTTTGTACCTGTATGCATCTTATCAAGCTAATGACTGGTTGGCCTTTGGCTTAGGTGTGTATACTCCTTTTGGAAGTGAAGTTGCCTACGAAGATGACTGGGCAGGTTCTCATTTGGTAAATAATATTGAGCTTGCTGCTATTTTTGTTCAGCCTACCGTATCATTTAAAGTGAGTGACCACTTAAGTTTTGGAGGAGGCCCTATTTATGTGATCGGTTCTGTAAATTTCAACCGTAACTTAAATAGAACATTAACAGACCTGGACGGAAACAGGGCAGAGGTAACCATTGACGCGTCCGGTATCACTAAATGGGGATGGACTGCAGGTGTAATGTTCAGGCCTACTGAAGACCTGACGATTGGAGCGAATTATCGTTCCGAAATCATTTTAAGCGCAGAGGATGGCGATGCAGATTTCGAGAATGTTCCTAATTCTCCTTTGACTCCTTTTGCCGATACTACTTTTGATGCATCTTTACCATTACCTGCAGAAATAACAGTGGGTCTTTCATATAAATTTTGCAAAAAGTGGTTATTTGCGTTCGACTATAATCGTAGCTTCTGGGACGTTTATGAGTCACTGGACATTGACTGGGCAGATGAGAATATTCCAGATTCTCAAAACCTGCGTAACTATAAAAATGCTTCAACATATCGTTTTGGATTACAATATGAAGCGACAAAGATGTTTACTTTAAGAGCCGGATATTATTTTGATGAATCTCCGGTACAGGCAGGATACTTTGCTCCTGAAACACCTCGTAACGACAGTAATGGTTATACGGCTGGTCTTACATTTAATGTGGGAGATCATTTTCAGGTAGATGCCTCTTTCTTATACCTGCGCTTTAAAGAAGTAGATGCTTCTTATGACTACTATTTTGAAAATGGAGTAGCAGCACCTTTTGGAGGGCAATACAAATCGAATGCATTTGTTCCCGGTTTAGGTGTTACGTATAAAATGTAATTCAAAAAAATTCAGAAAAAATGAAAAACACAATAAAAATATTTTTAGGGATACTGGCAATTGGATTTGTAAGTTGTGAAGCAGAGTTTGATAATCGTGTTGATGAAGATGGATTCTATACAAGCGGTACTGCAAATCTTTCAAATTATGTAGCAGTTGGGAACTCACTTACTGCAGGATATGCAGACGGAGCTTTATACATCACCGGGCAGAATAATTCTTACCCTAACATTATGGCACAGCAGTTTGCCAAAGCTGGCGGTGGAGAATTTACACAGCCTTTAATGGCAGATAACATTGGAGGACTATTATTAAGCGGAACTCAAGTTGCTGCAAACAGACTGGTATTAGCTGTGGACGATCAGGGAAACCCTGGCCCTGTAACATTAGAGGGTACACCTACTACAGAGATCACTACAAGTGCGACGGGACCATTTAATAATATGGGAGTTCCGGGAGCAAAGAGTTTTCATTTAGTAGCTCCGGGATACGGAAATGTGGCAGGAGTCTCCTCGGGGGCGTCTAACCCTTACTATGCCCGTTTTGCAACAAGTGACAATGCTACTGTTATAGCAGATGCTGCTTCTTTAAGTCCTACATTCTTTAGCTTATGGATTGGAAATAACGATATCTTAGGATATGCAACTTCCGGTGGGGCAGGTGTAGACCAGACAGGAAATTTAGATCCTTCTACATATGGATCAAGTGATATTACAGATCCTAATGTATTTGCTTCTGCCTATAGTGCACAAGTAGATGCATTAACTGCTAGCAGTACAGGAGGAGTTTTAATTAACATTCCTGATGTTACTTCTATTCCTTACTTTACTACAGTGCCTGTACAAGCCATTCCATTGGATGCTGCAACTGCAGGAGTTGTAAATGCTCAATTTGGATTGTACAACACCCAGGTCTTACCCGGCCTTGTTGGTGCAGGAGTTATCTCTTCGGATGAAGCCGCTGCCAGACAAATAAACTTTGTTGCAGGTGTGAACTATCCAACTATTATGGATGATGATTTAACGGATCTTAGCATTATACTTCAAGGGCCTCCATTTAATCTGGATCCTATTACCGCAGGCCTGTTAGGACAGTTACGCCAGGCTAATGATAATGACCTGGTCGTATTACCGGCATCTTCAGTATTAGGAACTACTCCTGATCCTTCAAACCCATTAGGTGTTGTTGGAGTTTCAATACCATTGGAAGACAGATATGTATTGACAGCTGTGGAGCAAGGACGTGTTTCTACTGCTGCGACTTCATATAATGCAACAATACAAGCTTTGGCAAGTGCACATGACCTGGTATTTTTAGATGCCAGAGCTGCCTTGGCAAGAGTAGCAAGTACAGGAGTGCCTTACGATGCGGGAATGTTAACATCTACATATGTGACAGGAGGAGCCTTTTCTTTGGACGGAGTACATCCAACACCCAGAGGATATGCATACACTGCTAACTTAATTATTGAAGCTATCAATGGAAAGTACGATGCAACGATCCCTATGGTTAATATTGGGAATTACGGAACTGTAACTGTTACAAATAACTAAGACATCTTTCTTAAGTATTTTGGAAAAACCACTCTTGATTAAGAGTGGTTTTTTTATCTTTATAAAAATCAAAAAAAGATGAAACTTATTTTAAGATTATTACTTACCGCCCTGGCTGTTGTTATTTTGGCCTATATTTTACCGGGCGTATCCGTAGATGGTTATGTTTCTGCTATTATCGTAGCAATAGTTCTGGCACTGTTGCGATTGATCGTAAAACCAATTTTAGTGATACTAACACTTCCGGTAACCATTATTACTTTGGGATTGTTCTTGCTGATTATCAATGCGGTTATCATTTTAATGGCAGATTACTTCATAGATGGTTTTGCCGTTTCCAATATTTGGTGGGCACTGCTTTTCAGTTTATTACTCTCCTTCCTTCAATCTATTCTGTATTCAATGTTAAAAGAGAAGTAGCTCTCTGAAATACAGTTTGTAAATGTTTGTCACGTTGCTTAAAAAACCATACTTTTGCAACCCGATTTTTACACGGAAAATTTTTCAGAAAAAATGAACATTACAAAAAAAGACATTGATAGTTTAAATGCTGTAGTTACAGTAGAAATCTCTAAAGAAGACTATTCAGAAAAGGTTAGTAAGGTCCTGGATAATTACAGGAAAAATGCCAATATTCCCGGCTTTAGAAAAGGGCATGTCCCAATGGGTATGGTTAAAAAGCAGTACGGTACAGCTGTTTTAGTAGAAGAAGTGAATAAATTATTGCAAGATTCCCTACATAAATTCCTGACCGAAGAAAAGCTGGACGTTTTAGGGAATCCATTACCTAAGAATGAAGTGGAGATCGATTGGAATGCAGATGACTTTTCATTTGAATTTGACCTAGGTCTGGCTCCAAAATTTGAAGTGGACCTGAAGAATAAGGCAATTACTCAATACAAAATCGTAGCCGACGATAAAATGTTGGACAACCAAATAAAAACGATTCGTAAGCAATACGGGAAATTAATAGCCAAAGATACGGTTGCCAAAGATGATGAGATAACAGGAACCTTTACTGCTGAAGAGAAGGAAATAGAAAGTAAAACGACTTTTTCTACCGAAGCTATTAAAGGAAAGAAACAACTTTCAACCTTAATAGGAGCTAAGGCAGGTGATACGGTAACGTTGAAGACCAAAGGGATGTTTCCGGACGATCACGACAACCAAAAGTATTTAGGTGTTTCTCATGATGATGCACATGGGTTGGATATTGAGGTGAGTTTGAAGATTGAAGAGGTGAATACTCGAGAAATGGCCGAACTAAATCAAGAACTATTCGATAAACTATTTGGAGAAGCCGTTGTAACATCTGAAGCTGAACTGAAACAAAAAATCAAGGAAGATGCCGAAAGGCAATTTGAGCAGCAAAGCGATCAAAAACTATTGAACGATGTAGTAGAGTCCTTGATAGAAAATACAAAATTTGAACTTCCCAACGAGTTTTTACAGCGCTGGATACAAGTTTCCGGTGAAAAACCTATGACAGAGGAAGCTGCAAAAGAAGAATACGAGCGTAGTGAGAAAGGATTGCGTTATCAGCTGATCGAAGGAAAAATTAGAGCTGAGAACAATTTGCAGGTCACTTTTGATGAGTTAAAGGATTATTCTAAGACCATGATCAAGGCGCAAATGGCGCAATTTGGACAAGCAAACCCTTCCGAAGAAGAATTAGACAATATTGCTGCCAGAATACTTTCCAATGAAGAAGAAGTCAAGCGTATTAGTGAGCAGCTGAATACCAATAAATTGCTTCAGTTTTTTAAGGAAAATGCAAAATTGAAGACTAAAGAAATTACGTATGATAAATTCATAAAAGAGGCATACGAGTAATTCAACAAGAAAATAGTTATATTTAGGCGTTGAATTCAAGGATTCAACGCTTTTTTATTAAAAAAAACCGGAATATCTTTATATGAACTACGAAAAAGAATTTAAAACCTTTGCAACAAAGGATCAAGGGATTAACAGCATGTACTATGATAAGATCGTAAGTAGCATGTATCCTGTGAATCTTACCCCAAATATTATTGAAGAACGTCAAATGAATGCTGTGGCAATGGACGTTTTTTCGAGGTTGATGATGGATCGAATTATATTTCTAGGAACAGGAATTAATGACCAGGTAGCAAATATTGTACAGGCGCAGTTATTGTTTTTGGAGAGTACAGATGCATCCAAAGACATTCAGATATATATCAACTCTCCGGGAGGTAGTGTATATGCAGGTTTAGGGATCTACGATACCATGCAATTCATTAAGCCGGATGTAGCTACTATTTGTACCGGAATGGCCGCCTCTATGGCAGCAGTACTCTTATGTGCCGGTGAAAAGGGAAAACGAAGCGGTTTAACCCATTCCCGTGTTATGATTCACCAACCAATGGGGGGTGCTCAGGGACAGGCGAGTGATATTGAAATTACTGCAAAAGAAATAATTACTCTAAAAGAAGAGTTATATAATATCATTGCGAAGCATAGTGGTCAAACCTATGATAAGGTGTATGAAGACAGTGACCGGGATTATTGGATGAAAGCCGATAAAGCGCTTGAATATGGAATGATCGATGAGATTTTATCCCGGGGATAAAATTTCAGGAAAAATCTAGAAACAGCTATTATGTCGAAAGAAGAATTAGAATGTTCGTTTTGTGGCCGTAAAAAAGCCGAAACCAATTTGTTGATTGCAGGTTTGGATGCTCACATCTGTGACCGTTGCATTGAGCAGGCTCATGGCATTGTTGTGGAAGAAGCGTTACATTCTACCAACAGCGAACTAAGCAAAGAGTTGATGCTCAAAAAACCCAAATCCATTAAAAGTTTTCTGGATGATTATGTAATTGGGCAGGAGCATACTAAAAAAGTGATGTCTGTTGCCGTGTATAATCATTATAAAAGATTATTACAGCCTAAGAGTGAAGATGATATTGAAATTCAGAAGAGCAATATCATTATTGTCGGGCAGACCGGTACCGGTAAAACCTTAGTGGCAAAAACCATTGCAAGAATGCTAAATGTTCCTTTGGCAATTGTAGATGCAACTGTTTTAACTGAAGCCGGGTATGTAGGAGAAGATGTCGAAAGTATTTTAACTCGTTTACTGCAGGCTGCAGATTACAATGTTGAAAAAGCACAAAATGGTATAGTTTTTATTGATGAGATTGATAAAATCGCACGTAAGAGTGATAATCCTTCCATTACACGCGATGTGAGTGGAGAAGGGGTGCAACAGGCATTATTAAAGCTTTTGGAAGGTACTACTGTAAATGTTCCGCCAAAAGGAGGGCGAAAACATCCCGACCAAAAATTCATTGAGGTAAATACCGAAAATATATTATTTATAGCCGGAGGGGCTTTTGACGGCATTAACCGCCATATTTCCAAGAGGCTTAACATGCAGGCGGTTGGGTTTAGTGCTTCTAAAAAAGAAGATACCATGGAGCGGGATAATATGTTGAAATATATAATTCCGAAGGATTTAAAAGACTATGGATTGATTCCTGAGATTATTGGCAGGCTTCCGGTGTTAACCTATATGAACCCATTGGACAAAGGAACCCTTAGAGCCATTTTAACAGAGCCGAAAAACGCTATTATCAAGCAATATAAAAAGTTGTTTGAAATGGACGGAATTGATTTTGTGATCACAAAAGAAGCTTTGGATTTCATTGTAGAGCAAGCCATTGAATATAAGCTGGGAGCGCGTGGACTTCGTTCACTCTGTGAAGCAGTATTGACCGATGCAATGTATGAATTGCCCGGAACAGACGATAAAGAATTGACCGTTACTGTGGAGTACGCCCAGGAAAAATTAAATAAATCCACTATAAAGAAGCTGAAAGCGGTTTCTTAAAAATAAGCCAATCCAAAAAATGCAAAAAAGCCTCAGTATGTTTTGTTACTGAGGCTTTTTTATCATCTTAGACTACTAATAATTATCATGGTGTGGCCAAAATTGATTTATTCTTTTTATTAAGAATTTTTTGTTGCATCAATTCCGCCTTATTTTTTAAGGTATATCCCGCAACTTCATTGGTGTCGTCTTTTACGTTAACTGCAGTCCCACAAGAGGTCAAACCTGCCGTTAGAACAATGATAAGGATAAGAGTTACTACTATGTATTTTATTGTTTTCATTTTGCCCCAAAAAATGATTAATACTGGTGTAAACCTATAAAGTAAGAAAAGGACTACCAAATCTTTTAGTTGAATAGAGGAAAATACTCGTTAAATGGTTTTAAAAAAATCAAATTATCGATTAAGTGTAAGATACTAAGGATGAAAGATATACATTAAGTTATACCTTTTGTAACATATAGAAGTATTCGTTTAACACCTCATTTTCAGCAATTAAAGGGTCAATGCACTTCAGCTTTTTAGCAAGCTCCAGGCTGCTAAACCGATCTTTTAGGTTAAAACCTGAGGCTGAATTGTAATAGGAATGAGGAAGCACCGTAAATGGATTCCCTTCGCTTTTTAAGAACTCCGAAAAATAAGTGGTAAGCTTTTTAAAAACCGGAGTTTTAGTGATTTCATCATCATATGAAACACAAAATAACAGATCGTCCTTTTTAAGTACATCTCTGCACATTTTCATAATATAGTCTATTTGTGATCTTGTCAAGAAGAAAAATACGCCTTCAATTAGGATCACAGTTTTCTTAGCCCCAAACCCATTAACAAAACCTTCAAGTTGTTTTTTATTTTCGGGGTCGGTAATATCTCCGGCTATATGCAATACGTTTCTTTCCGGCAGCTTTTGTTCTGCCATAAACGTATCTATTTTCTGCTTTTTATAAGCATAAATGGTAGGCAGGTCTATTTCTATGGTTATAATATTTTTGGGTAGCTCATACGGATACATGCTAAATCCGGCTCCCATATTTATAAATAATACCTCCTCATTTTTTGAAGCTATTTCATGAAGTTGGTCATGGAAATACCGATTACGCATACAGTGCAATATTTCGTCTTCATAAGAAACATTTTCGAAAAAACTTAGAGCCCATTTCTTTACGGTGGGCCGCAGCCATAATTTTGCAAAGGAATCTTTGCTCAATTGTTCGTGCTGTGCCCTGTAATAGGCAACCATAAATGCAGTATCGTGAACTTCAATATTCAAAACTTTAAGAGTTTAAGGTAAGTAATTCTTCTAAGTAATCGCGTGAATTTGAAAGCCTGGGAACCTTATGTTGCCCTCCCAGTTTATCTTTTTGTTTTAGCCAATCATAAAACAATCGCTCTCGGGCAAAGTGTATGGTTGGCGCATTTAAGGTTGTATTGTTATATCGCTTGGCCTCATAATCACTATTTACTTCTTGAAGAGATTCGTCCAGCAATTTTGCAAAAAAGTCAAAGTCTTTGGGAGGAGTTTTAAATTCTATGATCCATTCGTGGGCTCCTTTCTCTTTCCCTTTCATAAATATAGGAGCTGCAGTGTAATCTACAATTTCGGTATGGGTAAGTTTGGCTGTTTTACGAAGGGCCGTTTCAGCGTTTTCTATAATTAATTCTTCTCCAAAGGCATTAATGTGGTGCTTTGTACGTCCTGTAACTTTAATGCGATACGGATTGGTTGATGTAAATCGCACGGTGTCCCCAATTTTATAGCGCCATAAACCTGCATTCGTGGTAATAACAATAGCATAATTTTTCCCTTCTTCCACATCGTTCAACGGAATGATCCTTTCTTCCGGAGATCCGTAAGTGTCCATTGGAATGAATTCATAAAAAATCCCATAGTCGAGCATTAATAAAAGTTCTTTATTGGAATTACGGTCCTGTATTGCAAAAAATCCTTCCGAAGCATTATAGATTTCGTAATACCTGAAATCCTTTTTGGGCAGTAATTTGTTGTATTGTTCAATATAGGGGTCAAAACTTACTCCTCCGTGAAAGTAGGCCTCCAGGTTGGGCCAGACTTCAAAAAGATCAGATTTATGGGTAGTTTCTATTACATTGTTGAGTAAAACAAGCATCCAGGAAGGCACTCCTGCCAGGCTGGTCACGTTCTCTTTTACAGTTTCATCGACTATTGCCTGCATTTTGGTCTCCCAGTCACTCATTAAAGAGACTTCGCTACTTGGGGTGCTGCTAAACTCTGCCCAAAAAGGCATATTGTCTATCAATATCGCAGAAAGGTCGCCAAAAACAGTTCCGTTTTCCTGATAAAGCTCTTTACTTCCTCCCAATCGTAAACTTTTACCTACAAATAACTGCGAATCAGGGTTATTGTTTAAATACATACATAACAAATCCTTGCTTGCCGCATAATGACAGTCTTCCAGTGAATCACTGCTCACCGGGATAAATTTACTTTTTGAATTTGTAGTACCACTGGATTTGGCAAACCATTTAATAGGAGTAGGCCAAAAGATATTGCTCTCACCTTTTCGGGCTCTTTGAATACGATCTTCATTTTCTTCGTAAGTGGTAACAGGGATACGATCTGCGAACTCCCTGTAATTTTTTATACTTCCAAAATCGTATTGCTTTCCAATTTCCGTGTTTTTTGCTTTTTGAAGGAGATTTTGAAGTAACTCTTCCTGTACTTCGATAGGATATTTTAAAAACAACTCGATCTGGTGGAACCTTTTTTTAAGGAACCACGATGCTATAGAATTTACTATGGGGATTGGCATATTTTGAGCTATCTTTATGCAATAAAAATAACAATTTTCTTTCAATGAGCTACGAGGGTGTCTTAACAAAAATGCAAACCGAAAACGGGTCGCCTATTCAGTATTATCTGGTTTTCGAAAATGATTTTCTTAATGTAAATCAATTGCTTGACAAAAAAATTTCAATCAATTTTTTGCGGTATCAATGCCTTAATTGTGGTTTGGAAAAGAAGATATATCGACAAGGGTTTTGTTATGATTGTTTTTATGAGATTCCACAAGCGGCAGATTGGGTCATGCGTCCGGAACTAAGTACTGCACATTTGGATAAAGAAGACCGGGATCTTGCTTATGAAAAAAAGGTACAGCTGCAACCCCATATTGTGTATCTGGCAAATAGTAGTAATGTAAAGGTTGGAGTTACCCGAAAAAGTCAGGTTCCAACACGTTGGATCGATCAGGGAGCTCATGAAGCCATTGAAATAGTAGAAGTACCCAATCGCTATTTGGCCGGGATCACGGAGGTGGCTTTAAAAGAACATGTAAGTGACAAGACCAATTGGCGTACGATGCTGAAAAATGACATAAAGGACGAAGATCTGGTAGAATGGCGCAACAAACTAAGACCTTTTATTCCGGAAGAAGCTGTGGAGTTTTATATTGAAAACAACAAAGAAACCAATCTGGAGTTTCCCGTTTTACAATATCCTTTAAAAGTTAAAAGTTTAAACCTTGATAAATCTCCTTTTTATGAAGGTGTTTTAAAGGGCATCAAAGGACAGTATCTCATTTTTGAAGACAATACCGTATTTAACATTCGCGGTAGTGAAGGGTATGTAGTTTCAATTTCCATACTCTAAAAACTAGTTGTTGTTTTTTGTGGTATCCTGTTTTTTCTTCCTGTTCCCAAAAAGGCCTCCTATAATATCTTCTACAACATCTGTAGCGGTTTGTTGTGTGGTAGTGCCTGTAGTTGTTGTGGAGTCCTTGGGTGTATTGGAGCCCCCAATAAGATCTTGAAGAATGTTTGTGCCTTTGTCCTTTAGGTCCTGAGTTTGTTTCTCTATCAATTTTTGGGTAAGCGTTTGTATGGCGGCCTGTGTATTTAAAGAAATATTAGGATTAGTAAATGTGCCGCTCATTCCAACAGGAATTGTAACACTCATTTCATTGGCATCTTTAGGATCTAATTTTGACAATAGATTTGTAACATCACCTCCCAGGTATTTTGCCGGAACATCCATGGTAAGATTATAATCGATGCTTTTGTCCAGCCCGTGGCTACCACCAGCTGTTATATTGACGCCTTCAACATTAATATTAAATGGTTTTACCTCTATCTTTCCGTTATTAAAAGTAAGTGCAGTGCTAAGGTCTTGCAGAGACAGTTTATCCAAATTCAAGAATGAGACCTGTTCACCCAATGTAGATAATAAAGGCGCATTTTCAGGGTTTACTTCGGCAGTTAGTATTTGTGCCAACGCATTACCTGCAAGAGAACTTAACTTTGGAGTGAGATCATTATTGAGATCCCCATTCAATTTGATAGTTGTATTGAGGTCCCCGTCTAGTGCCTTGGCAACAGGAGCAATAAATTTCAGTAGATCCAATTGACTGAAAGATTGACCAATATCTATCTTTTTTAGGTCAAGGTCCATTACAAAAGTAGGTGTTTCGGTTTTAGTGGAAACATTTCCCGAAAATGCTACATCTCCGCCAAAAGCCGATGAAGTTACATTACTCAAATTTGCAGCCTCATCCTTTATACTTACTGTGCCTTTAGCATTGTCCAATACAATATTATCATAAATTACTTTAGTAGCGGAAAAGTCGATTGTAGCATCTAAAAAATCAGGTATTTTAACCGAATCATCTGCCAGGGCTTTTTCTGAAGAGCTATTATTTTCTCCTGAAGCTTCCTCTTCCGAGGTCATAAAGTCATTTACGTTAAAGGTATTCGATTTTACATTAAAACGTCCTTTCAGGTCTTGTTTTGCCATGATCCATGGGATCAAATTCTCAATATTCCCCGAAGCTTCAATATCAGTTTGTCCTGAAGAAGCATTCATTTTTTCCAATTGAATATTTCCAGGGGTGAAAGTAACATCTGCATTAGCAATTTTGAGTTCATCTTTAAAGGCTTCATCGTTATATGTAAAACCGGTAATACTTGCAGATCCCAGAGTTTTAATGTTTTGATATTGTTCGGTTTCTACAGATTTCATGTCGAAATTCGTAGTGACATCCGCCTTAAAAACCCCTGTCAGGCTTTGTTCTAATTCTAATGGAAGGACTTTCTCGATATTTGCTAAATTAAGTGTACCCTTCACTGCCATATCTACCAGTACATTTGCAGTTATATTTCGAATATTTCCATTTGCTGTAAAAAGTTCATCATCAATTCTAAAAGTTAACCCGCCTATGTTGAGGTAGGTGTCTTTTATTAGGCCTGTATCATTTTTCAATTGCGCATCAATAGAAATATTTTGCACGGCTTTAGGAAGGTCCGGATATTTAAAGGAAGCATTATCACTTGCGATCTTAATGTCCATTTTAGGAATATGGGTTTCGTCTATATTTCCTTTTAATTTCCCGTCAACTATAAAGTTTCCGGTAGTGGTAACTCCGTCCAACTCCTTTACATATACTTTTGGAATAACAGCCAGGAAATTTTTAAAATCGGAAGAGGGTGTTTTAAATGACAGGTCAATTTCACTATTATCTTCATTTATTTTCAGGAAGCCGTCAAAAGTTAGTGGAAGTTCATTGATCTTGACATTATTGTCTAAAAATGAGTATTTCTGATTTTCCAGGTCCAGTTGAAAAACAGCATCTAGCGAAATAGTATTGTTCTTTAAATAATTGACCTTTCCAATACGTAGTGAAGCAAATACATCTGTTTTGGTTTCCAGTTCAGATTGTGCCAATGAAAAGTCTCCGCTTCCTTCATGGTTTAGGTCTTTCAAAATTAGAAATGTCTGTGAAGCTTCATCCAGATAGTTAATCTGGGAATCTTTTAGGTTGTATTGTTTTAGGTCAAAACGAAATCCTTCATTACTGGTTCTTGCTGCCTCATTGTTGGCGGGGTCATCTTTTACGGCAATATCATAATTGGCTTGCCCGGTCGAGTCTACCTTGATATTTATGAATGCGTTTTCCAGGGAGAATGCATCAATTTTGATAGGGCTATCGCCACTTTTAAAAAGTTGTGTGATTCCCATATCCAGCTTTAAAAGCCTGCCACTAGCCAATGTATCTCCATCAAAAGGAGCTTTATTGATAACCTTAAAATCCTTTATGGTTAAGGCAGCATCCGGAAAACTTCTAAAAAGGCTCAAGTTAAAATCTGCCCAGGTTACCGTGGCATTGATATTCTGATCAAGGTTCTTTAAAACAAGTTTCTCAAGGGTTCCTTTAAAAAGTAATGGAGATAATGCTAATAGTGCAATTACTATCAATACAAAAGCTCCCAGTATCTTTACTATTTTTTTCATGCTAATTTTTCTTTTTACAAGTTAGATTCGTCAGTACTAAGCAATACCGAAGCATCTAACTCTTCTGCCATTTTTAAACCGAACCTTTTTCTGAAAACAAAAACGGCAGCATATAAAAAAGGAGTATCTAATGCGGCGACCAGTACTTTAAACAAAAAACCGCTCAACAACAATCCACCAAACAAAGACCAGTCAATTTTTCCGAAACTACACAACAAAAATAATACCGTAAAGGTGTCCACAAATTGCGATAAGAAAGTTGAAAAATTATTTCGAAGCCAAAGGTGCTTCCCTTTGGTAAGCCGTTTCCAGAAATGAAAGATCGAAATATCAATATACTGCGCCAACAGGTAGGCCATCATTGAAGCAAAGACCGCAACGGCTGTTGCTCCAAAGACCTTGTCGAACAAGGGATTATCTATAGGGCTCCATTCTGTTGCAGGGACAGCACTTGAGACATAAACGATCAATAACGAAAAGAAAGAAGCGAAAATACCGGCTGTTACTATTTGATTGGCTTTTTTCTTTCCATACACTTCACTAATAATATCTGTGATCAAAAATGTAATTGGATAGGGGAGAATTCCCACTGAGATCTCAAATGTGTAGAGCCCAAAAAAATCCCAATAAAAAAATTTCTGAAAAATTAAATTGGATACTACTAATGAAGCGATAAATAACGCACCTAAAATCAAGTAGATGCGTTGCGCCAACATTCTATCTTTAAAGGTGAGTGCTGCCACTATTTTTTTTGATTACACACAAAGATAATGGTCAGTCGTATTCTTTTCCTTAATTTCGTCTTAAATGTTAAAATTTCAGTTTTTATCAAACCGCTACAGAACATATATCTTTCGTTAGGCAGTAATATGGGTAACCGTTTCGAATATTTACAACAAGCGGTTAATGCTATTTTTGAAACTATAGGAAATATCAGTAAAATCTCTTCGGTGTATCAAACTCCTGCTTTGGGATTTGAAGGGGATGATTTTTTGAATTGTGTGATTTTGGTACAATCTACACTTTCCCCTCAACAAGTTTTAAAAAAGATACTCGGTATTGAAAAACAAATTGGACGTGAGCGTAAGCCACAGAAAGGATATACTTCTAGGCCCATTGATATAGATATTCTGCAAGTGGATGATCTTATAAAAGAAACTAAAAAGTTAACAATACCTCATCCCGAAATTCAAAACAGGAAATTTGTATTACAGCCCCTGGCAGAAGTTAATTCGCAGTTAACACATCCCGTACTTCAAAAGAAAAGCATTCAATTATTAGCGGAAACTGAGGATGAAAGTGAGATCGTTAAACAATCCAAATGGCTTCGGAACCCTCAAAAGGATTATGATGTTTCCAAATATAATTATATAGCGATCGAAGGGAATATTGGCGCGGGAAAAACCAGTTTGGCTACTTCCATAGCAAACGATTTTAATGCAAAACTAATACTCGAACGCTTTAAGGACAATCCCTTTTTACCCAAGTTTTATGAAGACCAGCATAGGTATGCATTCCCTTTGGAGATGTCTTTTCTGGCAGACAGATACCAGCAATTGTTGGAAGATATTAAACAGTTTGACCTGTTTAAAGATTGTGTGGTTGCCGATTATGACGTTTATAAGTCACTTATTTTTGCAAAGGTTACACTACAGGAAGAAGAGTTTGAGTTGTATAAAAAACTTTTTCATTTAATGCATAAGGAACTGCCCAAACCCGATGTCTACATCTATTTATATCAAAAGACAGACAGGTTACTTGAAAATATTAAAAGCCGCGGGCGTGATTATGAAAAAGGGATCGAAGCATCTTATCTTCAGAAAATTAATGACGGCTATCTGGAATTCATTAAAACACAACATAATGATAACATAAAGATCATTGATATTTCGGGGCTGGACTTTATAAAGCACCGAAAGGACTTTCTTTATATTTTAAAAGAAATCGTTGGATAAACTAAAGAGTGTTCAGCTTAGAGAACAGGTCCCACACAACAACACCTGCACTTACCGAAATATTTAATGAATGTTTGGTCCCGTACTGTGGAATCTCAATAACAGCATTACTTTCTGAAACCACTTCTTGTTGTACTCCTTTTACTTCATTGCCAAAAATGACAGCATATTTTACCTCTTTCCGAAGAGAAAAATCCTGGAGGGAAACAGCCGATTCGGCTTGTTCTACTGCAGCTATAAATACACCTTCATCTTTCAATTTCTTGACAATGGCCATAGTATTTTCAATGTATTCCCAGGCAACACTGTCCGTAGCTCCCAATGCTGTTTTTTGGATATCCTTATGTGGAGGTGTAGCAGTGATTCCGCAGAGGTAGACCTTTTCAATTAAAAAAGCATCTGCGGTCCGAAATACAGAGCCTATATTGTTTAAGCTCCTAATATTGTCCAGGATGATAATAAGGGGTGTTTTTTTGGAAGCTTTAAAATCATCAGGGCTAATACGGCCTAGTTCACTGTTCTTTAATTTTCGGTGTTGCATATTTCTTTCTGAAAGGCCAAAGGTAAAATCTATAGCTTCAAAAAACGAATCATACGAATGAAAATTGTTGATAAAACACAATAAATCAAATGATATCTGTCTCAAAAAATAGCTGAGATTTTTTACTTTTACTAGTTCAGTAACTAGAGAAAAATGGCGAAGAAGGTCACTCCTTTAATGAAGCAATACAACACGATCAAGGCTAAGTATCCGGATGCCTTATTGTTGTTTCGTGTAGGAGACTTTTATGAAACTTTTGGAGAAGATGCGGTCCGGGCGGCAGGAATTTTAAATATTACCCTTACAGCACGTAACAATGGCGGTGATGATATAGAATTGGCCGGATTTCCTCATCATTCTTTAAATACCTATTTGCCAAAACTGGTTATGGCAGGTTGTCGTGTGGCCATTTGTGACCAACTGGAAGATCCAAAGCAAACCAAAACCATTGTTAAGCGTGGTGTGACCGAATTAGTAACTCCGGGAGTCGCTTTAAATGATGACATACTACAGTCCAAATCCAACAATTTTTTGGCCGCAATTCACTTCGGCCCAAAATGTTTAGGGGTTTCTTTTTTAGATGTTTCCACAGGGGAGTTTTTAACAGCAGAAGGCACTGCGGAATATATTGATAAGTTACTTCAAAATTTTAACCCTTCCGAAGTATTGTTCAGTAAGCAAAAGCGAAAATTATTTTCTGAAACATTTGGAGACAACTTTCATGTTTTTCATTTGGAAGATTGGGTGTTTCAAGCCGATTATGCCATGGAAACGCTTCAAAAACATTTTGATACCAAAAGCCTGAAGGGTTTTGGCGTAAGCCATTTGGAGGAGGGTATTATTGCTTCGGGTGCTGCACTGCATTATTTAAGTGAAACACAACACAGCAAATTACAGCATATCACCAAGATCTCCCGTATTGCGGAAGATGAATATGTCTGGATGGATCGATTTACCATCCGAAATCTGGAGCTGTATCATTCTACACAGCAAAATGCGGTAACACTTTTGGATGTTATTGACAAAACGATTTCGCCAATGGGAGGGCGCCTCTTAAAACGGTGGATGGCACTTCCTTTAAAAAATACTGAAAAGATATCACGTCGCCACGAAGTAGTAAGCTACCTGCTGGAAAATGACAATGTGCTCGAGAAGATTCAGCAAAACATTAAGCGTATAGGAGATCTGGAGCGATTAATTTCCAAGGTCGCTACCGGAAAGATCAACCCTCGTGAAGTGGTACAACTAAAAAATTCATTGGAAGCTGTGGTTCCGGTAAAGGCGCAGGCATTACAATCCAAAAACGAATCGGTTAAAATTATAGGAGAACAATTGCAGGATTGTGAGTTGTTGAGAGAAAAAATAAAGGAAACGCTCAATGAAGATGCTCCGGTGAATATTTTAAAAGGAAATACGATCGCCAGGGGGTTTCATGAAACCCTGGATGAGTTACGGGGTATTTCAACCGGTGGGAAGGAATATCTGGAGCAAATGCTGGAACGGGAAACGGAACGAACAGGGATTACTTCTTTAAAAATTGCTTCCAATAATGTATTTGGATACTATATTGAAGTTCGCAATACACATAAAGACAAAGTGCCGGAAGAATGGATACGTAAACAAACCTTAGTAAGTGCAGAGCGTTATATTACCGAAGAATTAAAGGAATATGAAGCAAAGATCTTAGGTGCCGAAGAAAAGATTATAGCACTTGAACATGAACTGTATGAAAAGCTGGTGCAATGGATGTTATCTTTTATAGGAGTGGTACAGCAAAATGCCGCATTGATCGCCGAGTTGGATTGCTTATGTTCATTTGCTACCCAGGCTAAAGGGTCTAACTATACCCGTCCTTTATTAGATGATAGCTTTGACCTGGATATTAAGGATGGCCGCCATCCGGTAATTGAAAAGCAGTTGCCCCCGGACGATCCTTATATTGCCAATGATGTGTTTTTGGACCGGGAAAACCAACAGATCATAATGATCACAGGTCCTAATATGAGTGGTAAATCGGCAATTTTAAGGCAAACAGCATTAATTGTACTCTTGGCACAGATGGGAAGCTTTGTACCTGCAAGCGCAGTACGAATGGGATGTGTGGATAAAATCTTTACACGTGTAGGCGCCAGTGATAATATCTCTATGGGAGAATCTACATTTATGGTAGAGATGAATGAAACGGCTAGTATATTAAATAATATTTCGGAAAGAAGTCTTGTGTTACTGGATGAAATAGGGAGGGGGACCAGTACCTATGATGGTATTTCCATTGCCTGGGCCATAAGCGAATATTTACATGAACACCCTTCAAAAGCAAAAACCCTGTTCGCTACACATTACCATGAATTAAATGAAATGACCGAAACATTTTCACGAATAAAAAATTACAATGTTTCGGTAAAAGAGTTAAAGGATACTGTATTGTTCCTTCGGAAGTTAGTGCCGGGAGGCTCGCATCACAGCTTCGGAATACACGTAGCGAAAATGGCAGGGATGCCACAGGCGGTGTTGCATCGTGCTAATAAAATTTTGAAACGCTTAGAAAAATCTCATTCTTCAGAAGAGCTTACGGAAGAGATGAAAGCGCTTTCAAAAGATGAAATGCAGTTGAGTTTCTTTAAACTGGATGATCCTCTTTTGGAAGAACTGCGTGAAGAAATTCTGGATATTGACATAGATACCCTTACACCGGTTGAGGCTTTAATGAAGCTAAACGAGATCAAGAGAATGCTGCAACGCAGTACTTCTGTCAAGCTAAAAAAATAAGCTTTCTACAGCCTTGAATTTTTTCTAAAAAACCCTTTGCGTTTGCAGTAAATATTTTAAATTTGCGTCCGCTTTAGAAGTAAAGCACAGTTCTTAAACATTTGCGAAAATAGCTCAGTTGGTAGAGCGCCATCCGCCAGAGGCGGATAAAGAGGTCGCTTTATGAGTTGAATAACGCGAAAATAGCTCAGTTGGTAGAGCGCCACCTTGCCAAGGTGGAGGTCGCGGGTTCGAATCCCGTTTTTCGCTCAGTCATATACCAAGCTGAAGTGGTGGAATTGGTAGACACGTTGGACTTAAAATCCAATGGGCAGTAATGCCCGTGCGGGTTCAAGTCCCGCCTTCAGTACAGATGAGAAAAACCGAATCGAAAGATTCGGTTTTTTTGTTTGACGAGATTACAAAAACTTGTTTTCGATGACTTAGAAAAAAGATCCGCTGTAAGCAATTTATGTCTTCAGTACAAGGAAAGCCCTTTATTTAAAAAAGCAGAAAGTTATATTAGCTCTTTAAGAATTTTATTGGCCTTCTTATAATTGTAGAGTTTTTCAGATCTGATCTTCTGAAGTGTTTTAATTGCCTTTTCCGAATCTTTCATTTTTAAATATAGCAAAGCCTTATACCAATGCCCTTTTTGGGCATCAATTAAGTTACTTTCGATAAGTAAAGTAAAAGTATTTTCCGCATCATCAGTATAGTTAAGTTCCATTTGAGATATCCCCAAATACTGATATTTTGCTGCTAAATTCTTCTTCGAGCTTTTTAAGGACGTATTAAGGATCTCTATCGTTTTAAGATACTGTCTTCCTTCAAACAGCTGTTGAGCTCTTATGAGGTCTTCGGGATTATCCTCTCCCCTTGTCACCAAAGACGGTAGGTCTTCCAGGTCCAAATTATCCGAATATAACTGTTCCATAGATGGACCTGAATCATACCAGGTAAAGACAGAGATCAAGATCGCTATTATGGCAGCACTGGAATACAATAACCAATTCCTTCTGTTTATTTTTCTGTCTCTTTTATATTGAGTATTGGCTTCTCCTATTGCTTTTTTAATGATTTTGGTTTTTTCGCTGGCAAATAACTTCTTATAGGCGGAAATTTCATCTGATGAATCTGCTTCGGAAAAACTCCAATCTTCCGGGTCTAAAGTTTCAAAAAGTTGTTTTTCAAAGCGAAACTTTTTGTTGAATTCCGGATCATTCTCCAAACGTTGCTCAAAAAGAGATCGTTCTTCACCGGATAGTTTGCCGAGTAAATAATTTTCAATTAATGTATCGTCATTAATACTCATAATTCTTTTAACAGATTATATCTGCTATCTTCTATAATTATTGCCCTAAGTTTTCTTTTGCATTTAAAAACCCTTTGCCTGGCTACGACCTCCGAATTATAGCCCATCGCCTCTACAATTACACTATAAGGTGTTTTGGAAAAAAACATCTTAAGTACCTTTTTACAATTTTCAGAGATTAAACTCAGGCTCTCATTAAAAAGTTCCCATCTTTTTTGTTCTAATACTGCTAATGCCATATCACTACTTTCATCCCCTTGTTCCAACAAGTACTCTTTAGTTACCTTATTTTTTGATTTATTTAACTCTCTCCTCCACAAATTCTTACAAACAGTATATAGATAGGCTTCAAAACTGGACTTGATAACAAACTTTTCTTTTCTATATCTTACAGTAATCTGAAGTAGGGCCTTTTGAAAAATATCTTCTGCATCTTCTATGCTCCCCTTATTTTGCAATATAAATTTTTTTACATTGGGAAAGTTTTTTTGATACAGTAACTTAACTTCTTTGGAATTACCTTCTGTTAAGGCATTTAAATAACGTAAATTATTTATCATTTAAGGCGTTCTATTGTAGGGATAAAAATAAACATTTATATTGTTGGGGTAACAAATATAAAATATGTGAACAAAAAAATATAACCATTAAAAAACAGAAAAAATGAAAATTTTAAAAACTTTTATAATACTTGGATGTTTGTTCACAGTGCTCAGTTGTAGTCAGGATTCCATTGAGCCACAAGAGAATTCTATAGAACTAGCAGAATCATCAGAAATATCAACTCCTAATCGGGCATTAACAAAAATTCTTCTTGTTGAATATAAAGCCGGGTTGAGTGAGACCAGAAAAAAAGAGATCAGGGATTACTACAAGGGTATTGATTTTTTAATTTCCTGGGAAGAATGTAATGATAAGGATTTTGACACCTGGACGGTATCTTGTGGTAGAAAAGGAGAATGGTGTGGAAAAGAAAGTGATACTCCTATAGATACAGATGATGATGTTAAAAAAATTAAATTCGATCATGATTGTAGTGATCTGTAAGAATGTTTAAAAAAATAACTTTTTGGCTATATGTGTTGCTTATTTGTAATTATACATATAGCCAAAACTATTTTGAAGAATATCAAATTTTGCGTGAAAGTGTTATAGCGGAAGAGCTTGATGTACATGCAGATAGTTTAATTCATCTGGCCAGGCGTTATAACAATCCTCAAGATGCTATTAAAATTGCGCATAAACATTCCATTGTAAAGAACAGTCTTCGGGATTATAAAAAAGCTATTAAATACGGTCTTATAGAAATAGGCTTATTTGAAGACAATAAAATCTTCGATGAAGATTATATTCAAGCTTTATATAATTTAGGGAGGTTTTATTTTAAGAATAATGATTTTAATTCTTCTATAGATGTTCATCAAAAGATAGTAGATATTGATTACGCTGAAGATATTTCCGGGCGGTCTTACTGTGAAATAGGAAATTGTTTTTTTGCATTAGGTGATTATTATAAAGCAACAGATTTTTATGAATTAGGGCTCATACACCTGGAAAAAACAGATAATTACAGGTTACAGCTTAGAAGCTTTATACAATTATCAAATATATATGAACAGATCAATACCAAAGAGAGCCTGGCCTCTAAGTTTCAAGTATTAGAACGAGCATTGGAACTTAGCGAAAAGACAAGAATATCCAACAAAGATTATTATGCCCTATACAATAGCCTGGCATCTTATTACAATAATGATGAGACGTTTGATCTGGAAAAATCAAGATTTTATCAATTTCAGCTTTTAGAAAAAGCACTTTCTTTAGAGGACTATGGGAGTGCAGCTAAATCCTACTCAAATCTGGGAAATCTATATACGTATGCAAAAAGGGATAGTGCCATTTACTATTATCAAAAAGCATTGGAACATTATGGTGATGAGAGTGATATTATAAGAACCTATAATAATATGGCAAATTATTATTTGAGAAATAATGATATTCAGTCAGCACTCAGGCATGCCCACAGTACTTTAGTTAAGAGTGGAGCAGGAGAAGAAATCGATAACTTGCCACAACTGGCCCATTTAGCCAATGTTTCGGATAAATATTCTATTCTAAGAAGCCTGTCGATAAAAGTAGCTTCATACCTAAAACTTTTCGCAAGAGAAAAAGACAAAATACACTTAGAATGGGCGATGGAGCATATTAAGACCGCCGACAATTTAATTGACCTTCTTCAAATCGAAAGTGCCGAAACCCAATCCAAACTCCACTGGAGAAAAGAAGCTTCTGCAATTTATGCGAAGGCTGTTGTATGTTCAAATTTTTTAGAATTATATGATGAAGCATTCTATTTCAATGAGAAGAACAAATCCCTTTTGTTGACCGAAAGTATTTTAAAGAATTCGGGAAAATCCAACCTTCCTGAATCAATACAGAAAGAAGAACTTGCCTTAAAAAAACAAATCCTTCAGCTTCAAAATAACTATACCGAAGAAAAAGAAAAAGAAAAGAAAAAAGCTAAGGAGGTTCAAAAACAACTAATAGATTTAAAAATAAAATATCAAAATTATGTTGATTCCTTAGAGATACTGTACCCAAAATATTTTTCCGATCAACAAAAGACAACTTTATTCTCTTTGCAGGAAGTACAGAAACAAATCAATGCAGAAACTGCGATTGTGTCATATTTTTGGGATGAAACAGATGAATTATTGGATATTTTCTTTGGCGTATTTGTTACTAAAAATGATATAAATGTTATCGCTATTGAGGACCCTAAAGAAGTTAAGCAACTGGTCATTGATTATCGAAATGAAGTATCAAAGCCCTTTGAAAAAGTTGATGACCGTAATCGATTCAGAAGCCTGTCTCATGAGTTGTTCTTAAGACTTTTTCCTTCTGAAAAAGTACGTAAAACCATAGAAAAGAAGCACCTAATCATTGTACCGGATAACGACTTACAGAGCATCCCTTTTGAAGCATTAATAACCAGGAAGAATACAGACGAATACTTATTAAATAGTAATGAGATTAGTTATGCGTATTCAAGTTCCTTCCTCCTTCACAATTCTTCTATAGAAAGAAAACCTTCCAGGAACTTCGTTGGTTTTTCCCCTGTTACTTTTAATACTACTGGCTTGGATTCATTACCAAATACTGTTTCGGAAATACAAGATATTAGCTCTATACTGGAAGGAGACAACTACTATAGGGCAGATGCCACAAAGAGTACATTTTTAAAGAATAGTGGAGACTACCAAATTATTCACCTGGCCACTCATGCAGATGCCGTATCGAACCCATGGATCGCTTTTAATGATAGCGTAGTAAAACTGTATGAATTATATACTTTTCACAATCAAGCCGAAATGATTGTTTTAAGTGCTTGTAATACCTCATTAGGAGAATACGCCTCCGGAGAAGGTGTGCTTAGCCTGGCAAGAGGAATTTTTCATTCAGGAGCCAATTCGGTAGTTTCTTCTCTCTGGAATGTGAATGATAAAGCCACGACTACTTTACTAGTGTCTTTCTATGAAGGTATAGAGGATGGAAAATCAAAATCTGAAGCGCTTAGAAATGCAAAATTAAAATATATCAAGTCACATTCTCTTTCAGAAACTTCACCATATTATTGGGCCTCTTTTATATTGATAGGGAATTCAGAACCCATAGACATTTCTCCAAATTATGGATTAATTGTGATACTTGTTTTATCAGTTTTACTTATTACAGGTGCAGTAATTTACACCAGGATAAAAAAATAATTTTTTTGGGTAACATATATGTTGTTGTGGGAACAACATACTATAAATCTAAAACATAAAAATTATGAAACCAAAAGCTTTAGTATTATCTGCCATCATCTTTTCAAGTTTAATACTCTATTCATGTACCCATGATAGTTTAAGCGAACCCATAAATGAATCCAGGGATTTAATTATTTCTTCTGAAGATTCAGTTGACCAATCAAGAACCAGGGCTTCTATAAAGGCAGTTGCTTTAGAAATTGTAAACAATTTGGAAGCAGTGACATTTGATGAAGAGTTAGTGAAAAAAAATGAAAAAGATTTTATTGAATTTTGCCAAAATAATACAAGCTCCAAATACTCTTTAGAGGAAGTCTCTGCCATTTTAAAAGTAAACTTTGGTGTTCCGGAAGAGAGCATGATGAAACTATTTTCTATTGCCTATGAAAATAGAGATTTGTTAGTTAAAGAGGGAGCTCGAGAGTTGTTAATAGATGAAATGCATTTGTATATATTAGAGTTAAAAAAAGAAGAAAGAGGAATATTTTCCTTTTTACATGCTATTTTATCTGATGATGATACACATTGTTCTTTAGAAGTTTTAGCACACATTGCAGATGCGATGGTTTATACTGCTATTGCAGCAATAACTGCGCCAACCGGAATAGGAGCTGTTGTTGCCGGTATAGGAATTGTGTCGTCTGCAGGCCAGGCAGTTGTAGCAGCTAACAATTGTAATTGAAGTATATAAGCGCAAAAAAGATCAATAAAAACAATAAAAAGTATCATTCTAAAAGATGGTACTTTTTATTTTAACCAGTAAGACTGAGATTAAATACCAGTAGTAGTTTTTGAAGATTGACGTATGTTACCTCTGAGCTTTTTTAAACACTCTTCATTAAATTACAGGTCGTCACTCAATATGTTTTTAATTTCCTCGTCTACATCTTTTTTCAGATCATCAGAAACAACACTTCTTCTACTGATACGATAAGAGATATAAATTAAAAATAAGAGAATAGGTAGAATTGCCGGAAGTGAGTACCAAAAATCAAATTCATCTATGTATTGAATTTTATAATTGATAACACCAGAAAGTTGAAATAAGAACATGGTAAGTGGTACCAAAATAGCATATTTCCACCAATTGTTAGAGGTTAAGAACCAAATTCCAGCCAGGGAAACAAATGTAATTTTAGTGAATAAGGCATGTAGGTACGCTTGTACGCTCCCAAAGCCCCCTGAGGTAATTGTGCCTAATGAAGTCTCCCATTCTGCAGCATCTGCCGGAGCATACTTATACATATAAAATAAAAAAGGTGTTGCTGTCAAAAATAATGATAGCAACACCCCGGTAATGATGTTTCTGTTCCTATCCGTTTGGCGGAACTTCATATTTGTCTTTGTCGATTTGTTGTTCATCAGCAGTCAGTGATTCTGGTGTGCAACTTGCAACTAATGCAAGTATAGCTAAAATAAACATAAGTTTTTTCATAATAACTAGATTTTCGGTTAAATTCAAAAACGAAGATATGTAGTTATTATAAAATTTCTAATATTGTGAAAAAGTTAATTTTTTAGTACTTTTATCGATTTTTATTGTTTTTAATCGTTTATTTTAGTATATATTTTATTTACAAAGAAATTTCCTACAGGAAAATAACAAGCAAAAAAGAGTGCCATACCCAAGGCGAATACATGCTCTCCAAACAACTGGTCTAGTATATTATTTGGATAAATATATGAGGTTCCCATTGCATAACCGCCAAACTCCAACAAGCCCATAGCAACAAGCCCATATGCGTATTGTGTAAAAAAAGAATATTCTTTCAATAAAATTGAAATCGGAACCATATACACTATATAAGTGGGTATTATCTGCCACCAATACGTAAATTTTGCAATTTCTGCGTATTGCCCAAATGCATTCATAAGGATTCCCCAGATAAGATATACGACTAGGTATATATACAGTCGTTTACGTTCTACCTGTTTTAGCTTTCCAATAATTTCTCCAACGAGTTCTTTCATAACTTTTTGTAAATCTGACCTGTGAATTTACAAATTGTAGCTTATAAGCGAAGAATTAAATGCCTTCAAAATAATGTGGAAGTAAAAAACCCGGCATTTGCCGGGTTTTTTATTTTCTTTAAATAGAAGAGGTTAGTTGTCGTCTCCGCTAACTGCTTCTTCAACAGCATCACCGGCATTTTCTACTGCTTCTTCAACAGCGTCACCGGCATTCTCTGCTGCTTCTTCAACAGCGTCACCCGCGTCTTCCATGGCATCTTCAACAGCATCTGCTGCTTCTTCCATAGCATTTTTACTATCATCTGCTGCTTCTTCCATTACTTCTTCAACAGAATCTGCTGCATCTTCTGCTTTTTTATCAGTTTCTCTACAAGAATATACAGATACTATTAAGCATAATGATGCGAAGGATAAGATTAATTTTTTCATTGTCTATATAGATTAGTGATTAATAGATGTTAAAAATAGGTATTTTTTTGATAGCTAGACTTTTTCATTAAAGATTTTCACAACTCATTGTGATATTTCTGAAGGAAGATATTCCCGATTAGGAATATATCCAATTTTTTATTGGAAATGTTCCTAATTTTTATATATTTGAGAATGGACACAGAACTTTCAATCGAAGCCAGGCGTTTTAAAAAAGTACGGGAAGAACAACACCACACACAACAATCTTTTGCAGAATTGTTAGAGATTGGTAGTACTACAGCAGATATAGAACGGGGGAAAACAAAAATTTCCGGGAAAGTGGTGATGGAACTGTTGCGACAATTCAATATTAATCCTTTATGGTTGTTTGGAGCAAGTTTTACACAATATATAAGTGTAGATAATGATGATGTTAGCCCAAAAGTAATTGCGATAGACAAAGAAGATAACGATACTATCCTATTGGTCAATCAAAAAGCTGCTGCAGGTTACCCTCATAATATTCAGGATGTGGAATGGTACGAAACACTTCCGGCATTTAATATTCCGTTGCCTCAGTACCGAAATGCTACCTATCGTGGCTTTCAGGTAGAAGGAGATAGCATGTTGCCAAATATCCGGCCTAATGAATGGGTTCTGGGAAGGGCGGTTTCAAGTATAAGCGAAGCAAATGACAGCAAGATCTACATAGTTGTTCTACGGGATTCGGTATTGGTAAAAAAACTGCAGAAAATGCCAAATAATCCTGAAAAGGTAAAACTCATTTCTTTAAACGAAGAATACTTACCTATTGATGTTGACATTAAAGATGTTCAGGAACTGTGGTTGGTGAACAGTAAATTAACATTTGGCGTTGATGAACCGGCAGATAGTGGTTTGTTGCGTCAATTGCAACAATCTATGGAAGAGTTAAAAGGGCAAATTAACCGCCTTCAAAAGTAATATGAGTTTTAGCAAACTATACGATTTTCTTCACAGGCTTCAGAAAAATAACCATAAAGAATGGATGGACCTTCATCGAAAGGAATACTACGAGGTCCGTGATTTTTATATTGATTGGCTGGACAATATGAATCAAAAACTGGCTGCGATCGATGATAATTATTTTGATACTCCCGGGAAAAAAGCGATCAACAGGATAAATAATAATTTAATGTTTCATCCAAACAGGCCTATCTACAAAGACCATTTTGGTGCCGGATTGGATCAACGAAGCAAACAAGGGGATTTTTATATTGAATTAGGAGTGAATCAATCATATATAGGCGGTGGTTATTGGTATCCTTCTTCAAAGATTTTGAAAAGTATTAGAGACGCTATTGATTATAATGGTGAAGAATTAAAAAAAATTCTGAACAAAGAAAGCTTTAAAAATACATTTGGGGGCCTTATTGAACATGAACAGTTGAAAACAGCTCCCAAAGGGTTTTCACAGGAACATAAGCATATAGACCTGTTACGAAAGAGATCGTTTGCAGTAGTGCATTATTTTGACCGGGAAGAAGTAGAACACCCGGATTATGATATGAAAGTGATCAAAATATACAAAGAATTACTTCCGTTCCGAAGGTATTTAAATGAGGCCGTTAGCGTCTAATCCCTTTACATGGTCCATTATCTTTTTTGTAGCTCCCGTATTACTGTTTATAAAATGACCACAGATCATTCCGGTTTTGCTTCGGAAAGATCTATCATCAATAAGTTTATTTAAAATTTGAGAACATTCTTCGGGAGAGCTAACAGAATATAGACCCGCTAACTGTTGGAGGCGTTCTGCCTCCGGAAAATTAAAAAAGTTTTTTCCAATAACAATTGGCACTCCAAAAGTGGCAGGTTCCAAAATATTATGAAGGCCTGTAGTTCCCATAGCACCACCTACATATGCAATATCGGCATAGCTATAGATCTTAGTTAGTAATCCAATGGTATCGATAATGAATACAGAATATTCGGAAAGAGATTTCCCTTCCTTTTCTGAAAACAAAATACTCTTTTTGTTCAATCTTTTTCTGAAAGCTGAAATTTTTTGAGGATCGATTTTATGAGGCGCAATAATATACTTCACATTTTCTGAAGTAGAATTCATTGTGTCTATCAAAACCATTTCGTCTTCCGGCCAGGTACTTCCACAAATAATACAGGTGGCATCTTGTTTAAATTCGGCTACAAAATCCAATGTATTGTCCTGTTCAATTTGATGTGAAACTCTATCAAAACGGGTATCTCCGCTTATGGTAACATTACTAAAACCAAGTTGTTTTAATAATGCTTCCGAAGTAGTATCCTGTACAAAAAAATGTCCAAAACTGTACAAAGCTTTTCGCATAAAGCTTCCATGTGGTTTAAAAAATATTTGATTTTTTCTGAATATTCCGGAAATAAGCAATGTTGGAATGTTCTTCTTTTTCAGTTCCAGTAAATAGTTTGGCCAAAATTCATATTTTATAAAAAATACCAAAGAGGGGTGAACCATTTTAATGAAGCGCCTGGCATTGCTTTGAGTATCCATGGGTAAATACACGATTACATCTGCAATAGGTGAATCTTTTTTAATTTCATACCCCGAAGGAGAAAAAAAGGTTACTACAATTCTATATTCCGGAAATTCTTTTTTTATAGCTTCAATGATAGGGACACCTTGTTCAAATTCGCCTAGAGAAGCGCAATGAAACCAAAAAGTCTTGTCTTTGGGCCCAATTTTTTTTGAAAGAATTTCAAATACATTTTTCCTTCCCTGAACAAACAGTTTTAATTTTTTGCTGAAAAGCTGTGCAACCCATAAATGGAAATAAGCAACTCTGATTAAAAAATTATATAGAATTCGCATGAATGAATACTGAAATGCTAAAATACGCTTCTTTATGTAATTACATTGTTTGCCGTTTTCAATTTTTGTAGTTTTACCGGAAGTTAATAATAACAATTTCTTCAGCAAAGTATATGAAAAAAATTCAAATGGTCGACCTAAAAGGTCAGTATGAACATATAAAGGACAGGGTAAATGCGTCGGTGATCGATGTGATAGAATCTACTGCATTTATCAATGGGCCGGAAGTGCATCAATTCCAGGAGGAGTTGGAAACTTATCTGGGAGTAAAGCATGTGATCCCTTGCGCCAATGGGACAGATGCATTGCAAATTGCCATGATGGGACTGGGATTACAACCCGGCGATGAAGTGATCACGGCAGATTTTACTTTTGCGGCTACCGTTGAAGTAATAGCATTGTTAGGACTTACACCTGTTTTGGTTGATGTGGATCCTGTTAATTTCAATATAGATGTTGAAGCCATAAAAAAAGCAATAACTCCAAGAACTAAAGCAATTGTGCCTATACATTTGTTTGGCCTTGTAGCAGACATGGATGCTATTATGGAAATTGCAAATGCGCATAATTTATATGTAATTGAGGATAATGCTCAGGGTATAGGAGCCACGTATACAAGTAAGGATGGTTCAAAAAAGAAAGCCGGGACCATTGGCCATGTAGCTTCGACCTCTTTTTTTCCATCAAAAAATTTAGGTTGCTATGGAGACGGGGGAGCTATATTTACTAATGATGATGATTTGGCACATACCATTCGTGGAATTGTAAATCATGGAATGTATGTGCGTTACCACCATGATGTGGTAGGTGTTAATTCGCGCCTGGATTCATTACAAGCAACTATTTTACGAGCAAAATTACCTCATTTGGATGCTTACAATGAAGCTCGTAGAAAGGCAGCTGAAAAATATACGCAAGCTTTTTCCGGTATTAAAAACATTATTACACCTACCAATTTTTGTAACGCGGGAGGTGATTCAGCCTGTGATTCGTGTGATTGCCATGTATTTCATCAATATACCCTTAGAGTTATAGATACAGACCGTGATGCGTTGGTAAAGCACTTGAATGAGAATGGTATTCCGTGTGGAGTGTATTATCCCATACCATTGCATTTACAAAAAGCATATCTGGACGAGCGCTATAATGAAGCAGATTTTGTTGTGACCAACCAATTGGTGAATGAAGTAATTTCATTGCCTATGCATACGGAATTAGATGATGAGCAAATCGAATTCATTACAAAAACTGTTATAAAGTTCGTTACCCGATAATGAAAAAAATACTGGTTACAGGCGGCTTAGGATATATTGGCTCACATACAGTGGTCGAATTACAAAATGCAGGCTTTGAAGTAGTAATCATAGACGATCTTTCCAATTCAACAATTGATGTATTGGATGGGATTACAAACATTACCGGAAAATCTCCTGCTTTTGAAAAACTAGACCTTCGGAATAAAGCAGATGTAGCAGATTTTTTTCTAAAGAACGAAGGCATTACGGGAGTTATTCATTTTGCAGCCAGTAAAGCAGTTGGAGAAAGTGTGGAGAATCCGTTATTGTACTATGAGAATAATATCAATACGCTTGTGTATTTACTTCAGGAATGCAAAGCACACCGGGTAGAAAACTTTATTTTTAGCTCTTCCTGTACGGTTTATGGAGAACCGGATACATTACCTATCACTGAAAATGCTCCGGTAAAAGCTGCAATTTCACCTTATGGAAATACAAAACAGATTAGTGAAGAAATAATTATTGATACTTGCGCTGTATCAAAAATGAAGTCAATTTCATTACGTTATTTCAACCCTATTGGAGCTCACCATACCGCTGAAATTGGCGAACTTCCGGTAGGGGTTCCACAAAATTTAGTGCCCTTTATTACGCAAACTGCAGCCGGGTTACGCGATGAGCTTCTGGTCTTTGGAGATGATTACCCAACACCAGACGGTAGCTGCATTCGTGATTATATTCATGTTGTGGATCTTGCCAAGGCCCATGTTGTGGCTCTGCAACGGCTGCTTCTTGGAAAGAATGAATCAAATTTTGAAATTTTCAATTTGGGTACCGGAAAAGGGAGTTCAGTATTGGAAGTAGTTCAAACCTTTAAAAAAGTTACCAGCCAAAAAATAAATTACAGGATTGTAGGAAGACGCCCCGGAGATGTGATCTCTGTGTATGCAGATACAGCTAAAGCCAATCATGTTTTAGGCTGGAAAGCTGAAAAGACAATCGAAGATGCTCTCTCTTCTGCATGGAAGTGGGAACAAAAAGTTAGAAAGTTATGATTAAGAAAAATGTACTCATTATTGCGTTGTTGTGTATTTGCTTTGGAGTTAAAGCACAGGAAACCTTATTACAGTGTGGAAAAATTATCGATACCAAAAACGGTAAAGTTCTTACCAACAAGACAATTGTTGTTTCGGGAAAAAAGATCCTTCGGGTAGAAGATGGCTTTTCTTCTCCCGGGCAAAACGATAAAGTCATTGATCTAAAGACCAAGACGGTACTTCCCGGTCTAATAGACATGCATGTGCATATTGAAGGGGAAACCAATCCCAATCGCTATTTGGAACGGTTTACTTTGAACGATGCAGATGTGGCTTTCAATGCTGCCAATTTTGCGAAACGTACACTTATGGCCGGATTTACTACGGTTCGCGACTTGGGAGGCAGTGGCGTAAACGTTGCACTTAGAAATGCCATTGCCAAAGGTAAAGTGCCGGGACCGCGAATTTTTACTGCAGAAAAGGCTTTAGGGACTACAGGAGGCCATGCGGATCCTTCCAATGGAAGGAAAAAAGAGCTGATGGGAGATCCGGGGCCAAAAGAAGGAGTCGTGAATAGTGCCGATGATGCTTACAAAGCCGTACGCCAACGTTATAAAAATGGTGCCGATTGGATCAAGATCACCGCAACCGGAGGAGTTTTAAGTGTTGCGAAGAACGGGCAAAACCCACAATTTACCCAGGAAGAAGTGAATGCTGTGGTAACTGCAGCAAAAGACTATGGTATGAAAGTGGCTGCACATGCACACGGGATCGAAGGTATGCAACGCGCCATAAGAGCCGGTGTCAGCACTATTGAACATGGTTCTTTAATGGATAAGGAAACTGCTGCTTTAATGAAGCAATATGGTACGTATTTGGTGCCAACCATTACAGCAGGAAAATATGTTGCTGAGAAGGCGAAAGTTAAAGGGTTTTATCCTGCTATTATTGTTCCGAAGGCTTTAGAAATAGGGTCCAAGATCCAGGGAATGTATGCTATGGCATATAAAGAAGGCGTCAATATTGCTTTTGGTACTGATGCAGGCGTATTTCCTCATGGAGAGAACGGAAAAGAATTTGGTTATATGGTAGAAGCGGGAATGCCTCCTATGGAAACTCTTCAATCTGCAACCATTACCAATGCGAAATTACTGGAAATGGAAAATGAATTGGGTCAACTCACTTCAGGATTTTTGGCAGACATTGTTGCTGTAGATGAAGACCCGACACAAAATATCCATACTATGGAAAATGTAATATTTGTGATGAAAGAGGGTGTTGTTTACAAACAACCCTGATCATCATCTTTTTAGGGATAAAAATAAAACCCGGACAGATGTCCGGGTTTTATTTTATAAAGAGGCTTTCTCTGTTTCTACTTCCCTATTAATTTTCTTTACCAGTCCCTGTAAAACATTTCCGGGGCCAACTTCAATAAAATGTGTTGCACCGTCTTTTATTATGTTTTGGATACTTTGTGTCCATTTAACAGGAGCAGTTAATTGAGATATGAGATTCGCTTTAATTTCGCCGGGATCTGTTACCGCAAAAGTACTAACGTTTTGATAGATGGGACAGGCAGGTTCTGTAAATTGGGTATTTTCAATAGCAGCAGCCAGTTCTTCCCTTGCTGGCTCCATCAACGGGCTATGGAATGCGCCACCTACCGGTAATAATAAAGCACGGCGTGCTCCGGCTTCTTTTAAAGCTTCACATGCATTGTTGACAGCTTCGATCTCTCCACTAATTACTAATTGGCCCGGGCAGTTGTAATTGGCAGCTACCACAATTCCGGGGGTATTCTCGCAAATAGTCTCTACAACAGAATCATCCAACCCTAAAACTGCCGCCATGGTTGAAGGTGCTAGTTCACACGCTTTTTGCATTGCCAAAGCACGTTTATACACAAGCTGTAGCCCATCACTAAAAGCAATGGTTCTGTTAGCTACTAAAGCCGAGATCTCTCCCAAAGAATGGCCTGCAACCATATTGGGTTGAAAAGAATTACCCATTACTTCGGCAAGGATGGTAGAATGTAAGAAAATGGCAGGTTGCGTCACTTTGGTTTCCTTTAGCTCATCGGCAGTACCTTCGAACATGATTTTAGTAATGTCGAAACCTAACACTTCATTTGCATGGTTAAAAAGATCTTTGGCTTTGGTAGAAGCTTCAAAGAGATCTAACCCCATTCCTGTAAACTGAGCTCCCTGTCCGGGAAATAAATATGCTTTCATGTTTTGTTATTTAGTAGTGCAAAAATAAAACTAATTCTATGAAAATTGACTGATAATCGACTTGGTTTGCGATAAATAACCGCTGCCAAATAAATTAAGATGCACCAGGATATAATACAATTGCCATAAAGGAATTCGTTTTTCCCAGTCTTGTGGTAAAGGAAAAAGTTGATTGTAAATTAAAAAGACTTCATTGGAAAACCCTCCAAATAACCGCATCATGGCCAGATCCATTTCACGAGGAGCAAATGCAACTGCCGGATCAATAAGAACCGGTTCACCTTGTGCTGAAACCAGGTAATTTCCGCTCCATAGATCTCCATGAACCAAAGAAGGGCTCTCGTTAGGGATGATTTCCGTAATATTTCTAAAAAAAGCATCCAAACCGGAAAATTGATAACCTTGATCATGTGCGAGTTTAAACTGTGGTGCCAAACGCTGATTAATATAAAATTCTGAAGCAGAAGATTCCGAAGTGTTATATTGCACCAAACTTCCTATATAGTTGTTGTGGTCCAACCCAAAATTTTGCTGTGTTGTTTTGTGTAGCTTGACTAAATTTTCACCAAATACATCCCAAAAACTCTGAGAAGGGCTTCCTGTTGGAATGTATTCCAAAAGCAAATAAGAAGAGTTTTCAATTGTTCCGTATGCAATTACTTGTGGAATTTTAAAACTGCAAGTTAAATTTAAAAGCTGTAAACCTTTGGCTTCCACTTTAAACATTCCGGGAAACCTATCTGCGTTATTTATCTTCACTACATAATTTTGAGAAGTACTTTTCAATAAAAAGACTTCATTGATATCACCTCCTGACAATGGCCTTGCCTCTAATAGATTGAGATCATGAGTTGCAGAGATTTTTTGAAGAAAAGCATTCATCTATGGAGAGTTCTTCAATACTAAACTATTTTTTTAACCAGGTTTGGTATGTAAAAGCGTACTTGTGACGCTCGTCTTTTTCGTGATATACTTCTGTGATTAATTGCCATTTTTCCGAAGGGATCTCCGGGAAGAATGTGTCTGCGTCAAAAGTTCCGTGAACACGTGTAAGTTCAATTTTATCTGCAAATTCAAGTCCTATCTTATAGATCTCTCCTCCGCCAATAATAAAAGGCTGGGCATCTCCTTTGGCGATTTGCAATGCTTCCTCCATACTGTGGATGACAACGGCACCTTCTTTTTGGTAATCTGTATTACGTGTAATGACAAGATGTGTCCTATTGGGAAGAGGCTTTGGAAACGACTCGAAGGTCTTACGCCCCATAATGATATGGTGGCTTGTAGTGAGTTGTTTAAAACGTTTAAAATCATCCGGCAAATGCCAAACCAGGTCATTGTTCTTGCCCAGTTCATTGTTTTCACCAGCTGCAGCGATTATAGTGATCATTCTGTTTTTGGAGGTAAGGGGTTGTGTGGATCGTTTTTTTTTACTTCCTGAGATTGTATTTCTTTGTCAACTTGTTTTTGAAGTTCGCTTATCCTTTTTTCTTGTTTCAATTTTAGTTTTTCGAGCTGTCTGTCTTCCCATTCTTTCCCCATGAACCTCTTCATAATAAATACATTGAACACATGAATTAAAAACAGAAATACCCAAATTAAAATTGCCCAAACAAACCAATTCTTTATAAAAAAATCATCGCCAATACCTAAAACAGGATTGATTATAATAAGCAGGACAGAACCTACCAGGAATACAATGAAATGTCGCATCAATCCCTTTTTCTGCCTAATTCGAGCTCGTGCATATTCGTATTGCTCACGTTGTTCCGGATCGATTCTTTCTGTTTTTTTAGTTTTTGAAAACATAGATAGTTACTTTTATGTCACTTGTAAAAATACCTAATTTTGATCGTTTAGCGCATCGTCTTATGGAAGATTTAAAAAAAGAGTTTCCTGTTTTATCACAATACACCTACCTGAATACTGCTTCTTGTGGCCTGGTGTCAAGATCATTAATAGATTGGAGGCATCAATATGATATCGATTTAATGAACGGGGGGAGTGTTTTTAGAGACCAGCACAGAACCCATTTAAAAAGTATTCGCAAGACTGCAGGGCGGTTTTTTTCAGTTCAGGAAAATGAGATTTCACTTATCCCTAATTTCTCTTTTGGCTATAATACACTATTAGAAGGTTTGCCAAAAAAACAAAAGGTCTTATTACTGGAAAAGGATTATCCATCTACAAACTGGCCTATTGAAGATCGTGATTTTGAAGTTTGTTTTGCTAAAATTGATGAAAACCTGGAGTTAAATATTGAAGAAGCTGTTGTTAAGAACCAACCCGATGTGTTTGTGTTTAGTATGGTACAATATCTGAATGGAATTAAAATTGACCTTGATTTTCTGAAACAACTTAAGGCATATCACCCCAATTTATTATTAATAGCTGATGGTACGCAGTATTTAGGAACGGAACAATTTAATTTTTCCGAAAGCCCTCTGGATGTTTTAGGTGCCAGTTGTTATAAATGGTTATTGGCGGGTTACGGCAATGGAATATTTATGGTAAAAGAAAGTGCGCAACACAAAATATTTCCTTCAACAATTGGATTCAATTCTGCCGAAGCGATCTATAGTAAACGTGATGACATTGGTTTTATGAAACACTTTGAGCCGGGGCATCAAGATACTCTTAACTATGGAAGCCTGGAACAATCTCTTTACTTTTTAGAAAAAATTGGAATAGAAACGATCTCTGAAAAAGTTTCGGAGATTTCTCAAAAGGCGAAAATTAAATTTTCCGAAATGGGTTTATTGGAAAATATGGTTTTAAACAGAAACCAACACTCGGCCATTTTTAATATTAAAGGCGACCCAAAATTATTTCAGAAATTAAAAGAAAACCATATCATTTGTTCCTTACGGGACAAAGGAATTAGAGTAAGCTTTCATTTTTATAATACAGAAGAGGATTTGCAAAGGCTTATTTCGTTTTTATAGATCATTCTTCTATTTGTACCCCTTTCCAAAAAGCGATATAGCCTTCTATAGGCTTTGCAAGATGTGACGTCTTTGGGTAATACCATGCAGCATCTGCATTTACCTTCCCGTCTACATCTATAGAATAGTAAGAAGCCTCACCTTTCCAGGGACAGTGTGTATGGGTGTCACTCTCTTTAAAAAAATCTTTATTAATGGTTTCCGGAGGGAAGTAGTGATTGTTTTCTATTACAACCGTATCGTTACTTTCTGCGATAACCTTATTGTTCCAAATTGCTTTCATAGTTTTTTTCTAAAAATGTAGTCTGTATAATATGCATTACGGTCTTTGAAAGACGTTTCAATTTCTAATCCCGATTCTTTTGCAAGCCACTTTATTACTTTTTCATCATACTTTTGAGAGATTTCCGTATGGATGGTTTCCCAGGGGTCAAAATGTATAGTGAGTTCCAAAGCTTCTATAGTAACTTTCATTGCTTCGGTAGCGATCAAATAACTTTTCGCGGTACCGGTCTCAGGATCATATAGCTCCCAATGTTTAAATTTTTCAGTTTCAAAATCTCCACCTAATTCACGATTAATACGTACTAACAGGTTTTTATTGAATGCCGCAGTTATTCCGGCAGGGTCATTATAGGCATCCAGAATTGTTTGCGGGTTTTTTTTCTGATCAAACCCCATAAAAAGAAGGTCGTTACGTGTCATGGTATCCTTCAGCTTTGTAAGAAAATCGATAGCCCGGGGATGTAATAAATTACCAATGTTAGACCCCAGGACCAGAATTATTTTTTTACGTGAGCTGAAAGATTGAAGACGCTCCAAAACTTCAAAGTATTCTCCTTTTTCACCTCTAACAGTTACATTAGGGATCTCTTTTTCCAAAGCTTCCGAAAGGTTATCGATCGCATTTTGGCTAATATCGATGGGTTTGTATACAAAATCTATTTTTTTCTTGGCGAGGTGCTTTAATAGTACTTTTGTTTTCTTTCCATCTCCCGCACCAAGTTCAATAAGGTCGAAACTCTCTTCATTTTTATAGAACAAATCAACTATTTCATCTTTATACAACGATAGGATCTCCAATTCGCTATTGGTGAGGTAATATTCCGGCAATTCCATAATATCCTGAAATAGCTTATCTCCGGCTTTATCATAAATATATTTGGAGTACAAATATTTAGGGTACTGCGTTAGGCCTTCAAAAACATCTTTTTTGAAAGCGTTATCCAATAGTGTTGAGGCGTGTGAATTCATAAATTAAATAGTCGTAATTATTTTGCCAACCTTAACCCGGTAAATTGCCAACGTAAATTTGTTTGAAAAAAATTGCGATAGGTATGTCGCGTGTGCTTTGCCGGTGTGGCAATTGACCCGCCGCGAAGTACTTTTTGGTTTACCATGAACTTGCCATTGTATTCACCAATAGCCCCCGGAGCCTTGGCATATCCTGGGTAGGGAAGGTATGCGCTTTCGGTCCACTCCCAACGGCTGCCCCAATTGAAATGGCTTTGGGCCGCTTCCCATTCAAATTCTGTGGGAAGACGGCATTCTTTCCATTGAGCAAAGGCATATGCCTCAAAATAAGAAATATGAGAAACAGGAGCTTCCTTATCAATTTTCTGAAGTCCTTGCAGTGTATATTGATACCATTCTTCATCTACTTGGTGCCAATACATAGGTTGGGTAATTTTATTTTGCTGGATCCAATCCCAGCCTTCGGCATGCCAAAGGTTAAAATCCTGGTAGCCTCCGGAATTGATAAAGCTTAAATACTCACCATTGGTAATAAGCTTATTGGAAATTTGATATTCCTGTAGGTATACTTTATGGTTCCCTAATTCATTGTCAAAACAAAATGCTTCAGGATCATTATGCCCTATGACATAAATTCCTTCGGCTATAGTGATCCATTCCGAATTAAATCTTTGGACAGGGTTTTCTGAAAAGGAATCATTATACTCGGGGAGCAAAGGGTTGTTTCCAAGGATATATTTTATGTCTGTTATCAACAATTCCTGGTGTTGTTTTTCATGGTGAATTCCTATGATCAGTAATTCTTCCACTTCAGGAGTGATTTCCGAAGCTAAAAAAGCACTAAGTTCATCAGTCACATAATGGCGGTAATCATATACTTTTGCCACACCCGGGCGGGAAAGGTTCCCGCGGTCATTACGGATAACACGTTTGCCAACATTTTCGTAATAGCTGTTAAAGACAAATGCAAAATCTTCATGAAATAACTCATAGTCGGGTTTGTGGGGTTTCAAGATAAATTCTTCAAAAAACCATGTGGTATGCCCTAAATGCCATTTTGGAGGAGAAACATCTACAATGGGCTGTACAACATAATCTTCAATTTCCAGTGGTTTGCAAATATTTTCGGTATGCTGACGGGTTTCCAAAAAAAAGGAAACCAGGTCCTGAGTTTCTATCATAAAAAAAGAGTCGGTTTTTTTACCAACTCCTTAAAGATACAAATCGTTTTTTATAAAGATGTTTATAGTATGTTAAAGGCAAATCTTATTTATGACTTTCTTTGCACCCTGGATAAACAGGGACAGTTTCTATAACAGCGAAGCCCACATCTTCACCCGTTTTCTTTTCTTTTGAAGCAGTCGTTTCATCTTGCGAGAAAGCAATGGAGAAAATACATAGAAAACTAAGAATGAAAATTGTCCTGAACGTTATTACTTTCCTGTTTTAAAAGAAAATGGAACAGAATATTTGATAGCTCTGGGTTTCCCTGCTAGCATACCGGGTTTTGCCATTTTAGGGATGGCGAGAATATTTCTTTTGGCTTCGGCTCTTAAGGAAGCAGTTCCTCCGGTAACATTTTTTACTTCAACAAGTCCTTTTTCATTAACAATAAAGTCTACAATTACTTTCCCTTGCTCGTTATTCTTATAGGCTTCCGGTGGGTATTTAAAATTTTTGGCAACGTGTTGAGACAGTTTTTTAAAGAAACAATTCTTCTTTTCAGATGTGCTGCCCTTTTCGCATCCCGGCCATATGGGAGCAACCTCTTTCATGGTTACCTTATTTTTATTAACATCGCCCCATTCTTCTTGAGCAAATAAGGTTGTAGAAAATAAAATGCTTAAAATTAAAAATGCTTTTTTCATAAGTAGGATATTATTTTTAAACGGCTACCGCTCCTTTAATATGCGGATGCGGATTGTAATCAACCAGTGTGAAATCATTAAATTTGAAGCCAAATATATCTTTTACATTTGGATTTAACAACATTTTGGGCAAAGGCCTGATTTCTCTCGATAGCTGAAGCTCAACTTGCTCCATATGATTGCTATAGATATGGGCATCTCCAAAAGTATGTACAAAATCCCCGGGCTGATAACCGCAAACCTGAGCGATCATCATAGTGAGTAGCGCATAGGATGCAATGTTAAAAGGAACTCCTAAGAAAATATCGGCACTTCGCTGGTAGAGTTGGCAGGATAATCTTCCGTCTGCAACGTAAAATTGAAAGAAAGCATGGCATGGAGGTAAAGCTACTTTTCCATTTGCTACGTTTTCTGCAAAGGGCTTGGATGTATTTGGCAGCACACTTGGGTTCCATGCACTTACCAGCATTCTCCGGCTGTCAGGATTATTCTTCAATGTTTGAATGATCTCTGAAATCTGATCAATTTCTTCATTATTCCAATTGCGCCACTGGCGTCCGTAAACGGGGCCCAGGTCACCATTTTCATCGGCCCATTCATTCCAAATACGTACTCCATTTTCCTGGAGGTATTTTACATTTGTATCACCATTTAAAAACCATAAAAGTTCATAAATAATAGATTTTAAGTGTAATTTTTTTGTGGTGACCATAGGAAAACCTTCACTTAGGTCAAAACGCATCTGGTAGCCAAAAACACTTTTGGTACCTGTGCCGGTACGGTCTTGCTTATTATTTCCGTTTTCAAGTACGTGCGTTAAAAGGTCGTGATATTGCTGCATGAATTCCTTTTCAAGATTAGGTTTCTAAAGTAAAAAAAAGCTGTAAACCAAGATAATCGGGTCTGCAAATTATTTCATAAAGTTATTAACCAAGAATCATACCGGCAATTGTGGCAGAAATTAAAGAAGCAATAGTTCCTCCGATCAAGGCTTTCATTCCAAATCTGGATAAGGTTTTTCGTTGCCCCGGAGCCAAGGAGCCAATTCCTCCTATTTGTATTCCAATAGATGCAAAATTTGCAAAACCACATAGCATATACGTAGCCATTATGATCGATTTTTCATATTTAAAATGAACGGCGCTTGATACATCCTTTAGATCGGCTAATTGTATATAACCAACAAACTCGCTTGCGGCCAGTTTTATACCCAATAACTGCCCCATTAACATCATATCATCCTTGGCAACACCGATCAACCACATAAGAGGTGCAAAAGCATACCCTAAAATGAATTCCAATGAAAGTCCGTCGTAAGTAGTATGGCTTGCTATAATTTCATTGAGTGAGGTAAAATGCCAATCAATATTTAATTTGCTTATGGTAAATCCGTCAAAACTTGCTACTAAATCTAAGATCCCGTTAGCCATTGCTATCATCGCTAGAAATACCAAAAGCATGGCACCTACATTTACAGCAAGCTTTAATCCTTCGGTAGTCCCGTTTGCAATGGCATCTAATAAATTAGATCCTATTTTATCTGAAGATACTTTTACATCTGTATTAATTTTCTCGGTTTGAGGATATAAGATCTTGGAAATTACAATAGCTCCCGGTGCTGCCATTACTGAAGCAGCCAATAGATGCTTTGCAAACTTTAAGCGTAAAACGGGATCATCACCTCCTAAAAACCCAATATAGGCAGCCAGTACTGCTCCTGCAACCGTTGCCATTCCGCCTATCATCACCAAGAGCATTTCGGACTTATTCATTTTCTCCAAATATGCCTTAATGAGGAGTGGGGCCTCTGTTTGTCCTAAAAATATATTTCCGGCAATACTCAGACTTTCGGCCCCGGAGATCTTTAATAACTTAGACAATAACCACCCCATTGCCTGTACTACTTTCTGTATGATCCCCGTATAGAATAAAACGGAGGTCAATGCAGAGAAGAAGATAATGGTAGGAAGTACCTGAAACGCGAATATAAACCCAAAGGTGTCCATATCCACTACAAGCCCTTCAAATAAAAATTGGCTACCTGCACGTGTGAAATCCAGAATACTGATAAACACCTTACCAATAGCTTCAAAAATGTTTTGTATAAAAGGGACCTTTAAAACTCCAATGGCAATAAGTAATTGAAATGCCAATCCTATACCAACCGTTTTCCAATTAATGGCCTTTCTATTGGCACTAAATAAAAAAGCAATAAAGATCAAAGAGGCCATTCCTAAAAGCCCTCTCCATAGACTGCCCATGGAAAATCCTTGTACGGGAATGATCGTGGAACCTTCTGTTTTTTCTTCTGAAACTGGGGTAGTCACTTCATTAACTTTAGTAGCAGCAATAAAAGAATAATGCACATTATTTTCTGAAAAGACCAAGGTAGAATCGGTGATTTCTGAAACGCGATAACGGCGAATGGTATCGCTGGGTTGACTGTAAAAAAGGACCAGTAAATTATTTTGAAAGATATAATCCCCCGATGCTTTTAAGTTGTCTTTAGCTTCAAGTTCATACTCAAAAGTACCGTTGTCCAGGTGAAAGAAATCTTTTTCGGAATTAATGGAAAAAATCGCTTTACCCCTATCATTTTCTATAGCTGAAAATTGCCAGTCTTTATGGATATCTTGGCCAAAAGTGACCGTTTGAACTATGAATACAATTGCTAGGAGTAGAAAATTACGCATACGCTATTTTTGCCTTTTTGAAATTTCGTCTCTTATTCTGGCTGCTTTTTCGTAATCTTCATTGGCTACGGCCTGATCGAGCATTTGGTTTAATTCTTTCGATGAAAATTTTGTGTAGTCTTCCCCGGTAATTTTAACAGATTCTTTATCCTCTCCCAGGATAAGTTCTTCTATAACTGCTTCCTCTTCTTTGGAAACATCTTTTTTCTTTTTTGGAGTGGTCTTTAAGAAAATACCTGCTTTATCAAGAATGTTCTTATAGGTAAAGATAGGCGCTTTAAACCGTAAGGCGAGTGCAATAGCATCACTGGTACGGGCATCAATGATCTCTTCAATTTTATCACGTTCGCAAATAATGCTTGAGTAAAACACACCGTCCACCAATTTATGTATGATCACTTGTTTTACAACAATATCAAAACGATCTGAAAAATTTTTAAAAAGATCGTGAGTGAGTGGGCGAGGAGGTTTTATTTCTTTTTCGAGTGCAATGGCAATGGATTGCGCTTCAAAAGCACCAATAACTATGGGAAGTTTTCGGTCACCATCTACTTCGCTCAAAATAAGGGCATAGGCACCATTTTGGGTTTGGCTGTAGGATATTCCTTTTATATTAAGTCTAACTAAACTCATAATTCAGAATAAAAAAAGCTGTTTAAACAAGGATGTTTCCTTCCCCAAACAGCCCTTTTTCTAAGGCACAAAGTAATAAAAATTATGCGTTTTGCGCTTTAAACTCTTTTAATTTTTCGTTGAGTTGCGGTACTACTTCAAAAGCATCACCTACAATACCGTAATCTGCAGCTTTGAAAAAAGGCGCTTCGGCATCACTGTTGATGACCACTTTTACTTTTGATGAGTTAATACCTGCCAGGTGTTGGATCGCTCCGCTTATACCTATAGCGATATAGAGGTTTGAAGCCACCGGCTTTCCTGTTTGCCCCACGTGTTCACTATGAGGCCTCCATCCCATATCGCTTACCGGTTTTGAGCAAGCAGTAGCAGCACCCAGTGTTTCGGCTAAGGATTCGATCATTCCCCAATTTTCAGGACCCTTTAATCCGCGGCCTCCGGAAACTACGATCTCTGCGTCTGCAATAGTTACTTTATCGGTTGCTTTATCTACAGAAACTACTTCAACAGAAAAGTCTCCATCATTCAATTGCGGAGCAAAACTCTCAGAGGTAGCTGCAGAACCGTTTTCTTTTAATCCGAATGCATTTTTTGCCAGTCCTACAACTTTCACATCGGTATTGATCTCGGTAGTAGAAAAAGCTTTGTTTGTAAACACGGTATGTTTTACTTTGAAGGGAGAGCTACTTACCGGCAGTTCGGTTACATTGGGAACATAACCTGCTTCCAGGTTTACAGCTACTAAGGGAGCCATAAATTTACTGTTGGCACTTGATGTAAGTACTACTATACCGGCACTTACATTTTTGGCAGCTTGTGCTACGACATCGGCATAAGCTTCGGCATTAAATTGAGTTAACTTCTCGTTGGAGACTTCCAGGACTTTATCTGCACCGTAATTTCCTAGTTCTGAAGCAGTACCTCCATTTATTGTTACAGCAGTAACAGATGTTCCCATCATGTCTGCAATTCCTTTTGCATAGGAGACCGCTTCAAAAGCAATTTTTTTGAATTTCCCGTCTTCGGATTCTGTATATACTAAAATTGACATATTCTTTATAATTTTCTTTTAAATAACCTTGGCTTCGTTATGTAATAAATTGATTAGGTCGTCCACATTGTCCACCAGCTTTACTGCTCCTTTAGGGGCAGGCTTTTCGAAGGATGCAGACTGTGTTTTGGTATTGGCGTCTACGGGCTCCTTTACATGAAGAGGTTTGGAACGCGCCTGCATAATACCACGCATGTTGGGAATGCGAAGGTCACTTTCTTGTACCAGTCCTTTTTGGCCTCCTATTACTAAAGGCAAACTGGTGCTTAATGTTTCTTTACCACCGTCAATCTCACGAATTGCCGTTACATTACTTCCTTCAACTTCAAGATTGATACATGTATTTACAAAATTGGCTCCGGTCATTTTGGCAAGCATTCCGGGAACCATTCCGCCATTATAATCAATAGATTCACGGCCAGCAATTACGAGATCGTAACCACCCTCGTTAACAACGTTTGCCAATTGTTTTGCTACGGAATACCCATCTGTAGGGTTTGTGTTCACCCTAATAGCCTCATCTGCACCTATAGCTAATGCTTTGCGTAGAGTGGGTTCGGTTTCCGGCCCGCCAACATTTACCACATGTACGGCAGCGCCTTGCTTTTCTTTAAACCACATAGCGCGGGTAAGTCCAAATTCATCATTGGGATTGATCACAAATTGCACTCCATTGGTGTCAAATCTTGTATCTCCGTCTGTAAAATTGATTTTGGAAGTTGTATCCGGTACGTGACTAATGCACACTAATATTTTCATAAAAATTGTCTTGTAATAATTGTGAATTTTTGGGCTACGAAGATACATATATATTTTATGAATTATACTATGCATGCATAATAAATTTCAATTAAAACTTCAGAAAAAATATCCCTTCACATATAAATAATAGTATTTTTGTTTTTCCTGAAAAATTCTCAGGAATAGAAAAGAATCGATTTTATATGAAAACCTTACAATTTAGAGAAGCTGTTTGCGAGGCGATGAGTGAAGAAATGCGCCGAGATGAAAGTATTTATTTAATGGGTGAAGAAGTCGCCGAATATAATGGCGCCTATAAGGCCAGTAAAGGGATGTTGGATGAGTTTGGTGCCAAACGTGTAATAGACACCCCTATATCTGAACTTGGTTTTGCAGGAATTGGAGTAGGTAGTGCGATGAATGGAAACCGCCCTATTATTGAATTTATGACCTTTAACTTCTCTCTGGTTGGGATAGACCAAATTATAAATAATGCTGCAAAAATGCGCCAAATGTCCGGAGGGCAGATCAATATTCCCATTGTGTTTCGCGGCCCTACAGCTTCGGCCGGGCAATTAGCGGCAACACACTCTCAGGCTTTTGAAAGCTGGTATGCTAATTGTCCTGGGCTTAAAGTAGTGGTTCCCAGTAATCCGGCAGATGCCAAAGGCCTTTTGAAAAGTGCTATTAGGGATGATGATCCGGTGATTTTTATGGAAAGTGAACAAATGTATGGTGATAAAGGGGAAGTGCCGGAAGGAGAATATTTAATTCCTTTAGGGGTCGCCGAAATAAAAAGAAAAGGAAAAGACGTGACAATTGTTTCCTTCGGAAAAATAATAAAAGAAGCATATAAAGCGGCAGATATACTGGCGGAAGAAGGAATAGAATGTGAAGTGATCGACTTGCGTACCGTTCGCCCAATGGACCACGCCACTATTTTGGAATCTGTTAAAAAAACAAATCGTTTGGTCATTCTTGAAGAAGCATGGCCTTTTGGTAATGTCGCAACCGAAATTACATACCAGGTACAGAGCCAGGCATTTGACTATTTAGATGCACCTATTGTAAAAATAAATACAGCCGATACTCCGGCTCCATATTCTCCTGTGCTTTTAGAAGAATGGCTGCCTAATAGCAAC
>JANQSO010000004.1 GCA_028284005.1 Flavobacteriaceae bacterium | reverse complement strand
GAAGAAGAACTGGAACCACAAACCTTTTTCCGTATCAACAGGAAGTTCTATGTGAACATCAATGCTATAAAAGATATCATCTCTTATACCAATTCACGTTTACAATTAAAGCTTAAAAGCTATAACGAACAGCAAGTGATTGTGGCGCGTGAACGCGTTAAGGACTTTAAAGTTTGGCTGGAATAGTATTACTTTCCTTTATCTATTTTGTTCTCATTAAATGCAGAAGGCAATAACTTAGGAATGAATTTTACCAATAAGGGCAGTAAAATGGTGCCTCCCGGAAGCAAGAAAATAGTAAGTGACGGTATTGTTTTACATATATCCAACAACTGCTCTTTTACCTTGTTCTTTTCATCTTTACTTAGGTCCCGAAGTGTGGATTGTGATAATAAAAGCAACAATTCTCCACTTTCTTCCAGTTCTTTTATTAACCGGTTCTTGTTTCGCAGGACAAGTAGCTTTACTGTAGCCGAAGATTGTTTGTAAAACAATTTTACCGGATTGGAATATTCAAAAAGTTTAATGGTTTCCGTGTGTTTTTCAGAAAAATTGCTGAGACTGGTGAGGCTTTCGGTAAGTTCATTTTCAGATAAAGGAAGAAAATGAGTTAACCGCTGCAAAAACTGAAATTCTGCCATATCCATTTGATGATCGTCCCATACCGCGATGGTACAAATGTCCAGGATGTATTTTTTTCCCAGGTGGCTTTGGTTGTGAAGCAGTGTTAAACTTTCTAATACAATCTCTTCGTCATTGGTAGCGTCTATTAAATATTCTGAAGAGGACTCAAACAATTCAATAAGCAAGTGGTCGTACTTATTTTTCTTCTTTTTTGCCTTTAATGCCAGAAAGCAGGAAGTAATTACGATACTCTCCATCTCTTTTGCATACTTTTTTATGTTTCTGCGAATAGATAACCACCTGGTAAAAACAATTACATCAATATATAGAAGTGCATAGGTAAGTAGTGATGCGTTATTTTTCTTGAGGCTGGAGTTGGTCTCCTGCAATCGTGCAGACAATATATTTTCCAGCTCTTGCGTTGGATTATGCGAAAGGGATAACTTTTTTAGAAAAGTTGTTTTTCCTTTTTCTATTTTTTTATAGAACTCGTTTATAGATTTAATGGCTTCCTCAAAATCTGCCGAACGGTTGTATTGAAAGTAGCTGTATAGTAAGGCATGAAAAAGATTGATCTTTGTATATTCTTCTTTGGTAAGTTTTAAGGTACTTATGGATTCGTCCAAAACTGCATCTACGGAAACACCATATATAAAGCCGGTCTTCTTTAAAGCTTCATAAAAACTGGTGTCATTTTTAAAGCGGTCGATGAGTTTAGTTTTCTCAAAACCATTTAAAAATTTTGGGATCCAATCGGTAGCAGAAGGGTTCATTAGATTTGGTAACTTTGTATCGGTTTTTTAATTGTAAATTTGTATTAACAAAAAATTAGCTGTTTATAAAAAATCAACCTAGTATTTTCGTCATTAATGAATACGAACAAGTAAAATTAATTAATTAAAAGAACTTCAATTATGAAAAAAACAAAACTTTTTGTGGCAATTGGAGGCTTAGGTTTAGCCATGCTCTCTGTGTTTTTAATTGCTGCAGATCACATTGATGCGCCGGATATCGTCGGTACTACTACCGACATAGCAGATTTCTATGCGTTTGAAGGTGATGACCCCAATAAAACCGTATTCATTGCAACCATGCAGGGCCTTTTAACTCCGGGCACTGTTACCGATAATGCTCAATTTGACGAAGACGTATTGGTAGAATTCAATATTGATAATACTGGGGATTTTGTTGAAGATCTTGTAATACAAGCTATTAAGAGAGGAGATTCAATGTACTTTTTTGGGCCTGTTGCACCTACAGAGACCGGATTGAGTAGTGTTGTGGAAACTTCTATAGGAAATAACAGTGTAAAAATATCTACAAGTGAAGATGTACAAACAAGTAGTAACGATGGGATGACCTTCTTTGCAGGTCCCCGAAGAGACGCTTTTTATTTTGACTTTAATCGTTTTAACCAGGTAGCATCGGGCGCTGTGGCACCGGAAGGATTTTTACCTCCGGGAGAAGCGCAAGACTTTTTTGTAGACCTCAATGTACTTGCTATTGTGGTTGAGGTTCCAAATTCTATGTTGGGAACTGCGCCTCCACATGTAGGCGGGACCGTTGGGATCAACGGCCTGCCTCCGGCATATAATGTATGGGTTTCAGCAAAAAGAAAGCAATAATCAATCTCTAAAAAATGAAAAAAATGACAACATATAAATTAAGAATATTATGTATTGCTATCTGTACTTCACTTTTGTTCGTGCAATGTGTTGATGACGATGATAACGGAAATGTGATCGAACAGATATCTTGCGATGATGGAATACAAAATGGAGATGAAGATGGAGTAGATTGTGGAGGTACTGCTTGTGATCCGTGTCTTTCGGATATTGATTTCAGTGGAACCTATGTCCAGGAAGATATTATGGGAAGGCCGGGTATAAATACAGTGTTTAGTGGAAGCGATGATGTAAAGAACAACTTCAATACAAGTACCGTTTCAGACCGAGCATCTTTCCAGGCTACCTTTGAAACCACATTGGAAACCTATCACGATGTGTATGCCGAAGCTTTGGGAGTGGACCCTGCAACGCTGGATTATGAAACCAATATCTTAGGTTTGGATGCCCCTACTTTTACAACGGTATTGGCACAGTTTGATGCTTTACAAGTAGCTCCGGATGGGACAACTACATATTATGACGGCACTAATGTATTGACAGGAAGAAACCTGGCAGACGATGTAATTGACATTTCGCTAACTCTTATGTTTGGAGGAACTACCGGAACCCGTTTTGACGGAAATAATGGCACACCCCAATTGACCAGTGACGGAGTAGATTCTGGTGACCGGGACTTTACATTACCATTTCCATATCTGGAAACACCTAATCCACCTATCCAATAATATAATTGAAAAGGGCAAGAAATTGCCCTTTTCCTTTTTTATACTGAATACGCATGAAGCCATTGTTTCTATTTTTGGTGACTCTGATTTGTTTTTCCTGCAAAGAGCAGGGATACAAACAGATTACTGATGCGCAGGATTACAATAGTTTTTTACATACTTCGAATAGGGAATGTTATACAACCGCACTTTCAGAAAAGGACTTTTGGAGCCGTCGTATGAAGCCGGACAGTTCAGGAGTAGGGGAGCTAGGCCCCCTTGCAACTGCCTATAGCACCCTTTTTGAAACTACAGGAACTATGGAATACCTTAAAAAGGCGGAAAGCTTATATAAAAAAGGAATTGAGATCTCTGCCAACAATAAAGATAGTTATGTACGAGCTTTAGCGAGAACATTCATAGCACAGCACCGTTTTAAAGAAGCCAGGGTTATTCTGGAAGAGAGCTACACAGGAATTTCCAATAAACATGCAACAGAAATGATGCTGTTTGATGTTTATATGGAGCTTGGAGATTATGAAAAAGCAGATAGCTTCCTGGGAAAGATAAAGAATAACAGTGACTATAATTATTTGATCCGTTTGGCAAAGTGGAGCGATCACAAAGGAGATCTTGATTCGGCAATAAAATATATGGAAAAGGCGAAAGCAACTGCAGAATCAAGTGGCAACAAAACCCTGAAGGTTTGGACCTATAGTAATTTAGGAGATTTCTACGGGCATGCAGGAGACATCAATAGTGCTTACCTACAGTATTTAAAAACACTGGAAATAGAGCCAGATAATCCGTATGCTAAAAAAAGAATTGCTTGGATCGTTTATGCTGCTGAAAAGAATACAACCGAAGCGAACAGAATCCTGGACTCTGTAATGGTACACCACAAAGCACCTGATTATTATTTACTGAAAGCGGAAATGGCAGATTATGAAAAGGATTCTTTGGCGGCTACATCGTATACCAATAAATTCATTGCTGCTGTGGAAGCTTCTGCCTATGGAGACATGTACAATGTACACCTTATTGAAGCCTATGTCGAAACCGACCCTGAAAAAGCACTTTTGCTTGCTGAAAAAGAAGTAAGAAACCGTGCAACTCCCGAAACCTATCACTTACTGGCATACACACAATTAAAGTCCGGAAAGAAAACTGAAGCATTGCAAACCATTGAAACCTATGTAGTGGGGAAAACATTTGAACCTATGGCGCAATACCATACAGCATTGGTATATATAGCGAATGGAATGGATAAAAAAGTAGTATCCCTTAAAAAAGAACTGATAGATGCTTCATTTGAATTAGGGCCCGTCTTAACGGAAAAAATAAAAAAACTATAATTCTTTCAAAATTTTCACCCTTTTCAAACCCCTGTCTTTATTGAGAATAGCAGCAGCTTAAAAATTTAATGAGCTTTTAAGATTATTTTGGTAGGGTTTTTGTCTATGTACTTGTATACTTTATAGATGTTGTTTTAGTGAAACATAAAGTAAACATTAATACTTCTTAATGTCCCTAAAAAGAAACACTAAATGTACACCTAACTCAAAAGTCTGTCTCCGGGAAATTCCTGGGGGCGGACTTTTTGCTTCTTCATTTTTTCTTCCCGATCAATAAAAGAGAATCTTCCTCCTCAAATTCTTTATAAAGGTCGATCACCAGAACTTCAAAATAGTTTTTAAAGATGTCATTTAGAGCAGTTTTAGAATGATAATTAACAAACATGCCTTTGAATATTTCCGAACCTTGACCTTTCCAAAAAGAATGGCAAATAATACCGTTAGAATTCAAGATATCGTATTGCCTTTTTACGGAAGTTTTGAGTTCTTCATCCGTTAGGTGGTGTAGCACCTTATTTGAATAGATTCCATCAAACTTTTTATTGGTTTCTAAAGTGACGGCATCCAGTTCAAAAAATTCTCCATCCGGATTGTTAGTATTCAAATGATCCAGAAACTCAGTTGAATTATCCGAACCTGTAACTGTATAAGTTTCATTTAAGATATTCCAATCTGTCCCGGGCCCCGAACCAATTTCAAGTAATACCGCATTGGAAGCTAAGAACTCTTTGAGCTTTCCAATTAATTCTTTGCCATTAACATCTTTTGCTAAATTGATATATTCTTCAACAGATTCTTTTGTCTTATAATACTCACTCATTTTTATTCTTTTTGATCCCTATCAAGTATAATATAACGCCCGGCCCCGATTTTATTTTACCTGTTTCCCAATTAAAGTCTTCTGTATGTTCCAGGCTTTCTATAAGCGCATTCATTTCTTTAACCGAATAGGTCCTTAGAGAAGAGACCATTCCATCCCACCAAACAAATAACGGAACTATTGGGATGAGGTATGTAAAAATAATTCGTCCAATTTTAAAAGGCCGAATAAAAGGAGTTGTAAAGAGAACGGTTAAAGGAGAAAAGAACATAGCGATTAAACTTGGAATGCTTCTTTCCTGTGCTTCAAAAATACCTATGGGAGCACCGGAATCTACTGCATTCTGTAAAATTTGTTTTGCATCTGCCGGTTTAAAGTGATGAAAAGATAAAAACATGGTTCTAAACCCCGTCAATTCCTTAGGAACATTTTTCGCATCAACCGGCCTTTCTATGAATTCAAAATTATTCGATTTCCTCTTTGTGTATTCAAATGCCGAAATGTTTGGAAAATAATCTGTTAAGAGGATTTTTAGATCCGGGTTATTCTTTTTCAGTTCGGAGTTTAGCCATATCAATCCGCCACCACCTCCTGAACCCAAATCGACAATTTGATAAGTCCCGCTTCTGTTAAGCTTTTCTTCTATAAGAGAAACAACCGGCTTATATATTTTTGCTTTATTGGACAAGAATTGCAGGAAATCTGTTCCATAATTCCTTAAGAATGCAGGGAACCATTTTTGATCTTCAAGTTCGAACAAATGAATTCTACCCATTTTTTACATATTCTTAATTAATAACTTTTAGAGACGGGTTAACCGGGTTATTACTTGTTGATGCTGCGGAAATTTACGGATCAGTTCTTCTCTGTCCGCAAGTACAAAATCATTAAAGTCAAAACCGGGAGCTACAGTACAACCTACCAAGGCATAATCATTGTCATTAATGACCGTTGCTGCAAACCAATGATCGCCGGGAACAACTAATTGCGGAGTTTCCCCGGATGTAAGATCATTGCCAATGATAAACTCCGAATGATTTCCTGTTTCAGAAATGGTGTGCAGTAAAATAGGCGACCCGGCATAAAAATGCCAGATCTCATCTTGCTTGATCTTGTGAAAAGCAGAAAAAGTTTCCGAAGTCAATAAGAAATAAATACAGGTAGAATAATTTCTCTTTCCGCCGTAATTTGAATGAAGGCTATCTTCTTTAATAACACCATTACTTCTATAGGTTTCTTTAAAATATCCTCCTTCCGGATGAGGTTTTAGGTCCAGTTCTTTGACTATTGCTTCAATTTGATCCATTGTCTAAACTTGATTGACTGTTTTTTGTATAACACAAGCAAGATACTTGATTATTTTACCATTATCAATATCAAATTTTAAGAATAGCAGGACATTTTTTATCCTTCAATAAGGTTGAAATCTTTTTTTTCGAACTCAGTTCCATTGATTATAATAGATAACTGGTGTTTACCAATATGGAGCTTCCGTGTAGTTATAATTTTGAAGGGCTGCTTTCGCTCAATAGTTGTTACAGAATTTTCAGCATATATTTTTTCACTTATCTTAAATACTTTTCTCGATAACGTACCGTTTGCCTTTTGATAATAAACCCCGTATTCCAACCGCATTTTTGATCTTGAATTGGCCGTGTTTATAATTCTGAAGGCAAATTCTAATGATCCACCTATTTTAACAGCAGGAGTAAGGACCTTAAATTTGTCAATTTTAATTTGATCGACAGAACCAAAACCAAATAGCTGCATTACTTCCGGATTTCCTTCTTTTAAAAGAGTTCTGCAACCGTGTTTTATGAGCCAGTCTGTTTCCGGAGTTACACCTTTCCATTTTTTCACCAGGTCAATAACGATGGCGGGATTGTCCTTAGAAATGTCATTTAAGTTATTTGCGACACTTCTTCGAACAGATTCTGAAACATCATTTTTTAAATTTTCAAGAATGGGAATTATTGGAGAAGGGTCTTTCTTTAAAGTCGGTAAAGCGATAGCCCAGGGAAGTCTTGGCCTGCAACCTTCTGTTGACAATCTTCTTACCATGGGATGCTCATGTTTTGACCACAATAACATTTGTGCGATCATTTCTTCTTTATATTCTATAATGAAAGGGCGAACGGCAAACTCACAGCTTACAAATTGTGTAATTTTTTCGAAAGCTTTGATAGCAGTTTTGTAATGAGCTATGCCATATATCTCTATGAAATTCGGTAAAAAAATGAATTCAAGATTGTCCTGCTTGAAGCCGTCTTTTAATAATTGGGGAATGAGACGTAAGATTGTTTCAGTATTTTTCTCAAAATCTTCATACAAATGAGCTTTTAGCGTAATTGATATGTGCCTCATTCTTTGTTTTAGCTCTTTGCCTTCCCATTCAGCATCATATATCTGTTCTAAAAAAGATCGTTCATTAAAGTTTGGCTCAATTTTTTGAATGGATCTAATGAACTTTGCAAAGAATTCTTTACTATAAATGTTTTTAAGTAGTTCTGCCATTATTTGGACTTGCTTTTGGTTACCAACTTTTTGATCACTTTTTCAATGCGTTTTCGCGCACTTTCTTTTTCAATATCGTTAAGTCTTGATTGTAGTGTAGATATAAAGATTTTCCCATTTTGAGTTGTAATAGTTGGAGCTATTCTCTCCGCATACATGGGTAATTGATTAACAGGGCTTTTTAACAGCAACTCGATCAATAAATTGAAAGCATTTTTTGAAAACCGGGGTACGACCGTAAGATTTATTAAAATATTTACAGCATGGTCTCTTGTAATAACGGACCCCTTATCTGCTGCATCCAGAATCTGAGGCAATGCCTTATATACCTCTTTTGGTTTTACGGTTGATATACAGTTAAGGGCTGTCATAGCACCCCATTGAAGCCTATTGTTCTTATGAGTTAACAGTGCTAAAAAAACAGCTGAATATCCGGCTATAAGATTGGGTTGAAGTGCTCCAACCTCATACAGTACTTTAATACAATCATTTTGGATAGCCCTATTTTTGGAGTCCAGATTGATCACTAATTCCTTAATTGCCTTTTTGTTGGCAAATTCAACAATTTCCTTTGCAAGTTCCTGGTTGGGAATTTCATCTCTCCTGTCGAGAGCAGATGCCAGCTTCTTGAGTACATTTATTGATTTTTCCATCTTTCAAGTTTTGGGATCCGTTTTGTAAAAAAGCCGCCTAAAAACCCTGGAAACCCTAATTCTTTCATTTTCCATTTAACAAAATCCTGCATTTGTACAACAGCCATGTCGGGTTGTTTGAACTTTCCATCTTCATAACAATGGCTACAGTACATTGTACTAATAGTTCCATCGCTATTGGTTGCTCCTCCTTTTGGATCTTTTTTTAAAGGCATTCCGCAACTTTGACAATTTTTGTACTTTTTCATTTTGTACCTGTTTATAGATACAAATCTAATGGGAGCTACTGACAGCCCTATGTCAGTCAATTTCTTCTTTTTGTAATTTTTGAATATACTCGGACAGGTTCAACCTTTTTTTCTGAATGTATTCAGAGGTAATTTCGGCTTCAATGATCCTGGAAAGCGAAAAGTCCCTATAATCATTTCTTAATCTACAAAAAGCAATGATGTGCCATACCTGACTGTAAAATGTGATTCCAATAGGTTCAATTGTTCTTTTGGTTTGGTTGCCTCTTATGTCTTTATACTTTATGGTTAATACTTTTCCGGCACTGCAGGCCTGTTCAATAAGTTTTAAGTATTTTGGAGTATAACGGGGATCGATATATGCTTTAACATTAGGCTCTATGGTTTCCAGGCCCTCCAATTGATAGTTCTTTAATTTGTTCCTTATTTTTTCCAAAGCGCTCGAAAAATCCCGAAATATTTCTTCATCGATATATTTTCGGGCCAATTGTTCAACAAAGATGAGAGATTTTGCTTCCTCCAGTGTAAAAGCCATAGGAGGGAGGTAATGCCTGTCCAATATAAAATACCCTTTGTCTTTTTCGAAAGAGACAGGTACCCCGGCTTCATCTAACGATTTAATGTCTCTGTAGATGGTACGTTCACTAATCCCAAATTTTTCTTTGATCTCTTTAATACCTGTAAACCTCTTTGACTGCAAAAAGGTTAGGAGTGCGGTAAGTCTTTCAAGTCTTTTCACTTTTTATTAAGATCATACATTGTTTATGGCCGGTTTCTCTTCAAATTCTGGACAATCTAATCGTATGTCAGAATTCAACAATTCTTTTTTGAGCAGGTTACAGTAATCTGTGTTCTCGTTTTGGTCATAAAATTTGCAACCATAGCAGGTCCGTTGAACCGTCAAAATACCATTCCGGTTTAACTGATAGATAAGTTTGCTTAAAGTACCAAACATATTTTCCAGATCTGTTTGTTCAATATTTTTTAATTGGTTTTTTAAGGGATTGGCAAAATCTTCGGTTTCGGCAACGATATTTTTACCGGAATTGGATAAAAGAATCGAATAACTACGACTATCACTGGAAGAGAAGTCCTTTTTTATGAATCCTTTTTTATCCAGAACCCGAACGGCATCACTTATGGTTGGTTTTGTTACATTAAATTCTCTGGCCAGATGACTCACATTGCAATATGCATTTTTGTGATATGCAATGAATATTAATATTTGAATTTGAATAGGGCTTAGTCCCAGGGATGTAGCTTTTTCCCAAAGTAAAGCCTTAAATGCTTCCGAAATACGCTCAAGGCCCACAATGATCTTACTCGCAATATCATTTTCCTGTTGGCCGGGATTGAAAATACTTTTACTCATAATAAAAATGCCTGTCGAAATTTACCCGACAGGCAAAGTTAGTAATCCTAATTAAATGAATTAAAATTTTAACCTTTTACATCTTCCATGGAAGCTCCAAAATTAATATGAAGTACATTACCGTTTGGTGTGACCATCGCCGGTACAGATCTAACACCTGCATTTTCTGCTTCCGGTATACGAGACCTGTCTTCTCCAATATTTACAACTTCAACGTTTTCTGCTCCTGCTAAATTAACGATGTCGTGTTCTGCACTTACACATACAGGGCATCCTGCATGATAAAAAACTGATTTACTCATAATAAAAAATTTAAGTTACTGCATTATTGCCATACAAATATAGTAAGGAATCCTAACTAAAAAAATAAAACACTCTTTTTTTATATATTCAATTGTAATTTTTATCGTGAAGGCAATAATTATCCTATATCTCCTCCAATTCGATTATAGATGTTTGAAGTTAGTACAACCCTTTTCTTTCCTAATCGCATACGTTTAGCACTTTTATATGCTGTATAATTGTTTTTATGCATAAAGGCTGTTGCAGCCGGGTTACCTGAAGGGAAAGCAGCATTTTCATGAGTAGCCAGTCTTAATTTCATAAGCTCGATCCCTGCCGAATCTGTATTGGCAATTATCAATCCCTCTCCAAAAGTAGGTACATATAGGCCTTCTACCTTATTGTTCATTTTATAGACATAACTATCTTGCAAGTGTTCTTCCAAGCGAAACAGTCTGTCTTCTTTTGAAATTAGCTTATCCAGTTTTATTATTTGATCTTTTAAACTCTTGGTATATAAAGAAATAGCATTGGATGTTGTCCACTCAGGATCCGCTTTTATTTCCTTAAAGAATAAATACTCTGCTATTGTTTCAAAACCAATTTTCTTATAGACCGGCTCTCCAAGTTCAGTTGCAATTAGATGAATTGTATCCGTTCTATTTTTTAAACGATCCACTAACGTTCGTGTGATAGATCGCCCAATACCCAGATTTCTATAATTAGAGTGCACAATGATATGTGCCAGCCAGCCCACGTCATTATGCATAATTGCAGCCCCTATACCTACGACCTTTTGGTCTGTGGTCGCTTTTACAGGAAAGCAGTAAGAAGCTTTGGTGTAGAAGTCGAATATGGGTACTATATCACGCCACCCTTCCGGCTGGAGGTTGGCTACCTGACTTACGTCATGCTGTTTTAGCTCCTCAGTGTTCACTTATTTACTAAGTTTGATTTTCAAATACTGCCATGGCCCTTACCTAGGGGACTGGCAACTAAGGTAGCAAAAAGCATAGAAATAATGTTCCACAATATTTGTCTTAACAAAAGGCTGTCGATACTCATTAGTAATGCATCATATAGACTTAAGAATAACACCAAAAAGTCAATGAAAATTACCAAAGAGTTAATTGAAAGTAATAAACTTAAATGCTAATGAGTAAAAAACTACTACTTTTAATGTACGATAACATTTTATAACATTATTAGAGAATGATTATTGTTTCTAATTAATTCATTTAGATTTTATGAAAGCAAATATTGATCAAGCGGTGATAAGCAGAACGGATTTATTAGCATTGGAAAGAACAAAACTAGCTAATGAGCGTACGTTTCTTGCCTATTTTCGAACTTTTATAGTCTTTTTGAGTTCAGGGTTTGTAATTCTCAAAATTGATGTTTTTCGCAATTTGGCAACATTGGGATACTTTTTTATATCCGTATCGTTTATTTTGCTTATTATTGGAATAGTCCGCTTTTTTTATGTAAGAATACAGATTAGGAAATTTTTTTAATTGAATTTTAAACTTGATACTAGTATTTAAAAAAGAAACGGTTCAAGTTGTAACCTGAACCGTCAATATTTATTTTTATATGAAGTTATTCACTTAGTAATCGCTCCCCGGCAAAGGCATACTGGTTCCATTTGGGAAGCGGATGAAAGGAAGCAGCCTGTACATCTCTAAACAACCGTTCAAGTTCGTTCTTTTTATAGAAACTTTGCCCGCCTATACTTTCCATTGCATCGCTAACTGTTTGCTTACAAGCTTCAGCTACATTGGTCTTAAGGCTTAACATAAGCACCGTATTGTCTTTATCTATTGAAAAATCAAAATTGTTGGCCAGCGCATACATAGTTTTCCACTGTGTCCGGGCAGCAACCAATTTATTATTCAGTTTTCCAATGCAGTACCTTATATGCTCCTGGTTGCGCCCATAATTCTTCCCTTTTGCTATTGCAATCTCTAAGGCACGTTCGGCAATACCCACATAAACAGACATGATAAGTGGCATAGCTACTGTTAAGACTACATTCCAGACAGGATGGAACTCATCTCTGCTGCGCTCCAATGCAATAGCACTTTCCGGAACAAACACATTTTCAAAAGCGATTCCGTGAGAACCGGTTCCCCGCATTCCCATGACATCCCAATCATCCAAAATAGAGACTCCTTCTGTGCTTAACGGAACAGGGAAATGTAGTACTTTCCATTCGTTCTTTTCATTTAAGAAGGGAGCACTTGTAATAGCAATATCTCCTGCTATTGACTGACTTGCGAAATGTTTTCTGGCCGAAAAGAGGTAGCCCTCTTCCGTACGTGTCATCTCTCCGTTAGAACCCAGCCAGTCCCTTGCACCTGTACTCACAAGAACCAACTGCTTTTCGACTATTTTCCGTAGTGTGGTTTCCCCAACATTCTTGTGTTTGTATTTCCAGACAGCTGCTGCTACCAGGTGTTGGTGCATTGAAAAAGCAAGAGCTGTAGAGCCACAGTACTGTGCAATAGTTTTTAATAGTCGGCACATCTCGGGATAAGCCATTCCCAGGCCTCCCAATTCTTCAGGTATTAAAGCTGAGAAAAGGCGAAGTTCTTTCAGGTCATGATAGTTATCCGTTACAAAAGTACCCTGCTCATCGCTTTGTATGGCACGTTGCTTAAATGATTGCTTCAGGGAATCTATGATCATCTTGTAATCTTGTTTTATAATTGTCGTTTCCATCTTTTTAGTTGTTTTTAATCCAAACAATTTCCATGGGTATAGAGGAATTCGTTTAACTGGAATGCATCAATTTTAAGGTCTTCATTGGTGAGGGCAAGGTCTTCTTTTGAAAGGAAAAAATTTCGCAGAGAAAATTTTTGAAAAACTCTGAAAACAGACCTATGCGTCCAAGTTTGTTTTCCGGAGAATAAACCTTTAGAAGTGGATTCTCCAGGGGTAGTTGTTACTTCATTAAGTATCATTGCTATTGGTTTTATGATTATTCGATGCAAATATCTGATAAAGAGACAGGTAGGGACTTGCTTAAAAGTCCAAAAAATAGACTCTACAGTCCATGTATTACATTTTAGCGTAAGAAGAGCTATGTATTTAGTTGAGAAGCTTTAAACCGGTTAGGAGGAAGCGCATATTCACTTTTGAATGCTCTTATAAAATGAGATGGATTCTTAAAACCACTTTCATAACATACCTCATTTATAGACAGGTCAGAACCCAAAAGTAGCGTTTTGGCATATTCCAGACGTTTTTTTAAAAGCCATTTGGAAGGAGTAGTGCTAAAGTGATTTTTGAAATCTCTTTTAAAACTGGATAAGCTTCTACCACATAATTTGGCAAATTCCTCAAGTTTTAGGTCAAACTGAAAATTTTTCAGCATGGTATCCTCAATGTCACTTTTGGTAGAAAGATGTATGGACTGAAAGAACTCAAGCAACTGTCGGTTTCCTGGATTGAGTACAATATTATAAAGCAATTCCTTGAACTTTATCTCCACCAGGTTTTGTGGAATCTTCTGTGGCTGACTTAGATAGTGAAAAATGCTTTGTGTTAGTGTTACAAAGGATTCATCTGTATGGATCTCATACAAACTTTCAAAATCACTTGTGAATGTTTTTGAGCTTTTAGGGAATTGGCTCTCCTGGATGAAATTCTGTATAAAAGCATCGTTTAAAAAGAACAACAGTACGCAATAGTCTACCTCAAAATATTGTTTTGTAGTGTATACTCCTTTTCTTGCAAATATGGCATCACCGGCAGTTAGCTGGCACTTTTTATCGGGAGCGATCCAATCTTTCTTTCCGCTGATCACATAGGTGATCAAGTGAGATTCTGTAAAAAGTTGAAAGTTTTCAATATCCAAAGGACAATTGAACTCCAGAAATACACAATCATTCCCAATGATCCTATTGAATTTCGGGTCCTTTGTAAACATTTTGTAGACATCAACTATCATCTTGATTATAAATTATATACAATGTTTTGAGAAAGGATTATGGTGTTGGGAACTAAGTTAGTAAAAAGTAATTATCTCGATTAAGATATGAAGATGTTTCAGGATATATTTATACTGGTGAACTGTCATTTACCACAGTAATTACAACCTTTCCCTTGTGTTTTCCTTCTCCGAAATACTGAATGGCCTTTGGTATTTCACTTAATGTGAAGGGACCATCTATCACAGGCTTTATGTTGCCATTTTCAAAAAGCTCATTTATATAATCCAGATCCTTGTTGGGTTTCAGGCTAACGATGTGCATTCTTTTTTTACTGAATTTAGAGACCCAGAATTTCAGAATAAGCAACAGAAAAAGTTTGGTTAAATTTCCTCCAACCGTGACATATTTCCCATTGGGGCTTAAAGACCGGGTATAACTGAATATTGAGCGATTTGTCTTAGCATCTAAGATCAGATCATAATGCTGTCCGTTTTTAGTGAAATCTTCTTTCTTATAATCAATGACGTGGTCAAAACCAATCAGTTTCATCGTTTCCAGCTTATCACCGGTGTCAACTCCTGTAACTTCAGCATTGTATAATTTGGCAATTTGCAGGCCGAATGTACCCATACCTCCTCCGGCTCCGTTTATTAAGACCTTTTGTTCCTTTTGCATCTTTCCAACGTCGATAAGTCCCTGAAGAGCCAGCGTTGCTGCATGTGGAATAGATGTTGCTTCTTCAAAGCTCATTGTATTGGGCTTGTGTATAAGAGCATTTTCGTCGATACAAATATATTCTGCAAAACTGCCAAAACCGTATGCCGAAATATCTCCATATACAAGATCTCCAACCTTAGATTTTTTAGTATTTGCTCCCAAAGCCCCAACCACACCCGCTAGTTCCATTCCCGGTATTTGGGCCTTCGGTTTAAGAAATCCAAACATTAACCGGTAAATATAAGGTTTACCTCTTACCAAACTCCAATCATAGTCATTTACAGCTGTGGCATAAATTTTCACCAATACCTCATTCTCTTTAGGAATGGGCTTTGGCACCTCTTTCAACTGAAGATCTTTCGGAGCCCCGTATTTTGTACATACTATAGCTTTCAAAGGTTTCTTTTAACTGAATTGTTATGTTTTCCGGGTACGTTTATATATAGTTTCCATTATAAAACAGCTCAGTACAATTGAAACAGCAATGACAACTCCCATTTTGTTGGAGGAATATTGTTGAACCAAAAGTGCCACTAAGGCTAATGAGCATAAAATAAACCCTGCTAATGGAATTAATCTGTTCCCATTGATGTTTTTTGATAATTTATATCCTGTAAAATTCACGACAGCAAAAAGGAGTAGAAAACCTACACTTCCCGAAGTCGATATACTTTCAAGATTAAGTGTATTTGCCAATACCAATGTGGCAATTGCAGTAATCAATAAGCCTATGGGTTGGTTCCAAAGTTTACTTGTTAATTCATGCGGAAGTTCGTCATCTTCAGATATCTCATAACTTACTTTACTGCCTCCATATAAAGAAGCATTGATCGCTGAAAAGGTAGAGATTAAAGCGGCAACGGTAATAATTGAGAAACCAATTTTTCCTAATAACGGCTTAGCAGCTTCTGCCAGGACATAGTCCTGCGCTGTCGCAATCACTTTAAAAGGTAAAGAGCCTACGGTTATAATTGCAATAATGACATACAAAAAGATTACGAACAACACCGAATAATAGTATGCCTTTGGAATGTTCTTCCTGGGTTGTTTGATATCCGGAGCAGCATTTGCGATCAACTCAAAACCTTCATAGGCTACAAAAATGACCATTCCTCCCGTTAATAAACTTAAAGGAGATTCCCAATTCTCAATGGCTAACTGACTTAAGTTTTCATTTCCGAAAAGGCCATACAGGCCAAGTCCGATAAAGGACAGTAATATGAGCAATTTAATTATGACAGCATAGGATTCTATAGCACCAACCACTTTAATACTATAATAATTGATCGCTGTTGCCAAAATAATAATGGCACTGGCATATATATGAAAATCCGTTGTTTTATTCCCTGTAATTTCATATAGATTAGGTGCATAAGACCCAAAAGCCGAAGCGTATAATGCCAGCATGATGATATAACTTATCCATAAGAGATTATTCATACTACCACTAAACACACCCTTCCCAAAGCCTTGATTGATAAACTTTACGGTACCTCCTCTGTCCGGATAAGCGAGAGATAATTTTACATAGCTGTACGAGGTGATCAATGCCACAATTCCCGCAAATAAAAAAGCGACGGGAGTACCTCCCTGGGCTAATGAAACCGCCAGGCCTAAAACGGCAAATATACCACCGCCAACCATTCCTCCGATCCCGATGGACATTGCTTCCTTTAAGCCTATTTTTTTATTCATTCCTAAATTTGCTATTGTAGTCAATAATGCTTTGTTGGATCACTTCCATAGCTACTTGCTTCCCTTGAAATTCTTCAACGACAACAGATTTATTCTCTAACTTTTTATAATCCTCAAAAAAACTTCGCAATTCTTTTACAGAATGTGGGGGTAATTCGGAAATATCACTAATGTGGTTTACACTCATATCGTTAGCGGCAACGGCTATGATCTTATCATCCATCTCCCCTCCGTCAAGCATTCGCATTACACCAATGACCTTGGCTTCTACCAGGCACATGGGTACAATGTCTATCTGTGATACAACTAAAATGTCAAGTGGATCTCCATCATCGCAGAACGTCTGAGGAATGAAGCCGTAGTTTGCAGGATAGTTTATGGAAGAGTATAGAACTCTGTCCAGGATCAGCATTCCCGAATCCTTATCCAATTCATATTTTGCCCTACAGTTTTTTGGGATCTCTATAATTCCTGTTACTGTTTCCGGGGCATTTTTTCCAATGCTTACATTATGCCATGGGTGTACATTCATTTTTTATTTTTTTTATACCGAAATATTTTTTAGCTGATCAATGACGAAATTATATACGACCTGTTTCGCCGGCACGAAGTTAGCAAAAAGGGAGGAACCTTATATTTGTTAGCAAGGAAATTCTGAAGCGAATTTCAGGTAGTTTGTAGTTTTTTGAAGTACTACCCGTTTTTTCAAATAGATATCACTACGGCAGTATGAATGTAATAAAAAGAAACAAGCACATTGGGAACTGATCAGTACATCGTATTACCATTTGCAGATTCTTCAGGAATTTGCTGTATGGCATCCCAGTGTTCCACTATTTTGCCGTTTTCATCGAACCGGAAGAAATCCATAGTGACATATTCTTCATTTCCCGGCCATTTTTGGTGTGTATGCAAGGCGACCAGGTCTCCTTCTGCTACTACTCTTACAAACTCAATACTTTTATAAGGGTATTCCCTTGCCATTTTTTCAAAATAATCGATAAATAGTTGTTTTCCATCACCAACTAACGGATTGTGTTGAATGTATTTATCCCCAACATATAGTGTTACGGCCTTTGTAGGGTTTCCCTCGTATGCCGTCTTATAGAATGCAACCGCGTTTTTTTTGTTTTTTTCCAGATACTGATTCATGATCGCAGTTTTATTTGCAGTTATTAATATTCACTAGCAATAAGTTTATAAAATAAGAAAAAGTAAAATGTTGAGTAGTTTAGGCAATTTAAGTATATAGCCTTTAAGTACTGATCTTTTATTTACTCAATGATCCCACCACAACTCACTCTTCCACCGGCAGCACCGGTAGGTTGGGTCACAAAATCATCTGCTCCCTGGTGTACAATAATAGCTTTCCCGAGAATGTCTTTGTTGGTATCTCCACATCCAATACACCACTCGTCGGTTTGCATAGTGATAGAGCCGTTTCCTTCTTCATCGGCTTCAAAGTTTCCAATATCTCCTTTATGATAACCTTCGGTAGCTCCCCATTTGCCATGTTGCGCAAAGGTAGGATTCCAGTGCCCGCCGGTAGATTTTCCATCCGGCGAAGAACAATCTGCTTTTTCATGGATGTGAATGGCATGCATCCCCGGAGTTAGGCCAAACATATTAGCTTCTAAAGTGACCACTCCATCAACTTCTCTAAAAGAAACTTTACCAACAGCAGTACTTCCGCTTTTAGATTCCAGTCCAAAATCGATTTCTTTTACAGTAGCGGTAACTTTTTCGGTCGTTTCTACTTCGGTTATTTCTTCCGTTTCTGTCTCTTTTTTAGTGTCTTTACAACTCACAAAAGCTACAAGCGCTATTGCTGCTATGCATACTGCTAATTTTTTCATAGTACTCTTTTTAGTGATTAGGTATTAGAGGCTATTAAAGGTAATACGATTCCACCATAATCCAAAAAAAGAGACAGGCTTTTTTATACAAGCTTTGTGATCACCTGAGTTTCGGTATGAAGTGTTTTATGCACCGGGCACTTGTCTGCTATTTGAAGAATACGTGCGATCTGTTTTTCATCCAGATCACCTTCCAGTTTTATTTCCCGTGTAAATGTGTCGATCTTAGCCGAATCCTGTTCACAATCTTCACAATCCCGGGCATAGTCCTTGCCATAATTAATATGTACTTCAACATTTTTAAGGTCCCATTGCTTTCGCCTTACATACATTTGAATGGTCATAGCAGTACATGCTGCCAAACCGGCCGAAACAAACTCATAGGGGTTGGGGCCAAAATCGTTACCTCCAACATGTTCTGGCTCGTCGGCCATCATATAGTGATTTCCCACTTTCATTTGGGTAGTAAATCCGCTCTCTCCGTTTAGACTTGCTGCCACCTCATGATTGCTACGAATTTTAAAATTTTCAGGAATTTCCAGGTAACGGGAGGCCCATTCTGCGATCACTTTTCCGACATATAATGAATCCTTTTTCCGGCTCAATAAATGGTCCGCTCCATCCAGGGATACAAAACTTTTAGGATGGTGTGCAGCGATGTAGATCTCTTCGGCATTTTTAATTCCTACGGTCGTATCCTGGGGTGAATGCAGGATCAGCAATGATTTGCGAAGGTTTTTGGCAACTTCTGGCAGCGATTTCTTTTCCAGGTCCTCTAAGAACTGCTTTTTGATCGTGAAATTTCTTCCACCCAAATTCACTTCAGCTACACCTTTTTGCTGAATTTCCGGCAGATCTTCTTGCAGCAAATGTTGTACATGTTTCGGATTACTGGGCGCACCTATGGTTGCAACTGCTTTTACCGAAACTAGTTCAGAAGCGGCAAAGATCACTGCAGCGCCTCCCAAAGAATGTCCAATGAGCAGGGAAGGGGTCTCATAGTTATCTTCCAGGTAATTGGCAGCAGCGATAAGATCTTCCACATTTCCCGAAAAATTAGTGTCTTCAAAATCGCCTTCACTCTCTCCAAGGCCTGTGAAATCAAAGCGTAAAACACCAATTCCGGCAGAGGTTAACGCCCTGCTGATGTTTCTGACTGCCGACAGATTTTTGTTACAAGTAAAACAATGTGCAAAGAGTGCAAAATTATGCGGATGGCGGTCTACCGGCAATTCTAACCTCCCGGAAAGATTTTGTCCTTCCTTGTTTTTAAAAGAAACTTTTTGAATATTCATAAGAGCAATTATATCATTGACCTTGGTTAAGTCGCCAAAAGTTTAAAAACTTGCACCAATGATAGGTCGGCTACCATTAATTTGTCTTAAATGTCTTTATATGTTTAAAAGGGGAAAGGTCCACTTTCTCCATATTGGATTGGTACTCGGCCCATTGAGTTGTAAAGAATTCATTGGTTTGCTCTAAGGCATCATCCAATTGGTTCCGGGCATGTTGTATCAAAGTTTCTTCGGTCTTTGTCATTCCATTAGGGCGGCTGCCACTATACCAGTTTGCAGTACCTATGCGTTGCATGACATTTACTTCTGGGTTACGCGTAATGCCTTGCCGCGTGTCTTCTTTACCCAGGTACAAAGCAACAAGCGAATCTACTTTCTTTACTACTTCCTTACTCAACTTTATTTCCTCTTTATATTTTTCATCATCTTTCTTTTTCATCTTTTTACTGAGGTCCTCGGCGGTATTTTTACTCTCGACCAATTGTTTCACTGCATCGGCAGCAAGTTGGGTAAGTGTTTCCAGCTTTTTGGAAGTTGTATAGCTTTCATCGATGGCTTTTTGTGAAATTTGTAATCTTGGATCGCTTTCCACTGTAACATTGGTGGTAGCTGTTTTATCCATATACTGGAGTTCAATTTTATAGGTTCCCGGTTTTACATCGGTACCTCCCGGTTCTTCTTCACGCTTTCGGATTTCACGTGAAGGCCTGTCCACTCCAGCTTCATCCAGGGACCAGGTCCATTTATAAATTCCGGTACTATCCGGAAGCTTTTCCTTAAGTGTACGTATCAATTGATCGCCGTTATAGACCTTCATATAAATAGAGTCTTTGCTTGGCTTCCCTTTTTCTTCAAAAGTATCCGTATCTTCTTTTTCTTCATCGGTATCACTTTCTTCTTTAGCTTCTTTTTTCTGAAAATAATAGGTTATATGTGCACCGTAATCTCTATTTTCTCCATTGTACAGAGCATCTCCTCCAAAACGGCTTCCGGTTGGTTGCTGATAAGCTGCCTGATACACAGTTGGAGGGTTAAAAACTGCCAGTTCTGAAGCTAAAACAGATTGGTTCTTCGCAATTTTCCGTAGTGGGCGAATATCATCCAGCACCCATGCAGCCCGTCCAAACGTACCTATCACCAGGTCATGTTCACGTGGCTGGATCACCAGGTCTTTTACCGAAACAGTAGGAAAACCATTGGTCCATTTTGTCCATGAATTTCCTGCATCAATAGAAATATACAGCCCATCATCGGTACCTAAGAACAATAGATTCTTTTCTATAGGGTCTTCTACAATACTTAGCGTATAACTAATAACATCATTGCTGTCTACAATACGTTTCCAGGTTTTTCCGTAGTCGGTGGTGCGATAAGCGTAAGGAGTATAATTAAACCTTCGGTAATCATTGGCAACCAATAAAGCCTCCCCTTTATTTTTATTGGAAGCTTTTATCTGGGTGATCCAACTTCCTGAGGGTAATCCAACAAGATTGTTTGTAACATCATTCCAGTTTTGACCACCATTTTGAGTATAATGTACTTTTCCGTCATCCGTGGCTATCCACAACATGTTCTGCTCCAGGGGAGATGGTTCTATTACAAGTATAGTTGTATAATTTTCGGCGCCTGTAGCATCCATGGTTAAACCACCACTTTCACTTTGTTTTTGTTTTTCAGGGTCGTTAGAAGTAAGGTCCGGAGATATAATTTCCCATGTCAACCCCTTGTCTGTACTTTTGTGCACAAACTGACTTCCGAAGTAAACAGTATTATTGTTGAACGGGTCTATATTAATGGCCGAATTCCAGTTAAAACGCAACCTTACTTCAGGATTGGGGTGGGTAGGCCTAACAGTATAGTTATTACCTGTTATCCAGTCGTACCGGCTTACATAGCCTTGCTGACTCATACTCCAGCCATAACGACTGTCATCTTTATCCGGCACCACATCAAATCCATCTCCAAAAGAGATCTCCTGCCAGTAATCATTACGAATTCCCTGCGCTTTCCAGACATAGGCCGGTCCTCTCCAGCTACCGTTATCCTGCATTCCACCATACACATTGTATGGAAATTCATTGTCTACATTGATATGATAAAATTGAGCCACCGGAAGGTTACCAACGAAGCGCCAGCTTTTACCCCCGTCATGAGTGATATTCAATCCTCCATCATTTCCATCGATCATAAAGCTTCCATCTGTTGGATGCATCCACCAGGCATGATGGTCCGGATGTACTCCATTAGTGACTCCATATGCAGGCATTAATTGATGGAAATTCTTTCCTCCGTCTTCCGACACATTCACATAGGTGTAAATGGAATATACCCTATTCTCATTTTCGGGGTCCACATAGATCTCGGAATAGTAGAATGGACGATTGCCAATATCATTTTTATCGTTGATCTTTTTCCATGTAAATCCACCGTCTTCACTTCTATACAATGCATTCTTTTTAGCTTCTACCAGTGCATAGACAATATTTGGTTTGTTTCTCGCTATGGCAATTCCTATTCGCCCAAGTTCGCCTTTTGGCAAACCATCTTTATCGGTTCTTTCTTCCCAGGTTGCTCCACCGTCATGTGTAATGAAAATTCCAGAACCTTCTCCTCCGGATGCAAAGAACCAAGGGTCTCTTTTATGTTCCCATAATGCAACGATCAACTTATTTGGGTTACTTGGATCCATTACGATATCTGCGGCACCGGTCTTGTTATTGGCGAACAGGATCTTATTCCAGGTTTTACCTCCGTCTGTAGTTTTATAGACACCGCGCTCGGGATGCTCACCCCAGGGTGAGCCAATAGCTCCTACATATACAGTATTCGGATCTGTAGGGTCAATGATCACACGATGAATATGACGTGTCTTTTCCAGGCCCATTAGTTTCCAGGTTTTTCCGGCATCCAGGGACCTGTAGATTCCATAACCTCCATTTAAACTGTTTCTGGGATTACCTTCTCCCGTACCTACCCATAGTACGGATGGGTTTGATTGCTGAATGGCAACGGCGCCAATTGAAGCAGTAGCTTCGTTATCGAAAATAGGTTTCCATTTAATTCCGCCGCTGGTCGATTTCCAAAGCCCTCCGGAAGCTGTACCCACATACATTATGTCCGGGTTGTTTATAACGACATCAATGGCTGTAACCCGTCCGGACATTCCACCAGGGCCTATATTCCTTGGCTTTATATCTTTGAGTATGTCCATTGAAAATTGTTGCGCGGAAAGTGTTGTTGCAATGCAAAGCAAGGCAAGGAGTAGTATTTTTTTCATCGTTTTATTGATTGATTGGTTTTTTTTGAAAAAAATTGAATTTCTAAAGTTACTAAAATGTTAGTAGAAGAAATACTTATGAAATGTTAAGAAAGAAATGCTTTAACTAACAAGACAAATCCGCTTATCACCATTATTGCGATCACCCATTGCCTGAAAGATCGTTTGCTCATTCGTTTTAGTAGTTGCCTGCCAATAACGTTGCCTAAAGTAGCTCCCAGGCCGACTGCAATTCCGTAGATCCAGAGTTCTTTGGTAAGTAATCCAAAGAATGTATAACTTCCTACCTGGGCAATTCCTAAAAAGAATGCTTGTGCCGCTTTGGTCCCAATGAGTTCTTCTTTTTCAATTCCGGCATTCAGCAAAAAGGGATTGAGGATAGGGCCCATTCCACCGGTAAAGGTTCCTATAACAGAAATAGCGAACCCCAAAGGAATAAAATACCAATACTTCACCGAAAAAGAACGTTCTTTTTTACCAAACCGATATTGAAAGAATGTACTTATTAGGAAGAGGCCTACCAGAATTTGGATCCAAAGTATCTTAACTTCAGTAAAGAGCCAGGCTGCTATGATCGCTCCAATGATGGCGGCAGGAACGTAATACCAAAATACCTTCCAAACAATATGCTTCCAAAACAAAATGATACGTGATGGACGGCTTATCATTGTCCCCAGGTTAATTACCGGAGCAGTTTGTGAGGTCCCAATTAAAAAATTCAGCACAGGAATTTGCATTAAAGCACCGCCGCCGCCACTAATTGTTGAAAGTGTAAATGCTGCAGCTCCCAGAACAAAGAGGGTTAGCAACAACCAGATCGATATTTCAGAAAAAATTTCAGCCATAAAAAAACTGCCCCAAAAGGCAGTTTTAAATTACTATTTTATTTTGAACTATAGATTAGGAATAACCAATTCCTGTCCGGGATGAATCATGTCCGGATTGTTTAGGATGTTTCTATTCGCTTCAAAAATTGCATTATACTTCATAGGGTCTTTGTAATAGTGCTTGGCAATCTTACTTAAAGACTCCCCGCTTGCAACTGTATGACGGGCATAGATGGATTCATCTGCAACGGTAATATCTGCCATGATATCACTAGGATTATCACCGCCTATTCGCTTTATCTCGTCCCAAAGAATATTTTTTTCATAAGGAGTAGCAGCAACACCCCATACCTGTAGTTGCCCGTTCTCTTCTTTAACATCTCCATTTTGGATGTTCAATTTTTCTCCTAAATCCAAAACACTTTGATATTTTGCTCTAACCATTTTTGTAAATTTTATGTTTATAATCTTAAAGATACAAATTTTGTGATCTTGCCACTAAATTAAAAGGACTTTTAATGCCAGTAAATATTGTTTTTCGTTATGTTACGTATATTTTTAGTTAAAGAGTATTGTACAGATCATATAAAAGAACCGATAGAATATATATAAGTAACTTATATACTTGAGTTTAGGTGCTTTGAAATATGATCAATTACCTGCTGTTGGGATAAAGCAGAAAAATTCGCATACCTTTTTTCGCTGTGAACATCTATAATCTCATCAATAGCATCATGCACCAGTACCTTGTTTTCCCAATTATTTAATGCGGAGATCACTTTAGGCAGGCATCCCTTTTTATAACTTATTTGCCCCAAAACATGTATAAGAGTACTTCTAACCCGCCTGGTTTCTTCAAACTGAAGTACTTTTAGCAGCGGCAGGATCTCTTCAGGATGGGTACGCCCTCTTAGCTCAATTCCGTGGCACACCTGCCTGCAGATTTCTTTATCGGGATGTGTTAGAAATTGTTTTGCCCAGGCAAGGGAAGGTTTTGGATTTTTTTTGCTCATTTTTTTGAGGGACCCTATTACAGCGTTTCTCACTTTGTGATGTACATCGAACAAAGCTTTATCAAATATCTTAGAAACTTTTTGAAATTGAAACATTCCTATTTCACCTGCAGCATTTACTACGGTCTGTCGAACATGTTCATCTTTTTCGGATATTAGTTTCTGAAGTAATAAAAGGATGGGTTCTCTCAAAGCTACCTCACTATTATAGATCCTTCCAACACCCAAATAGGCAGCTTTCCGTATGTAAAGGTCTTCATCAGAAAAATAGGCCAGGAATGTATCTTCATTCGTGTTTTTAACAGCTTCCCGGAGTTGAAACTGTATCTCTGCAGCTTTTTTTACACGTTCTTCTTTCGATAGGTCATAAAACGCCATTCCATTGGTATTTACTTTTGAAAGTAAAGGCATAGGCACTTTCTCCTTTTTTCTGAAGATATTCTAAGCGCTCTTTGGCTTCTTCCAGTGTTGGTATGTGCCCTTCTTCCACATACCACAAAACCATATACATTTTTGGCATTTTACGGAACCATTCCTTTTTTCGCTTAAAGATCTCTGCATGTTCCGACTTGTAAACGAACTCAAACAAACTTTCCCAGCTTTTCCAGATACTCATATTCACTAGAATGTATTTTGAGTCGAAGGCCTGCACCGAATAGGGATTATCGTTGTCATCACCTGTAAACCGCCAGACAAACCCCGGATTCTTATCTGCCAAAGCATTGATACGCTCCGTATTGTTCACAAAATCTGCCATGACAGGACTGTCAATGGGAGCTATAGCTTCTGCAATATTAAACTGTGCGAGGTGCATACCAAATTAATTGTGCCCAATATGGCAACCACATCCGCCATACATAAAGCTCTGTGTTTCTTCATGCCACGGAAATGCCTGATTGTAGTTATTTTGCTCCCAATAAAATGGTTTGCGTTCTTTGGAATAATTTCCTATTTCGTTCATGGTAGCAGCATCATACAAACGTCCGTTTGCCATTACCATCTCTATAGCCTGCGTGTTTTCTATATCTTCCAAAGGATTTTCCGAGAGGATCACCAGATCTGCCAGTTTTCCTTTTTCAAGGGAACCTAAATCATTTCCAGCTCCAATATAGTTAGCTGCATTGATAGTCGCAGCTTTTAGAGCTTCCATATTTGTCATTCCGCCCGCGGCCAACATCCATGTTTCCCAATGTGCACCTAAACCTTGCAATTGCCCGTGGGCTCCCATATTTACTTTTACACCAGCATCAGCCAGGCTTTTTACAGAACCGGAAACCTTTATGTGGCCGTTTTCATACTCTTCTAACGGAACCATGGTGCGATGACGTGAACGACTGTCAATAATTGACCGTGGAGTAAACGTTAACAGCTTTTCATTTTCCCACACATTGTCCCGTTGGTAATAATAGTATTCACCATTTAAACCCCCATAATTAACTACTAAAGTAGGGGTATAACCGGTTCCGCTTTTTCCCCAGATCTCCAGTACGTCTTTATAGACCGGAGCCACAGGAATGTTATGTTCTATTCCGGTATGTCCGTCGATCACCATAGTAATATTGTGATAGAAGGTCGAACCGCCTTCCGGCACAACATTGATACCTAACTCACGCGCTGCCTGTAAAACTTGTTGTCGTTGATCACGGCGAGGCTGATTGTAACTCTTCACACTTAAGGCGCCAAAGGCCCTGGTACGCCTAATATTGCTTCGCGCATCATCAAGGCTATTGATCAATGCTTTAAAATCACCATCGGCCCCATACAGTATAAATCCGGTGGAGTAGAGGCGCGGCCCAGTTAAACCACCGCTCTTTTGTAATTCTGAAAGTGAAAAGACCGTTTCTGTGTTTGCAGACGGGTCGTGTGCCGTAGTGACCCCAAAGGCCAGATTTGCAAGAAACTGCCAGTTTTGCTGGACAGTCAGCCCACTTCTAAAAGCACCTATATGGGCATGGGCATCCACTAAGCCGGGAATGATCGTTTTTCCTTTTGAAGGGTATACTTTGGCATCAGAAGGAACAGGTGTTTTTGAAGCTTTTCCAATACTTTCAATCTTGTTACCATTAATGACAATGTTCCCATCTTCAAATACTGTATTTCCATCCATAGTGATAATTCTGGCATTGGTAAATGCAATTCTTCCGGAAGGTTTATCTACAGTAGCAGTAAGCCCTATCTTTATACCTTCGCTGGTCATCTCCGGAACTTCAGTAGGGGAACCGGGTAAAAAAGTAAAGCGATTTTTAAGTTCATTGCTAAAGTATTCATCACCGAGGGTCCACATTACTTTTTTACTGTCCGGAGACCAATGCAGACTTATTCCTGCATCTTTTGCTATTTGTGACACAGGAACGTATTTAGACTTATTATCCAGATCGATGGTTTTGCCATTCATTACCAATGGAGCTACAAATGCCTTGTGCAGATTCGTGAAAGCGATCCATTTATTATCGGGACTGGGAACTAAACGGTTAGCATATTTTGAAGAGACATGTTCTTTTTCATCATTTCCTTTTAGATTGACACTGATCAATTTTTTTGTAAGGTTCCCAAAATAAGTGCCTCCTGTTTGTAGGAAAATTCTTTTTCCGTCATTGCTAAAGATAGGATATGCACCTTTATCGGTTACTTTTTCTTCATTACCTCCGGATGTATTCATGGTATAGATTCCTGCATTTTTGGTATGCGTAAAACCCTGGTCTGTATTTCCATCTTCTTTTCTGAAAACAATACTGTTTCCATTTGGAGAAAATGAAGGAGTACGATAAATCCCTTTCGCAGAAGTAATTTTTACCGGGGCTCCACCTGAAGCAGGTACTTTAAAGATGGCACCTTTCTCAAGGTCGTTCCAGGTAACGAAAACAATATCGTTTCCATTCGGGGAGAATTCTGGTTCAAACTCAAAATCGGTGCCGTTAGTTAGTCTTGTTGGCTTTCCGTTTGGTAATTCTTTTTTCCAAAGATATCCAAGCGCCTGAAAGATAATAATTTTTCCGTTAGGTGATGTAACAACTTGTCGGATCATTTTTGGAGTGAAACTATCGGTTTCAACAGGGGTATTAAAATGTACAGTTTCCGCAAGATCGATTTTTACATCTGCTGTAAAAGGTATGTTGCTCACTTCCAGAGAATTTGTATTTATTTTATTGATCTTCCCACCACTCCAGAAAATAAGTTCTGTGCTATTGGGCATCCAGTTAAAGTTTGGATATACTCCAAAAATTGCCCAGGCTTCCTGCTGGTCCTTATTTAATTGATCAAAAATTGGGAGTTCTTCCCCTGTTTCCAGATCATGGATATACAATACGGTTTTGGTACGAACACGTTTTATAAAAGCCAGCTTTTTCCCGTCAGGAGAAACCGCAGGCCTTGCAGCACCTCCGGGGCCACCGGTTATTGTTTCGGTTTCACCGGTTTCAAAATCATACCTTTTGATCACATAGATCTGCTTATTTGGATCCTTATTATATTGAAAGTATCCACCGGGATACATGTCTTCACTATAGTACAAATATTTTCCATCCCTGGAAACGAAAGGTTCATTTACATCTTGTTGGTCATTTTTACGCTCTGTAAGTTGTAAGCCACTACCCCCGGTAATATGATATTGCCACATTTCTCCGGCTCCTAAACTTCTTCTGGATGAAAAGTGCTTTCGGGCGACCAAATATTTTCCATCAGGCATCCAGACAGCATTGTTGAGTAACCTAAAATCCTCTTTGGTGATCTGCTTTACATCACTTCCATCTGCATTCATCACCCAAATATTATCCCCACCTCCGGCATCACTTGTAAAAGATATTTTTGTACCATCCGGACTAAAGCGCGGTTGGATATCAAAAGGAATTCCTGTACGGATAGCTTTTGCCTTTCCACCGGAAACAGGCATAGTGTAAATATCTCCCAGCATATCAAAAACGATGGTTTGTCCGTCCGGACTTACATCAAGATTCATCCATGTGCCTTCATTGGTAGTAAAACTGTGAGTTTTGTAGTTGAAATCATCTCCGGGAGTAGCAACACTCCATTTATCTTCCTTTTTGTCTTTTTTATTTTTCTTTTTTTGAGCATGTAGCGATAGTGTGCAGGCTATTGCTAGTAGTGATAAGAGGATTCGCATTTTGATTAGTTTTTTAGTGGTTTAAATATAGTACTTTTAGAAAAGATACTATTGACGCATTTTTATATTTGCTTCACAAAGCCTGATAATTTCTGTAATTCGTTTTTTACGGGTTTCTTCTCGTTTTGCCTGGTACAACCAACTTAAGAAACCCTTACGGTACCCGGGTGCAAAACCTTGATAGTTCTTATATGCCTTAGGATTTAACTTAAACGCCTTTTTTAATTCAGGCGATATAACCAAATTTTCCACATCGTCCATAGCAGACCATGTTCCTGTTTCTTTAGCAATCTTTATGGTTTCCCATCCACTTTCATGAATAAGCCCTTTTGACTCTAAGTCCTTAACATATGTTTTGTTGAGTGCACTCCAGGTACTTTTGGGGTTACGGGGGCAGAAGTATTGCCTGCGTTTGCCATTACCCAGGCTTTTCACGGTGCTGTCGATCCAGCCATAACAAAGCGCCACTTTTACTGCTTCTTCCCAACGCATAGTGGGAACTTTTAACTCGAGTTTATAAAAAATGAGATAAACACCCTTTGGATGGCTTTGATGATTTATATGCAGCCATTCACGCCATTCAATATCGCGAGGGAAAAAGAGCTCCGGCTTTTCCATATTCATTTAGTCATGCATTTCTTTTGAATCTACATAGAAATCTCTTTTTACTTTTACGCTTTCGATGGTAGATGAGAATTCTTTTGTTTTCCATTCTCCGGTTGGAAAGATCCATTTCTCTTTCCCGTTTACAATAAAAATTACCGGCATATCGAAGTTTTCGATAATATTTTTATATCTAAATTGTAATTGATTACCATCTACTTTGTATTCTATCAAAGGAACCATGGTCGTTCGTAAATATTGATCCCAGAATTGACTTAGGTCTACGCCCTTCTGCTCACTCAAATAATCTTCAACTTGTTTACTGGAAACAGTTTTATGGTAAAATTCTTTATTTAATCCCTGAAGCATTGACCTCCATTTTTCATCATCTTCTACTAACTGTCGCAAGGTGTGCAAAATATTTGCTCCTTTGTAATACATATCACTACTACCTTCATTATGGACATTGTATACGCCAATTAGAGGGCGGTCATTTTGGATCAACCTACGAGTACCCAATACATAATCTGAAGAAGCCTCCGTACCAAAATGGTAATCCAAATATAAATTTTCCGAATAAGCGGTAAATCCTTCATGGATCCACATATCTGCCACATCGATATGCGTAATATTATTGGCAAACCATTCATGTCCGGCTTCATGAATAATAATGAAATCAAATTTCAGACCCCAGCCGGTATCAGACAGATCTCTTCCCAGGTAGCCATTTTCATATGCATTACCATAAGTTATACTACTTTGATGCTCCATTCCCAAATAAGGAACTTCTACAAGCTTAAAACTGTCTTCATAAAAAGGATAGGGGCCAAACCAATGCTCAAAAGCATTCATCATCATAGGTACCTGGGTAAATTGTTTTTTTGCTTTTCCTTCATTTTCCTTAAGCACCCAATAGTCCATATCCAATTCGCCTTTTAGTCCTTTATATTTTTCTCCAAAGTGTATATAATCACCAAGGTTTATATTTATTCCATAGTTGTTGATAGGGTTTACTACTTCCCAATGCCAGGTTTTGGTATTACCGTGATCTTCTTTACTTTTTAGCCTTCCGTTGCCAACAGCCACCAGATCTTTTGGGGCAGTAATGGCAAGGTGGGTTCCATTTTCGGGCTCATCGTAAGCATGGTCCTTATTCGGCCACCAAATACTGGCTCCAATCCCTTGATTGGAAGTAGCAATGAAATGTTTTCCGTTGCTGTCCTTTCTCCATGAAAAACCACCGTCCCATGGTGCGTTACGAGCTTCCCTGGGGTGTCCGGAAAAATAAATGGTCAATTTATATTCATGTCCCTTTTTTTGTTTTTCCTTAAGCTGAATGAAGTGAGCATTTCCTTCCGAAGTAAACTTTAACTCCTTTTTATCCTGAACAATTTTGTCGATCTTCATAGGTTCCTGAAGATCGATCTGCATTACATCATTTTCTTCTAAAACAGTATAGGTTATAGTATTATTCCCTTGAATATATCTTTTATCCGGCTGTACTTTAACTGCTAGATTGTAATAAGTGACATCCCACCAGGCTCGTTCCGGGGTTATACTTCCGCGAAGTGTATCCTGACGAGTAAAGTTTTGAGAGAAAGCAGAAAGGCTTGTTAGAATGATTGTGAATAGGATTATAAGGTTTTTCATTGTTTTCAATATATTAATTTGATCATCTAAAAATCTGATTGGGAAACACAACGACACTTTCATGGCCTTTTGCGCCAACAGCAGCTACTCCAAAGAGGTAGTTGTCAATTACTATTCCTTTCAGCGTATATTCCAGGGTGTCTCCTACATACCGGCTGTAGTCCCATGTTGGGGATGTTGTATCGCGCCAGTAGATCTTATAACCTACAGCACCATTTACCTTATCCCATTTTAATTTTACCGAAGGTGCCACAATTCCTCCAATTGCTACATTCTGTGGAGCAGGAGGAGCCCATGCAATACTGGCCATATTAATGGCATTTACTGCAGTTAACTTTTTAGCATATTCAAAATTTACAAATTTTAACTTGTCTCCGTATTCAATGCCATTTTCCATACGAATATCCTGATGTTGCTGCGTATAGTTTTCATGGGACTCCATGATGCGAATACCCGGAAACCCTGCATCATTGAATGGGCGATGGTGCCCTCCGCGTCCAAAGCGGTCCAGACGGTAAATAAGAGTAGGATTCATTTCCGGCATATAGGTTTTTGTAGTTTTAAACACATAACGTGCTAACTGACGAGAGATACCATCCACTTCACCACCGTAAAACCGGCGGGATTTTCTTTGTTGCTCGGTTTCGGTAGGGGGGACAGGTTCAGAAAATATTCTAAAATCACGATTACTAATTACACCATCCACACCTTTTATGTTCCCGATCATATCATTGTTTAGAACACCTATGATCTTCCAGCCTTTATCCTTGGCATATTGAGCCAGGCCTTTACCGCCAAATAGCCCCTGTTCTTCCCCACTTAGGCCTGCATATATGATACTATTTTCAAAAGTATATTTGGACAGCACCCGTGCAGCTTCAATAGCACCGGCCATTCCACTAGCATTATCGTTCGCTCCGGGCGAATCTGAAGTATAATTGTTAGGATCGCTTACGCGCGAATCAATATCCCCACTCATCACTATATACCGGTTAGGATATTTGGTTCCTTTTTGAATAGCTACTACATTCACCACCCAAACATCTTTTACAATACGTTTGTTCTCACCCTTTTTAACGAGGTCCTTCTGGTAAAATACATCAAGACACCCATTACAATCTTTTGAGATCGCATCGAACTCAGATTTGATCCATCTTCGTGCCGCACCTATCCCCCTTGTTTGCGAAAGGGTGTCGCTAAGCGTATGACGCGTACCAAAACCTGCAAGTTTGGTAATATCTGCTTCTATTCTTTCTGCTGAAACTGCACTGATGATATCATACATCCGAACATCGGTTTGAGCAAATGAAACTACTGTAAAAAGGAATCCCAAAACAGAAATAGAAATCTTCATTGTCCAATTGTTTGCAATAAAAATAGCGAAAGATTTATGAATAGTTCCTGTTAAAGTTTATTATTCTATAGATAGAGATAGGTTAATCTGTAACAGGTTCAGCCACTAAAGACAGCTTATTAAAAAATTGACTGGCTGCCAGGCGGGTGATGTCTTTTATATTGTATTCTGAAAGATCTGCGACCTGTTCCCATTTAGAATTTCCGAGCGTATCATATATAAAAAGCTTTGTTCCGCTCCCCAAGATCATTTGTGAATCATTTAACCAGGTATAGTCCTGTATTCCAATAGGTAATTCGGTAATAAAAAAGCTTTCCCTGCTTTTCATATCGATTTGATAAATATCATAATTACCTTCTTCATTTAGGACAGTATAACTTACAGCTTCCGTATCCGGTATTTTGTGAATGGACCGCCCGGCTCCTTTTAAAATAGTATCGTTAGTTTGAGTAGGCAGGTCGGTTATGACAAGGTCAAGTTGGTCATCTGAAAGAACAGACGATACCACAGTTTTCTTATCATAAAATGTATAATAAGCTACTTGCAGGTCTTTTATCAATACAAATGATTCTCCTTTAGTATCGTAATAATAAAGCCTTTGTAGTCCTGTAGTGTCCAGACGAACAGCAGTGAACCCGACCCCATCTCTAGCTAATTGTGGAGAATATTCTCCTCCGGAGGTCTTTTTATTTACACGCTCCGTAGTGCCTGCTTTTATTTGCCACGCCTGAATATCTGTCTGCGTATCTTTGGTCCCTGCATAAAGAACCAATCCAAAAGCAAAAGAAGGTTGGTTGTCATACCCCGGATTATTTGAAATGTTTTTAAAGTTCGTTATTTCCAACCCATTTTCGGAAGGAGCAATATCCATAACGAACACATCCGTATTGGTTTGGGCCAGGAGCGAGGTACTTAGTATACAAAAAATATAGGCTAATCTTTGTAGCATGATAATAATTTTGATCTAAAGATAACAAAGTTCAAGCCAAGTTTTAAAAAGAAAAACCACCTCCTAATGAGGTGGCTTTTTCAACTAACTAACCAATTTTCAATCTTAAAAAATTGACTCTTAAAACGGATATTTCTTCTCCGCAATTACTTTTTCAGCGATCAAATTGCGCATCCCAACTATATTGGGCATATTTTGGTACTTGGTAAAGCGCTTTAGTCCCATAAGCATCATACGTTGTTCGTCGCCTTCGGCAAAAGATATAATAGCTTCTTTTGCTTTTGTGTCTATGATGTCTATGGCGTGGTACAGATACAATTTAGCCATGGCGATCTGTTCTTTTTGAGTGTCTTCTCCAAAACGTTTCGCATTTTTTTCAGTTCTAAGTATTGCGCTTTCTGCCATATAGATCTCGATCAATATGTTAGATGCAGCCAATAACATCTGTTGGTGCTCTTCCAGGTCCGGTCCAAATTTTTGCACAGCAGCACCTGCTACCATAAGGAACACTTTCTTCAGTTTTGCTATCATTGCTTTTTCTTCGGAAAGCACAGCAGAATAATCCGGAGTTTCAAAAGAAGGGATTTCGGTAAGTTCTTTACCTACTGCCGTAGCCGGCCCTAATAGGTCCACATGCCCTTTCATAGCTTTCTTTACCAGCATTCCAACACATAGCATTCGGTTTATTTCATTGGTTCCTTCATAAATTCTTGCGATCCGTGCGTCTCTCCAGGCAGCTTCCATTGGAGTGTCTTCAGAGAATCCCATTCCGCCAAAGATCTGAATTCCTTCATCTGCACAGTTCTGAATATCTTCAGAAACAGCAACTTTCAGTATTGAACATTCTATTGCATATTCCTCAACACCTTTCAACTCTGCTTCCTGATGTGTGTTACCTTCACTAATTCTAATAGCAATGCGGTCCTCGATATTCTTCGCAGCACGATATGTGGCAGATTCACCTACATAGGCATTCATTGCCATTTCGGCAATTTTGGATTTAATGGCACCAAACTCAGCAATTGGAGTGTTGAACTGTTTACGTTCTATAGCATATTTCGTAGCAGTTGTGGTAACACGCCTTTGTGAATCCAGACAGGCACCTGCAAGTTTTATACGTCCTACATTTAATGCATTCATAGCGATCTTGAATCCATTGCCACGAGTAGATAACATATTCTCAACAGGGACCACAGTATCACTAAAGAACACCTGGCGTGTTGATGAAGCGCGAATCCCTAATTTATGTTCTTCTTCTCCTAAGGCGATACCATTGTTTGGGTCATTCTCAACAATGAACCCCGTAATGTTCTTGTCATCTTCGATACGTGCAAAAACGATGAACAGGCTACAGAATCCCGCATTGGAGATCCACATCTTTTGTCCGCTTATCTTGTAGTGAGTTCCATCTTCGCTAAGTACCGCTTTGGTTTTACCACTATTGGCATCACTTCCTGCTCCCGGTTCTGTAAGACAGTAAGCGCCAAACCACTCTCCGGATGCCAGTTTAGGGACGTATTTTTGTTTTTGTTCTTCGGTTCCATAGAGGGTGATCGGCAAGGTCCCGATTCCTGTATGTGCCCCAAAGGCTGTACTAAAGGACCCTGTTCCACTGGAGATATAATCACAGGTAAGCAGGGTAGACACAAAGCCCATTCCTAATCCGCCATAGGCCTCAGGAACAGCTACGCTTAAAAAACCAAGTTCACCGGCTTTACGCATCACTTCTTCTGTAAATGCATAGTCCTTTTTTTCAAAACGGTCCCTGTAAGGAATGATCTCCCGATCGTTGAATTCCATTACAGCATCTTTCATCATTCTTTGTTCTTCGGAAAAGTCTTCCGGAGTAAATATATCTTCGCAGGCAGTTTCTTTTACCAAAAACTGGCCGCCTCTAAGTATGTTTTTATTTTCAGCAGTTGTACTCATATTCTATAAGGTTTTAGTAGTTAGTATTGAGTATTTAGAAGATTCATTTGTTTTCTCATTACTCAATACTCATAATCTTAATACTTTCAATTAATTCAAAAATTCATAGATCCCTGCGGCTCCCTGGCCTGTACCTACACACATGGTGACCATTCCGTATTTGCCTTTCATATCTCGTTTGCGCATCTCGTCGAACAGTTGTACAGATAATTTTGCTCCTGTACATCCCAGAGGGTGGCCCAATGCTATGGCTCCTCCATTTACATTCACGATGTCCTGGTTCAAATCCAATTCACGAATTACCGCCAGTGACTGTGAAGCGAATGCTTCATTTAATTCGATCAGATCAATTTGGTCTTGCTTCATACCGGCTTGCTTTAGTGCCTTCGGAATTGCTTTCACGGGCCCAATTCCCATAATGCGTGGTTCAACTCCTGCCGCAGCAAAATTGACCATACGTGCAATGGGTTCCAGATCCAGTTCTTTCACCATTTCTTCACTCATTACCATTACAAAAGCGGCACCGTCACTCATTTGTGAAGAGTTTCCGGCAGTAACACTTCCATTGGCCGCAAATACAGGGCGGAGTTTTGCAAGTGCTTCTTTATTGGTTCCTTTTCGAGGCCCTTCGTCTTTGGTAACCGTATAGCTATTTGTTTCCTTTTTTCCTGCTTCATTCACAAAAGTGTGTTCTACTTCAATGGGGACGATCTGATCCTGAAAGCGGTCTTCTGCCTGTGCTTTCAAAGCTTTCATATGGCTGTTATACGCAAACTCATCCTGATCTTCACGGGATACGTTAAACTGATTGGCAACTGCTTCCGCAGTGAGCCCCATCCCCCAGTAGTAATCTTCGTGGCCCTCTTTTGCAATTTTATAGTCAGGAGTAGGTTTGTAACCTCCCATGGGTATATAGCTCATACTTTCCGATCCGCCCGCAATAATACAATCTGCCATTCCACTTTGGATCTTAGCTGTTGCAATAGCTATGGTTTCTACTCCCGATGCGCAATATCTGTTTACAGTTACTCCCGGAACGTCTTCAATTTTAAGGCCCATCAAGGAGATCAAACGAGCCATATTGAGGCCTTGCTCAGCTTCGGGCATTGCATTTCCGACAATAACATCATCGATACGGGTCTTCTCTAATTGTGGTAGCTCATCCATCATGTATTGAATGGTTTCGGCAGCCAGTTCATCCGGCCTCTTAAAACGGAATACTCCACGAGGAGCTTTTCCTACTGCTGTTCTATATGCTTTTACTATATATGCTGTTTTCATCTATCTAGTATTGAGTAATTAGATTTTAGTATTGAGATTCTTTAATTGATCTCTGAAATCCATAATTCATTTTTTGAATTTCTGATACTTTTTCTAATAAGGGTTTTATTTTTTCTTCTGGAATTAATTGTAATTCAATAATTAATATTAGTTGTGTTTGCAATTCATAAGCCGAACCATTTGCTATACTTAAGAAATGTGTAAATTCTTTTTGTAAATTTCTTCCTGCTCCTTCTGCAATATTTGAAGGAATAGAAATAGCACACCTTTTGATTTGAGATATTAGCCCGTACCTTTCTTCGGAAGGTAATTCATTAACTATTTGATATATGGATTTTGCTAATGTTATAGCTTTATCCCAAATCTTTAAATCTTCAATTTTATGCATTCTACTTACTAATTACTGATATCTCATTACTCTTTGTAACTTAATTACGAAGTGGTTTTCCTTTCTGGATCATATGCTGCAATCTTTCCAGTGTTTTGCGTTCTCCACACAGGCTTAAAAATGCTTCTCTTTCAAGGTCCAGCAGATATTGTTCGCTGACAAGAGTAGGTTCGGACAGATCACCGCCTGCCATTACATAGGCAAGTTTGTTTGCGATCTTTTTATCGTGCTCACTAATGTAATGTGCAGCTTCCATTGAGTCTGTTCCCACTAAGAACATTCCTAAAGCTTGTTTTCCCAGGACCTTTACATCTTTTCGTTTCACGGGTTTTGTATATCCCTGATCCGCCATCATTCTGGCTACAGCCTTTGCCGCAGCAATTTGCCGGTCTTTGTTAACAATCACAATGTCTTTTCCTTTCTGAAGGATACCTGTGTCAAAGGCTTCATAGGCTGAGGTTGAAACTTTTGCCATACCAATTGTCAAAAAGTACTCTTGAAGCCTGTTCAGCTCTACGTCATTTTTTTGGAACGTATCACTGGCACGTAGGGTCATTTCCTTAGAACCACCACCGCCGGGAATCACACCAACACCAAATTCCACGAGGCCAATATAACTTTCGGCAGCAGCCACTACTTTGTCCGCGTGCAGTGTCATTTCACAACCGCCACCCAGGGTCATTCCATGAGGAGCAACTACCGTAGGGATAGAGGAATAGCGCAGGCGCATACAACTGTCCTGAAAGTACTTTACGGCAGCGTTCAATTCGTCATATTCCTGTTCTACTGCCATCATAAAGATCATACCTATGTTAGCACCTACAGAGAAATTGGCTCCTTGGTTACCAACTACTAATCCGTCAAAATCTTTTTCCGCAATGTCGATCGCTTTATTCAGCCCTGCGAGTACATCTCCTCCTATGCTGTTCATTTTACTTTGGAAATCTACATTTAAGATACCATCGCCCAGGTCTTCAATGACAACACCACTGTTTTTAAATACTTCGTTCGATTCGCGAATGTTGTTTAAAATAATGAATGCATCCTGTCCGGGTACTTTTACATATTGTTTCTTTGGAACGTCGTAATAGTAAGTAGCGCCTTCTTTTACAGTATAGAAAGTATCAATACCGACGTCCAGCATCTCACTAACCCAGGGGGCGGGTTCTTTTCCCAGTTCTTTTATTAGCTGTATCCCTTCTTTTACACCCACAGCGTCCCAAATTTCGTATGGGCCATTTTCCCAACCAAAACCAGCTTTCATTGCGTCATCGATCTTATACAATTCATCTGAGATTTCAGGAATACGCTTTGAAACATAGGCAAACATACTTCCAAAACTCTTTCGGTAGAATTCTCCTGCTTTGTCTTTCCCGTTGACCAATACTTTAAAACGGTCAACAACCTTATCAATACTTTTTGTCAATTCCAAAGTAGGGAAGGAGGTTTTTTTACCTTTTCGGTATTCCAGTGTTTCCAGGTCTAACCCCAGGATCTCACTTCGTCCGTCATCCCCTTTGATTTTTTTATAGAAACCTTGTCCGCTTTTACTTCCCAGCCATTTGTTTTCCATCAAAATATTTATAAAGGCAGGTAACTTAAAGATCTCGTGTTCTTCATCATTAGGACAGTTTTCATAGATCCCGTTGGCAACATGCACCAATGTGTCCAGTCCAACTACATCTACCGTTCTAAAGGTTGCAGATTTTGGCCGCCCAATGACCGGGCCTGTCAATTTATCAACTTCTTCAACAGTCAATCCCATTTCTTTCACTAAATGGAACAAACTTTGAATTCCGAAGATTCCAATTCGGTTTCCTATAAAAGCAGGTGTGTCTTTCGCTACTACGGAAGTCTTTCCAAGGAATTTTTCACCGTATCCATTTAGGAAATCCAAAACTTCCGGTTTAGTCTTGGGCCCAGGGATAATTTCAAATAATTTCAGATAGCGGGGAGGGTTAAAGAAATGTGTTCCGCAAAAGTGTTGCTGAAAATCATCACTTCGTCCTTCACTCATGAACTTAATAGGGATCCCTGAAGTATTTGAAGTGATCAATGTTCCGGGAGTTCTGTGTTTCTCTAAATTTTCAAAGACCTGTTGTTTGATATCCAGGCGTTCAACAACCACCTCGATGATCCAATCCACAACTGAAACTTTTGAAATATCATCTTCAAGGTTTCCGGTACTGATCCGACTGGCAAAACTATTGTGATATAGAGGTGCCGGTTTTGATTTGATGGCAGCAGTTAATGCGTCATTTACCAAACGGTTACGAACCACCTTATCATTCAGGGTAAGCCCCTTGGCCTTTTCTTTGTCATTTAATTCACGTGGGATGATGTCCAGTAGCAATACTTCCACACCTATATTGGCGAAATGGCAAGCAATACCACTTCCCATGATCCCCGAGCCAATGACAGCAACTTTATTAATTCTTCTTTTTGACATTTTATAGTATATTATTTTCAGAGATATATATCTTCTTACTGTTGATGAGTTCCAGAATGGTATGTGCAACGGTTTTAAATGTTTCCAGATCTTCCATATTAATGGTTTCTTTTACTGCTTCATCGAAGCGGAGCACCACATTTTTAGAAAACTCCCGCATTTCCAGGCCAAAAGGAGTGAGATGTATGATAACACCACGGCCATCTAACGGATTGGGTTTACGCTCTATCAAACCTTTTTCTTCCATAGATTTTAGAGTTCGTGAAAGGCTGGTGGCTTCCATACCCATTTTTGGGCCAAGAGCCGTTGAAGAAGTACCTTTTTCCGGGTCAATGCTAATTAAAGCAAAACCGGTTGCCATGGTACTCCCTTTTTTACTGGCTTCTTCGTTGTACATTTTTTGTACTCCCATCCAGGTGGCACGTAGTACATAATCAATTGTTTTTTCCTTCATCTTGAAATATTGGAATTCCAAAGATAAAAAATTTTATTATGCACGCATAGTAAATTGTGAAATTATTATGAAAAAAGCTTCAAATAGAGAATTCTTTTTTAGGAAAGAGAGTTTTTAATGTTCCTCTTTATAAAAAGAATATCTATTGATTATAATTCGTGTCCGTAGATCTTATTATAAAGGTGAAGGTATTTTTCTTTGATCACTTTTCGTTTCATTTTCATGGTAGGAGTGAGGTGACCACTTTCTATGCCCCAAACATCGGGAGTCAATTCAAATTTTTTGATCTTTTCCCACTTACCAAAACGTTCATTGAACTTATCCACTTCTTTTTGGATCCGTTTGATCAAAGTTTCATCGTTCACCAGCACATTTGGGTCATTGGACAGGTTTTTCTCTTTGCGCTCGTTCCAATCGGATATAAATTCCCAGTTGGGTTGTATGAGTGCTGCGGGCATCTTTTCACCATCACCCACAACCATGATCTGCTCAATAAAACGCGATTGCTTCATAGCATTTTCTAAAAGTTGCGGTGCAACATATTTACCGCCACTGGTCTTGAACATTTCTTTTTTACGGTCGGTAATTTTCAAGAAGCCATCAGCATCGACTTCACCAATATCCCCGGTATGAAAATAGCCGTCCTTTAAAACTTCACCGGTCTTTTCCGGATCTTTATAGTAACCTTGCATTACCTGTGGCCCTTTGGCCAGGATCTCTCCGTCTTCAGCAATTTTTATTTCAGTATTTGACAAAGGTTTTCCAACGGTACCAATTCTAAATCCGCCGTTTCGCATATCATTTACGGTTAATACCGGAGAGGTCTCGGTTAAGCCGTAACCTTCCATTACCGGAATTCCTGCCGAATTGAACACTCTTGCCAAACGGGGTTGTAATGCAGCACTTCCCGAAGCAATTGCTTTCAGGTTCCCACCTAAAGCTTCCTGCCATTTGCTAAAGATAAGCTTTCGGGCCAGTTTTAATTTTGTTTCATACCACCAACCATTTTTGCCATAGGGCTCCCATTGTAAACCTAGCTCAACTGCCCAGAAGAATAATTTTTTCTTGATTCCGGTAAGGTCGGAACCTTTTGCTATAATTTTGTCATAGACCTTTTCCAGTAAACGGGGAACTGCGGTCATTACTTCCGGTTTTACCTCTTTTAAATTGTCACTGATGGTCTCTAAACTTTCAGCAAAATGAATACTTACACCACAATATTGGTACATATACAATAACATGCGCTCATAGATATGGCAAACAGGTAAAAAGCTTAGTGCTTTGGAAGTTCCAAATTCAATTGGAAGCCGTTCTTCACTATGTACCGCATTACTGGCAATATTCTTATGTGAAAGCATAACACCTTTAGGTCTTCCGGTAGTACCGGAAGTATATATTAGTGTTGCCAGATCGTCTTCCTTTACTGCTGCTTTACGGCTTTCGACTTCTTCCTGATTACTTTCGTCCTCTCCTAATTTCAATACTTCATTCCAATTGGTACAGTTTTCCAATTCGTCAAAAGAATAGATACCTTTTAAGGAAGGAACATTATCCTTTATTTTTTTTATTTTACCATATACTTCACTGCATGAAACAAAACAATAAACAGATTCACTGTGATTTAAAACATATTCATAATCTTCTTCACTAACGGTAGGATATATGGGTACATCCTGAGCCCCGACCTGTAATATGCCTATATCACAAATATTCCATTCGGTACGGTTGGTCATGGAAATGATAGCTACTTTATCATTGGGTTGTACTCCTAATCGCAGCAACCCACGGCTAATAGCATTCGCTTTATTTATATATTCCTGAGTGGAAGTAGCTACCCATTCTCCATTCACTTTACTAACAAGTGATTTTTCAAGTGGGTATTTTTCTAGTTGATAGTATGGGAAGTCAAAAAGTCTTTTCGGGTCAGTCATGATTCGTAATATTGTGAATATGCAAATTATGAAAAATTATTTAGTTTTTCTGAAATAAAAAACCACGGCATTTGCCGTGGTTCTAATATGCATTTTTAGCATTAAATTCCTATTGTTTTATAATTTTAAAGGTCTGCGAAGCATTTTCGGAAGTCAGTTTCATCAAATAGATGCCGGACGCATAACCACTGTAATCAAAGGTCATTGAGCCGGAATTATTTTTGGTGTTCGCTACTAATTGCCCTTGCAGTGTATACACTTCAATCGCATAATTACTTAATGGAGTAGTAATATTCAACAGGTCCTTTACCGGATTTGGATAGATACCAAATTGTTTTTCTGAAACATCATCTGCACCTAAATTTCCATCATCCACTATATTGATCGTTAGGTCGTCAAAATAGAAGCCGTCCAGTTCCAATCCACCATCCGAACGAAATTGAAAGCGAACCAATATCGTTTCACCCAGGTAATCACTTAGGTTTATTTCTTCCAATACCCAATCGGTTTGAGCACCGTCATATAATGGTTCTCCTGTTGGCTGGCTATTATTAGAACTACCTTCGTTAGTATATTTTCCACATTGGGGGATCCATGTACTACCTCCGTTTGTGGATACTTCAAATTGCGTGTAATCGTAGTTGTTTTCAATTTCCCACTTTGCATAAAAAGTAACATTAGCACCAATAGCATTGGTTAGGTCTATAGGATTGCTAAGTGTAATGGTTTCATTAGCATTGCCGGAATATAAAGTTCCGGGAGAATCTGTGATCGAGCTTGAAGGTGAAACAAAGGTTGCAGTTGTATTACCCCAACCATTGTTGTTAAAATTATCGGTTGCACTATCCCCGTTATCTTCAAAAACGGGAACCAGGCTTCCTGCAAATTTTTCTACGGTAATTGTAGTGTCGAAACTTCCGTTGTTGATCACCAATTCGTAAGTAACAGCATCACCGGCTACAGTACCGGCAGCGAGTGTATATTGGATCGTACCGTTATCTTCGTCTAATACATTCATACCAGAGAAGCTCACGGGACTACCTACAGATGTAATGTTTGCAGACACTGCATTTACACTTACCGTAAAATCTCCGGAACCTGCAACACCTAATCTTTTAATATCAAAAGTAGCATCTGCAACTGCATTGTTGCCTACAAAAAGGGGTGCAGTATCTTTCACTCTGGCATAGTTGTTAACCATTTTTGCAGCAGTGACATTGTGGTACATCATGCTTTTACAGATACCAACAATTTGGTTGGATGGGGGCCAGAAACTTGGCCCTATTTCCGGAGTGAATGCATAGACCTTATCATGGGTTCCAACGGTTCCATACATAAAATCATCGCTATCTCCTGCAGCGGGATATAACCCTGAGGAAAGGATATTATTGAATCCATTCTGAGAAACCAATTCTTCAGAAATTCCTACATAGAGATCGTTATCAGGAGTAGGGTGATTTTCTATATAACCAAAAGGATACAATAACAAATCCCCGGAAGTATGATTGTTAAATGCCATGATAAAGTCATGTTGTTCAACGAACCATTTCATAGCCTGGGTTTCAACTTCAGAAAAAGGAGCGGGACCATGGTATACATCACTATTGGTATCATTTGAAGCACCTAAGCCTCCCCAGATACCATTATTTGGATCACCATTTATATAGTAGTCATAATTACGGTTTAAGTCTATACCATAACTGTTCTTGCGGTTTTTACGCCAGAAACCACCTCCGTTAGGATCTGTTTTTTCATTGTATAAATAACCGTCCGGATTGATCACAGGCACAAAATAAAGTTCTGTATTGTCCAGAATACTTTTTATTTCAGGATCCGAATCATAATTTTCCAACAGATACCACATATAGAAGACCAGTTGCGAAAGACTTGCAGGTTCGCGAGCGTGGTGTATCGCCGTATAGAGTATTTGTGGTTCTGCCTCTGCAGTATTTGGATTGTCGCTTATTTTAACCCATTGGATACCATTTGACCCTATGGAAGGGGTAACAGAGTTATCGGGTGTACCTTCGGTTAGGAAATTACCAATATTGGCCTTTTGGGTTATTAGATTTGGGTATAGTGATTGCATCTGGTCCAACTCATCCAGAAGTTCCTGGTAGGTCAAATAACCTCCCATACTTCCCAATTCAAAATTGGCAGGAGTCTGGTAATCGATGATACCGGCTCCACTACAGGTTGGGTTTCTCTGTGGAGGAGAGGGAGACCTGTTTTGTTGAAGGAAATACTCTTTTGAGTCTTCAATAAGGACATCTACCTTAAAACCGGCAGTTCTGGCAACAGCAATTTCGGTAACTGAAAAATCTGAGATCAGAAAGTATCCTTTTTTGTGTGTTCCGTGTTCTATGGGAACACCTAAACTCTCCAATCTTTGAAGGTCGTTTGGAGAAGAATAATGAATTTTTGCACGTTGGTAGGTTTCCTGGGATTCCTGACTTGTGCCAATAGTGGCACAGAGGAAGATAAGGAGTAATAATTTTTTCATAGCGGTTGTTTATTTAAGTTTTTTCTCTTGGTCTCAAAACGTATGAGAAGCTAACATATTGTCTTAGTTTTTTTCAAGCCATTTTTGAGCATTCACAAAGGCTTCCAGCCATGGAGAAGCCTCATCATCCCTGTCTTTCGGGTAATATGCCCAATTCCATGGAAAGTTTGAACGTTCCAGGTGCGGCATCATTACCAAATGCCTTCCGGATGCATCGGCCATTATTGCTGTATTAAAGTCGCTGCCATTAGGGTTTGCAGGGAATGCATTATAACCATATTTCCCTACTATATTGTAGTTTTCTTCAGACTTCGGAAAGCTAAACTTTCCTTCACCATGAGCAGCCCAAATACCTAATGTGCTCCCTGCTAATGTTGATAGCATCACCGAATTGTTTTCCCCAATCGCCACCGAAGTAAAATTACATTCAAATTTACCGGTTTCGTTATGCAACATTTTTGGCTTTTCATCATGCTCCGGAGTTAGTAACCCCAATTCAATGAACAACTGGCAACCATTGCAAACTCCCAGGGAAAGTGTATTATCTTTGGCAAAGAAGTCCTTTAAGGCTTTGTTCGCTTTTTCATTATACAAGAAAGCGCCGGCCCAGCCTTTAGCACTTCCCAATACATCACTATTAGAGAAACCTCCTACGGCAGCAATAAAACGAATATCTTCAAGTGTTTCACGCCCTTCAATAAGATCGGTCATATGAACGTCTTTAACATCGAAACCTGCCAGGTACATGGCATATGCCATTTCACGTTCACTATTGCTTCCTTTTTCACGGATGATCGCTGCTTTTATGCGAGGCCTGTTATCATCAATTTGTGGTAGCTCCCCTGTAAAATGCTTGGGAAATGTAAATTGTAACGGCTGATCTCTGTAATTGTTGAAACGTTCTTTTGCTTTTTGAACACCACTTTGTTTTTGATCCAATAAAAATGATGTCTTGTACCAGGCATCCCGCATTTCAGGAATGTTGAGGTCTAAAGATGTTTCATTGTGTTTTAGTTGAAGCGTTTCGGTTTCGGTAACATTTCCCAGTTTTATAAAATCAATACTTTTTTCTGAAAGAATACGCTCCATACTTGTATCTTCTGAAGCCTGTACCACCACAGCACAATTTTCAGAAAATAAAATCTTTACCAGGTCTTCTCCCAATCCTGAAAGATCCAGGGAAGCTCCTAAGTTTCTATCTGCAAAACACATTTCCAACAGGGTAGTGGCCAATCCGCCTGAAGCTACATCATGGCCCGCCATAATTTGCCCTTCGGAGATCAATTGCTGTATAGTATTAAAGACGGTTTTTACATATCCGGCATTTTTCACGGTAGGGACTTCATTTCCAACGGTATTCAGGATCTGTCCAAAAGATGAGCCTCCCAGTTTAAAATCGTCCTGTGAGACATTGATATAATAGATGCTTCCACCCTTTTTCTGCAATACAGGTTCAACTACTTTTTTAATATCGGAACAATGTCCTGCGGCAGAGATGATCACAGTTCCCGGAGAGATCACTTCTTCATTTTTGTATTTCTGTTTCATTGAAAGAGAATCCTTTCCGGTTGGCACGTTTATTCCCAGTTCAATAGCAAACTCGCTCACACCTTGCACGGCTTGATACAAACGGGCATCTTCACCTTCATTATTACAGGGCCACATCCAGTTTGCCGAAAGCGATACACTTTTTATGCCTTTATCCAATGGTGCCCAAACAATATTTGTGAGGGCTTCGGTAATAGAATTTCTGGAACCGGCAACAGGATCTACCAAAGCACTCACGGGAGAATGCCCAATAGACGTCGCAACTCCTTCCTTACCAAGGTAGTCCAGTGCCATTACACCACAGTCGTTCAATGGTAACTGTAAAGAGCCGGCACATTGCTGTTTGGCTACGCGACCTGTTACACAACGGTCTACTTTATTGGTGAGCCAGTCTTTGCAAGCTACAGCTTCCAGTTGGAGAAGCTGCAAGAGGTACTCTTTGATATTGGAAGTGTTATAATTTGGATTTGTATAATTTCTGGTTACAGTGCGATCTTTTAATATGGTTTGCGGAGAACTTCCAAACATATCGGCCAGTTCAAAATCCATTGGTTTTTCACCTGTACTGCTACTTTCAAAACAAAACCGATTGTCGCCGGTAACTTCACCTACTTCGTACATGGGAGAACGTTCACGGTCTGCAACACGCTTTAATTTTTCAATATTTTCATCACCGATCACCAGACCCATACGTTCTTGTGATTCGTTTCCAATTAGTTCTTTCGCAGAAAGAGTAGGGTCTCCAATCGGGAGCTTATCAAGATCAATCTTACCACCGGTCTCTTCCACCAGTTCACTCAAACAATTGAGGTGGCCACCGGCTCCATGATCGTGTATAGAAACTATTGGGTTTTCTTCACTTTCCACCATTCCCCGTACGGCATTGGCAGCGCGTTTTTGCATTTCGGGATTGGAACGCTGTATGGCATTCAATTCAATTCCACTGGAAAATTCTCCTGTATCAGCAGAGGATACCGCAGCACCTCCCATACCGATCCGATAATTCTCACCTCCAAGAATAACTACTTTGTCTCCGGCATGGGGAGTATCTTTTATGGCCTGGTCTGCTTTTCCATAGCCAATTCCTCCGGCCAGCATGATCACTTTGTCGAATCCCAATTTTCTGGCTTCTTCTTCATGCTCAAAAGTGAGTACGGATCCTGCTATTAGAGGCTGCCCGAATTTATTTCCAAAATCCGAAGCTCCGTTACTTGCTTTTATTAAAATGTCCAGCGGAGTTTGGTATAACCATTCACGTTCGTCCATTGCTTTTTCCCAGGGACGGTTTTCCTCCAATCTTGAGTAAGAGGTCATATAGACAGCTGTTCCCGCTAGTGGTAAAGAACCTTTCCCTCCGGCCAGACGGTCACGAATTTCTCCTCCGCTACCTGTTGCAGCACCATTAAAAGGTTCTACTGTTGTAGGGAAGTTATGTGTTTCGGCTTTAAGAGAAATCACACTTTCAAACGCTGTTTCCTGATAAAAATCAGGCTTATCGGGGCTTTTTGGCGCAAATTGAATAGCTTTCGGGCCTTTAACAAAAGCAACATTGTCCTTATAGGCCGAAACAATATCATTTGGATTCTCCTGCGATGTCTTTTTTATTAGCTTGAACAATGACGAGGGCATTTCTTTTCCATCGATTTCAAACGTACCGTTGAAGATCTTGTGACGGCAGTGTTCACTGTTTACCTGGCTAAAACCAAATACTTCACTATCGGTTAATTTTCGATTCAATTTTTTTGAAAGATCTTCCAGGTAACTGATCTCTTCCGGATTTAAAGCCAATCCTTCTTCTTGATTGTAAGCTGCAATATCATGTATCTCTTTGATTGCCTCCGGTTCAATATTAATGGTAAAGATGTCCTGATCAAGTGATGCGTATTTTTGTGATAGCATCGGGTCGAAATCGGTAAACGCTTCATCCACATGGTAAAACTCTTCAATTCGAACAATACCTTCAATCCCCATATTTTGGGTGATCTCAACTGCGTTTGTACTCCAGGGGCTTATCATGGCGGCACGTGGGCCAACAAAAAAATCCGCCAGCGCGGATTTCTTTATCTTAGGTTGGTTGCCAAATAACCATTGTAATTTTTCGATGTTTTTGTCTGAAAGTTCGCTAGCGGTTTGGACAGCAAAAACAGTGTTTTTTACGTCTCCAAAAAAGTGAATCATCCTTGTAGAGTTTGAGTGAATCTTTTAAAGCACAAAGGTAATTAATTTTGAAACAATTCAAGCGCTAAAGGCGTCTGATTTTTATGATACATACTCTATTGATTTAGTGGGTTTTTGGAACCAAAAATATAAGGTATATTGCATGTTTATTAACCCTAAACATTTAACTATGAAATTGAAAAACCTATTATTGGCCTTGGTGCTTATTTTTAGCGGAGGGCTCTTTGCCCAGGAATCATCTCCGCCAACAGATGTGATCGTAGGAACTTTTATTGGTAAGACCATGCCTTTACGAGATTATCCTACTGTAGAAGAAAATACCAATACGAATATTAAAGAGATCCGGATAGTCCCTAACAGATCCCGGTATAATGCAAAGGTGAATGAAGATGCTTTGCCAATTGGCAAAGATCCAAATGCACAATTGAATGTGGGAGGTATTAAAACCATGCCAATTGAACAGAACTTTGTTGGAGCTGAAGATACAGGTTTAACTCCTCCTGACCCGACCGGGGCCGCAGGCCCGAATCATTATGTACATTCTGTCAATTCTATTGTAAATATATTTGATAAGACAGGAAACTTATTAGCCGGCCCTACTGCACTAGGGACCTTTTTGGGTATTGGTACCAATTCCGGGGATCCGATAGTATTATATGATCAATTGGCAGATCGTTTTATCGTAAGTCAGTTTGGTTCTTTAGCTAACTCACTGGCAATAGGTGTTTCTGAAACGAACGATCCAACCGGAGCCTATAATGTATATCAATTTTCACTGGACGGTTTCCCGGATTATCCGCACTATAGTATATGGCATGACGGATATTATTTGACAGCTAATAAAATAGGAGGAAATGATGAATTGGTATATGTAATGGAAAGAGATGTAATGCTGGCGGGTGGAGCAAATCCGCAAATAGCGGGATTTCCGTTACCGGGATCCGTACAAAACCCAAATACGGTATACAGCCCGGAACCTGCAAATCTTTTGGGAACCTCTTTTCCGGCAGATGTACCGGGATATGTAGTGTATATGCAAGATGACGGATGGGCAGGTGTTGGTTTTGATCATTTAAAGATATGGGAAATTGAAATGGATTGGGCCACTATTGGTAATTCAACTATTTCTGCTGCCCTGGAAATTCCTACGGATCCATTTGACGCGGTTTTTGCTCCATTTGGAACAGGAGATGTTGAACAACCCGGGACAGGTCAGAAGATCGATATGATTGGCGGAGTAATTTCTTATGCTACCAATTATAGAAGTTTTGGGACACATAATTCCTGGATCATTACATTTAATACAGATGTTGACGGTAATGATACTTCCGGAGTTCGATGGATAGAATTGCGTAATGATGGTGTAAACCCCTGGGCGATTCATCAGGAAGGTACCTATGCTCCTGCCGACGGCCATAGCCGATTTATGGGAAGTGCGGCAATAGACGCAGCAGGGAATATTGGATTAGGATTTAATATTGCCAGTGGAACACTACCAGCCGGTATTAGATATACAGGTAGGTATGATGGAGATCCTTTGGGACAAATGACAGTAGCCGAAACGACCATAGTAGATGGTGTTGGAGTACAAACATTCTCAAACAGGTTTGGAGATTATTCGCATCTAACCATGGATCCTGACAATTTTACTTTTTGGCATACTGCAGAGTACTTTGCGGCTAATAATGACTGGAGGACACAAGTAGCATCTTTTACCCTTAGCTCCGGTTTTGCAGCGGATGTTGGTGTGAATGATATTCCACAACCTGGTAATGGAATTTTAACGAATGCAGAAACTGTAGAAATTAGTATTCGTAATTTTGGAACTGCACCTCAATCAAATATTCCTGTAGAATTAAGAGTTGATGGTAATTTAGTGGCAAGCGAAACATTTGCCGGAACTATTGCTGCCAATTCAACTGCTACCTATACGTTTACTCAAACAGTTGATCTGTCAACTTCCGGGCAAACCTATTCAATAGAAGCCAAAACTAGTTTGGTGGGAGATCAGTTTGTAGACAATGATCCATACACTAAAGACATCACACATTTATTGGCTGATGATGTGGGAGCATTGGAAATTACCGCACCTGTAAGCGGTACAGGTTTGGGGACAGAAACAATCTCCGTAACAATTAAGAACTTTGGAGCTGTAACACAATCTAACTTTGATGTACAATACGTTATTGATGGCGGTACTCCTGTGGTTGAAACTTTTGCCGGCCCAATTGATTCTGAAGAAGAGGTTAATTATGACTTTACACAAACTGCAGATTTTTCAGCTTTAGGAACTTATAACTTGAGTGTTTCCACTTCTTTGGCAGCTGATGGTGATACAACTAATGATGAAACTACTGCTGTAGTTGAAAATGTATTGTGTCAACCTAATCTCGATTGTTCGGCAGGAGACGGTTTCCGATTGTTTGCTGTTGCAGATATTAACAATCCATCTGCCTGCGAAGGATATGGAGATTTTACCAGTCAGATAGCTAACCTGGCTCCAGGTACTACATATGATCTTACGGTTACCACAGAATATGGCGATCAATATATAACCGTTTGGATCGATTTTAATGATGATTTCACATTTACTAATGATGAAAAAGTAGTCACCGATTACGTAATTGCACCTGGCCAGGCGGCCGGTACTTATACCGAAACATTTGATTTGGTTGTTCCTCCGGGAGCTGCTAGCGGGCCTCATAGAATGCGTGCAAAAAGTAATTGGCAGGCACCTGTTCCGGACGATCCTTGTGAATTAACTCAGTATGGAGAAACAGAAGATTATACCGCTAATATTGGTGTTTTGGGAGTAGGAGATTATGCTATCAATAATTCTGAATTGGTGATCACTACTATTGGTGAAAATCTTTTTGAAGTTTCTTTGATATCTGATTATGATGGAAGAGTATATGCAGGTGTATACAATATGTTAGGCCAACAACTTGGAGTTAAGTTATTAGATAAAGATGAGGATTCTTTTAAGGTGCGACTAAATATGTCTGAAGCTGCCAGTGGAGTATATCTGTTAAAAATAGGTGGACAAACCACTAAAAGTTTTAAGACAGGAAGAATTATAGTTAAATAATTCAGTGATATAAATTCTGAAAAAGGGCGGATGATCATCCGCCTTTTTTATGCTTTCTCTTTTTCAAGCAAAGCCATATAGAATCCGTCAAAACCAGATTCACTCGCCCATACTTTTTTGTCTTTTAAAAGGCTAAAACCTCTTCCGGAATCACGTTTTAAAAATGCCTTTACCTGTTTGTCGTTTTCTGAAGGCAGTATAGAACAGGTTGCATACACCAATTGTCCACCGGGCTTTACCATCCGCGAATAAGAATCCAACAATTCAGCTTGTGTTTTCTTCACTTTTTCGAGAAAGTCCGGGCTTGTTTTCCATTTTGTGTCCGGGTTGCGTTTCAAAACTCCTAAACCGGAACAGGGAGCGTCAATTAAGACCTTATCTCCTTTTTCAATCAGTTTCTTGATCACTTTAGTAGAGTCGATCAAACGGGTCTCAATATTGTGAATTCCGTTGCGTTTAGCCCTGCGCTTTAACTCAATTAATTTATTTTCATAAATATCCAATGCGATCACCTGCCCCTTGTTCTCCATTAGTGATGCTATATGCAAACTTTTCCCGCCGGCTCCTGCACAGGCATCTATTACTCTCATTCCGGGTTTTGGGTCCAGCATTTGTGCAACCAGCTGTGAAGATGCATCCTGTACTTCAAACCATCCTTTTTTAAATGCTTCAGAAGTAAATACATTTGCACGCTCTTTTAGTTTTAAGGCATGAGGCACTCCTTTGATGGATTCGGTCTCAATTCCGAGGTCAGACAATTCGTTTTGTACCTCTTTCAGTGTGGCTTTCAATGGATTTACCCGTAGAACGACATCGGCCAATTGATTTAATGCATTGATCTCCCGATCCCATTTTTCATCTAATTCCTTTTCACCCAATTCATCGAGCCAATCCGGAATAGATTCGCGAAACTTTCTAATTTTTGAAAGCTCGTCGAACTTTCCTTTTATACGGCGGACAGGAGTATCTTCCAATTGTTTCCAATCCGGTAATTTAATTCCTTTAAGGGTAGCCCATACAGAGAATAATCTGAACAAATTTGGGCGGTCGAAGGGTTCTTTTACTTCGGCAATTTCTGCATATAACCGTTTCCAGCGTACTATATCGTAAGTAGTTTCAGCAATAAAACCACGATCGCGAACTCCCCACCGTTTGTCCCGCTTTAAAGTTTTTTTAAGTACTTTATCAGCAGGCTTCTTTTCATTAAAGATCATGTGAAGTGAGTCTATGGTTGCAAACACTAAATTGCGATGTAGTTTCATCTGTCTATTGAATTGGTCTGCAAAGGTATTACAATCACAATGAATAGTTTTGATTACTTTTGACAAAATTTTTTAAGATGCGAACCTTCTTCTTTTTATTTGTTACAACTCTTTTATTTTCTTGTGGAAATAATTCTGCAAAAGAATTTACAACTGTTAAAATAGAGCGTGTATTTACTGATAGCCTAAGCATTAGGGCTATTGCACCTATTGCTGAAAATAAAGTATGGTTTGCGGCTAATGCCGGTAGAGTAGGGTTTATCGACGGTACGACTCCAAAACTGGCAACCATAAAATATAACGATTCTTTATTACACTTCAGAGCTATTGCCGCTACTAAAAATTCGGTTTTTGTATTGAGTGTGGCAAATCCGGGTGTTTTGTATAAAATTGGCTTTGATGGTTCCGAAGCTACTCAAATTGAGGAGGTGTATGTAGAAGAAGGTGAAACGGTCTTTTATGATGCTATGGCTTTTTGGAATGAAAAAGTAGGTATTGCAATGGGAGACCCGACAGAGGATTGCTTGTCTGTGATCATTACAAAAGATGGCGGAAATACCTGGAAAAAATTGTCCTGCGAGATACTCCCAAAAACTGAAAAAGGAGAAGCGGCCTTTGCAGCGAGTAATTCTAATATTGCTTTATACAATGATCATGTTTGGATCGTATCCGGCGGGAAAAGGGCACGTGTATTCCATTCTTCGGATAAAGGTGCTACATGGGAAGTCTTCAACACCCCGATTATCCAGGGAAAGGCTATGACCGGGATCTATAGTGTTGATTTTTTCAATGAATCTGTAGGGGTTATCTTTGGCGGTGATTGGGAGCATAAAGATTTTAATGAAGGTAATAAGGCTATTACGAAAGACGGAGGAAAGACATGGAATTTATTGAGTAATGGAACAGGTCCGGGATATCGTTCTTCGGTACGATTTGTACCTAATACAAACGGAAAAGGTATTGTTGCTGTTGGGTCACCGGGAATTTCATACAGTAACGATCAGGGTGAAAGCTGGACAGAGCTTTCCGAAGAAGGTTTTTATGCTATTGAGTTTGTGAACGATACCTTAGCTTTCGCGAGCGGACAACATAAAATATCTAAGGTGATATTTAGCGAATAAAAAAAGGAGCTTTTTAAACTCCTTTTCTTTGAATTGCCGTTCTTCTTTAAAACTAGCAACTTATTAAAAAAAACCAACCTTTACCTTTTTCCACGCTTTTGGCGAATTTGCTTAAGTAACTGCCTTTTAAAGTCCTCCTCAGCTTTTTTAAGCTTGATGATCTTTTTAGGAGGAAGTACTTTTCGCAGATCTTCTATTAAAGCAGTCTCATATGCTACCATTTTGCTCTTTATATCTATAAATTTATCTATGAGTTTATTTGCTTCGGTATCGCTCAATGCGTCTATGCCTCCATTTTTAAATAGCCTGTGGATATCTTCCCGTTCCGATTTCCTCAATAGATGCATCTTCTCTTCGTGTGCATTATAGATAGGCCAAAATTCTTCAGCTTCAGCACCGGACAGGTCCAAAGCTTCAGTTAAGTGCGCTATTTTTAACGCTTTTATTTTTTCATGTCTCTCTCCTTTCTGCGCAACAACAGTAGCGCTAATAAAAAAGACCAGTAAGAGTAATTTTTTCATCTTTATTCTATTAATAATGTTGATTCATCTAAGGTTTCCAAAAGGTATTCTTCAAGGGATTCTTCAGAAAAAAATTGGTTTTCCACATCCATTGTTACTATTTCATCTTCTTGTAAAAGAGCAACCACATCATAGGTGTCAATATCTATATTCCCATCGTCTATATATTCTGAAATAGAAGTGATCTCTATATCATCCATACTCCCAACAGGAGAGCTACTACTGTTTACAATAGAAACAATTAACACCACACTGGCTGCAATTGCAGCTGCATAAGTAAAATACCTGGTAGTAAACAGGCTTCTTACTTTGGGCTCTTCATCTGAAGCTTCTACGCGCTGTATTATGCTTTCTTCCAATTGCTCAAAATAATCATCCGGAACCTTAAAACCTGCCTTCTCTGGAAGAGAATCACTACTTAGCTTTACAGATAAGTGCTCTTCAAAACTTTCAAAGTAGTTATCCGGAGTGGTAAAACCATGTTCATATTTTTTTTCTTCTTTTTTCATTTTAGTCTTTTGACTTTAAATTGTTTAAAAGGTTTCATTGTTTTTTAAATAGGCTGTGATCTTTTTAACAGCGATATGGTAACTACTTTTTAAGCCGCCTACTGAAGTTTCAAGGATCTTTGAGAGATCTTCGTAGGTAATATCATCAAAATATTTCATATTAAAAATTAATTGCTGTTTCCCCGGAAGGGTGGCAATCGCCTTTTGTAACTGTAACTGGATGGCACTCCCTTCAAAGTAGACATCACTTTCTAAGCCCGAAATTAAATTCTCTTTTACTTCTTCCGATGAGATATTAGCTCTTTTTGCTTTTTTATTGATAAAAGTAATGGCTTCGTTGGTTGCAATACGGTACATCCAGGTATATAATTTACTATCTCCTTTAAATGTATCGATATTTTTGAAGATCTTAATAAAAACATTCTGCAATACATCGTCTGTATCATCGTGGTCCAATACTATTTTACGGATATGCCAATACAGGCGTTCCTTGTAAAGAGATACCAGCTCTCTAAAAGCAGCTTCCTTGTGTTGTTGCGATTGTAATGCGCTTACTAAAGACTTTTCTTCAACCACTAATTTATTTTATTTGAAGGTATGACTAATTTAAATTGAAAAGGTTTAATGTGTGGTGTTTTTTTCAATTTTATTTTTTAAAAATCTGCAAAAATATCGACGAAATACACTTTTTACTGATTAAGTGTAAAAATAATTTTTTTGTAGGAATTTTTTTATTACTTTTATCCCATACTTCTTATGTATATGTTCTTTATTATTAGCCCCAACTGTAATAAGAACGCACTAAACGGACCTAAGCGGGGGCTGGTCCGTTTTTTTTATGCCCTTTTTTTAATAGAATTATAATAGATATTTTGTAGGAATTTCATTAACATTTATTCATTAAAAATCGATAAAGTGTTAATTTTTTAAGATAAAATGCAAATTTTATTTGGTCAATTGAAAAGTTAAATATATATTTGAATCATACTTATGTAAAAGAATGTTATCGCGTGCCCCAAATGCGATAACAAAAAGCAAAAGAGCGGTGCCCCAAATCGCTCTTTTCTTTTTTATGCCAATGACTGCATTTCTACGAGGTTGTAATAAGTACCTTTTTTATCCAGTAGTTCTTTATGTTTTCCTTGTTCTACGATCTTTCCTTGAGAAAGTACAACTATGGTATCCGCATTTTGAATCGTAGAAAGCCTGTGCGCTATGACTATAGAAGTACGATTTTTCATCATATTTTCTAAGGCCTCCTGAACAAGACGTTCGCTTTCAGTATCCAAAGCAGAAGTTGCTTCGTCCAAAACCATAATAGGCGGATTTTTTAGTACGGCACGAGCAATACTTAAACGTTGTTTTTGGCCACCACTAAGCTTATTACCACTGTCCCCTATATTGGTATTGATACCGTGAGGCAGGTTCTGGACAAATTCCCAGGCATTTGCCACTTTTAAAGCATCTACGATCTCTTCATCACTTGCAGATTCCTTGGCAACCAGTAAATTTCCTTTTACAGTATCATTAAAAAGAATAGAATCCTGGGTTACCAGCCCTAATAAACTCCTTAATGAGCGTTGTGTGATCTTTTTAATATCATGCCCGTCAATTGAAATAGAACCTTTGTTTACATCATAAAAGCGGGTTATAAGATTGGCTATGGTACTTTTTCCACTTCCGCTTTGCCCTACCAGGGCTATTGTATGTCCTTTAGGCACTTTTAATGAAAAATCCTGCAGTACCCACTCATCTTCATATTTAAATGAAATACCGTTAATGTCAATATGTTGTTCAAAACCTTGTTTTTCAACAGCATTGGGGATATCACGAATTGCAGACTCGGTTTCTAAAATTTCTAAAACACGTTCTGCAGCAGCATTTCCCTTTTTTACTCCGTAGCTGGCCTTGCTTATTGCTTTTGCCGGAGTTAATATTTGGTATGCCAGCCCCATATATACTATAAATAGTTCAGGTTGGAGTGATTTTTCAACAAGTACCATTTGTCCTCCATACCAAAGCAGGATGGCAATAACAACAATTCCTAAGAACTCACTCATTGGTGAAGCGAGGTTCTGTCTATTTAAAAGTGAATTGGAAAATCTAAAAAATCGTGATGTAGACTCCTTAAACCTGTTGTTAAATATATTTTCGGCATTAAATCCTTTTATAATTTTGAGGCCTCCCAGTGTTTCTTCTAAAATTGAAAGAAAGAAACCTTGTTCTTTCTGCACCTTATCACTATGTTTTTTTAGGCTTTTTCCAATTCTGGAAATAATAAAGCCGGATACAGGGATAAAAATAAAGACAAAAATGGTCAGCTTAGTACTTATAATGAGCATCGCTATAATTGCGAAAAGGATCGTTAAGGGCTCCCTCACGATCAATTCCAAAATAGAAAGAAATGAATGCTGTATTTCCAAAACATCACTTGTAATGCGTGCTATGGTATCTCCCTTACGTTTTTCCGAATAAAAGGAAACCGGAAGGTCTACGGTCTTTTTATACAGGTCATTTCGCAGATCTTTTAGCACTCCATTGCGTAAGAAGGTGATAAAGAACATGGCCAGGTACCCAAATAAATTTTTAAGCAGGAACATTGCTATTACCAGGATCACCATAAAAATAAGTACATCGTCCGTTCCTTCATTTGCTTTTTGGGTTACAAAATAGTTGAGGTAATTCTCTACATACTCTTTAGCGTTTGTGACCCCATTCCATACGGGTTTTACTTCCAGGCGCTTTGTATTATCAAATAAAACGGATAGCATTGGAAATAAAGATATCATTGCCAAGGTCCCAAACAGCGCGTAAAATATATTTGAAACAATGTTCATCCAGGCATATCCTCTGTAAGGCCGCGCATATTTTAATATTTTTTGGAAGTATTTCACTAGCTAATATTTAGGTATGCAATGATAGCGTCAATCTTTTGTTGAAGTGCTTTTTCATCTTTGAATGGTACATTAGCACTTATATAGAATTTGATCTTTGGTTCGGTGCCACTGGGCCGGGCCGCAATTTTGCTGCCATCCTCAGCGTAGTATATAAGTACATTTGACTTGGGAATATCAATTATTTCTGAAGCTCCCGTAAGCATATTCTTCGCTGTTCCTGTTTGGTAATCCTCTATTTTGGTCACTTTATTCCCGGCGATCTCGGTAAAGGGCTCCGATCGGAATCTTTTCATTATTTCCTGAATTTCTGCAGCACCTTTTTTCCCTTTTTTCACCAATGAAACCAAATGCTCCTTATAGTACCCTATTTCATCGTAAATTTCCTGCAAGTACTGAAATATTCCACTACCGGACTGTTTTTTTTGTGCTGCGATCTCACAGGCCAGTAAAGTAGCTGTCACTGCATCTTTATCACGCACAAAATCCCCAACCATATATCCGAAGCTTTCCTCTCCACCTCCAATAAATTCTTGTTGAGGGAAGTCTTTCACCATTTTAGCGATCCATTTGAACCCGGTTAGTCCTTCTTTATAATCTACGTTGAATTTAGCAGCGATCTTACGGACCATAGGTGTCGAAACAATGGTACTTGCTATAAACTGCTTACCATTTAATTTTTTGGCCATTTGCCATTGTTCCAGTAAAAAATAGGTCTTAACGACCATGGCCTGATTTCCATTTAAAATGGTCATCTTCCCATCTGTATCTCTTACGGCGATTCCCAGGCGGTCACAATCCGGATCCGTACCTATTACGATATCTGCATTTTCCTTTTCTGCTATCTCCATTGCCATTTTCAGTGCTTCCGGCTCTTCGGGGTTGGGAGATGCTACTGTGGGGAAATCACCGTCGGGAGTTGCTTGAGCTTCCACAACGGTCACATTTTTGTATCCCGCTTTTTCCAATACCCTCGGAATCATGGCAATGGATGTTCCATGAAGGGATGTAAAAACGATCTTTAAATTGTTTTTGGCTTCTTGTGAGGTGTTGAAACTTCCATTTCGCAAAGATGCTTCGGCAAAAGCTTCGTCAATTTCGGCATCAATGAACTCTATTAAAGTTTCGTTGGGTTCAAAATCAATATCACTGTAATTCAAGGAATTTATTTCAGCAATGATCTCACCATCCTGAGGCGGAACCAGTTGCCCTCCATCTTCCCAGTATACTTTATAACCATTATATTCGGGAGGGTTATGCGAAGCGGTCAAAACAATTCCGCATTTACAATTTAGATATTTCACCGCAAAAGAAAGCTCAGGAGTAGGGCGCAGGTCGGAGAACAAATAGACCTTGATCCCGTTCGCAGAGAATACATCGGCGACCACTTTTGCCAAGGATTTACTATTATGGCGGCAATCGTAGGCGATGGCTACTCTTATGTCCTGGCCCGGGTATTGTTGTTTTAAATAATTGGATAGCCCTTGAGTATTTTTTCCCAAAGTATACTTATTAATACGATTGTCACCAACCCCCATGACACCTCGCATTCCACCGGTGCCAAACTCTAAATTCTTATAGAAGCTATCCTCCAGGCCTTCGGGGTCGTAGGCGATCATTTCTTTAATGGTGTGCTGTGTATTTTTATCAAAAACAGGAGTGAGCCATCGGTTGACGCGCTCTAAAATCTCTGGATCTACGTAAATCATTCTGTGTAATTAGACTGCAAAAATAATGAATCTTAGCGGTTATTGCCTGAAGTTTTGCTCTTCTTTAACGATGTAATTTTTGGTATCCTTTTTTGTCCGAAGCAGGAGTTCTCCTAAAAAACCGGCAAGAAACAACTGTGTACCAAGGATCATTGCTGTAAGCGCGATATAAAACTGCGGCCTTTCGGTAATGAGCCTTCCACTGGGATTAATGAAAAGCTTGTCGATACCCAGATACAATGCAAAGCAAAAACCTATAAAGAGGGTAAAGGCTCCCCAGGCACCAAATAAGTGCATTGGGCGCTTTCCAAAACGGGAGAGAAACCAAATGGTGATCAGGTCCAGAAAACCACGGATAAACCGTTCTGCACCAAATTTGGTTGTGCCGTATTTTCTGGCTTGATGTAATACTACTTTTTCACCAATAGCACTAAAACCGGCATTTTTTGCCAGAACAGGGATGTAACGATGCATTTCTCCGGTTACTTCAATGGTCTTTATGACATCTTTTTTGTAAGCTTTCAGGCCACAATTAAAGTCATGTAATTTTACTCCGGAGGTTTTTCGGGCCGCGAAGTTGAATAATTTGGAAGGCAGATTTTTGGAAACTACAGAATCGTATCGTTTCTTTTTCCACCCTGAGACCAGATCGTAGTCATTTTCGGAGATCATTTTAAAAAGCTCCGGAATTTCTTCGGGATTGTCCTGTAGGTCTGCATCCATAGTGATCACGACATCCCCTTCAGCTTTTGCAAATCCCGCATGCAATGCTTGAGATTTCCCAAAATTCTTCAGGAAGCGGATGGCTTTAACCTCACTGTGTTCTTTGGTAAGTTGTTTAATGATGTCCCAGGAACCATCTGTACTTCCGTCATCAATAAAGATCAATTCGTATAAAAAACCATTGGATTGCATCACCTTTGCAATCCAATGGTATAACTCTTTAATTGATTCTTCTTCGTTGAGAAGCGGAATAACAATAGATAGGTTCATTAATTGTGGTTTCTAATAATTCTGTGGGCGATTTTGTTTCATTATTAAACCGGCGATAAGAGAAATGATAAAGCCAAAGAATAAGCTGGCAATTATACCAAAGGCAGTCATTATCCAAGGGCTCATGAACTTTTCGGTCATACCCATAGCCATTTCAAGCTGATCTTCGGTCATTTGAGGGTTGTCCTCGATCATTTTTTCACGGGTTACCTCCAACATTTGCGTTACAAAATCGGGTTCGATCACAGTTACAAAAAGGAATGTGAATATTGATCCTACTATTCCGGCAATCAAAGATATGGCAAGCCCGGTTTTTATAGCCTCTCCCAGCGTCATGAATCCATCGCCGTCTTTCTTAAAGGCTTTGAGTCCATATACTATTGCAGTCGTCATAATTATAAAATTAAGCAGGGACTGCCACCAGGGCTGTTCCAGATGCATTCCCATTACATATACTATAACAGATACGACAATGGTACCCAGTGCTAACATAAGCCCGTAATTCAAGGCAATTTTTTTAACAGATGCTTTTTTAGTTTCCATGTGATGAAGTTTTTTGGTTCGGTTTGTTAGTAAACAAAGATAGCAAAACGTTACATTACCTCCCTTTTTAGTTTTCAAATAAAAAAGTAAACAATTTTGTTGTGCATTTAGTATTATTCCTTAAATTTGCACACTCAAAATTGAGAAGGATTTAAAAGATTATAAAATGAAACAAGGTATCCATCCTGAAAATTATAGATTAGTTGCTTTTAAAGACATGTCTAACGATGACATATTTTTAACTAAATCTACTGCTGAAACTAAAGAAACTATTGAAGTTGATGGTGTTGAGTATCCTTTGGTGAAGTTGGAAATTTCAAGATCTTCGCATCCATACTATACCGGTAAATCTAAATTGATCGACACTGCAGGTCGTATTGATAAGTTTAAGAACAAATACTCAAAATTCAAGAAAGAGACAAAAGCTGTCAAAGAAGAAGAATAGAGAGTACGTTTACAATATTTTACAAGCCTTCGAGAAATCGAAGGCTTTTTTGTTTAGTTTTGGGTATTAAATTCTGATTCACATTTTATGAATTATATTCTTTTCGACGGAAACGTTCGCGATCAATTGCTTCCTTTCACCTTTACCCGCCCCGTGGCAGATATACGCGTTGGCATCTTAACGATACGGGAGAAATGGGAAAAACTACTGGGGTTTACCACAACAACCGTAACCGAAGATTATCTGGCCGAAAAATACCCAATGGTTGAGTTGGAGCAAAATATCCTTATAAACGCCTCTTTTATTCCTTCAGAGAATTTGGCAAATATGGTAAAAGAACTTTCTGAAAATCAGGCACTATTTCTGGAAGATGAGCCCATTGCTTTCTTTACAACTGAGGGGCAGGAGGTTGATTTTGATAGCTATGAAGTAATTCAGTATTCACAAGACGATGTTTTACGAATTGAATACACTTGGGATATTTTCTCAAAAAACCATGAAGCCATAAAACGTGATTTCGAACTGATCACTAAAGGAAGGGATTCCCAGCCTATCTCAGAAATGACTCCCGTTTTCAATAAACAGGACATCTTCGTTGAAGAGGGAGCTAAACTCCCCCTGTGTTCTCTAAATGCTACCGATGGCCCCATTTATATTGGCAAAGATGCTGAAATCATGGAAGGCTGTATGATCCGTGGCCCGTTTGCCTTATGTGAAGGAGCTACCGTTAAAATGAGTGCAAAGATATATGGAGGAACCACTGTAGGGCCCTACAGTAAGGTAGGCGGGGAGGTGAACAATTCGGTCATCTTTGGGTATTCCAATAAGGGACACGACGGATTTCTGGGAAACTCTGTGCTTGGCGAATGGTGTAACCTGGGTGCAGATACGAACAACTCAAATTTAAAGAACAACTATGCCGAAGTTCGTTTGTGGGATTATGAAACTGAAAGATTTGCCCGTACCGGACTGCAATTCTGCGGCCTGATGATGGGAGATCACAGTAAATGTGGTATCAATACCATGTTCAATACAGGAACAGTAGTTGGAGTGAGTGCAAATATCTTCGGAAGTGGTTTTCCACGTAACTTCATCCCAAGTTTTAGTTGGGGAGGTAGTGCCGGAACAACAACCTATAAAACCAATAAAGCTTTTGAAGTAGCCCAGGTTGTAATGGCACGGAGAGGTGTCGAATTTACAGAAACCGATGCTAAGATACTGGAGCAAGTTTTTGAAGAAACGGCACAGTGGAGGAGAAGCTAAGCAAAGAATAAAAAGGAAACAGAAACAGATATGATTATCAGCATCACACTATCAAATGTGATGGTATCTACTTTTCTTTTTTAACCCTTTTTAATATCAGGAAATTCTGAGGATTGATTCCCAAGTCGCTTACTTTCTTATTTACAAAACGCACTGCCATATCATAAAAAAGCGGAACTACCGGTGCTTCGGAAATTATGATGGAATCCATTTCGGTATATAATAATTTTCGTTCTTCAATATTCGAAACAGAGAGTGCTTTTACATACAAACTATCAAAAGCTTCATTTTTGAAGTGGGTATAGTTTGGCCCGTTAGGAGTGAAGTTGGGGCTGTAAAAGAGCGACAGGTAATTTTCGGCATCCGGATAATCGGCGATCCAACTGGCTCTAAAGATATCCAACTCTCCACTGGATTTCATTTGGCGCAGGGTAGAAGGTGGCATCACATCTACAATCACTTTAATGCCAATCTTTTCAAGTTCGCGCTGTATGTATTCACAAAGATCAAGATATTGGCTATTGGTGCCAATGGTAATTTGCGGTTTATCATCGCCGGTTTCAGTTTTATATTGAGAGAGATATTCACGCGCTTTATCAGGATCATAGGTAAAGCCTTCAATAGTAGTAAAACCGGGAAGCCCTTTTGGTATAAATCCGTGTACGGCCGGAATTCCTACTCCGTTTCGGAGATAGGTCACCATTTTGTTTCGGTCAAAGCCATAATTAATAGCTTTTCGGAGCGCAGGCGATTTAATTTCGGTAGAATTGGCTCCCATGAAGTATCCCAGATATTCGGTATTCAAAAACGGGCCCTTTATAAGATAGAAGTCATCCTGATAGCTTTGCTGAAGCTCTCCCTGTGTAGTCAAGATCTCATCTTTGTAAGAGTTGTCCAGGCCACTCAAAAAATCTAATTTTCCCTGTACAAACTGTAAGAACTCACTTTGTTTATCCGGTAAAAAGGTAATGGCGACCGCTTCCAGATACGGGAGTTGTTCACCTTTTGCATCTGTTTCAAAATAAAGCGGGTTTTTCCGAAGCACCAATTTTACATTTTCTTCCCATAGTTTGAACTGAAAAGGCCCTGTACCAACAGGGTTTCTTCTGAATTCATTTCCATAGAATTCTACAGCTTCTTTAGGCACTACAGAACAGTATCGCATGGATAACAGCCCTAAAAATGCCGGAAAGGGTTTTTTTAACTGAATTACAAATGTCGTATCATTTTCTGCCCTGTAATAGTCCACAGCACTCATAACCCAACTTCCGGGTGAAGCTACTTTTTCATCTGTGAGGCGGTCAAAGCTGTACACAAAGTCGGAAGCCACGACATTTCGCGTCAACTCATTTCCGAAGGCTTTATTTTTATGAAAAGGTACATTGTCCCGTAGATAGAATGTATAGGTATATGTAGAATCATTCACTGTCCAATTTTTGGCAATATCCGGCCGAATATTAAGTGAATCGTCTAATTGTACCAGGCCGTTAAATAATTGATTGGCGGGCCAAATGTTTTGCGGATTCCTGGCAAAAGCCGGGTCCAGGGAGCTAATATTACCGTGCTCATTGTAACGAAATACCTGGTGGTCTCTGTTAGAGTTGGTGTTATTGGTGCAAGAAAAAAGAAATACAATAACAAACGTCATGAAGACATAATTAGCTCGTAGTAGGAAGCTGGAAGCTGGATTCATTATTTTATTTTTCTTTTAAATGCTACCATCATATTCATAAGCTGAAATGAATCAGAATAGCTTTCTTTAAACTCTTTCTCTGTAATATAGCTTCGATTGTTTGCTTTATGCAGGCAAGTTACTACTTCTGCTAAAGAACGAATTGAATATCCAATGAATTTTCTATACTCCGGCCCTGATTGACCTATAGATCCTTCAGCAATGTTGAGAGCGATTGAATCGACTGCTCTTCTCATTTGTGATGAAAGATTGTACTTTTCTTCTTTTGGAAATGTAATAGCTATAAGCGTAAGTTTTTCCCCAAGTTCCATGGCTTTCTGCCATATTATTAAATTTTCAAATTTAAATTTCATTGTTGAATAATTATTGGGGAGTACTTTTATATATTTTCATAAAATATTCAAAATAAAGACCTCCATCATCCTGCTTCACACTTCTATCTTTTAATTTCCTCTATAAATCCGGCAATTCTTTGTAATTTTGCGCCCACGTTTGTCAAAAATACAAGAATGAACGCTACAAAAAAAGTCGCATTTTATACCTTAGGTTGTAAGCTCAATTTTAGTGAGACTTCTACCATCGCCCGAAGTTTTTCGGATGAAGGTTTTGACCGTGTGGATTTTTCTGAAAAAGCAGACATTTATGTGATCAATACCTGTAGCGTAACCGAAAACGCAGATAAACGTTTTAAAACTATTGTAAAGCAGGCTCAGAAAGCAAATGCTGAAGCATTTGTAATAGCCATAGGTTGCTATGCTCAATTAAAACCACAGGAATTAGCAGATGTGAGAGGTGTGGACCTGGTATTGGGAGCTACCGAAAAATTTAAGATCACAGATTATCTCAATGACCTTTCAAAGAATGATCTTGGCGAGGTTCATTCGTGCGAGATCGAAGATGCCGACTTCTATGTAGGTTCCTATTCTATTGGAGACCGTACCCGGGCTTTTTTGAAAGTACAAGATGGCTGCGATTACAAATGCACCTATTGTACCATTCCGCTGGCACGTGGAATTTCCCGTAGTGATACCCTGCAAAACGTATTAAAGAACGCCCAGGAGATCTCTAAACAAGATATTAAGGAGATCGTATTAACAGGTGTAAATATTGGAGATTACGGTAAGGGAGAATTTGGGAATAAAAAGCATGAGCATACCTTTTTGGAACTGGTGAAAGCGTTAGACAAAGTTCCGGGAATCGAGCGCTTGCGAATTTCATCTATCGAGCCCAATTTATTGAAGAATGAAACTATAGAGTTTGTTTCACGTTCAAGAACATTTGTGCCGCATTTCCATATACCGCTACAAAGCGGAAGCAATGACATTCTCAAATTAATGCGCCGTAGGTATATGAGCGAATTGTATGTTGATCGTGTAGCTAAAATAAAAGAAGTATTGCCCCATGCGTGTATTGGCGTAGATGTGATTGTTGGTTTTCCGGGCGAAACCGAAGAACATTTTTTGAAAACATATCATTTTTTAAATGAATTGGATATCTCTTATCTGCATGTGTTCACCTATTCTGAAAGAGATAATACTCCGGCGGCAACCATGGAGGGCGTAGTACCAAAGAATGTGAGAAATAAACGAAGTAAGATGTTACGGGGGCTTTCGGTAAAAAAACGACGTGCGTTCTATGAGAGTCAGTTAGGAAGTACCCGAATCGTATTGTTTGAAGGAGAAAACAAACAGGGGTATGTTCATGGTTTTACCGAAAACTATATAAAAGTGAAGACACCCTGGAATCCGGAATTAGTAAATACGTTGCATACTGTAGAGCTCACGAAAATAGATGAGGACGGATTGGTGCGTTTTAATTTTGTGGAAGAAAAGGTCTTTATTTAAATACTTATCCCTACCGGTAGAAGGTCCTTGTAAACCCTTCTGTTCTTGCGCATGAAGCCGGCAATTTCCGGACTGGTAGGAACGAGGCTGATACCGCGGCTTTTCACCTCTTCGAAAACAGCTTTTATAAAAATATCCCTGAAACCCTGATCCTCCATATCCTGTGGCATATCATATTTGGTAAGAAATATTTTTCGATCCTGGAGGGCATACTCGATACGTGCCATATTATCGCCCACCTCAAGTTCAAATTGTCTCAAAAATTCATTGTCGGTTATTTGCACATCTTCAATCATGGGAGTTAATTTTAATTAGTTCATAGGGACTTCGATCAACAATACTTTACTGTCTTTCCCGGCAGTGACATCGACAGTTTGAGTGTCCCAGATGGCTATAGCATCTCTGTCGCTAAGCGTTTCATTATCAATAAAAACGGTTCCATTAATTACAAAAACATAGGCCCCGTGATTTTTATTGTGTAAAGTATATGTTGTTTCGGTTTTTTCAGAAAATTCACCAATGTTGAAATAGGCTTGTTGATGGATCCACAGATCGCCGTTAGCTGCTTCAGACCTGGGTTTTACCACTGTACTAAAGCTATTGGGGACAAGTAATGGAGCTATTTGTTTTTGATCGTAGCGAGGAGTTACGTTTTCAGTTTCGGGGAGTACCCATATCTGAAAAAGTTTTACAGGTTCTGTTGTACTGGCGTTTACTTCACTGTGCTCAACACCGCTTCCTGCACTCATTACCTGAATGTCTCCGGACCGTATCACACCTTCGTGCCCTAGAGAATCTTTATGCTTAAGGGCTCCAGATTGAGGAATGGTTATAATTTCCATATTGTTGTGAGGATGTCTTCCAAATCCCATGGCAGGTGCAATATCATCATCATTTAAAACATGCAACACCCCAAATCGCAATCGTTCCGGATTAAAATAATTTGCAAAGCTGAAGGAGTATTTTGCCTTTAGCCATCCGTAATTTGCATTTCCTCTGGTAGCTGCCGGATGTAGTATCTTCTTCATTAATATATCCCCAATTAGAACTAGATAATGGTATCTTTATTTTGTAAATTTACGAATAATCTTTGGGCGAACCTTATTTCTCTTGTTAAAGCCTTATGACTAATAATAAAACACATGTATATTTTGTTCCGGGAATGGCTGCAGGAGCAGAGATATTTAGAAATATAACCTTACCGGAAGAGCGATATACCATCCATATTTTAAAGTGGTTGATACCCGAGAAAAAGGAATCCTTAAGAGCCTATGCAAAACGAATGGCATCCCTTGTAAAAGAAGAAGGTAGTGTGTTGGTCGGGGTTTCTTTTGGTGGTGTGGTCGTACAGGAAATGAGTCAGTTTTTGAAATTGAAGAACCTCATAATAATATCCAGTGTTAAGACCATGGAAGAACTGCCAAAACGTATAAAATTTGCTCGAAAGACCTTTTTTTATAAACTAATTCCAACCAGCCTTGTTTTAAGCGCCGAAGACCTTACCAAATTTGCAATTGGGCCCAAAACCGAAAAAAAATTAAAAGTTTATCAGGAATATTTAAATGTTAGGGACAAACAGTATTTAGACTGGGCTATTAAGAATATGGTATGCTGGGACCGAAAAACCCCTGTAAAGGGTGTGGTACACATTCATGGGAATAAAGATATTGTATTTCCTATCAAACAAATTGAAAACTGTAAAATTATAAAAGGCGGTACCCATATCATGATACTGAACAAAGGAAAGAGGCTTTCTGAAGAAATATTGGAAATAATAAAGAAATAAGTAAGGTCTTAATAAACGGAGGCCTTAATTTTCTATCTTTAATAAAAATTTTGAGATATGAGTGTTTTATCAAAAATAGGATTGGTCACGGTACTTATTGGGGTAGGTAGTTTGTGTATTAACGCCGTACAAGAAGCCCCTTCCGATGAAACCATGGAGAAAAAAATAATTAATGATTATAATGTATACGCATTACCACTACCGGAGGCTATGGATTTTGCCGGCGAGCCTGTTCCATTGGATAACCCGGATATTAGGGAGAGAATGGACCGGGAGCTGTTGGTAAACACCTATTGGCAGTCTAACGGGCTGCTTATCTTTAAGCGTGCGCATAAGTATTTTCCAATTATAGAACCTTTGCTGGAAAAATATGGATTGCCGGATGATTTTAAATACCTGGCAGTTGCTGAAAGTGGGTTACAAAATAACCGTTCTCCTGCCGGAGCTGCCGGTTTTTGGCATTTTCTCAAGGGTACCGGGAGAGAATACGGGCTGGAAATAAATGATTATGTGGATGAACGCTACAATTTGGAAATGGCAACCAGGGTGGCAGCAGAATACCTTAACAGCTCCAAAGAACGTTTTGGAAGCTGGACAATGGCTGCAGCTGCGTATAATGCAGGAAATGGAGGCATAAGCAAACAGGTCAAACGGCAAAAATCTGACAATAATTATTACAACTTGTTATTGAATGATGAAACCAGCCGTTATATTTTCAGGATACTGGCCTTTAAAGAAATTTTATCGAATCCTGAGAAATACGGATTTAATTTCAGAAATAAAGATCTGTACAAGAATATACCTACCTATAAAGTGAAAGTTGATACTGCGGTAACAGATTTTGCAGATTTCGCAAGACATTTTGGAATTAGTTATAAAGTTCTAAAGATACATAATCCCTGGCTGCGTGATACCTATCTGAAGAATGCTTCCGGTAAGGAATATTTTATTGAAATTCCCGAGAAGGGATATTATAGCTTAGGGCAATAATTGGCATATTATTGTAACAATGTTTCATACAAAACATTAGTAAGGAGTATTTCTCACCAAAAAGGACCGATTCAAAAGTGTGTTGAATACATAAAGGCAGTTGCACCTATAGCACAGGTATTTTTTACCGAACAGTTTGCTTACTTTATTGTAAACTCTAATTCGAGCTCTATAACTACTCTTACATTTAGGGCATTTTTTTCCTGACATAGTATATATTGAGGGATACCAAAATTTATATTCCAAAAATAAAATGTAGCACCTGGGAAAAAGAAATTAGAGAGTAGACAAAATGTATACAAGTATCGGATAAATGGTAGACAAGTTGACGATAAGAACGAATAGTTTATTTATAGAGTAGGGGCTCTGCTCTAAACCATTATAAGGTTTTCAAACAAAAGGAATTCATCTAAAAATCTGTTTTAGAAATTAGGTTCAATTTCTTTACCAATGGACAATAGTTCCTTTTTCAATGCAGAAACACCACCCATAAAGCTTTGGTAGTTCGCATTGTAAGAAGCAGAATAATCCTGATCGTATTGATCAAAATGATTTCTGCGTACATCCAGTATTTTTTTATCCTTTTTTATGAGGAAGGAGGTAGGAAAACCTACACTGTGTTTCATGGACCTTATGGCAAAATCGTTTCTGTTCTCCCTTTCATCTATATATAACACATGAATTCGCTTTGAATACTTTTTCTTGAATTTCCTGATCTTCTTTTTAGAGCCCCAAAACAATACTACAAAATCAATGTCATTATAGTTGTCATCTGCAATGTCATTGAGCGCCGGGATCTCTCCAATACCCGGGACACACCAGGAAGCATAGGTAATTAAATATATGGGCTTTTCGAATTTATAGAGCTCAATTCTCCTGCCGGAGAACTTCCTAACCTTAAAATTATCGAGATGTGTACCATTAATTACATTCTGTATGAGCGAATCAAACAAGAACTGGGCACGTTCTTCATCCTTGGTTCTATACGCATGCCTGGACTCAACCCGGTATTTCCGAATGTTTTTTCCAACCGCTTGAGAAAATAGGTCTTTTGGCTCTGGTTCTTGGGAAAGAGCGGAAAAGCAGGTAAACATAAAGAGAACAAGTAAAAATTTACCCATACGCAATTAGTTGATTGGTTGAAGTAAAAATAAAAATTTTAACAGATACAGAAGGAAAATTTTATAAAAAAATACCGTATCTCGTAATTTTAATTGATTGATTCTGAACAAAATGCTTATCGCATACGTCCACCACGCCCTGCACGTCTGCCTCCATACTGTTGCCTGGGCTGTCCGGCACGTTTCATCTGTTCCTTCATCATCTTGATCTGCTCGTCCATCATATTGTGTTTATCGAGCTTTTTGGCTTCGGAAAGTAATATTTCTGCCTCTCTCTTTCTGTTTTTGGTCATTGCAATACCTGCCAGATTCAATTTTGCCATTGCCATATCCGCATCCATTGATAACCCCAGGCTTACGGCTTTTTTGAAATATTTTTCGGCTTCATTGATATTGGTCTGTGAAACCATCAGGCCATTGAGATAATTATAATACCCTTGTTGTTTGGTCACCAAAGCTGCTTCAGGGTTACGGATCTTGTCCAGCCATTTTTTGGCACCTGGAAAGTCTTGCTTCCGAAGCCTTAAAAAAGCCAGTAGAATAAGTTCATTCTTAAAATAAAGGAAAATAAATATGAGAGAAAGGAGGATATACATAATACCGTTCCCAATATTTCCTTCAACAAACTGCCAGACGGCTATTCCCATCACTATTACGGCTAAAACAAGCTTTATATTTTTATTGAACATAACTTCGGTTTTTATAGGGCGTCAAAGGTACTAAAAACATTCAAAAATATTTTATGTTTAACGTTTGTGAAAGTAAAAAATGATTGTATATTTGCACCCGACTTTCGGAGAAGGTCTAAGTAAGTAAAGTTTTTCAGAAGTTTTAACCTAATTTACAATGAAAAGAACATTTCAGCCATCAAAAAGAAAGAGAAGAAACAAACACGGTTTTAGAGAGCGTATGGCGTCTGTAAACGGTAGAAAAGTATTGGCTGCACGCAGAGCGAAAGGCCGAAAGAAACTTTCTGTATCTTCTGAAACTCGTCACAAGAAATAATGTTGATAAGTTATAAATAAAAAGGTGTTGTTTTAAAAGCAACACCTTTTTTTTATACCCTGTCGTATCGTAATTTTATCGCACTAAAAAAGTAACTGTACAAATGCCAAAAAACTCTAATCTAAAATCTGTTTTAATTATTGGTTCCGGTCCTATTATCATTGGACAGGCTTGTGAATTTGATTATTCCGGGTCGCAATCACTGCGATCGCTTCGCGAAGATGGAATAGAAACTATTCTTATCAATTCTAATCCGGCGACGATCATGACAGATCCTTCTATGGCGGATCACGTCTATTTGTTGCCACTTACCACAAAATCGATCATAAAAATATTAAAAGAGCATCCGCAAATTGATGCAGTTCTTCCCACAATGGGGGGCCAGACTGCATTAAACCTTTGTATTGAAGCTGATGAAAAGGGTATTTGGGAAGACTTTAATGTGGAAATTATTGGTGTTGATATTGCAGCTATAAATATTACCGAAGACCGTGACCAATTTAAAAGCTTAATGGTAGAGATTGGTATACCGGTTGCACCTGCTAAAATCGCTAACTCATATTTAACAGGAAAAGAGATAGCACAGGAATTTGGCTTTCCTTTAGTGATTCGACCCTCTTTTACACTAGGAGGAACAGGTGCTTCTTTTGTTCATACCGAAGAAGAATTTGATGAATTATTGACCCGGGGACTCGAAGCTTCTCCCATACACGAAGTTTTAATAGATAAAGCTTTACTTGGATGGAAGGAATACGAATTAGAACTTCTTCGGGATAGCAATGATAATGTTGTGATCATCTGTACCATTGAAAACATGGATCCAATGGGAATCCACACCGGGGACTCTATAACAGTTGCACCTGCAATGACGTTAAGTGACACCTGTTACCAGCGAATGCGCGACCTCGCCATTAAAATGATGCGAAGTATAGGAGATTTTGCCGGAGGATGTAATGTACAGTTTGCCGTAAGCCCGGATGAGAAAGAAGAGATCATTGCGATTGAAATTAACCCACGTGTGTCACGTTCTTCTGCACTTGCCTCAAAAGCAACGGGATATCCTATTGCAAAAATAGCTACCAAACTGGCAATAGGCTATCATTTGGATGAATTGGATAACCAAATCACAAAATCAACTTCGGCACTGTTTGAACCTACGCTGGATTATGTGATCGTAAAGATCCCACGATGGAATTTTGACAAATTTGAAGGCTCAGAGCGAACTTTAGGACTACAAATGAAGTCTGTAGGGGAAGTAATGGGAATCGGGAGGTCGTTTCAGGAGGCATTACATAAGGCTACACAGTCATTGGAAATTAAAAGGAACGGACTGGGAGCCGATGGGAAAAGCTATACAGACTATGAACAGATCCTCGGCAAGCTGAAAGATGCGAGCTGGGATCGCGTGTTTGTTATTTATGATGCAATCCAGATGGGGATTCCATTAAGCAGGATCCATGAGATCACCAAGATAGATATGTGGTTCCTTAGGCAGTATGAAGAGTTATACATGCTCGAACGGGAAATCTCTCAATACACACTTGAAACAATTCCCCGGGAGTTATTGTTAGAAGCAAAACAAAAGGGATATGGAGACCGTCAGATCGCACACATGCTCAAGTGCCTTGAGAGTCAGGTCTATAAGAAACGGGAAGAGATGCATATTCAGCGGGTCTATAAGTTGGTGGATACTTGTGCGGCGGAATTTAAAGCTGAAACTCCATACTATTATTCGACTTTCGAAAATGAAATGGAAGCTACAAACGGTACGCCTTATTCAGAAAATGATAGTGTAGTTACCGACAGAAAAAAGATCATTGTTCTAGGTTCGGGCCCCAACAGGATAGGGCAGGGGATCGAATTTGATTATTGCTGTGTTCATGGTGTCCTGGCAGCTAATGAAGTTGGTTATGAAACTATTATGATCAACTGTAACCCGGAAACTGTTTCCACAGATTTTGACGTTGCCGACAAGCTATACTTTGAACCCGTATTCTGGGAGCATATTTACGATATCATCCGTCATGAAAAGCCCGAAGGTGTTATTGTTCAGTTAGGGGGGCAAACAGCTCTAAAACTTGCTGAAAAGCTGGATCGTTACGGAATTAAAGTGCTGGGTACAAGTTACCAGTCTCTTGACCTGGCGGAGGATCGCGGAAGTTTTTCTGCATTACTGAAAGAAAACAACATTCCTTATCCTAAATTTGGTGTTGCAGAGACCACCGAAGAAGCTCTGGCACTGGCGGACCAGTTAGACTTCCCATTATTGATAAGGCCTTCCTATGTTCTTGGGGGGCAGGGAATGAAAATTGTCATCAATAAGAAAGAATTGGAGGCGCATGTAGTGGACCTGCTGCGCAAAATTCCTAATAATAAATTACTGTTGGACCATTATCTGGATGGAGCTATTGAAGCTGAGGCCGATGCTATTTGTGACGGCGAAAATGTCTACATTATAGGTATAATGGAACATATTGAACCTTGCGGGATACATTCCGGAGATTCAAACGCCACTTTGCCTCCTTTTAACCTGGGAGAATTTATAATGCAGCAAATTAAGGACCATACCGTAAAGATCGCAAGGGCACTCAAAACTGTAGGTCTTATCAATATTCAGTTTGCCATAAAAGATGATATGGTATATATTATAGAAGCCAACCCGAGAGCTTCCCGTACCGTTCCTTTTATTTCCAAGGCCTATAAAGAACCTTATGTTAATTATGCAACCAAAGTGATGTTGGGACATAATAAAGTAACCGATTTTAATTTTGACCCGCATTTGGAAGGATACGCCATTAAGCAGCCTGTATTTAGTTTTAATAAGTTTCCTAATGTAAATAAACAGTTAGGGCCGGAAATGAAAAGTACAGGGGAAAGTATTCTGTTCATCGATAGCCTTAAAGATGACGAGTTCTACGATTTATATTCGCGAAGAAAAATGTATTTAAGCAAATAATATTTCTATATTTACGATTGAACACATTTTTTACTGAATGAATCGATTACTCCATGTATTTTTCATAGGCCTTATTACTTTTTCTACTATTGCTCAAAGAAAGTCTGACCCAACTCCAGAAAATATTGAGCATGCCAAAAGCTTAAAAAATACTTATGAGGAAGAAGATATAGTAGCACTCTCAAAAGAAGTTACTATTTCATTCAACCGGAACAAGAGAGCAGGATTTGTAGAAGCTGTTAAACAGCAAAATATAGGACTTCTTAATATCAGTTCAAACTCAAGATTGCAGTACCCGGTATATTATGATTCTGAATCTGAAGTAGACGAGTTTCGCTTAAAAGACCAACGGGGGCGTGAATTAACTGGAAGCTCTTCAAGAGTTTATGATGAACATTTAAAGAGTCAGGACCTTTTCCATACAGACTATCGTGTGAAATTTGCAAACCTTAATTTTCCCTTGCAGGGCTATAAGGTCAAAGTTGTTACTAAAAAGAAATACAATGATATAAAGTATTTCACAAACGAGTATTTTACAGACCAATTCAGGATATTAGAAGGTAAGCTTATTATAAATGTTCCAACTTGGTTAGACCTGGAGATAAAGGAGTTTAATTTTGAAGGCTACGATATTGAAAAGTCCGTAACAGAAGGAAAAGACAAAAAAACGATCACCTATCAGTTTAATGATATTGCCCCGCAGTCTAATGAGGCCAATACACCGGGCCCTTCGTATACATACCCCCATGTGCTCTTCATAGCAAAATCTTATCATGACGGGAACACAACAAAAACACTTTTTAGTAAAGTAGACGACTTGTATGGATGGTACAATAGCCTGGTTGAAAGTGTCGAAATAGATCCTTCGGTCTATGCCCCTAAAGTAAAAGAGCTTATTGGTGGTACAACTACAAACGAGGAAAAAGTAAAGAATATCTTTTATTGGGTGCAGGATAATATCCGGTACATTGCTTTTGAAGATGGAATAGCGGGGTTTAAACCGGATAGTCCGCAAAATGTATTTACCAAACGTTATGGAGACTGTAAAGGAATGGCGATCCTGACCAAGGCCATGCTGGAAGAAGCAGGTTTTGATGCACGCTTGGTATGGATAGGAACGGACCGTTTGGCGTATGATTATTCAATCCCTTCTTTATCTGTTGATAATCATATGATATGTTCGGTAATGTTGGATGGAGAATCTATCTTTTTAGACGGAACCGAAAAATATAACCGATTTGGCGATTATGCCACACGAATTCAGGACAAACAAGCTTTACTACAAGATAAAGACGGATTTAAGATATTGACTGTTCCGACAGCAAATGGAGACGCTAATATTGATAAAACGAGTTACGAACTTAAAATAGAGGACGAAACAATGGTTGGGACAGTTAACAGGCATTATGGTGGTGAATCCCGGGTTGCGTTTCAAAATGCTTATACCAGTTTTGGAAAGGACAACCAAATTGAAGTACTTTCAAATTATTTAGCTTCAGGGAATTCAAACTATAATGTAACAGAGATCGTTCCCTTCGATGAAGAAAACAGAGATCAGGATCTAACAGTTTCGTATGATGTTGCTATTGAAAATGCAGTTTCAAGCTTCGACGGGGATCTGTATATAGATATTGATCCCGTGAAGACAGCTTCCGGCTGGATATTTGAAGAACGAAAGTCTGATTATATGTTTCAGATCAAAGAGCGGGTCATAACTGAAGTGAAGTTGCAAATTCCTGAAGGGTATAGTGTAGAAATGCCTAAGGATATTTCAGTAAACAACGACCTAATCGATATTAATGTAAGTTACCTGCAAAACGGCACTACAATTACATATAAAAAAGATATCAATTTTAAGAAAAGATTGATAAAAAAGGAAGATTTTAATGTATGGAACGTAGGTTTTGAGGCATTAAAAGAAAATCTTAATCAGCAGATTACGCTTACAAAAGATTAATATAGAAAACCATCAACTATTATGACAAAATATTACTTCGCTCTGCTAGGCATTTTATGTGCTATAACAGTTATTACGGCCCAATCTAAGAAAGAAATTGAACTTCGGGAACAGTTTTGGGAGTCACAGGACTCAAAGAAGACTGTCGTTGATGTTCCTGAAAAATGGAAAGATGAAAGTGCTGTCATTCTTTATAGAGAAGAGAACTTTGAGTACACCAATAACGGTAAAAAAATGTACAACCCTTCCTATTTCCATCAACGTGTCAAGTTACAGGATAAGGCTTCAGTTGAGAATTTTTCTGAATTTTCTTTTGAAAAGAACAGGCAGGTAGGAGCCGGGGTCATTAATTTTTACCAGGAAGAAACTATCATTGGCATTAAGATCATTAAACCCAACGGAGAAGAGATTATACTGGACATAGATGCGGAAACAGTTACTCAAGATGAAGAAAACAAAGTAGCGATCCCTAATCTTGAAGTGGGAGATATCATAGATATTTTTATCTATGAAGATGATTACCTGCGTAGTTTTTCCGGAACACATATTTATGAACCTGAAGAAAAAGTATTGAGTACCAATTACCCTATATTGTACAGGAAACTGGATGTTACGGTAGAGAATGACTATTTCTTAAATATGGAGTCCTATAATGGTGCTCCGCAGATCAAAGAAATTGAAACCGGTAAGAAGTCAACGCGGCGTTTCAGCCTGGAAGCTTCAGATATTGAAAAAAGCGATTTTCCAAGATGGTTTTATCCTTTAACCGAATTACCGGCACTTAAATTTCAGGTGACCTTTGCTTTAAAAGCCAGAAATGAAGCTGCTGCCAGTGTATTCCTTTCAGAAAAAGATGCCGAAAGAAAGACCGGGGTTACTAAAGAAGAGATTATTGAATACTACGGAGACCGTTTTGATATTGATAGTAAGAGCGCTGTAAAAGATGTGGTGCGCTATTTGGAAGAAAAAGGAATTACAGATAAGCGAGAGCAAATGGTTCAGGGGCTTTATTATATCCGCCATATGAGCTTTAACCGCTTTATTGAGTTGTATATAGCACGTGATAATCAAATACGCTTTTACGCGGTACCTTGCGATAAGGATTATGTTATATTAAGTGAAAACAGATTTGTAAACTATATGGCCGGTTTGGCAAAGCAGTTAGGAATAGATTACGATGTGATCGTTGCGACAGCAGATTATAATGGGCCTATTGAAGATCTTTTGCTACGTTCCAATGTGTCCTATGGCCTGCGTTTTAACTTTGCGGACCCGTTGTACTTTTTTAATCTTTCGCCTCATGTACAGGCAGACTTTTTCCCGGAAAACTTAGAGGGGACAAAAGTGTATAAGATGAGTGTTGAAAAGAACAGGAAGCTGGACGAGGTCACTTTTGATGTATTGCCTGTGACTACTGCTGAAGAAAACAAATCAGTCGAGAAAATCAATATCGAATTTAAGGACGATTTTAAAACACTTAATTTGAGTAGAAACCTGAAGTTTACAGGGCATTTCAAGACCAAAGAACTTACAAGGAGGCTTTTTTTCGGAGATTTTCTTAATGAAGAATTTGAGCATTATAAGACAAAACATTTTTATAACTGCCGTAAGCGACAGGGAAAAAGTGATGCCGGTGCACAGCAAAAAATGGAGGCTTTAATGACCAGTTATAAGGAAGAAAAAGAGAAAGACCTTGAAGAGGTTGTAAGCTCTAATTTTGAAGTTAAGATCAAGGATTATACATATACAGTTGAAAACTCTGCACGCTACTCAAACGAAGCACTATCTATAAATGATAGTTTCACTATAAATGATGAATTTGTAAAAAAGGCAGGCCCTAATTTTTTAATAGAGGTTGGAAAGTTTATTGGCGGGCAGATACAAATAGAAGATGATGAGGTAGATAGGGACCTGGGAGTTTATTTAAATTACGCCAAAACCTTTGAATATGAAGTTGAAATTGCAATACCTGAAGGCTACGAGGTGGTTGGTTTGGAAAAACTTCAAAAAAATGTGTCCAATGATACAGGTTCGTTTATAAGCAGTGTTAAAGTTGAAAACGGGGTTTTAAAATATTCCACTAAGAAAGTATATGCAAAAAGAACCTATACGGCTTCAGAATGGTCGCAAATGCTTCCCTGGCTAAAGGCTGCTTATGATTTTAGTCAGGAAAAAGTAATGTTCAAAAAGACATAAAATATCTTTAGTATAGTAAATAAGTAGGGTAAAAGAGGTTTTCAGTTGTTCTATATAAAAGTTCCTATTGCATTAGGAATGTATAACCATTTAAAAAACAACGTTATGAAAAAAATTACTCTTTTTATTTTTGCCTTTGTAGTGTCAGTTGCTTCTGCACAACAAACTTTTGACCTCGATTGGATGGTAGGGGTTAACGGAGCTGCTGCAAGCTTCACAATTGAAGTTGGAGATACCATGCATTGGACATGGGGTGATGCTTTACCACATAGTGTCACTAATCAGGGTGGAAGCCAGGAAACATTTGACAGTGGTATTATTACCGGCCTGGGAACAGAATTTTCTTATACCTTCACCATGGAAGGTACCAACCCATACCAGTGTGACGTCCATGCCGGAACTATGTTTGGAACCATTACGGTAATACCTGCGCTTTCCGTAGACGATAAATTTGCAAGAAATGTCAAGATCTTTCCAAATCCGGTAGAAGACCAACTTACCATTGCATCATTGTATCGACTCGATACGTTCAAGATCTATGATATTTCAGGAAGAAAAGTGGGAGAAGGAGCCGGAACAGGAACCTATACTCAATTACAAATGTCTTACCTTAAAACAGGAATGTATTTTGTAAAAGTTACTTCCGGTAATTTGGAAACGACGCTTCAATTGATAAAAAAATAATTTAAAAGTCGTATTTTTAGAAAAACAACCTTTGTCACTGCTCTACAGAAAGAGGAAACTCTTATTTATAAAAGACAGTTGCCATTTTAAATAAAGTGAAGATGAAAATTTCAAACATATTTCCTCTTATCATTATAGCATTTTTATATGGATGTACCACAAATACCATAGATGATCTTGAACCTGTTGGACAAGATGTTCCGGATTTGGTGACATACCAGGATGTAAGGGCGACATTCGATAATATTTGCAGTGTTTGTCATAATGACCCACCTCAAAATGGAGCTCCTATGCCCTTATTAACGTATGAAAATGTAAAAGAAGCTGTTTTAAACAGGGGGCTTTTGGAACGTATAAGTCGTAGTGAAAATGACCCCGGCCTTATGCCTTTTGGAGGGCCACGTTTACCTCAGGAAACTATTGATTTGATAAAACAATGGAATACTGACGGACTTTTGGAGAATTAATACCTTATGCCATGAAAAGACAACTTACCTTATATCTCATACTTTTTTGTTTTACTGCAGCTATTGCTCAAAAGTACAGTACTAAAACGGGAGAAATAAATTTTGAGGCTTCGGTACCCTCTTTTGAAGAGGTAAAGGCTAAAAATACCAACGTAAGTGCAATTTTAAATGCTGAGACAGGAGATTTTGCTGCATTGGCGCTTATAAAAGGGTTTCGGTTCAAAGTTGCTTTGATGGAAGAGCATTTCAATGAAAACTACGCTGAGTCCTCAAAATTTCCTAAAGCTACCTTTAAGGGAAAGATCAAAGATTTTGATGCTTCTTCATTGACCGAAAGCGAAAAGGAATTTACCATTTCGGGAGCAGTGACAATGCATGGAGAAACTAAAGCTGTTGAGGTTCCTCTGGTGTTGCAAATGCAAAATGGGGTTTTACTAATAACTACGAATTTTGTACTGGACCCAAAGGATTTTAATATCAAGATCCCAAAGATAGTAAGTAATAAAATCTCTGAAGAAGTAATGGTTTCGGCTAGTTTTTCACTAACCAATTAATTTCTTATTGATCATGAAAAAGAGAAGACTGTTTTTTTTAGTTGTGATCTTACTGCTTGTAGGTGCATATTTTACATACAATTATTTGTACCAGGACCACCGTGATATTAAAACGGAAGATTCAGTTATAGAAATTACTGCCGAAGACCTGTTGCAACAATTTAAAAGCGGAACTGCGGCATCAATTTTAAACAATACAATTACTGTAACCGGAACTATTTCTCAAATAGAAGAAATGGCAGTCACATTAAATAATAGTGTACATTGTAGCTTTGATGGTGGCCTTACCGGATTAGTGGATAATGAAGAAATTAAAATTAAAGGTCGTTGTATTGGCTACGATGACCTTTTTGAAGTTGTAAAACTGGACCAATGTAGTATTACTAAATAACTAAACTTATGAAGAACTTTATCTTTTTTCTATTGTTATTACCTGTATTAACATTTGCTCAAGATGATCTGTTAGATGATCTTGAAAAAGACGTTACCGTTGATGAAACTGTCAGAGCTGCATTTAAAGGGCTAAAGGTTGTAAATTTTGAATCAACCAAACTCGCCAGTAAAAAGGACCTTTATTTAGTGGTGTCGCATAGGTTTGGAACGGTAAAAAATGGTATTGACGATTTTTTCGGACTTGATAATGCGGTTACTCAAATAAAATTTATCTATGGTGTGAACGAATGGTTAAATGTTGGGGTTGCCAGGAGTTCGTTTCAAAAGAAATACGGGCTTCATGCCAAATACAGGCTTTTCAACCAGGAAAAAGAAGGGTTCCCGGTTACCATTGTGGGATATAACCTGGTTACTGTAAATACGGCATTGGAAGAAGACCTTTTTAATAATTTCGAATTTAGTGACCGCCTGGTGTATACAACGCAGGTTCTTATTTCCAGAAAGGTTTCCGAAGATTTTTCAATATTGGTAGCGCCAACACATATACATGAAAATGTAGCTACACGCAGTACTGTGGTTATCGACGATGAAAACGTAAATACTTTTGATGAAGAAAATGACCAGTTGGCTATAGGTATAGGTGGAAGATATAAACTTACGACCCGGTGGAGCATAAATGTGGACTATGGAATTCATTTAAACAGAAATGATAATTCGGTTTATAAAAATCCGCTTTCTATTGGTTTTGACCTGGAAACCGGCGGGCATGTCTTCCAGATGCATTTTACGAATGCACAGGCCATGTTCGAAGAAGGGTACTTAGTGAGAGCAGAAGGAGATTGGGGAGATGGAGACTTCTTTTTCGGATTTAATTTAAGTAGGGTATTTTAACGTAAGATATAGAACTGTTTGTATTAATAATTAAATCTAAAAACTATGAAAAAACTATTACTCTCTTTAGTCTGCTTTGTTTTTTTTATAGGCACGGCAGTAAGTCAGATCACAAATCCGCATTTAAATGATTTTAATGACGGAACCACACAGGGCTGGTCAAATGGCCCCGGCTCTCCCAATCCTCCTACCAATGTAAATAATTTCTTAGAAGAGGTAAGTGCGGGAGGTAGCGGTGCAGGTAGTAAATTGGCAGTTTTCAATGTTGGAACAGATATAACAGGCGATTATACAGCTGCCGGGATCTTGTCTGTTGAATTTGATGCAAAAACACCCACCGGAGACGACCTGTTTTTACGTGTTGGAATAAAGGGAGGAAGTGACGATACGGAGATTGTTACTACTAGTTTTGTTACCGTACCAGGTTCCAGTGATTGGAATTCTTATATACTTTCTATTGAGGCAGTAGATTTTATAGTTGATGATGGTTCAAATACAATAGGAGAAACACTTGCTGATGTTAAAGAGATACGGATCCTTCATAACCCTAATCCTTCGTTCCCTGCTGACGCAATCGCGGCTACTTTGCACCTGGATAATATCAATATTTCAGATGCAGTACTCGGGCTTAACGAAAATGCATTGTCCTCTTTGAAATTATTCCCTAATCCTGCGAAAGATTTTGCTTTAGTAACTGCTAAAGATAAAATCGACAGTTATAGGCTATATAGTGTATTAGGAGCTCTTATTGAAGAAGTTAAAGTAAATGCATCTTCATTTGAAATAGACCTGCGTAACAGACCTACCGGAATCTATCTGTTAGAACTCAATGCCGGTAACGCAAAACAGGTCCAGAAGCTTATTAAAAAATAGTTATAAAAAAGCCCGCCATCAAGCGGGCTTTTTAGTTCCTGTTATAATGAGGTGAGGGTTCTTCTTTGACATCTGTTATAAAATAATTGGTATCTCCCCAAAAGAAAAAAGTACCAAAGCGTTCCATATACGACAGTTTTACATACCTGCCTTGATACTCCTTTAGTTTTTCGATTACGTCTTTCTCCCTATCCAGAACCGAAAACCGGAAGATCTGCGCTCCGCTTATTCCCTGGCTTATTTCTCCTTCCCAGGTTTTTACAATAACTCCTTTATGGCTAAATTTTATGAGTTCTCCGGAACGGGTACCTTCACTATACGGCACAAAGTATACAAAGGCGAAATAGAGCAGATACAGCCCTAAAAGGCTACCTAAGATGATAAATAATACTTTTTTCATTCTTTTCGAAAATATTAGATCATAAATTTAACTTTCCTCTTCTTCGGCACGTTTCAATAACTTTTCGTCAATAGTTTTGCTGGCTTTAGCACCTAGTTTTTTAAGGCGTTCCACCCTTCTTATCAGGTTGCCTTTTCCGGTAAGCTTCTTCATTGCGCTCTCATAACTTCCCTGTACGGTTCCTATTTGCTTGCCAACCTTGATCAACTCATCGGTGAGATTGGTAAAGGAATCATATAAAGCACCTGCTTGTGTAGCTATTTCCAGGGCATTTTGTTGCTGCTTTTCATTGTTCCACATGCTGTCAACAGTACGCAAAGTGGCCAGTAGCGTAGTAGGAGTAACAATAACAATATTCTTTTCGAATGCCCAGTTATATAAATTGCTGTCTTGATTCACGGCTATAGCAAAAGCAGGTTCAATAGGAACAAAAAGTAATACAAAGTCCGGGCTTTCAATTTTGTAGATATCCTGATAATTTTTATTACTAAGCTGTTCAATGTGTTTTTTTAAAGAAGAGATATGTTCCTTTAAAAATTGTTCCCGTTCGTCTTTATCATCTTCATTTATAAAACGTTCGTAGGCTACCAATGATACTTTTGAGTCAATGATCATTTTTTTATTGTCCGGAAGGTGTAATACTACATCCGGCAGTACTCGTTTTCCGCCATCGGTTGTGAAGCTGCTTTGCACAAAATACTCTCTGTCCTTTTCCAGGCCACTCTTTTCCAACACCCGCTCCAGCACTAACTCCCCCCAATTACCCTGTGTTTTGCTATCTCCTTTTAAAGCTTTGGTAAGGTTTATAGCCTCCTTGCTCATTTGCTCATTGAGTTCTTTTAAACCAATGATCTGTTGTCTGAGCATGGCATGACGGTCTATACTTTCTTTGTGTGTGTCTTCCACTTTTTTCTCAAACTTATCGATCTTCTCCTGGAGAGGTTTTAAGATACCATCCAGATTTTCTTTATTTTGTTTTGTGAATTTTTCAGATTTGGTTTCCAGTATCTTATTGGCAAGATTTTCAAATTCTTTGGTGAACTTTTCCTGTAGTTTTTCTACTTCTTCTTTTTGTTCACGATTTTTTTGTTCCAGATTCTCAAAGTCGGCATTTCGCTTGACAAGCTCCAGGTTTAAAAAGTCTTTTTCTTTTCTGATTTCGTCTCGTTCTTTCTGTATGTTATCAAATTGCTCATTAAGCTTTTCTTCCAATTCATTTTGTTGTTCCACTTTTGTTTCCAGCTTACTTGTTTCGCCTTTGAATTTTAATCGCGCAAACAAATTGCCTATAAAAGCACCAATTAGCAGGCAAATAGCGGCCAGAAGTAAAAAAAGAAAGGTTTCGCTCATGGGAATATTTGTTTCCTGTAAATATACTTATTTCATCTGTTTATGCATACTGTTTTTTATAGGTCAGATGTAATTCGTTGATTAAATTTTCCAGCTTGTACCGAAATTTTAATTACACTCATTTCTTGATACTGAACCTTCCTGTTTCTGTATTGAATGTTATTGTTTCTTTTGGGAAAAGTGCATCAAACCGGCCCGCTTCTATCAAGTTACAAGGTTGGTCGAAATAACATCCTTCCGGGGCCATTACCAGCATTTTGTCACTTAGTTGTATCGCCAGGTCAATTTCGTGAGTAGAAAACAAAATTGATTTCCTGGTTTCAACAGCAAGTTTTTTCAATAGTTTCAATACATAAGCACGATGGTACAGGTCAAGGTGTGTTGTGGGTTCATCCAGAATAATAAGCGGAGTGTCTTGTGCCAGTGCTCTTGCAATATATACACGTTGTAACTGCCCGTCACTTAATTCAAAACATTTCCTTTGGGCAAGGATTTCGGTTTCGGTAGCCTTCAATGCTCCATTTATGGCTTTTTTATCTACCGGAGACAGGCTGCCCATCCAATTGGTATAAGGCTGCCTTCCCAGAGAGACTAATTCCAGGACGGTTAAATTCTTTGAGGCAGGTGCTTCTGTTAGAACAACACTTAGCTGGTTCGCCAATTGCAGGGTAGAATAGGAGGTAAGAGGCTTATCTTTCAGGAATATCTCCCCGCTGATTTTCGGTTGCATGCTGGCGAGCGTACGTAACAAAGTAGATTTTCCAACACCATTTGCACCTACCAAACCCACGAGCTCACCTTTGTTTACTGAAAAATTGATCTTTTCTGAAACAGTTGTTACTTTCCTTTTACTGAAATAGCCTATCGCCAGGTCTTTGGCTTCTAAAATAATATGTTTTTCTTCCGAAGCCATTAAAATAACAATTTACGTTTTCGAACTAATAACCAAATTACCACCGGTGCTCCTATAAGCGATGTAATGGCATTTATTGGCAATGTATACTCAACGAACGGAAGTTGTGCCAAAGTATCACAAATGAGCATTAAAATACTTCCACAAAGCAATACGGCGGGTAACAATACCAAATGATTTGAAGTTGTGAAGACTTGCCGTGTAAGGTGAGGTACAGCTAGTCCTACAAAAGCAATAGGGCCTGCAAACGCGGTGATACTTCCTGCTAGAATACTGGTAGCAATTATTATTAGAAAGGTGGTTCTTTTAATACGAAGCCCCATACTTTTTGCATAATTCTCTCCTAGCAACAATGCGTTTAGCGATTTGCTGCTTAGAAAGCTTAATAGCAATCCGGCAAAACAACAAATACTTAAAATCAGGATACTTTTCCATGATTGATTACCCAGGCTGCCAAAGCTCCAAAAGATATACTGCTGTAACTGCTCTGCATTACTAAAATAGGATAGTACAGCCACTACAGCAGCAGTAACACTTCCAAACATCAATCCAATAATAAGGATCGCCATGGTATCTTTAATTTTAAAGGTTACGGCTAAAACTGCCAATAGCACTAAGAAAGTTCCTATTGCCGAAGCGATGACCAGGCTCCATTGACTTACCAGAACCCCTCCAAAAAAACCACCTAAGGCACTTGCACCTAGAATAAGGACTGCGACACCCAAACTGGCACCGCTGCTCAGTCCCAGGACAAAAGGCCCTGCCAGTGGATTGCGAAACATTGTTTGCATTAACAAGCCCGAAACGGCCAATCCGCTACCGGTGAGGATGGCAGTGATCGCCTTGGGTAACCGGTAATCAATAAGAATGTATTGCCAGGATTCTTTGGAGGTTGTACCTCCAAACAGGCCGGAGATCACTTCATCTATGGGAATGGAAACAGAACCCAGGCTTACGTTGATAAGGAATGATGCTGCTAACAGAATAAACAGCACAATAAAATAGCTGCGATATATAAAGGCTCTTTCCACTATTCAAGTTTAGTGAAAAAAAACAATTCATGGCCGGGAAGCAGGTCGGGATGTAATATCTTAATGATATCTTTTAGGACCAGGTCCGGGCGGTTAGGGGCCAACTCATAATAAATCACGCCCCCTGTAGCTCCTTTTTTCGTGGTGAAGCTGTAAACATTCTCTGTTTTAAAAGCGTCAAACTCCTTGTACACACTGTGCGTGTCTTCCAATTGTTGAAAGCTCGTAAAACGCCCGGGGCCCACCCAAAAATCTGCAGCTTTTCCTTTTTCCAATACGGCTTCCAGGTTCAAAGACAAGCTACCTGTACCTTCAGATTCTTTCCAGAGATAATCCCCTCCGGCATCAGCAATAAAACGGGCCGCCCAACTACCTCCTTGAGGCAAATACCAGACATCCCGGTACATCGCTCCACTTAAAACAGTTGGCTTTTTAGAAACGTTCGTAGCTATTTTTGTAGCTAAAAGGTACTCTGTTTCTATATTCTTAAAAATACTGTCGGCTATTTTTTCTTTATTGAAAAGAGCTCCAAAGAATTTGATCCACTCTGCTTTTCCTAAAGGAGAAACTTCGGTCCAATCCGAATTATACATCACCGGAATTCCGGTCTTTTGTATGGTCGATACTGTTTTGTTACTGCCTTCAACAGCAAAAGTGACCACTACATCCGGGGCCAGGTCAATAAGTACCTCGGTATTGATATCTTCATTTTTACCAAGTTCCTTTACCATGTCTTCATCGATCAGTTTTCGGGTGGCTTCGGAAGAAATATAGTCCAGGTTTGGAAAGCCCGTCAAAGCATTCGAAACACCTAACATTTCTAAAGAAGGAATATGTGTTGTTGAAGTTACTACGATATTGGAAACAGGAACCTCTACGACTGCATCAAATTTTTCTGAAGTATTTAAGTTGTTGCCTTTTTCTACCAAAGCATACGTAAAAGTATCTTTGGCACCCGGCCATGGATCTTTTAAAGTAATGGTCTTATACCCTTCAAAGTGATTGATCTCAAACCCCTTAGCATAGTTAACGGTTGTTCTTTGATCACTCTCCTGAACAATAGAAGGAGAGTTTTGAATTTCTTTACAAGAAGTGAATACAACCAGAAAACTTATGAGTACTGAGAATTTTCGCATCCTCAAAAATAATAGAATTTGTTTGCTTAGCTATCAATTTAAAACCTTATTTTCGCTTTGAATTTTGGTGGAAAGGTCACAAAGATCTTTTCTTAAAAGGGAATTCGGTTAAAAACCGAAGCTGTACCCGCAACTGTAAGCCGTTCGCCTTAGGCGGATCGTACAAAACTTCAAAACCACTGCGTAAGCGGGAAGGTTGTACACAGGCAAGCCAGGAGACCTGCCATTTTCACTATTGTCAAACTTTCGGGATAAAGGTTTGGGAAGATACATTAAGTGCCTTAGCGCATTTATACTCTTCTTACTTTTTCCGTTTTAAAATTTTTTAAAATGAAAAAACAAGTACTAGCATTATTATGTTTCTGTGTAGCAGGATTCACTGTTGCTCAAGAAAATGAAAACATCGAGCAGTTAGACTCGGTGACAGTTATTACAAAAGTTCCATTAGCAAAAAAGAATAGTGGAAAAGTAATTGCTAAGATCACTGCAGAAACCCTTGAGAACAGTAAAGGGAAGTCTGTAGCACAATTGGTAAATGAAGTTTCCGGGATAGAGATCAACGGAAGCCGAAGTAATGACGGGCAAAATCTTGGATATTATGTTCGGGGAGGTAGAAACCGCCAGGTAGTGATCATGGTAGATGGAGTTCAGTTAAATGACCCTTCACAGATCGCAAATGACTATGACCTGCGGTTGATTCCAACATCATCCATTGAAAGTATAGAGATCATCAAAGGAGCCTCCAGCGTTATGTATGGGAGTGGAGCATCCACAGCGGTGATCAGTATTACTACAAAGAAAGCTTCAGAGAAGCCTATTGCGGCAACTTTTACATCTACTCTGGGAACTAACAGCCCGGCCGAAGAGGATAACATTGCCCGTGCTATTGAAGAGTTCACCAATTTTGTTTCTGTCAACGGAACATTGAATAAATTCTTCTATAATGCAAGTTTTAGCAATCGGTTTGTTGATGGACTGTCTGCTATTGCTGCACCGGAAGGCGAAGAGCGCTTTGATGAAGACGTATTCAACCGATGGAACGGACGTATCAATTTAGGATACAAAATTTCAAAAAGAATCAAAATAAGTCAGTTTTTTAGCTTTGATAGATTTGAAGCAGATTACGATGATTTTGGATACATTGATGCTGCGAACAGATCCATTTCAAAACAGCTAAAAAGAGGTGGGCATTTTGAGTGGAAATACAATAAGGGTACATTTGTATTTAACGATAGCCAGACCTGGATAGAACGTGAATTTGAATCTTCTTTTCCAACAAAATACGATTCAAAATCACATACGCTGGACGCCTATTTAAACCATAACTTTACAAAGAAAATTAGCGTATTGTTAGGTGTTAATTTTAACTCCAGTAGCTTTAATTCGTTTACCATACCATTTGGAGAAAATGATTTTGTTGAAGCTGTAAATGAAGACACCGCCAAGTTTAATTATGTAGACCCTTATATAAACCTTGTTTATATCTCGGATTTTGGTTTGAATATAAATGCTGGAGCGCGAATGAATATTCACAGTGTATATGATTCACACCTTGTGTATAATATAAACCCTTCGTATGTATTTGATTTTGGAAAGAATACTTTAAAGGTTTTGGGTTCTTATAGTACAGCTTATATTACTCCGTCATTATTTCAATTATATGACCCGCTATACGGAAACGAAGCATTGCAACCTGAAGAAAACACAACTATTGAAGGTGGTTTGGCTTTTTCTTCAGAAGACAACTTCAGCATAAGTGCGCTGTATTTTACCAGAAATGAAGAAAATTTTGTGGACTTTGTTACAGTAGACCCCGACCTGTTTGTTTTTCAGTATCAAAACATTTCAGATACATTCGACGCCAGTGGAGTAGAGGTAGAAATTTCAAAAAAGTTTGGAAAGAAAGTAAATATTACTGCTAATTATACCAATACCCAGGCCGATGAAAGATTTACCATGCGTATTCCGGAACATAAAGCGAATGCGTCCATAGGATATCAAATCAATTCGAAGTCATTTGTAGGAGTTAACTATCAATACAATAGCGAACGTGAAGATTCCTTTTTTAATCCCGAAACCTTTGAAAGCGAGGCTATAACTCTTGACAGTTATGGGCTGTTGGATATCTCTGCTTCTACAAAGATTCTAAAAAGCCTTACTCTATTTGCAAGCGTGAACAATCTGCTAAATGAAGAGTATGAAGAGTTATATCGCTATCAAACTCGCGGAAGAAATATTAGGGGAGGATTTACTTTAGAATTCTAATTGCGATCAATTAGACTTGTATCTTCAAAAGAGCACTTAATTATTAAGATGCCTTAATAACAATCATTGGGGATGATACTTTTGGTTTCGTTAAAGTTACCGGTCATCCCCTAATTTTTAGGTTTTTAATAAGAAAAGCCTATTGATCTGATATCATCAATTGATACGATATGGAAGATGCTTTACTTTCCGAGATCTCTTCCAGTACCTTGAAATTATTTCGTAGAGGAACAGGTGCAGGAATAATATCATTTAAGGCTGCAGCCAGTAAAGGCTCATTTGCATCACCTAACACACCAAGGTTGCTGTAATCTTCATTTAGTTCTATATTCGGGACAAGCCCATCCACAAAATCCGTATTCCCTGCTGCATTTGCTGTTTTAAATACCAGTGGTAGCATTGCATATTTGTGACCAGGATTGGCCTGACTTCTACTAAAACCGGGAGCAGGAGCATCGTATAGTAAGAAGGAGGCCTGAAATTTACCTGTAGTTGTTCCACCAACTTGTATTACCTGAATGTATGGGTTTAATCCGTTGATAACCAATTCACTGGATGAGGCTGACCTACCCGTAGTAAGAATATATACTCTGGTTAAATTCAGGCTGTTAATAGCTTCACCTGTACTTAAAGTAGTATTGAAGACTCCCGGGCTTGCATATTCATCTTGCCTGTCTTCATTCCATATTTCTGAATAAAAAAGGTCACCTGCAAATTGTCCGGTGATCATACTGGACAGATCCTGCGCCGTACGTACGGAACCACCACCATTATAACGCAGGTCCAAAACGAGGTCGGTAATTCCGTCGGCTTTAAACTGCCCGAAAGCTGCATTCAATTCCTGATTGAAATTTGCAGTAAAAGCATTGTACATTAAATAACCGATCTTTTGTCCGTTTACCGTTAAGGTCTTTGCAATGTGAATAGGGTTTTCGGTTACTTCTGTTTTGGTAAGTGTAACAGACTCTCCTGTAGGGGTTACTGTTTGCCCATCGTAAGTTGCAAGCCCAATGGTATAACTATTTGGGGCAAAAAGCTCATTGAAATTGTTTTCGGTGATTTGCTGGCCATCAATAGTATTAAATATCACTCCACGCTGTAATCCTTCCGAAGCTGCACTCGTATTGGGTATTACGTAGCGAACATACCCAAAAACATTTCCACTTCCGTCCGGATAAAGTACCACACCGTATTCCATCCCGTTATTGAGGGTGATACCATTTAATTCATTTTCCAGTAGAATATAATTATCTACCAATATACTGAACCGGTCCTGAGATGATATTAGAAAATCAAATAAAGTCTCGGGAGAAGCAAACGTATTTAAAAAAGTATCCAAATCGCTTTGGTTTGCGAATGCATCGTTGGCAAGCTCGGGAGTATCTGCTTTGTATAGATAAAAGAAATTAAGGGCACGGTATATAAAATTTTGAATATCTGTCGTAGATGCAACCTGAATGTTATCATCCCTGTCTTCAAAACAAGAGGTGAATGTAATTGAAACGGCTAAAAGTAGCAATAGAAGGTTCTTTTTCATAATATTTTTTAAACGAAACATAACTTGTAAACCCCTAAAGTATATACATTATTGTAAAACATCAACTAAATTGTAACAAAATTTTAAGTGCCTCGTCGTAATTAAAGAACGGCATAGCAATTGCAAGTTCACTAACCACCAGACTAATGAAACAAAAGGAGTTCTTAACAACCGTTTTACCTTTTAAAGATAAGCTGTACAGGCTTGCTAAGAGGCTCCTTGTATCCAGTGAAGAAGCTGAAGATGCCGTTCAGGAAGTTTTTTTGAAATTATGGAATGGGAAACAAAAGATCAAGAATTATAAGAATCCCGAAGCATTTGCCATTACAATGACAAAGAATTATTGTTTGGACCGCCTAAAATCGAAACAAGCAGGTAATTTGAAAATTGTACATAGCAATTATCAGAATTCTGAGAATATTGAGAAAGCTGTTGAGGCAAATGATGGGGTTAGTTTGGTTTTTAAGATCATGGAAACCCTCCCGGAACAACAAAGAATGATCCTTCAGCTTCGGGATGTTGAGCAATTTGAGTTCGATGAAATTGCCGAGATGCTGGAAAGTAATGAAACAGCGGTTCGTGTAGCATTGTCACGCGCCCGAAAAACAGTAAGAGAACAATTAATAAAACAATACAATTATGGAGTTAGCTAATATAGAAACCCTATTGGAGGCTTATTTTGAGGGTAACACCACACTTAATGAAGAAGCTACCCTTCGTAAGTATTTTACGGGGAACGAAGTTGCACCACATCTGGCAGTGTACCAACCACTTTTTGTGGGCCTGGAACGCGCAGGTGAAGAGGTTTCAAAACAGGAAGTTGTATTACCACAAGCATCATTTCAGTTAAATAAATGGTGGTATGGTATAGCTGCAATGTTAGTGGTTGGTGCTACCGTTGGAAGTTTTATGTTCTCACAGCCTCAATTGACGCAAGAAGAAAAAGAGGCGGTAGCTGCTTTCGAAAAAGCAAAAGAGACTATGCTATTACTTTCTGAAAACCTTAATAAAGGCACTTCCAGTATTGCGCATTTAAATGAATTCTCTAAAGGAACTTCAACAATTTCACATATCGATCAATTTACAAACAGTAAAAACAAAATTTTAAAATAATCTTAAACACAGACACATGAAAAAGTTAGCAATTTTATTAGCAATCATATTCGCGCCAATGGTTATATCTGCTCAAACCTTTGACTCTTTTGAAGACGAAAAAGATGTAAGCTCGGTGATAGTTACCAAAAATATGTTCAAATTATTGAGCAAAATAGATTTGGAGTCGGACGACCCGGAAGCTCAGGAATATATGGAACTGGTAAACAATCTTGATAATATTAAGGTGTATACTACGGAAAACCCTGAGGTTGCCCAGCGAATGAATAGTGCCGTGACGAATTATGTTGGAAAATCCAAGGGCCTAAGCGAATTAATGCGAGTTAAGGACGATGGTAAGAACATAAAGTTTTACTCTAAAGAAGGGAAAAATGAAAACTTTGTGAGTGAACTATTAATGCATCTTAAAGGAGATGTGGATGGTAAGAAAATGACCGTAATTATGAGCATCACCGGAAACATTGACCTAAAGAAGATCTCTAAGCTTACGCACGACCTTAAGGTGCCCGGTAGTGAGCAATTAAAGAATATTGAAAAGAAAAAATCATAACTATGGTACTCTTAAAATATATTACAGCCTTAGCTATTGCCGCCCTTGCTTTATACGGGTGTAGTAATGAGCAATCATTGCAACGGTATTTAGTGGATAAGCAGGACGATAACAATTTTGTAAAAGTTGACCTTGCAACAAGCTTATTGCAAAGTGAAAGTGCAAACTTTTCAAAAGAAGAAATGGATGTCCTAAACACAGTGAAGAAAATAAATGTGGTAGCCTATCCAATAAAAGAAGGCAATACAGCAGAATATGAAGCTGAAAAGATAAAAGTGAAGGAGATCATTGGACAAGAAAAATATAAAACACTCATGAAAATGGGCTCCAATACCAAAGGAGCTACCTTAAAGTATTTAGGTGAAGAAGATGCTATTGATGAGTTGATCGTATTTGCCAGTGATAGTGAAAGAGGTTTTGCAGTATTTCGTTTATTGGGAGATAATATGCGTCCGGATGAGATACTCAAGCTAATGAATTCCATTGACCGGGGCGATATTGACGCTTCTAAGCTGAAGAGCATAGGCGACCTCTTTGATCTGGGCCAGTAGTTTTTAATTAATGATCTTTAAAAACAAAAAAGACTCCAAAATGGAGTCTTTTTGTTTTCCGGAAATATCAATAGCTATATTCCTGTATAGTTTGAAGGGGTTATCTGCCGCATTTCATCTTTTATTACTTCCGAAACGTCCAGGGTCTCAATGAAATCTGCAATAGATTTTTGCGTAATGGCTGCATTCGTTCGGGTTAACCCTTTAAGAGCCTCATAGGCGTTTGGATATGCTTCTCTACGCAAGATGGTTTGTATGGCTTCAGCAACTACCGCCCAGTTATTTTCAAGGTCTTCGGCGAATTTGGATTCATTCAGTAATAATTTATTCAATCCTTTAAGTGTAGATTGAAATGCGATGAATGTATGCCCTATAGGGACTCCAATGTTCCGTAGCACAGTGCTATCTGTTAGGTCACGCTGCAAACGGCTTATAGGAAGTTTTGCAGACAGATGCTCGAATAGTGCATTGGCAATTCCCAGGTTTCCTTCACTGTTTTCAAAATCTATGGGATTCACTTTATGTGGCATTGCAGAAGAACCTATTTCTCCTTTTTTGATCTTCTGTTTAAAATAATCCATGGAAACATACGTCCAGATATCACGATCAAGATCGATCAAAATTGTATTGATACGTTTTAAGCTATCAAATAGAGCAGCCATATGGTCATAATGCTCGATCTGTGTAGTAGGGAAAGAATGGTGCAGCCCTAATTTTTCTTGTACGAACCTTGTCCCAAATGCTTTCCAGTCTACAGTGGGGTATGCAACCTTATGCGCATTGAAATTTCCACTTGCACCTCCAAACTTGGCAGCACTTTTAATATCATTTAACAGGTCAAATTGCTCTTCCAGCCGCACAACAAAAACCTCTATTTCTTTTCCCAGGCGAGTTGGGGAAGCCGGTTGTCCGTGGGTTCGGGCTAACATAGGTACATCTGCCCACTCGGTGGCCAATTCTTTCAATTTGTCCTTTACTGCAAATAGTTGCGGTACATATACTTCATTGATAGCGTCTTTGAGTGAAAGGGGAATGGCTGTATTATTAATGTCCTGAGATGTGAGGCCAAAATGTATGAACTCTTTGTATTGTTGAAGGCCCAGCGCATCAAACTTTTCTTTGATAAAGTACTCGACTGCTTTTACATCGTGATTGGTTACTTTTTCAATCTCCTTTATATGAAGTGCGTCTTGTACAGAAAACTCCAAATACAAATTCCTTAGTGCTGCAAATAGATTCTTATCAAAATCTACTAACTGGGGCAACGGGAGCTCTGTCAAAGCAATAAAATATTCTATCTCTACCTGAACACGATACCGTATGAGGGCCTCTTCGGAAAAGAAAGGAATTAGCGATGCAGTTTTAGATGCATATCTGCCGTCTATAGGTGAAATTGCCTGTAATGCGTTGGTTGCCATACTAGAAATTTTGAAAGTGCAAAGATACTATTTATCGCAAGAAGAATAAAGTATAGTATTCGAAGATTTACCCTTTTATTTTACTCAGGATCTTTTTACCTCTGGATTTGTAACCGGCACTTCCGGAAGGGATATTTCGTTCTAATATCTGGGCCAACTCCTCATGGATCCAATCAAATTCTGTCCCTAAATAATACAAACAAAGCATGGCGCGGGCCTGACAGGCAATTTTTTGATCTGTAATGAGCCAGTCAAAAGAACATTCGATCATAACCTCCTTATGAGTAGCATTTAATATCTTAAGTAATAGTGGATCCTTTTTCTTGTAATAACGAATACAGATCATTTCGCAGATATGTGATAAAGGCCTTACAGATTGATGTTTATATGCATCAGGCAAGTTTTTGAAGAAAAAATCGAAATGAGGATAGAGTAATTCCAAATTTTCCAGGCATACAAATTCCAAAGACCAATTGGCTTTATAAGAAATATCTTCATCGTTCTTAAAGCAATACTTCAATAATTCCGGAATGCTTTCCGGATGTTCCAGTATCCATACTGCAGCTCCGTATCTATTCTCCCGATAGGCTTTGTCATAGTTTATTTTCTGAAATAGCACTGATTCCATATCAAATAGTCTTTAAGGCAGTAATTGCTTTTAGAACACCTGTGGTTGCTTTTTCGGCAAAGACAGTGATCCTTTCCGAAGAAGATATTGATGGATTGGGGTCCACGAAATAAACAGGAGCATGCAGCGGAGCATATTGTATCAAACCGGCTGCAGGATAGACCTGCATTGATGTACCTACGATCATAACAACATCGATTTCTGAAATCAATTGAATGGCCGTATCCATCATGGGAACCGCTTCTCCAAACCAAACTATATGTGGACGCAATTGATGTTTGTACTCACAAAGGTCTCCTATATTGAGGTCATTTCTCCAGTCCATAACCAGGCTTTCGTCAAACGTACTGCGTACCTTTAATAACTCTCCATGCAGATGGACCACATGGTTGCTTCCGGCACGTTCATGCAGGTCGTCCACATTTTGGGTAATAATAACAACCTCATGATCCTTTTCAAGCTCGGACAAAGCAATATGTGCCACATTGGGTTCTACCTGCAGTAATTGCCTTCGGCGTTGGTTGTAAAAATCCAGTACCAACCCGGGATCATTTGCAAACCCTTGAGGAGAAGCCACTTTCATTACATCATGCCCTTCCCACAAACCATTGCTGTCACGAAAGGTTTTAAGTCCGCTTTCGGCACTCATTCCTGCTCCGGTAAGAACTGCGATCTTCATTATGAGTAATTTTTTATCTTCGTTTTAAAATTACTTATTTCCATTGGATTTACAACTTTTTGAATATTTACAAACATTACTTACCGAGCGTCGTAAGGACTTTTTCAAAAAAGTATTAGCTCAGCGAACACGACATTTTACTGTCGTGACCGAAGATGTCTACCAGCTACATAATACAAGTGCCGTAATGCGTACCTGTGATATTTTTGGTATACAGGACCTGCATGTTGTGGAAGAGCTGGAAAGTAAAAGAATAGACAAAGAAATAGCCATGGGGGCTCAAAAATGGGTCAATTTATATCGTTATGATACTATTAAAGACTGTATTTCTGAGATGAAAAAGAAAGGCTATCAGGTCATTGCAACAACGCCACATAATGATTCTTCTTTATTACAGGACTTTGATGTTACAAAAAAGAGCGCTTTTTTCTTCGGAAAAGAAAATGACGGATTGAGTGATGTGGTCATGCAACAAGCAGACGCCTTTTTAAAGATTCCAATGTATGGTTTTACCGAAAGTTTGAATATTTCGGTCTCCGCTGCGATCATTCTTCAGCATGTGGTCACCAAGTTGAAAGAGACCAAAGTAAATTGGCAGCTTTCCGAAGCCGAAAAACTGGAAATAGAAATGATCTGGACTCAAAAGACCATTAAAAGCTCGGCAAAGATCATCGAACGTTATTACAAAGAGAAAAATTTGTAGATTTATAAATCTAATTTAAACCTTACAATTATGATATTTCTTTATATCCTTTTAGCAATTTTGGCCCTTTTAATTATTTTGGTACTTGCGGCACCAAAGAAGTATAACGTACATAGAAGCATTACTATAAACAAACCCGTACCGGAAGTATATCAATACCTCTCGTATATTAAGAACCAGGATCATTGGTCACCCTGGAAACAAAGAGACCCGGATATGAAACAAACCTTTACAGGAGATGACGGAACCATAGGATTTGTTTCACGTTGGGAAAGCGACCATAAGCAAGTAGGCCATGGCGAACAAGAGATCATGGGTATGGAGGCGAATAAAAGAATAGATTCTGCTTTACGATTTTTAAAGCCATGGAAAAGTGAAAGTAGTGCGTATATGGAAACCCACGAAGATGGAGGTGGTACTAAGGTCGTTTGGGGGTTTTATGGTACTCATAAAGTTCCAATGAATGTAATGATGATGTTCTTCAATATGGATAAAGCAGTAGGAAAAGATTTTGAAGAAGGACTGGACGCGTTAAAAAAAGTACTGGAAACTAATTAACATCTGAATAGTATGAAACAAAATATGGTGGCCTGGTTCGAGATTCCTGTGAATGACATGAACCGGGCCAAAAAGTTTTACGAAGAAGTATTCGCCATAGAAGTTACGGTGCAGGATTTTCAAGGCATACTAATGGGCTGGTTTCCCAATGAGGAAGGAGCATCGGGAGCATCAGGGTCATTGGTACAACAGGAAAGCTATATACCTAGCGAAGAAGGAACATTGGTATACTTTAGTTCTGAAAATGTACAAGCCGAATTGGACAGAGTAACTAATGCCGGAGGAAGTATTCTACAGGAAAAAACAATGATATCACCCGAGCACGGCTACATGGCTGTACTAAAAGATACCGAAGGGAATAAGATTGCGTTGTATTCTATGAAGTAAGAATTTAAGCAAGTATGCAACTAGTCTTTGCGACCCATAATCAAAATAAACTCAAAGAGGTAAAGGCTGTGCTACCGGCTCATTTGGAGTTATTAAGCCTAACGGATATTGGCTGTCATGAAGATATTCCTGAAACAGCAGATACGATCGAAGGCAATGCCGTCTTAAAAGCCACCTATGTAAAAGAGCATTACGGGTATGATTGTTTTGCAGACGATACGGGGTTGGAAGTAATAGCACTGAACAATGAACCCGGAGTATATAGCGCGCGTTATGCCGGACCGGAAAACAATGCGGAAGCCAATATCAATAAATTGCTTTTAAACCTCAAAGGAAAAGAAGACCGAACTGCCCGTTTTAAAACTACGATCGCCCTTACCTTAAGCGGTGTCACTAATTTGTTTACAGGTATTTGTGATGGCGAGATCACTGAAACACTGCGAGGTGAAAAAGGATTTGGATACGATCCGGTTTTTCAACCCAAAGGGTTTATAGAAACATTTGCAGAAATGACACTCCTTCAAAAAAATAAGATAGGGCACCGTGGGAAGGCGATACGTAAATTGATAGGGTTCCTTTCAAAATGATCACACTTTTCCGTTGAATTCATAAAAATCTCCCAAAACAACCGCTAACTGAATATAAAGAGTATCTTTGCCGCTGGAAAATCCTCAGGGTGAGGTAGTACTGCAAGAAGTGATAAGGTTTATTTGTCGTGTTTGCTTCAGGAAGTACAAATAAACTTTTAGAAAATCATATGTCTACATTTAAATCGTTAGGCCTAGACGAGAATTTACTTCAGGCCATTACCGATATGGGTTTTGAAAGCCCTTCGGAAGTACAGGAAAAAGCAATACCGATCCTTTTAGAGGAAGAAACCGATATTGTTTCCCTGGCACAAACCGGTACCGGAAAAACCGCTGCATTCGGATTCCCGATGTTACAAAAGATCAATCCGGAAAGCCGTACCACGCAGGGTTTGATCCTGTCTCCCACACGTGAACTGTGCATGCAGATCACAAATGAATTGGTAAATTACGGAAAATATGTGAAGGGCTTGAATGTAGTTGCCATATATGGTGGTGCAAGCATTACGGACCAGGCAAAACAGATCAAAAAAGGAGCGCAGATCATTGTTGCCACCCCGGGAAGAATGAAAGATATGATCGGTCGTAGAATGATCGATATCTCTAAAATAGAATACTGTGTCCTTGATGAGGCCGATGAGATGCTTAATATGGGTTTCTATGAAGATATCACTGAAATACTTTCACATTCTCCCGAAGATAAAAGCACGTGGTTGTTTAGTGCCACTATGCCAAAAGAAGTAGCTTCGATCGCCAAAAAATTTATGCACAAGCCTATTGAGATCACTGTAGGTTCTAAAAATGTGAGTACAGAAAGTGTGTCTCATGAATTTTACCTGGTGAATGCCCGTGACCGCTATTTGGCGTTAAAACGATTGGCAGATGCAAATCCGGATATCTTTTCGGTAGTATTTTGCCGCACAAAAAGAGATACTCAAAAAGTGGCCGAACAACTCATTACAGATGGTTATAGCGCAGGAGCCTTACATGGGGACCTGAGCCAGAACCAACGGGATATTGTAATGAAATCCTTCAGAAACCGCCAGATACAAATGTTGGTAGCAACAGATGTAGCTGCCCGTGGGATCGATGTGGACGATATTACACACGTTATCAATTACCAGTTACCTGATGAAATTGAAACCTATACACACCGCAGTGGCCGAACGGGACGTGCAGGAAAGAGCGGAGTTTCCATGGTGATCGTTTCCAAAAGCGAAGTACGAAAGATAGGAGCGATAGAGAAGAAGATCCAGAAGAAATTTGAAAAGAAGGACATTCCGGGTGGAATGGAGATCTGTGAAGTACAATTATTTCATTTAGCGAATAGTATTAAGAATACGGAGATCAATCACGAGATCGATATGTATCTGCCTACCATAAACGAAGTACTTACTGATTTCAGCAAGGAAGAATTGATCAAAAAGGTGTTTTCGGTCGAGTTCACCCGCTTCTACAATTATTACAAGAAAGCAAAGGACCTGAATGCTTCCGCCGGAAGCGGGGATTATTCGGAAAGCGATTCCAAAGATACCGTACGTTATTTTATCAACATAGGAGGGAAGGATGATTTTGACTGGATGAGCTTAAAAGACTTCTTAAGGGACCTCTTAGAATTAGGAAAAGATGATGTCTATAAAGTTGATGTTAAAGACAGCTTTTCGTTCTTTAATACAGATACCAAACACCAGGAACTGGTACTGGGCGTTTTCAATGACTTTAAACTTGACGGAAGAAATATCTCCGTAGAGATATCCAAGGACAGAGGTGGCCGAGGTAGAGGAGGTGGAAGAGGAAGAGACCGGGGCCGTGGTAGAGGTCGTGGAGGTTTTAAAGGTAAAAGCGGAGGAAGAGACAAGGGAGGTTTCAAAAAGCGTAGCAGCGGATCCGGAGACGACCGTCCAAAATTTGCTGGCAAAAGCCGAAGAAGAAGCGAAAGACCACAAAATAGTGGAACAGGAGGAAAACGTCGTCGTAGGAATTAAATAAATTTTAGATCAGGTTAAACTTTGGCATGAAATTAACGTCTATATTATGTATTTTTATACCATATAAGCTGCTATGAAAAACCTACTTTTATTTTTACTACTGATCGTTTCGGTGACCGCCTGGTCACAAGAATCTCTTGTACAACCTCCCCTAATCAAAGGAAAAGTACTCAATGATGCTAATGATGTTCCCTTGGAAAATGTAAACATTGTGAACTTGAATAGTGTGGTTGGAGCTACAACCGATAAAGAAGGAGATTTTGAGATTCGTGCCGTTGTGAACGACACACTCTATTTTAGTTACCTCGGTTTTAAATCGATAAGAGTACGGGTAACCAATGACTGGATGAAATTTGGAGAGATCAAGATTAAAATGACCGAACTGGGCATTGCTTTGGAAGAAGTGGTCGTGCGTCCGGTACAACTGACAGGTTATGTTGAAGTAGATGCAAAAACGATCCCTATTTATGATAATTACCGCTACAGGATCAGTGGTCTCAATACAGGTTACGAAGGAGGGAACCAACAACCGGGTGCTGTGAATAAAGTACTAAGTGCTATTTTCAATCCGGCAGATTTTCTCTACAATGTCTTTGGCAAACGACCCAAACAGATGCGGAAACTACGTAAGATGAAAAATGATGATGAGATCAGGAATCTGTTACAAAGTAAGTTCGACCGGGAAACCCTCATGGCAGTATTACAATTGGAACGTGTGGATATAGATGAGATCCTCAATAAATGTAACTACTCAAAAGACTTTATAAATACTGCGAACGACCTGCAAATACTGGATGCTATCAGTGAATGCTATGAAGAGTACCGGGTATTGAACAGGGATAAGAAGTAATTATTCTACAAAACAGGCTTTTAGATCTCAACTACTGATGCCTTTGTGAGGTTATCAAAACTTTAAGCTTTCTCTTTTTTCGTTAACTTTAGCCAAAAACAAATTTTGAGTATAATTGTCCCTCTTTATCATTTCAGCTTCGTTTTATAAGTAAATATTGTTTAATTTAAAACTAAAATTATGAAAGAATTTATGATGATCTTTATTGGGGCAGATTATGCCGCACTTGGGCTTTCACCGGAAGAACTACAAGGCAGAATGGGTAAATGGTTTGCCTGGAGTGAAAAAATGGAAAAAGCCGGAATCTTAAGAAGCGGTAATGCATTGCATTCAGATATGAGGCGTATTATTGGTAAAGAACGTACAGTTACAGATATGGCTTCTGCAGAAGTAAAGGAAATTGTAGGCGGTTATTATATTATTGAAGCGAAAGATTTTGATGAAGTTGAAGAAGTTGCTCAGGATTTTCCGGATTATGACCTAGGAGGAACTGTAGAGATACGTGAGATCATGGTATTTGATAAATAATGGAGCAAAAATTAATAGACCATCTTTTCCGGCACCATTATGGAAAGATGGTCTCTGTTTTAACGAGAATATTTGGGTTGGCACATCTCGAAACAATAGAAGATGCTGTTCAGGATACTTTTATTAAAGCAACTCTTACATGGAAAAATAACCCTCCTGAAAGCCCCGAAGCCTGGCTTACGAAAGCTGCAAAGAATAGGGTTATTGACATATTCCGTAAACTGAATGCAGAACGGAAAAGAATTCCTAGAATTACAGCAAGCCATGAGGCCATGAATATGAATGACCTCTTTCTGAAAAATGAAATAGAGGACAGTCAATTACGTATGATCTTTACGGCTTGCCACCCTCTATTGTCTCAGGCAGACAGAATCGCCTTTTCTTTAAAAACAATTTCAGGCTTTAGTAGCAAAGAAATTGCTTCGGCATTGCTAGCTAAAGAAGAAACCATTAAAAAGAGGTTGAGTCGTGCACGTAAAACGATTAAGACCAAAAATATTTTATTCGCAATACCTGTTGATAAAGAGCTATATGAGAGAATAACAAGTGTGCATGAAGTACTATACCTGATATTTAATGAAGGGTTTCATTCTAACAGAACAGACATACTCATAAGAAAAGAACTCTGTGGTGAAGCAATGCGGCTTTGTCAAATGATCTTAAAAAATGAACTTACCCGCTCAGAGAACGGATACGCTTTATTTGCACTTATGTGCTTTCATGCTGCACGTCTTGACAGTAAAATAAATTCAAAAGGAGAAATTATCGATCTCAAAAACCAGGATCGCTCCAAATGGCATTTTCCTCTAATGTATTTAGGGAATGAAGCTATGAATAAAGCTACGGCCAGCAATCAATTTTCATATTATCATTATGAAGCTGCAATAGCAGCAGAGCATTTGCGTGCTCCCTCTTTTAAAGATACGCAATGGAATAAGATTCTTTTGTGGTATAAAAACCTCTATCAAATACAGCCTTCGGCTATCACGGCGTTACATATGGCAATTGTTCAAATACAATTAAAAAATTTTGAAGCTGCCAGCCAATTACTTATAGATACTCAGCCCGTGGACCTGGGGCAAAGAGCCTATCTTTATTATGGAGTTCAGGGAGAGTTCTATAAAGAGAAAGGAGAGCATGAAAAAGCGACTTCCTGCCTCGACCTTGCCCTGAGTGTCGTTCAAAATGAGGCAGAAAAGAACTATTTATTGAGGAAGAAAGCTACCTTTCAGAAAAGGAAAGTTGAACAAAATTAAATGTTACAGGTCTTTATTCATTATTCACTTCATTTTCTTTTTCCGGGGCTTATCGCCTGGGTTTTCTTTCGGCAACACTGGAAAAAAGTATGGCTCATTATGTTGGCTACCATGCTGGTAGATGTTGATCACTTATTAGCAGATCCAGTATTTTCTCCAAACCGTTGCAGTATCAATTTTCATCCTTTACATACTTATATTGCGATAGCTGTATATTTTGTGCTACTCTACTTTAAAAAGACCCGTATCATAGCTTTGGGATTACTATTGCATATGCTTACCGACGGGATCGATTGCTGGTGGATGGGGAATCGTTGGTAATAGCTTTTAATTATGCTCTGTTAACAACTTTCAGGAAAAACAGGAAAAACACTGTTGACTTTTAATTGAGCAACCAATAATTTCGTATTCTATTAAAAATTAGTGGATTATGAAATATGTATTGTTGGTTTTTATACTTTTCTGTAATGTAATTGTAACATTTCCGCAACAAAACTCTGTTTCACAAGAAGAAATGGATCTCATATTGCTTAAACAAGAAGTAAAGAACCTCCGGGATGACCTCGAAAGAGCAGAAGCACATTTAAATGAAATGCGTGAAGAAAAAGTTGCGCAATATGAATTACAATACGATAAAATGGATAGCAGGCTAACCAATTTCATTTGGACCATGTCGCTTTTAGTAGCCGTTTTTACAGGTATTCTTACATTTCTAGGGCGGGACTTGCTTAAAAAATCCATTGAAAAATACTTTGAGAAACAAGCCAAGGAACTAACAGCCGCTAAGATCAATACCATTATCACAGAGGATTGGTTGAAAACACAAGTGGAAGAAAAAGCAGAAGGACAAATAGACCAGGCAGTCAAAACTTTGCAAAATGAGTTTAAGAGTGAAAGTAAGAAGATGCTGGAAGAAGAAAAAGCCAAGATGCTTCTCCACAGAGAAGAAGCTGAGGAAGTACTTAAAAGTTTAAAGGCCAAGCGAGAAGAATTGGAAAGGTCCGGTATCACTGAGAAAACCGAAAGTCTGAATCCGGAGGAAAAGAAAAAGGTAGAAGAGTACGAAGAAAGCTTGGAGCGTTCTAAAGATAAAGAAGACTTTACAGCAGATGATTGGTTCTGGAAAGGAAAAGCTGATACAGAAAAAGGAGATTTTGAAGGTGCAATTCAATCTTATACCCGTGCGATATCTCTTGATGCTTCAAATCATTACTTTTGGTCAAATAGGGCTTATGCGAAAAGCGAACTGGAAAAACATGAAGAAGCAATTAAAGATCTGGATGAAGCCATTCGAATTGATCCAAAGGATTCAAGGTCATTTAATAACAGAGGGTCTGCAAAAAATGAATTGGGCAGATATAAAGAAGCAATTAAAGATCTGGACGAAGCCATTCGTCTAAATGCAAAAGAAACATTGGCATTTACTAATAGAGGTTACGCGAATAGTGCTTTGGCGCTTTACGATAAAGCCATTGAAGATTTTGACAAAGCTATTGAGTTGAACCCGGATTCTTCAACCCAATATGCACGCCGTTCCTATGCCTATTTTATGTTAGATAATCTTGAGCAAGCAGAAAAAGATATTAAAAAGGCTCTTAAAATTGAATCGGATCATAATTGGTCTTACCATATTCTTGGCTTAATAAAACACAAACAGGGCCATACAAAAGAAGCCTGTGAGGCATGGAAAAAGGCATTAGAGTTTGGGTTTGAAAAAGCACAGGAGAAATTAGATGAATTTTGTGCCTAACAAGTAACCATGAGAATACAAATTTTTAAAATTTGACGTTACAAAAATACTTATGACACAAATTCACGATCCTGCGTTTGATTATGATGCATTCGGGCAGCAATACTCCGGGTATCGCCAAACCGACCCCAGAATTGCAGCATATATTTTCAAGGAGCTTGAAGGCATGGAGACGATACTCAATGTTGGAGCGGGAGCGGGCTCGTATGAACCGGAAGATAAGTATGTGACTGCAGTGGAACCTGCTGCAGAAATGCGAAAACAGCGACTACTGCAAAACAAAGTACCGGCTATTAATGCGACAGCAGCGTCACTTCCATTTGACGATGATTCTTTTGATGCTTCCATCGCACTGGTAACGATACACCATTGGCCGGATATTGAAAAAGGGTTAAAAGAGTTAAAGAGGGTTACAAAACATAAAGTGATCGTCATGACATTTGACCCGGATTGTCTGGATGATTTTTGGAACGTAGATTATTTTCCTGAACTGATAGCAATTGAAAAGCAGAGATACCCTAAGAATGAATTCATAATGAATTCATTGGGAGGGAATTGTGAAGTTTTTTCTGTACCCATCCCGTTTGATTGTATTGATGGATTTCAGGAAGCTTTTTACGGAAGGCCCGAAGCATTTTTACAGAAAGAAGTAAGAACAAACCAGTCTGCGTGGGGCTTTTTACCTGCCGGATTGGAAGATATTCTGGTAAAAAGGCTCGCTGATGACCTAAATTCCGGTGAATGGGATAGAAAATACGGAGCATACAGGAAAATGAAAAGTTTTACCTGCGCCTTGAAATTGATCGTTTCAAAAATTTAACGATGGTGATAGGGTTCGTTTCGTAAAATTGTAAAACCACGATAGAGTTGCTCTACGAAGAACAATCGTACCATCTGGTGGGAAAAGGTCAAGGCAGAGAGCGAAATCTTTCCATTGGCACGTTGGTAAACTACATCACTAAAACCATAAGGGCCACCAATTGCAAAGATCAGTTTTTTAATTCCGCTATTCATTTTTTTCTGTAAGAACCTGCTAAACTCCACAGAGCTAAAGGACTTTCCTTTTTCATCGAGGAGTATTAAAGTATCACTTGAAGCTATTCGTTTTAGGATCTCTTCGCCTTCAGCCTGTTTTTGTTGGGCTTCGGAAAGATTCTTTGAGTTTTTGATATCTGGGACAATCTCAAAAGAAAAAGGGACATAGAATCCCAGTCGTTTTATATATTCTTCTGTAAGCGATTCGAGCGATTTATTATCTGTTTTTCCAATAGCAAGAAGAGTGATCTTCATTTGTTTTTTATTCAGAATTTAAAAATACAAAGATAAAATTAGTTGACTTCTTACTTTAGTCTTCGGTCTTCAAACTTTTTAGATTATTTTAGCTTAAAATTGAACCTCATGATCTCAAAGAAACAATTCAATAAGGAAATAGACCGCATTATATCCAATGCCATTAGAGAAGATGTAGGAGCCGGAGATCACAGCTCTTTGGCGTGTATTCCTGAAGATGCTACCGGAAAAGCAAAATTACTGGTAAAGGATGAGGGGATCATTGCCGGGGTCGATTTTGCACGCCAGGTATTTGAATATGTAGATCCCGGATTGAAAATGGACATTAAGATAAAAGACGGAACACCTGTTAAACATGGGGATATTTGTTTTTATGTTTCAGGTTTATCACAATCAATTTTAAAAAGTGAACGTCTTGTTCTCAATGCTATGCAACGAATGAGTGCCATTGCTACAAAAACCAGTAAATATGTAAAACTTTTGGAAGGGACTGGAACTAAGATCCTTGATACCCGAAAGACCACTCCTGGAATTCGCGCTATGGAAAAGTGGGCGGTAAAGATAGGAGGGGGGGAGAATCACCGTTTTGCATTATATGATATGGTCATGCTAAAAGACAATCACATAGATTTTTGTGGTGGAATTACAAAAGCAATTGAGACAACACAAAAATATCTGAAAGATCACCGGCTTGACCTGAAGATCATAGTAGAAGCCAGAAACCTTCAGGAAATTGAAGAGATCCTTAAAAACAAAGGGGTATACCGTATTCTAATTGATAATTTTAATTATGAGGATACGCGCAAAGCAGTTGCTTTAATTGGTGATAGCTGCCTTACGGAATCCAGTGGTGGGATTACTTTGGATACGGTAAGAAAATATGCCGAATGTGGTGTGGACTATATCTCCAGCGGTGCTTTAACACACTCTGTGTACAATATGGACCTAAGTTTAAAAGCTGTTTAATGACAGAAGAGGTTGAAGAAAATAATACCAATATTCCCATTGTACGAAACCTGGTGAAGCTAAGTAGAAAGATCAAGTTACCTGGTTTTAAAGGGTTGTCTCTTTTCGACTTACTGGAAATGTACGGAACAGGCATCATAAAAGGGACTTTCTCTTCTCGTGCCAGTTCGATTGCTTATAGCTTTTTTGTAGCCTTATTCCCTTTTCTCATCTTTATCCTTAACCTGATACCGTTAATACCGGTAGAAGGATTCCAAACCCGGTTCCTGATATTTGTGGAAGAATTACTTCCGCCTCAAACCGCCGAATTCTTTTACCCCACAATTGCAGATATTGCTGTAAACCCTAGGGAAGGAGGGTTTCTTTCCTTTGTATTCTTTCTGTCCTTATTCCTTGCTGCTAATGGTGTGAACGCTATTTTTAGCGGGTTTGAATATTCTTTTCATGTAACCATCAACCGTTCCTTTTTTAAACAGTACCTGATAGCTTTGGTGGTATCGGTCTTTTTGGCATTGTTGTTGTTAATTACAGTAGGAGTCATATTGTATGGTGAATATGCGATCAACAGCCTGAAAGGTAATGAATACATACAAAACGACCTGTTTTGGATCTCGGCTTTACAGCTTACGGTCTTTGTCGTTATGGTCTATATAATAATAGCAACACTCTATTATTATGGCACTAAAGAAGGAAAAGAATCGAAGTTCTTCTCTATTGGGGCATTAGTTACAACACTATTATTTATAGTAACCACTTATTTGTTCGGTATTTATATAAATAATTTTTCGAATTACAACGAGTTGTACGGCTCTATTGGTGCACTTTTGATCATGATGTTATATATTTGGATCAATGCAAACCTGTTATTGTTGGGATTTGAGTTAAATATTTCCCTGCAACGATTAAAAGATAAATGCTAATACAAAATATTAATTTATAATTTACTATCTAATGAAAAATCTAATACTCCTTATTATCGCAATGGTAACTGTAAACATATCTGTAGCGCAAACGCAGGTAGGTAGTGTTACCCTGCCAAATACAGTGAATTTTGGGAACGAAGAACTTGTATTGAACGGAGCCGGAATTCGTAAAAAGGCGATCGTGTTGAAATTATATTCCGGAGGGCTATATCTGGCTTCCAAGTCGAAAGACGCAAAAGGCATCATAAATGCCGATAAAACTATGGCAATAAAACTGGTGATCACTTCCGGTTTTGTGTCCAGTGAGGCAATGAGAGAAGCGGTACAGGATGGTTTTGACGCTTCCATGGATGGAGATACATCCTCACTTTCTTCGGAAATAAATGAATTCATTGGTTTTTTCAGCGATGAGATCGTAGAAGATGACACGTTTGATATTACATATCAGTCCGGGAAAGGAGTTGTAGCCTATAAGAACGGTAAAGAACTGGGGACAATCTCGGGAATGAAATTTAAAAAAGCACTGTTTGGGATCTGGTTAGGAAATGACCCGGTTGACGGTAAGCTTAAAAAAGCGATGCTGGGTAAATAACAAAATATATATAAATATTATCTTTAGGCTGTCCGAAATATTGGGCGGCCTAATTTTTTTCAGCAGGTGTATTTTATAGATGTAATCCTTCCCATCCCTTTAAAACAGGCATTCACTTACAGTGTAAATAAAGACGAAGCAGCTTTTTTACAACAAGGGATGCGGGTAGCCGTGCCTTTTGGAAAAACCAAGATATACACCGGGATCGTTTATCGGGTTCACAATGTTGCTCCGCCTGCCTACGAAACGAAATCCATCGATCAGATACTGGATGAAACTCCTTTGATCACACCTTTACAAATAAAGCATTGGGAGTGGATGGCTTCCTATTATATGTGTACGTTGGGTGAAGTGATAAGAGCTGCACTTCCTGGAGCTTTTTTGCTGGAGAGCGAAACGATCGTTATGTTGGCTTCAAAAAAAGATGTAGATGAATCGAATTTCACCGATGAAGAATTCCTGGTCTTTGAGGCGTTACAACATCAATCTTCTTTACATATTAATGATATTCGGTCGATCCTGGACCGAAAGAATGTGGTGCGGGTGCTTCAAAAGCTACTTCAAAAAGGAGTGATACAGATACAGGAAGAGGTTTTTGAGCAGTACACTCCAAAACTGAAGCGTTATATAAAACTCACAGCTCAATATACACAGGAAGAAAACCTTCGCAAGTTACTCGATACCTTATCCCGGGCCCCAAAGCAGCGACAACTGCTCATGACACTGTTTATGTTATCCTCACAAGAACGGTCCCCGGTTGACTCGATAACACTTCAGAAAAAGAGTGAGACAACTTCAGCAGTTTTAAAAACACTAATCGATAAAGGGATCCTGGAAGAGTACTTCATCCGGAAAGACCGAATTGAGTATACAGGAGAGGATACTTCAGGAATTAAAGATCTGAACGAAGCACAGCGGTTAGCTTTCAATGGGATCAATGCTTCATTCAAAGAGAATGATGTAACCTTGCTACATGGAGTTACTTCCAGTGGAAAGACAGAAATCTATGTTAGACTCATCTCAGAGGTTATTGAGACCGGAAAACAAGTTTTGTATATGTTACCGGAAATAGCATTAACAACACAATTGATTAGCCGACTTCAAAACTACTTTGGCGAAAAGATTTCGGTATACCATTCAAAATATTCAACCAATGAGCGGGTAGAGGTGTGGAACAATGTATTGAAGAATATGCCTAAGGCACAGATCGTAATTGGTGCACGATCTTCATTATTTCTACCTTTTGGTAATTTGGGGTTGATCATTGTAGATGAAGAACATGAGCCTTCTTTTAAGCAATATAGCCCTGCGCCTCGTTATCATGGGAGGGACAGTGCTGTTGTTCTTGGGAATTTTCATGAGGCAAAGATACTGCTGGGTTCTGCGACACCTGCTTTGGAGAGCTATCACAATGCGAGATCGCACAAATATGGGGTCGTTTCTTTAAAGAAGCGCTTTGGAGATGTCCTTATGCCCGAAATAGAATTGGTGGACATCAAGGAAAAGCACAGGAAAAAGCAAATGACAGGACATTTTAGTGATAGGCTCCTGGAAGAAATGACAGAAGCACTAACGAATAAAGAACAGGTAATTCTGTTTCAGAACAGAAGAGGGTTTTCACCTGTAGTAGAGTGTACCACTTGTGGTGTTTCGCCTCAATGCCCAAATTGTGATGTGAGTTTAACCTATCACCAATACAAGAACGAATTGCGTTGTCATTATTGTGGGTATCATATGATGATGCTTCAGTCATGTATGGCGTGTGGAAGCGAAACACTGGACAATAAGGGTTTTGGTACCGAGCAGATAGAAGCTGAAGTAAAAGAATTGTTTCCGGAACATCGTATTGCAAGAATGGACCAGGATACTACTAAAGGAAAACATGCATACGCTAAATTGATCGAAGGTTTGGAAAACCGGGAAATTGATATCCTGGTAGGAACACAAATGCTGGCAAAAGGCCTGGATTTTAGAAATGTAAGCCTTGTTGGAGTGATGAATGCCGATAACTTGCTAAACTTTCCGGATTTTAGGGCTCACGAGCGCTGTTTTCAATTACTGCAACAAGTTTCTGGAAGGGCAGGGCGTACCCAAAAGCGGGGCAAGGTTTTAATACAAACGTTCAATCCGTATCATCAGATCCTTCAACAGGTGAGTGTGAATGATTTTGAAGGGATGTACAAACAACAGGTGGAAGAGCGGTATCAATATAAGTATCCGCCATTTTACCGTCTTATAAAAATTACATTTAGAGACAAGAACCAGCAAAAAATGCAAAAAGCTGCTACCTGGTTTGGACAGGCACTCCAATTAAAACTGGAAGAATATGTACTGGGGCCGGAAGCACCTCCGGTTTCCCGCATCAGGAATCAATATATCTCTAACATTCTGGTGAAGATCCCTAAAAAACTTTCAATATCGAAAACAAAGGATTTTATTCACGGTGTGAACAGAAGTTTTAATGCTATAAAAGAATTTTCTACGGTACGGCTTACTATAGATGTAGACAATTATTAAGAACGCATTGTTGCGGCAAGAGCTTCTACTAAATCTGCTTTACGGTTTCGACTTAACGGTAATTGCTCTTGATCCAGTTCGATCACTTTACTGTTATAGCGTTCCACCTTATCCAGATTTACAATATAGGATTTGTGAATTCGCAAAAACCGGTCACTTGGAAGTAATGATTCAAAAGCCTTCATTGTAGAAAGTACTACAAGGGCATCATGTTCGGTCACCAATTTTACATAGTCACCTAATGCTTCAATATATCGTAGTTCATTTAAAAATACTTTACGTTTTTTAAGATTACTTTTCACAAAAATAAAGTCTTCTTCATCAAAACCATCATCGTTTTTGAGTTTGTAATTGGTGATTGCTTTGTGAACAGCATTTAAAAAGCGTTCTTTTGAAATAGGTTTTCGTAAATAATCTACAGCATCATAGTCAAAAGCTTTAAAAGCATATTTTGTTTTTCCGGTAACAAAAATGATCTGTGGTTTGTGTGTTAGGTCGTCCAACAGATCAAAACCGGATAAGATAGGCATTTCAATATCTAAAAAAATAAGATCAATCTCGGTAGTAGCTAATCCCATTTTAGCTTCAATGGCATTATTATACTCAGCTACCAGATCCAGAGAGGGGTGATTCTCTATTAGTTTAACGATAGAAAGACGTTGTAATGTAGAATCATCTACAATCGCACATTTAAGTATCGGTTTCTCCACAAGTAGATTGTTTTTATGATATAGCAATTATAAGTAAAAAATCGATGAATGGCAAGTTTTTTTAACATTTGTCGTGAAAATTATGCACTTCATCATTTTCTGTAGGAAAAAATCTATGTTTTGAAAGATGTAAAAATAGGGTTTGAATATTGGAATTAAAATAGTATTTTTGCACGCTCTTGGCAAAGTGCCGGAGTTTGAATTTAATTTTAATAAAGATTTTTTATGAATCATTACGAAACTGTTTTCATCTTAAATCCCGTTTTATCTGAAGAACAGATAAAGGAAACAGTTAAGAAATACGAAGATATTCTTGTTTCTAAAGGTGCTAAGATGATATCGAAAGAAGATTGGGGGCTTAAAAAACTGGCCTACGCAATTCAACACAAAAAAAGTGGGTTCTACCACTTGTTTGAGTACACCGTTACCGGTGAAGCTATAAACGACCTGGAAGTTGAGTTTAGAAGAGACGAGCGCATTATGCGTTACCTTACTGTTACTCTGGACAAGCATGCAATTGCCTGGGCAGAAAGAAGAAGAATTCGCGATAACAAAAAAACTGCATAAGCCATGTCAACTTTACAACAACAAGCAAAAGGAAAAAAAGACGGAGAAATAAGATATTTAACTCCGCTTAATATAGAAACTTCTAAAAATAAAAAATACTGTCGTTTTAAAAAATCCGGCATTAAGTACGTAGATTATAAGGACCCTGATTTTTTATTGAAGTTTGTGAACGAACAAGGTAAGATCTTACCAAGAAGGTTAACAGGTACATCTTTAAAGTACCAACGTAAAGTAGCTGTGGCTGTTAAGAGAGCGCGTCACTTGGCGTTAATGCCTTATGTAGCCGATTTATTAAAATAAAAAGCAGATAGGATATGGAACTTATATTAAAGAAAGACGTAGAGAACTTGGGTTTTGCAGATGATGTTGTCACTGTAAAAAACGGTTACGGAAGAAACTTTTTAATTCCAAGAGGACATGCTATATTGGCTACCCCTTCTGCAAAAAAGGTTTTGGCCGAGACTTTGAAGCAACGTGCCTTTAAAGAAAAGAAAGTTATTGAGGATGCTCAAAAAGAAGCAGACAAGTTAAACGGATTGGAGATCAAAATTTCTGCAAAAGCCGGTGAAGGTGACAAATTATTTGGATCTGTTACTAATGCCGATCTTGCTGAAGCACTTGAAAAAGAAGATGTTTCTATTGAAAAGAAATTTATTTCTATTGCCGGAGGTAGTGTAAAACGTACCGGGCAGTATGAAGCGACGATTCGTTTCCATAGAGATGTGATATCAAATCTCACATTCGATGTGGTTGCTGAAGCAAAGAAGTAACTTGCACTAAAATAATATGTAAAACCCCGGCAATGTCGGGGTTTCTTTTTATCGGATAATGAAATATATAAGACTTACAAAAGAACAACTGGATGAATTGCATCCCGAGTTCATAAACTTTTTGGCTACTCAGTCTATAACAGGCGAGGAGTGGGCAAAAATTAAAACAGAACAACCCGAAGTGGCCGAACAGGAGCTGGACATATTTAGTGACCTTATTTGGGAAGGCGTTTTAACAAAAGCCAGTTATCTTGAAAATATCTCTCCGCAGCAATTGTTTCTATTTAAACTTGGAGAAATTGATATACAACTCATCGTGGTTAAGGTTACCGATACATCTAAAGATATTACCACTTCTGCCGGATATAAATGGTTACAGGAAAATTTTACTTCAGATGAGGTAGAATTCTTACGAGCGTCAAAGGACTATTCAGAAGATAGAAATGCAGATGTTTTTGGTTTGATCCAACAGGGAGCTGTTATTACAAAAGGAGAATTGTACCGGTTCTTTGAAAATATTCTGGGTACGGCATAATTATTCGTATCGTAAACTCTCAATGGGGTCGAGCCTTGCAGCTTTGCTGGCAGGGTATGAGCCCGCTATCACTGCAACCAGGAAAGTGATCAGGGTAGCCCATAACATGGCGCTCCATGGTAATGTAAAGTCAAAATCAAAGACCTTTGCAAATCCGAAACCGGTAAGAACACCCAGTAAGATCCCCAGGATACTTCCAAACTGCCCGATCACGATCGTTTCCATGAAGAATTGCGTGGAAATAGTAGAACGCTTAGCACCCAAAGCTTTTCGTACACCAATTTCACGGGTTCGTTCGGTAACCGATACGAGCATGATATTCATCAAAGCAATGGAAGAGCCTAAAATGGTAATAATACTGATGATCCAGGCTGCAATTTCCAGTACACCGGTAATTTGGCTAATCCTGTTAATAAGGTCGTCACTACGTTCCAGTCCAAAGTTGTTTTCTTCTATAGGGCTAAGGCCACGAACGTTTCTAAAAGAAACAATTGCTGCATCCTGTGCGCCCTGCATCATTTCTTTGTCATCTACCATGACACTAATGGTGTAGTTTATATTTGGGTCTGTAAAGATACTTCGTGCTACCTGTATTGGGATAAGCACTTTTAGGTCCTGGTTGTTTCCAAAAGTGGCTCCTTTTGATTCAAGAATACCCACTACTTTAAATTTTACACCACGAATACTAACCGTTTTGTTTATGGGGTCATCATTTTTAAAGATACTTTTCAGGAAATCCGAACCAATTAAACAGACCTTATTATTATTTTCAATATCAAAAACATTGAACTCCCGCCCACGGTCTATTTTTGTTCCGGTATTTTGAAGGTAATTTTCGTTTACGCCATACACTTGTATCTCGGGGTCTGTCTTTTCATTTTCATATTTTACTTCGGCTCTATTGGTTCCCCTAAAAGAGACCGATGTTTGCGTAAAAGGATAATTGTATGTATCAATAAACTCCCGAATATTATCGTAGCTTATAATAGGATTTATCTTTTCCCTTTCGCCTCCTTGACGGTTTACCTGAAACTCGTACCGCTGAATATTAAAAGTATTGGCCCCCATAGATGCAAAATCACTGGAAATAGTATTTTCCAATGCTTTTACCGCACTCAAAATACCTACAAGTGCCCAGATACCAATTCCAATGATAACAATGGTTAAGATAGTTCTAAGCAGTTGACTTTTAATAGAATCCAGTGCAATACGAACATTTTCGCGAAAGAGTGAAAACATAGTTTTTGGATGTGCGGTTTATCGTTAGACTATAATCTGATCATAAAGTTACAATTTCCCCAATAATTTAAGATATTTGCACAACACTTAAAATTATGGCACAAAAACCTTCCATACCTAAAGGAACGAGAGATTTTTCTCCCACCGAGGTTGTAAAACGAAACTACATTATGAATACCATAAAAAGTTGTTTTACCACCTACGGTTTTCAGCCTATTGAAACCCCTTCATTCGAAAATAGTGAGACACTTATGGGGAAATATGGGGAAGAAGGAGACCGCCTTATTTTTAAGATACTGAATAGCGGGGATTTTCTTCGCAAGGTGGATGATGCTGTATATGCTGAAAAAGATAGTAGAAAGTTTACTGCTAAGATCTCTGAAAAAGCCCTTCGTTATGACCTCACAGTGCCTTTTGCGCGCTATGTGGTACAAAACCAGAATGACATTACTTTTCCTTTTAAACGCTACCAGATGCAGCCTGTCTGGCGGGCGGATCGTCCTCAAAAAGGGCGTTTCAGAGAATTCTATCAATGCGATGCAGACGTGGTTGGAAGCAGATCCTTGTGGCAGGAAATAGAGTTGGTGCAACTATACGATGCTGTTTTTTCAAAGCTGAATTTAAAAGGGACTGTAATCAAACTCAATAACCGCAAAGTACTTAGTGGTATTGCTGAAGTGATCGGTGCCGAAGATAAACTGATCGATTTTACGGTTGCATTGGATAAACTGGATAAAATAGGAGAGGAGGGTGTAAAAACCGAAATGCTGTCCAAAGGAATTTCAGAAAATGCCATTGCAAAAGTACAGCCCTTATTTGAAGCCAAAGGAACTGCTTCGGAAAAACTTTCATTACTCAAAGAATTGCTGGCTTCTTCAGAAACCGGATTGAAAGGGGTTTCGGAACTGGAATTTATAACTGATACCGTTTCAGAATTAGGTTTGCAAACCGCTTTCCTGGAAATTGATGTAACACTTGCCCGGGGTTTGAACTACTATACAGGAGCTATTTTTGAGGTTTCAGCTCCCAAAGAGGTGAATATGGGAAGTATTGGTGGTGGAGGCCGCTATGATGACCTAACAGGTATCTTTGGACTGAAGGATGTGAGTGGCGTTGGAATTTCTTTTGGCCTGGACAGGATTTACCTGGTCCTGGAAGAATTGGGCCTATTTCCCGATACCGTTTCGGAAAACACCAAGGTTTTGTTTATCAATTTTGGAGAAAAGGAAGCTCTCTATGCCATGCAGGCCATTACAAAGCTCCGACAGGAAGGTATTGCTGCAGAGCTATATCCTGATGCTGCAAAAATGGGCAAGCAGATGGGGTATGCAGACAAACGTGCTATTCCTTTTACTGTGCTAGCAGGCGAAAATGAAATGAATTCTCAAAGCTTTACCCTCAAGAATATGAAGAGCGGGGAACAGCAAACGCTTGATTTTGGTGCTTTAAGAGGAGTGTTGAAGTAATTCTTATATTTTAACAATAGCATACCGATATAACGAAGCTTATACCAACATAGCTTTCGTTGATAAACATCCAAATTATAATTTAGGAAACTAATCTTGCTTTTAACCGTATTTATTTGTACTTTAACGAATATTTTGCTAAAAAAGCAAACATTTGTTAAGAAAATGTTTGTAAGATAGGAAGGGTAAAGTTGCCTTCTGTTATACGATTGTTTCTCATCTCAAAAAGCAAGAAGAAACATACTCTCCGCTTATTTAGTAATTCATTCTCCCCACTGGTTTTTCAATCCCCCCTTGAAAAAAACTTTATTTATTGTAACTGATTGTATACTAAAAAGATACAAACCATGAAAGATCAACTCAATACTGTTCTTGATAAATTTTTGATCAACAATAAAGTGAGGGTAAATTCCGAAGACTTCAAACTTCAACTGCTCAGTAATCCCAGTTACCCTAGCATAAAATCTATTTCGGACACTTTGGATTATTTCAGAATAGATAATATTGTTGCTAACGTTCCTAAAGATGCGTTGGACCAATTACCACAATTTTTTCTTGCGGTTTTGGAATCAGGCCAATCGACTACGATAGCTCAGGTCCAACAAAAAAGGGACATTTTAATACTTGTGAGAGATGACGGTACAAAACAAAAGTTATCCATTGACAGTTTTAAAGAAATTTGGAATGGTACCATAATAGCCATTGAAACAGGTAGTTTAGAAAGAAAGGGACCTCTTTCGTTGTATAAAGATCCGTTACCTCTTTTACTCATATTGATAAGTATTGCTCTTGGATATAAAATGTTCGGTTATGAATGGCCGGTGATCTTGTATACGCTTTTGGGTTGTATGGGCCTCATTATAAGCTATTATGTTATACAGGAAAGTTTTGGGCTTCATAATGAAATTACTTCAAAAATATGTAATTCGGTTACCAGTAAGGCAAGCTGTAATGATGTTATCAATTCAAGATCAAGTACCTTATTTAGTTTTATATCTCTAAGTGATGCATCCATCACTTTTTTTACTTCTACACTTTTTATAGTATCGTTTTTGGGGTATCACCCCACTTTCTTTTTTGGAATCTCCATTATAGGAATACCCATAGTTCTATACTCCATTTTTGCTCAGATTCTTATAATAAAAAAGTGGTGTCCTCTTTGTCTGGGCGTTGTCCTTGTTCTCATTACACAGTTGGTTGTTACTTTCTTAGCTTTTAACACCCCTGAATTTGATCTTGTCTTTTTTATTAAAGGCGGTGTAACATTTGGAGTATGTTATTTGTCTTGGATAATGTTTAAATCATTACTAACAAAGGCCTTAAGGCAAAAGCAGGTAGAAACCGAGTTTTTAAGGTTTAAGAGAAACGAAGACCTTTTCAATTCTTTGTTAACCAAGAAAGAACTATCCGGTAAAAGTAACTTTTCGTCTCTTACGTTCGGAAATCCTGATGCAAAGTTGGAAGTAACCGGGGTGACCAACCCTCTATGCGGCTTTTGTACGAAAGCTTTCGAAGCTTACGATACACTATTAAAAACACACGGAGATAAATTTAAGCTCAATATTGTTTTTAATGTTCCTTCGAACTCCTTGGAGCATCCTAGTTCACAGATAGCACAAAGGATCATTGAACTTTACCAACACAATAAAAAAGAAGCCTATACAGTTCTGGGAGATTGGTTTCGAAACAGAGATTTAGAAGTATGGCAGAGATTATATGGAACTCCTGTAAGAGTTTCTCCGTTAGTAGTTTTACAAAAACATACTACCTGGTGCGAGTCTAATGAAATAACGTATACTCCGGCAACTTTAATAGGAAACTACTTTTTTCCTAAAGAATATGAAGTAAAAGATCTCTCTCTATTCATTGACTATTTAATCGAAGAAAAAAATAACACTACTGAAATAAAAGAAAAGAACCTGGCGTGAACCAGGCATTAAACATTCTTGCAAGGATAGACATAAACTGTGAGTGTCTCTAAATGTTCACAGCCAATTTAATTTAAATGTTAGAAATCATGTTACAAAACATTTTAAACTTAAACGGCGCTCATGTATTAAACAAAAATGAGCAAAAAGTAATTTACGGAGGAGTATCCGGTAAATGTTGCAACCCAACAAATTCTTGTTGTACTACAAATCCTCCACCTGTTTCGTGTGATTATTGGGGTAACCCAAATTGTCAATATTTGTATTCTACACAGTGTTGCATCTAGCTTGCTTTGAGCCGGAGAGGTTTTTCTCCGGTTCTTAAAAGAAGTTTTTATCAATCAAAAAATAGGAAGACAAAAGAGCCTAGCGTGAACTAGGCTCAATGAACATTCTTGCAAGGACAGACACAAACTGTGAGTGTCTCTAAATGTTCACAGCAAAGTTAATTTAAATATTAGAAATTATGTTAAAAAGAATTTTAAACCTGGAGGGTGCTCAGCAGCTAAATAAACGTGAGCAAAAAGCAATTTTTGGAGGAGCCCAGGCACATCCTCCTTGTGACAATGATGCTCAATGTGACCTTTGGACAAGTGGTGCCCAGCCATGTTGTAACGAAAACAATGGAAGGTGTACATCAAACCTGTTTCATTGTGATTAGACCTTAATTATATAATAACTACAATTAACAGTTGTTGTTGTTGAAAGGAAATACCTATCTAAATTAGGTAGGTATTTCCCTATCAATTTTAATTTAAAAACTAGAAATTATGTTACAAAACATTTTAAACTTAGACGGTGCAAAAGCACTACATAAAAAGGAACAACAAGTTATTAATGGAGGAGCATTAGCTGTTCAATATTGCGATACTTTTTGTGCGAGCACTCCATATCCATCGTACGGAACACGTTGTACGGTTCATATACAATGCCCGGATGAAGGAGCATGTGATGGTATGGGAGGATGGTTTTATTTATAAAATCAAGACTTTAATAGCAACAGCTTAGAGTGTTGCCATTAAAGAAGAGATATGCCTATCTAAATCAGATAGGCATTTTCTTCAAAAAGTGTTAGTACTCAATATATTAATTATAATGATGTCAAAATTTCCACATTATAAGCAAAACGAAGAAAAAGACTGTGGCCCTACATGTATTAAAATAATTGCCAAATATTATGGTAAGACAATTAATACACAACAACTTAGAACCTTGAGTGAGACTACTAGAGAAGGAAGTAGTTTATTGGGTTTGAGTGAGGCTGTTGAAACTATTGGGTTTCGATCTTTGGGAGTGAAACTTTCCTATAAAAAACTTTGTGAGGCTCCCTTACCCTGCATTGTGCATTGGAATAAAATTCATTATGTGGTAGTGTACAGAATTAAAAAAGGAATTGTATACGTTTCGGACCCGGCTCATGGATTAATTAAGTATACTAAAAAAGAGTTTATAAAATCATGGATTGGTAATAATGCAGATGATATTACAAAAGAGGGTATTGCCTTACTTATAGAACCAACACCAAAGTTTTACAAATCAGAATTTGAGGAAGACGAAAAATTTGGCTTTAATTTCATATTCAAATATCTTTTTAAGTACAAACGCTTTGTTGTCCAGCTTATCATTGGACTTTTGGCCGGTAGCCTTTTACAACTTATCCTTCCTTTCTTAACTCAAAGTGTTGTAGACGTAGGTATTCAAAATCAGGATATCAACTTTGTCTATCTCATTCTTTTTGCTCAACTTTTTTTATTTCTTGGTAAAGCTTCTCTTGATATTATACGAAGCTGGATTTTATTGCACCTTAGCACACGTATTAACATCTCACTAATTTCAGATTTTTTTATAAAACTCATGAAATTACCCATTTCCTATTTCGATGTACGAATGACAGGCGATTTACTACAGCGCATCAATGACCATAAACGAATAGAGCAAATTTTAACGACCTCTTCCTTGACCATACTTTTCTCCTTTTTCAATCTGATTATCTTCAGTTTTGTTCTTGGCTACTATAGCCTACAAATACTTGGAGTATTTGTAGGGGGGAGTGTATTCTATTTTGGATGGGTACTCTTTTTCTTTAAAAAACGAAAAGAGCTGGACTATAAAAGGTTTGCTGAGGTAAGCCAGGAACAAAGCAAGGTTATTGAACTCATTAACGGAATGCAAGAGATAAAATTACACAATGCCGAACGGCGTATGCGATGGAACTGGGAGTATGTTCAGGCACGATTATTTAAAGTAGCTACTAAGAGTTTAGCTCTGGAACAGACGCAATCTGTTGGTTCCAGCCTCATAAATGAGCTCAAAAATATGTTCATCACTATTTTATCTGCCAAGCTGGTTATCGATGGTGAAATTACTCTGGGAATGATGATGGCCATAAGTTATATAGTTGGGCAGTTGAATAGCCCTATCACACAGCTAATTAGTTTTATGAGAGACGTGCAAGATGCTAAAATCTCAGTAGACCGTTTAGGAGAAATTCATAATATGGAAGATGAAGAGAAACCTGAAGATGAAAAAATAACTACTATTCCTGATAATGCTTCAATTGCTTTAAAGAATGTTTCTTTTAGGTATGTTGGTGGATTAGAACCTGTACTAAAAGATGTATCGCTCACTATTCCGGCCAATAAAATAACTGCTATTGTAGGGGTGAGTGGTAGCGGAAAAACAACCTTAATGAAGTTACTTCTACGCTTTTATAATATAGATAAGGGAGAAATATTGGTAGATACCTTCAACATTAATAACATTTCTCAAAAAGCATGGAGAGACCACTGTGGAGTAGTAATGCAAGAAGGGTATATTTTTAATGACACGATCGCTAAGAATATAGGTGTGGGAGAAGATCATGTGGAAACTCAGAAACTTGCTCACGCTGTAGATGTGGCAAATATTTCTGAATACATAGAGGGACTTCCCCTTGGATACAATACAAAGATTGGAGGGGAAGGTACCGGACTTAGCACCGGACAAAAACAGCGATTACTTATAGCCAGGGCTGTTTATAAAGCTCCTGAATTATTATTCTTTGATGAAGCTACCTCTGCTCTTGATGCAAATAACGAAAAAGTAATTATGAAAAAACTCGATACTTTTTTTAAAGATAAAACAGCAGTGATCATTGCTCATCGGCTTAGTACGGTGAAAAATGCAGACCAAATTGTGGTTTTGGATAAGGGAAGGATCGTAGAAGTAGGCAATCATGAATCACTTATAGAACAAAAAGGGAATTATTATCACTTGGTTAAAAACCAATTAGAGCTTGGAAATTGATTATGCCGGACAAATTGGATGACATAGAGATTCGCAGTGAAGTAGTACAGGAAATTCTAACAGCAGTTCCGTCTTGGATGATACGTTGGGGAAACCTAATGATTCTTATTCTCATCCTAATGTTATTATGTATTTCCTGGTTTGTGAAATATCCGGATGTAATTTCGACGGATGCTTTGATAACTACTCAGCCTGCTCCTCAAAAAATATATGCAAATACTACCGGATATATCGATACCCTTTTTGTGGCGAATGGTCAAAGTGTGAAAAGAAATACCTCTCTTGCTATTATCAGGAATACAGCTAGTTATGATGATGTTATGTTTTTGAAATCTATTATTGATACTCTTTCATTAGGCAAAAAGAATTTTAATTTTCCTATAGATGATATTCCTATTCTTTTACTTGGAGATATTGATCCGTACTATACTATTTTTGAAAATAATTACTTAAAATATAGAGAACTTCGTCCTTATTCTAATAGAGATTTTAGCAATAGAACCAAAGCAGAAACAAGTTCGTTGAGAATAGTGTTTCAATCATTTAGGCAATTACAAAAGGAGATCAGAGAGTGGGAAATGACTTATGTACTTAGTTCAAATACAGATGGAAGCATTTCTTTTTCAGATACATGGGATAAAGGTCAAATGATTAACCAGGGCGATTTAGTTTTTAATATTACTCCCGAAAACAATGCTTTCTTCATTGCAAGACTTAAAACACCTACTCAAAACTTCGGAAAAATAAAAGTAGGGCAAAAGGTATATATTGATCTTGAAAGTTACCCTGGTAATGAATTCGGTGTTTTGCAGGGGAATGTTGAATCGATCTCTTATATTTCAAATGAAGAAAGATATTATCTTGTAAATGTTTTACTCCCTTCGGTCTTAAAAACTTCTTACAAAAAGGAAATTATTTTGAAAGGAGAAATGAAGGGTTCCGCAGAAATAATTACCGAAGACCTTAGACTACTTCAGCGTTTCTTTAATCAATTTAGAAATGTTTTTGAAAATTAGAGATATCAAAACATATATACACAAATTGTAATTGTCCAAATTGCTTTATGACATTGTAACAATATAGAATTTAGAAAGTCCTTCGTATAGGGTATTCTTTTATTACATTTATGTGCTAAAGTGATGATGAGCTATGATTAAACACATTCTAAAAGCCGGAACATTTACAGGAGAAACTTTAAGTTCTCAGGTTTTAGATGGATATATTCTTTCTATCACAGAACATGACCAAAATTTGGATGTCCCAAAACATGAGCACGAGCATTCATATATTAGTTTATTGCTACACGGTTTTTATAATGAAGAAACTAGTGTGACAGATCATAGCATTATTCCGGGAATGTCATTATTCAGGCCAAGTGATTATGAACATAAAAATGAAATTGGCCCTTCGCAAAGCCTGTGCTTCAACCTTGAAATAAAGAAGAATATCTTTGAGGGTGAACTTAAAAGTGTTAACGACACCTATATTAAGTTTGAGCACAACAGCCTCGAAGTAATAAGAATGTTTTTAGCTTATAAACGAAGTTTTTCTAAAGAATTATTGAACTTGATTATAGAAGAGAACACATATCTGCTATTTAGCAGAGGAAAGATCAGTGATAGAACAGAGCGGACACAATGGGTAAAAAAAATAAAAAAGCAAGTACAGCTTAACCCCGAACTAAAATATACGATCGATCAGGTAGCAAATGCATTACATCTACATCCTATATATTTTGTGAGGAAGTTCAAAGAACTAACCGGGTATACCTTTGGAGAGTTCCTTATTCGTAATAGGCTTGGTAAAGCCATCGATTTAATTCATCATTCAAACAAAAAGCTTACTACTGTAGCATTAGAATCCGGTTTTTATGACCAGAGCCATTTTATCAGGCATTTTAAGGAAGCGTTCAGTATTACTCCTTCAGACTATATTGAAATTATAAAAAGTTAGTTCCGTACAATTTTTTTTAATGTTATATACATTGATTTGTACTATAACTTATAAAAAATGAAAAATATTTCTCTTTTGCCTTTATTCCTTTTGTGTTTTTTATCTTATGGTCAAGATAAGGAAGAGCTTGTTAAAGTTATAGACAGTACGAATTTTAATACTATTTATCCTTACGCACTAAGAGGAGAAATGGATGAGGTCTTTTCTATTCTGGATGCTTCAGATGATAAGCTTTTAAATAAAGAGCAGCAGGATATAAAGCAAAGATATTATGATAGGTTTATTCTTAACGCTGAAGATTTTGAATACAATACCAGCAACCCACTAATGATCGATATGTTCAAAAGGTTTCAAAATTATTGGAGATCCATATTAATAGAGAAAGTCGATCAGGAACATGCGGATAAACTGTTTTTTAATGAGATGATCGCTTTTCTGAAAAAAGAATATAATTTAACCGAAAGTACCGATGAAATAGAACCGAAATACTTTTCACTGTTTAAGGAATTCCTTAATGCTAATGGATTTCACGGACTAGTTATGGGCAAAACCGGCCATCTTTTCGATCTGTATTTATGGAAAGATGAAGAAGAGGTAGTTTATGATATTGAGCTTCCGGAAACCGAGGTTAAAGTACCCGTGGTTTTCATGAAAAATTTTATATCAAACGGATGGTCTCATTACACAACTTTTGGAGATAGTTACAGTGGAGGGTGGACCTTACCGGATAAGCTCTATTGTGTTGAAGAAGCATACGACCTTTCCAGTGAGAATTTTAAAATAAGTTATGTGGCTCATGAAGGACAGCATTTTGCAGATATTAAGAGCTATCCAAAGCTTAAACAGGCAGATCTCGAGTACAGGGCCAAACTAACAGAGCTCGCTTTGGCTAAAACATCCACAATGAAAATAATTAAAAAATTCATTACAAACGCTAAGAACGATACAACAAATGCACATGCCTATGCTAATTATTTAGTCATTAAAAATTTATCTAATGCGTTCTTTAACAGGAGCTATGTTTCAGATATGGATGAATGGAAGAAACTCCCGATAAAGAAAATAAACAAGACAGGGAACAAACTTCTTAAAGAGCACACGGTTAAATTAAACAAGAAAGGAGCAAAAACAGTAGAAACCTGTATCCTTTAACACATCATTTCCAGGTTTAAAAAGACTTCTGTTGGTGCCGCCAAATTCAATTACCAACGATCATTTGCAACGTGATATTTTCAAAATAAAAAGATAGTAGGCGAAAACATGACATTTGTCATACTTTTTCTTATTCAATTTATTTTTATTCGTGTTGTGAATTCCATATGGACATATCTTCTCATCTATTTGCACTTTCTTATTAAGAGAGACCCTGAGTAGTTTTCTATTCCTACCCTTCAATTATTCTATTTAAACTTATTAATATACAATTTATGCCTAGATATCATTCATTGGGTAAAATCCCACATAAAAGACACACTACCTTTAACAATCCGGATGGAGGACTGTATCAGGAAGAGCTATTTGGAACTGCAGGTTTTGCGGGAATGTCTTCCCTTATTTACCATATATATCCTCCTACGGTAGTTTCAGAGGTCAAAAGAGGAAAGGATGTTGCACCAAAAATAGCGATCGATAAAAATATGAAAGCAATGAGCTTTCAAGGATTTTCCTTACCGAAAGGCGAGGAATTTCTTGAGAGCAGGAAAATACTCTTTACAAATAACGACCTAAAAATAGGACTGGCCGCTCCCATAACATTTGCACAAGATTATTTTTATAGAAATAGTGATGCTGACGAAATGTTATTTATTCATGAGGGCTCCGGGGTTTTAAAGACCATGTATGGAGAAATTCCTTTTAAATATGGAGACTATTTAATAATCCCGAGGGGAACTACCTACCAAATAGATTTTGATAATGAAGCCAACAGAATTTTATTCATTGAATCGTCAAGCCCTATAGAATCGCCCAATCGTTATCGAAATAATTACGGTCAGTTTTTAGAGCATTCTCCCTTTTGTGAACGGGATTTCAGATTGCCTCAGGACCTGAAAACTTATAATGAAAAAGGAGCGTTTAAGATCATATCAAAAAAACAGGATGTACTTTGGGAATATACTTATTCCAATCACCCTTTCGATGTAGTTGGTTGGGACGGATTTAATTACCCGTTCGTCTTTTCTATTTTCGACTTTGAGCCTATTACGGGCCGTATACATTTACCACCTCCAATACATCAGCAATGGGAAGCTGCCGGGTTTGTGGTGTGCTCGTTTGTTCCGCGACTCTATGATTATCACCCGGAGGCCATACCGGCTCCTTACCACCATAGCAATATAGATTCAGAAGAACTATTATACTATGTTGACGGAGATTTTATGAGTAGAAATAACATCCAAAAAGGACAGATCACCTTACATCCGGGAGGAATTCCGCACGGGCCACACCCGGGTGCAATTGAACGGAGTATTGGTAAGAAAGCAACAGAAGAACTTGCTGTTATGATAGATCCTTTCAATCCGATTATGATCACTGAAGAAGCGATGAACCTTCAGGTAAATGACTATTACAAATCTTGGAAAACGGAATAAATATTCCATTAAAAATTAAAAGAAATGACTGATTTAAAAAACATAGAAAATTATAATTACAGCTTAGAGAAAATATTCCCTGAAGCAGAAGACTTTTTACCTATAATGGGTACAGATTATGTAGAATATTATGTGGGTAATGCAAAGCAGGCGGCTCACTTTTATAAAACAGCTCTTGGATTTCAATCGTTGGCGTATGCAGGATTGGAAACTGGAATGAAAGACAGAACCTCATATGTGGTGGTTCAGGATAAAATTAGATTGGTATTTACCACTCCAATGCCTAATACTGAAAATACGGAGATATTCGAGCATATAACAAAACATGGTGATGGTGTGAAGGTAATAGCACTTTGGGTTGAAGATGCCCGTAAATCATGGGAAGAGACCACTAAAAGAGGTGCCAGGTCGTATTTTGAACCAAGAGTGGAAAAAGACGAAGATGGAGAAATAGTACGGGCCGGTATCCACACATATGGGGATACAGTACATATTTTTGTAGAACGCAAAAATTACCATGGAGTCTTTATGCCAAAGTTTGAGAAATGGGAATCCCATTACAATCCAAAGCCCTGCGGATTAAAATATATTGACCATATGGTAGGTAATGTAGATTGGGGACAAATGGATGTTTGGAGCAAGTTTTATCGTGAAGTGATGGGATTTGCACAGTTAATTTCGTTTGATGATAAAGACATTTCTACAGAATATACTGCCTTAATGAGTAAGGTAATGACCAATGGTAACGGTAGGATAAAGTTTCCTATCAATGAACCTGCAAAAGGGAAAAAGAAATCACAAATTGAAGAATATGTGGACTTTTATCGGGGTGCCGGATGTCAACATATTGCGGTCGCCACAGACGATATAGTATTTACCGTATCAGAAATGAAGAAACGAGGAGTAGAATTCCTGTATGTTCCGGGAGAATATTACGATACCGTAGAAGATAGAGTAGGTGAGATTGCTGAAGACATGGCGGTTTTAAAACAACATGGCATTATGGTCGATAGAGATGATGAAGGATATTTATTGCAGATATTCACTAAACCGTTAACGGACAGACCCACTTTATTTTTTGAGATCATTCAAAGAAAAGGAGCTCAATCCTTTGGAAAAGGGAACTTTAAAGCTTTATTCGAATCGATCGAAGCGGAGCAAAGAAGAAGAGGGACTTTATAGAGTTGCACAAACGAAATTGAAAAATTCAGGGTTGCATTTCTTGAAGAGGCCGTATAAAATTTATTTTTTAGCGGCCTTTTCTCTGTTAGATCATTTTCGTGCTTATTATTTTTACAGGGCAGGCTTTTTCAGCAAGAACACATTCATCATAAATAGTGTTATCTATTGATTTCAATGTATAGAATCCTTTTTTTTCTTTAGAATGGAGCAACACTGTTTTTCCATCCTTTTTTGACATCTGAAATTGACCCGGTGCTACTTCCACACAATAGTTACAGCCAATACATTTTTTACGTTGCAACGTTACAACTACCATTATTCCTTAACAATTTTATAGAGTTTGTCGGAAGGCCGGGTTCTAAAATTTGTAGGGATAGTACAGGAATCTCCTTTTTTTGCAACATCATTTCTTTCATCATTCACCATCATTTCTGTTAACGTCATTTCTTCGACCCCGGTAGTTGGTCCGGTAATTAAAATAGTGTCTCCTAATTTAATATCATAAGCTTCAATTTTGAATTCTGCAATGCTGGGTTTTGGAAAAAAATGTACTCCTTTACCAACGTACACTTTTTTCTGGGTGGCTTTGGATCCGGGTCCATCGCTCCATTCGCCTAACTTTTGCCCCAAATAGTAACCGCTCCAGAAACCTCTGTTGTATACCTTTTCTAACTCACTCATCCAGGCAGTTACCTTTTCCGGGGTATAGCTACCTTCATTACAGGCATCTATAGCCTCACGGTACGTTTTTATCACTTTAGCTACGTACTCCGGAGCTCTTCCCCTGCCTTCAATTTTCAACACTTTCGCACCAGTATCTATTACCTTGTCCAAAAAATCCAGTGTGCACAAGTCTTTTGGAGACATCATGTATTCATTATCCAATTCAATTTCAAAACCGGTTTCCTGATCGGTAACAGTATATTTCTTTCTACAGTTTTGTTTACATGCACCTCTGTTTGCAGATGAGTTATGTGAATGCAAACTCAAATAACATTTCCCGGATACGGCCATGCATAGCGCTCCATGCCCAAAGACCTCTATCTCTACCAAATTCCCTGAGGGCCCTGTAATTTGTTCGCGCTCTATTTGCTCACATATCTTTTTAACTTGTCGCAAGCTTAATTCCCTGCTCATGACCATTGTGTCTGCAAAAAGCGCGTAGAATTTTACCGTTTCAATGTTGGTTATATTTATCTGAGTGGAAATATGAACCTCCATCTGTATTTGCCTTGCATAAGCAATTACTGCCTGGTCCATAGCTATTACCGCTGTTATACCGGCAGCTTTCCCTGCATCCAGCAAGGTTTTTATAATGGACAGGTCGTGATCATAGATAATGGTATTAAGGGTAAGGTAGGTCCTTACATTTTTTTCACTGCAACGGCGTACTATTTCCGGCAGATCTTCGATAGTGAAGTTTATACTGGCTCTTGCCCGCATGTTTAATTGATCTACACCAAAATACACAGAATCTGCTCCATTATCAATTGCTGCCTGGAGAGACTCAAAATTTCCTGCCGGTGCCATTAATTCCATTCCTGTCATGCCTGTTTTTACTTAATTTAGAATCAGAGCGCAAAAATACGTTATTTTCAGTCATTTAGTATATAAAATATAGGCTTGAGATTTTGCTTGTGCAAAATAAACGCATTCATATCTGTTGCTTTTCAAGGAAACTTTTTTAGTCATAAGTATCTATTTTTCAAGGCATGACAATTTTTTTGTATATTAATATAATAAAAAACGCACCTATGAAAAAAATTGTACTCCTTACTCTGGTTTTACTATTTTCTATCCAGAGTTCAGCCCAGCAAGAATTAATAGATAATAATTGGACGCTACACTATATGATTATAGATGGAGTAACCTACGATGTCACCCAGCCAACAGGAGGGGACCCTGATTATCATCCGGGGATAGATTTTTTTGAGATCACAAATGGTTATCAGGTAAATGGAATAATTCATTTCAATTACTTCTTCGACTCTGAAGGCCCAACTATTATTGGTACAGATACATTTACAGTTAATACCCCTAGTGTGACCCTTGGTGATTGTTTTCCATACTGCGAACTTGAAGGCCGGTATTTGAGTACTATTTTGGCTGGTGATTTTATACAGAACAGAACTTATGGCTATGAAATAGTAGATGGATCTAATAATGACAAAACATTAATTATCACAACCCCGGAAGGGAATACTGCCGTACACGGTAACTACATTCTATCTACTAACGAGGTTGACAAAGAACAAATAAGCATTTATCCAAACCCTGTAGAAAATATGCTTAACATTTCTTCCAAAGAACTGGCTGTTGAGGGACTGCGGATATTTTCAGTACTGGGAGAAGATATTTCCGCAGTAAAGATTCATGAAGGAAACCCAATTGATATTTCTTTTTTGAAATCCGGAATCTATTTCATGGAAATTACTTTTCAGGATAACAAAAAATATATGCATAAATTCATAAAGCAATAGTATATCTAATCAATGTATATATAGTTACCTTAATTTTTATATGATTATTTGTATCTTAGGATAAACATAAAGACTCATTACAATGAAAAATAGGTACCTTTTGCTCGTCATTATTTTTTTCTTTGTCACAAATATTAATGCTCAGTTCGTTGACGATATGGAATATCCTAATGGTCCTCCTTATGGAGCATGGTGGGTTCCTGCTCCAGTAATAGGTGGTGGAGCAGGATTCATCCCAGGTGATGGAATCACCGAAGCGATTCTAGATCTCGGTAACAAAACATCTGAAGAATGGGGGCTAGAGTTTTATATGTATGTGCCATCAGGCAAAGAAGCGTACTGGAACTTACAGGGTACTGTGCCAATTGGAGCAGGAGAATGGATCGTAGGACATATTTTCTTTAATCAGGATAATGCCAGTCCCGGAATTGGTTTAATAGATGATTCAGCCTTAGGGGAGGTCAACTTTGAATTTCCGCATGATGAATGGTTTAGGATTGCCATGAACTTTGATCTAACAAGTGGTATGAGTAATGCTACTTGGGGATTTTCGATTGACAATATTATAGCTATTGATCCTGGTACTCCTTTTACAAATGAAGCAGGAGATATTCCTACTAGTCTGGGGGGTGTTGACTTCTTCTCAGTTAACCCTAACCATGAGTTTTATTTAGACGATTTTAATTATATAGCCGGGAGCCTAGACCTTGTACCTACTCTTGGAGTTGAGGATTTAGTTGAAACAGAATTTTTTGTCTACCCTAATCCAGCACAGGATATACTAAACATTAAGACTCAAGAAACTATAGAAAGTGTAACTATTTATACTTTACTAGGCAATGCTGTGAGAGAAACGTCGACACAGAGTAGTATTGATGTTTCGAATTTAGTAGGAGGTATTTATTTTATTGAGGTAGTAATTTCAAAAGAAAAAAGTATTCAAAGATTTATTAAAAAGTAAGCTTCTAACTTTTATATCTTAATTTATCCTAATAATAATAATGTGCTATAGCAAGGAATTGAGTTAAAAAACTAACTTAAATCCAGTGATATTGCTCAAGTTTGTTTTAGTAAAATAAAAAAGCCGAAATGTGAATCTCGGCTTTTCCTTTATTTGTTAAGTAGCGAGAAGGAGAATTACCTCGCCTGCATCTCGGTGAGTCTTTTTAGGGAAGCTGTATAGCAAAACCTACAACACTCCTTGTTGTTTTTTATTTTTAAACATTTTGAAGTAAACTTCTCAGTTTAAAATAAAAAAACCTGATACAAACGTATCAGGTTTTGCTGTAGCGAGAAGGAGACTTGAACTCCTGTCCGCCTCTGGCGGATATGAATCCGACTATCTATAGTGAGGTAAGATCATTTTATGGATATATTTTCTTCCTATACCGGATTTCAGAAACTTTTCTCGCCTTAAAGCATTTGTTTTGGTCATATGAAACTCAACTTCTACAACCATCCAGGGACGATATCTAATGGTATACCCTTTTGTAGCAATGCTGTTGTGCGAATAAAAGCGTTGAATTAGATTGGAAGAGTATCCTATGTATATTTTGTTGTACTTCTTAGAATAAAGAACATAAGTAACAAATTCTTCCATAAAAAACTCCCCTTTTTTAGGGGAGTTCCAGTAGCGAGAAGGAGACTTGAACTCCTGACCTCCGGGTTATGAATCCGACGCTCTAACCACCTGAGCTACCTCGCCATTTTGCGGAGGCAAAGATAGAAACAAAATAATGTAGCGCAAAGATTAGATACATTTTTTTAAGTATAATTTTCTATAAAAAAATTTGCAGTTTCTTTTACGGTTTAAAATTAAAATATATATATTAGGCTTCAGCAAACAAATTATGGAGGACAAATTAAAATATGAGATGGAGTTCCCAATACATGTGTCTCCTTCTCTTCTGTATCAATACATCTCTACCCCCAGTGGAATGAGTGAATGGTATGCAGACAATGTAAATTCACGAGGCGAATATTTTACTTTTATTTGGGAAGGGAGTGAAGAAAAAGCGAAACTTTTAGGAAAGAAAAACCAGGAACGGATCAAATTCAAATGGGTAGAAGATGAAGATACCGACTACTACTTTGAAATGCGTATTCAGGTAGATGAGATCACTAAAGATGTCTCTTTAATGGTGACAGACTTTGCCGAAGAAGATGAAATTGAAGAAGGTAAAATGCTGTGGGAGAATATGGTTTCTAACCTGAAACAGATCTTGGGTTCCACCTAAATATCGAAGCAATTTATAGTATCTTTGCGCCGTCTCACTAAAATGGGGCGGTTTATTTATGCTTAATTTAAACGGAAAAATCAGTACAGCTCCAGATATACATATCCTTTCTGAAAATAGGGGGTTGCAATATGCAGATGCGGTTTTCGAAACCATTAAGGTCTCTGCCGGAAAGATTCTTTTTTGGGAGGACCATTATTTTAGATTGATGGCGTCCATGCGCATTTTACGTATGGAAATTCCTATGAATTTTACTCCTGAATTCCTGGAAGAAGAAATTCAAAGAACAATTGCTACTCATGATGAAACTGTACATTCCTTTCGGGTAAAGCTCCTGGTTTGGCGAAAGACAGGTGGGAAATACACACCGGAAACCAACGATATTGAGTATTTGATTATTTGCGAAACACTTGAGGACCCATTTTATACTTTAAACGAAGAACCATATACTATTGAACTGTTCAAAGACCATTTCATAAATTCCGGTTTGCTCTCCACTTTAAAGACCACTAGTAGAACGATCAACATTCTGGGGAGCATTTTCGCAAAAGAGAACGATTATGAAAACTGTTTGCTACTTAATGAGAACAAGCAGGTTGTTGAAGCCCTTAACGGAAATATATTTCTGGTAAACGGTTATAAAATAAAGACACCGCCTCTGGAAGACGGTTGTTTGAACGGAATCTTAAGAAAACAATTAATTACTATTCTAGGACAACTTCCGGATTATGTATTGGAAGAAACATCGGTTTCTCCATTCGAGCTCCAAAAGGCAGATGAGCTATTTATTACCAATACGATTATGGGTATTCAACCCGTAACAAATTACAGGAAAAAAGAGTATTCAAATACTGTAGCAAAGGAATTGCTGGGAAAACTAAATGTAAAGGCCCGTTTGGGTTAATTGTAGATAGGATTTTCCGGAGCATTTGACCATATTACATAGTCACCTCCAAACTCGATCATTTTTTCTTTCCAAAAATTATCATAGGACTTTCCAATGATATCATTTTTATAATTGTTAGGCACCACGACCCAACTGTTTACTTCAAGTTCTTGTTCCAGTTGCTCGCTTGCCCATCCCGAATAGCCTAAAAAGAAACGAATTTGGTCCTCTCTAAGGGCATCTTCCTGTAATAATCCCGTTATTGCATTAAAGTCACCACCCCAATAAATTCCGTTGGAAATCTCAATACTGTCCGGAACCATTTCGGGGATCCTGTGAATAAAATAAAGATTATCTTGTTCAACCGGGCCGCCGTTGTAAACCGTTAGATTAGAATTAACTTCCGGAATGAAGTCTTTCAATTTGTATTCCAGAGGTTTATTGAGTATAAAACCTACAGATCCGCTTTTGTTATACTCTGCTAACAATACAACAGATCTGTTAAATGAAACATCACCAATGATGGATGGTTCAGCAACAAGAAGCACTCCTTTGGTTGGTTTTAATGAAGTCATCTTTGGGTTTTAGTCAACTAAATCTAAGTATTAATTTTATAATAAACAACATATTGTTTTTTAAACTAATATTTTGCCATTAAAAAACCCTCTTCATCAAATTGAAGAGGGTCAATTAAATACGATATGTATTAAAATTAGTTTACACTACTTGATAGATCCGAACCTGCTTTGAACTTAACTACATTTTTTGCAGCGATTTTAATAGTTTTTCCTGTTTGAGGGTTTCTTCCGTCTCTTGCAGCTCTTCTAGAAACTGACCAAGATCCAAAACCTACTAATGATACTCTGTTTCCTTTTTTAAGGGATCCTTCTACGTTACCCAAGAAAGATTCTAATGCTTTTTTAGCAGCGGCTTTTGTGATTCCGGCATCTTCTGCCATTGCGTCGATTAAATCTGATTTGTTCATAGTTTAATGTTTAGATTAAATTGTTGGTTAAACTTCAATTAATTGCTCTACAAATTTAATCGGATTATCGGTTCACGCAAGGAATGACGGGGTAAATCCCCGTTTTTGTTGATAACTTAGAGTGTTTGTTAATAAACCAAGGCGCATTTTATCGTTTTTTAAAGAAATCAGTAGCAGCAAGGGATTACAACATTTTTGCATCTTCACTAAATGCATAACCATTTAAAAGGTCACTTATTACCATTTTTCTTTTTCCGGGTAATTGTATTTCCTTAATATATAGGTATCCATCTTGCACAGCTACTTTTATATTTTTTTTAGTGGTAACTATACTACCTGTCTTTAATTTGTGAGACTCTTTTTCAGGAGAAGAGGCATAGATCTTAACTTTTAACAGGTCTTCACCGTTCTGTAATATTGTCCAGGCACCAGGATACGGTGATAGTCCTCTAACAAACGCATCTATTTTCTTTACAGATTTGTCCCAATCTATTTTAGTATTATCTGCAGTGAGCTTCGGTGCTTCGTTAAGATCAACTGCTTCCGGTTGTGGTTGTGTAGCTACAGTTCCGCTTTCAATTAAAGAGACGGTTTCTATCACTAATTTACTACCAAGCTCCATAAGTTTGTCATGCAAAGTACCGACAGTTTCATTTTTTTCAATATCGGTTCCCGAACTTAAGATGATCGCACCGGTATCGATCTTTTCATCTATAAAGAAGGTGGTGACTCCGGTTTTGGACTCACCATTGATGATCGCCCAATTAATTGGTGCTGCACCGCGATATTGAGGCAGGAGGGAAGCATGTAGATTAAAGGTGCCGTATTTTGGCATTTCCCAAACCACCTTTGGAAGCATCCTAAAAGCAACTACGATCTGTAAATTGGCATTGAGTTCTTTTAATTGATCTAAGAAATCTTTGTCTTTTAAATTTTTGGGCTGCAGGACAGTTAGCTTTTGTGCTATCGCATATTCCTTTACTGCAGAAGGTCGTAATTTGCGTCCACGGCCTGCTGGCCTGTCTGGAGCAGTAATGACACCTACGATATTCCGCTTTTCTTCTATAAGCTTTTTCAATACGCCAACAGCAAAGCCGGGGGTGCCCATAAATACGATACGTATATCTCTCATTCGTTTCTGTAAAATTGTTTTTTTGTATTGGTTTTCACTTTTCCCGAATCCAGTAATAGCTGTAAAACATATACAATTTTAGACTCTGTAAAAGTAAGCCTTTCTGAAATTTCCCGTGAATTCATTTCACTTTCTTCCAATAACTGAAGGATCTTTTCCGAAATTAACTTCATCTCTGTTTTAGTGGCCGTAGTCTCTTGTGCAGCACATACACTGCAAATTCCACAAGGCATTACATCGGTTTCTCCAAAATACTGCACTAACTGGCGACTCTTACACTCTTCTGTATTTTCAATATATTTTAGAACCGAAGTTACCTGATCTGCTTTTTTTCTATTTAGGCCGTCTACTTCCTTTGCAATAACATTGATGACCTTGTCATCTTCTCTCGGCACTAAAAAAGTAAGTGTAGCATCGGTTTCGTATAAAGTAAGCTCTAATAATTCATCGCGTTCAAATATCTTTAGCGCCTCAATGATCTTTTCTACGGGCTGTCCGCATTTTTTAGCAATGAGCTCTAAATTAATAAAGGTGGGAGTATCAAAAATTCCACTATACAGTCGGAGAATGGTCTTCCCAATGACCGATAGGGCAATATCTTTTTCAAAATAAGAAAGCAATACTTCTGAAGAAACTAAAAAAAGCAATTTTGACCGCCTCCCAAATTCTTTTGATAACTCTATAACCCCTAAGCGATCCAATGAATTCAATCCGTTATATGCTAACAGAGTGTTTAATTGATAGGTTTGACAGAAGTCCGTAAAACTAAAATTGAACTGTGTATACTCACCTTCGCCATATGAAACCTGGAAATAGTTACTAAGTGTACGGTATAATTTTTTTAAATCCTTGGGAGTAGGAAGCGAATCAACAAATTGTTTTTTAATTAAAATTTTATCGTACTCATTGTATAGAACAACTGCACTAGCATAATCTCCATCCCGTCCGGCACGCCCTGCTTCCTGAAAATAACTTTCTATGCTTTCCGGTAACTGCGTATGTATCACAAACCGTACGTTTGAGTGATCGATACCCATTCCAAACGCATTCGTTGCAACAATGGTCGTGATCGAATTATTTCTCCAGGCCTCCAATCTCTGGTCTTTATCATTTTTTGAAATACCTCCGTGGTAAAAAGTACTTGAAATTCCGAGATTGTTTAAATGGCTGGAGGTTTCAACAGCAGTGCTTCGACTGCGCACATAAACAATTGCCGAGCCGGTATTGTTTTTTAATAATTGTTGAATTCTATACAATTTGTCATTTTCAAAATAGACCTGATATGAAAGATTTTTGCGTACGAATGAACTTTTAAAAATAGCGGGAAGTTCCAGCTTCAATTGAGCAACAGTGTCTTGCAAAACCTCCGGAGTTGCGGTTGCTGTCAGTGCAATTATAGGAACTAAAGGATGTAGCTCCCGTACTATGGAAATGTTCTTATATGCCGGCCGAAAATCATTTCCCCACTGCGAAATACAATGTGCTTCATCTACGGCAATTAGATTGATATTCATCTGCCGTATGGCATTTTGAACGACCTCTTGCTGGAGCCGTTCGGGAGACAAGTATAAAAATTTATAATTTCCATAGGTTGCATTGTCCAATAGGATCTGCAACTCACCAAAAGAGATACCACCAGTAATACTTAAAGCTTTGATACCTCGTTCCTGAAGGTTTTTTACCTGGTCATTCATCAAGGCAACAAGAGGTGAAACTACCACGCAGATGCCTTCCATAGCCAATGCCGGAACTTGGAAACATAGTGACTTTCCTCCACTTGTTGGTAAAAGCGCTACAGTGTCCCTACCATCCAGTACAGAGGTAATGATCTCTTCCTGAAGTGGCCTAAAGGAAGAAAACCCCCAGTATTTTTCAAGAATTTGTAGCGGTCGATTCAAGGTTATTTATTCAAATTAGAGAGTATATATTCGCTTCTTTCTGTAATACTGCCCACAGGAACCTCTTGTACCGAGTACCCATATTTTTGGTAGCCCTGAAAGAGGTAATGATAAATCTTTTCGGCTTCATCAAAAGATTCATAGCGTTCATTGTCTTGCTTATATATCTCTTTCCACGGAGGTAAGAGAAAAATAATATCATACCTGTTGTTCATACATATTTCTGAAAACTTTGCAGGATAATGTGAACGAATATAATCCATGTATGCTGTAACATCTGGCATACCACGATCGTAAAATAAAAAGGGCATGTCATGAAATAAAGAAGCATTTTGAAATTGCTTTAACCTGCCTTCAAGTAATTTTTTACTGAAAAGCAATGGATCCTCTAAGAATAATTGTTCAATCCCTTCTTTTTGGGCTTCTTTAGTAACATCTCTGGAAATTTCATGCATGCAGGTATAGCCTTGCTGTTCTAAATGAGATACTAAACTGGTTTTACCGGAACCGGGACCTCCGGAAATAACAATTCTTTTTGTTTTCAAGCGTTACAATTTTATACAAAGTACGTAAATATTATTGACACCTAAAGTGTATCTTTGCGCTGTTTATAATCGATTAATACCTGATGAAGCAAGACAAAAACACCAAAGAATTCTATGAGCGGTTAAGACAACAACTTGCAGATGATACTTCATGGCCGGCTCAGTACCTATATAAATTCATTATTCCGGCCGAATTGGAAAAAATTGCAGAGATTGAAGCTATCTTTAACGGAATGGAAGCTGTAATTAATACCCGGGATTCTTCAAAAGGAACTTATACAAGTGTTTCCATAAAAGTAAAGATGGCCTCGCCGGACGCTGTAATTAAGAAATATCTGGAAGTTTCTAATATTGAAGGAGTAATTTCTTTATAAATTTAGTATTTTGCGGGATATAATTACTTCAGTAATACAAACCTCCTATTTTAATTAATATATTTTGATTGATAATTTAGAATACAACACAGAACGACCACATTTAATTATTCCTGAATATGGCCGCCATATACAAAAAATGGTAGACCATGCAGTTTCCATTGAAAACAGGGAAGAACGCAATAAAATTGCAAAGAGCATTATCGCTGTGATGGGAAATTTAAATCCGCATTTACGTGATGTTCCGGATTTCCAACACAAATTATGGGACCAGCTTTTCATTATTTCAGATTTTAAGCTGGATGCAGACTCTCCTTATGAGATTCCTTCCCGTGAAGAGCTAATGGAACGCCCGGAACCTTTAAAATATCCTCAAAATCACCCAAAATATCGTTTCTACGGAAATAATATAAAAAGAATGATAGATGTTGCAAATAAGTGGGAAGAAGGAGATATGAAAGACGGGCTGGTATTGACCATTGCCAATCATATGAAAAAATGCTTCCTGAATTGGAACAAGGATACCGTTGAAGATGCCGTTATATTTGAGCACCTATTTGAACTTTCCGGAGGAAAGATCAATCTTAAGAATAGTGACGAAGACCTTTCTAAGGCACATGATCTTTTGAAAAACAAAAAGAGATTTAGTAGTAATAGCAGTAGCAGTTCAGGCAAAAAGAACTTCAAAAGCAACCGAAACCGCAAGCGGTACCAAAATTAGCAACCACAAATGGGAACTTTTCAAATTGATGGTGGTCATAAACTAAAAGGTGAAATCAGGCCACAAGGGGCTAAAAATGAAGCCCTGCAAATTTTATGTGCCGTTTTACTTACTCCCGAAGAAGTTATAGTCGAAAACATCCCGGATATTCGAGATGTCAATAAATTGATAGAGATCCTGGGGAATTTAGGAGTCAAGACAAAAAAAACAGGGAAAGGAAAATATACTTTTAAATCTGATGACCTAAACCTGGAATACCTCGAATCTGAATTATTTAAACAAGAGGGTAGTTCTCTTCGAGGATCAATTATGATCGTTGGACCTTTATTGGTACGTTTTGGAAAAGGATATATACCACGTCCCGGGGGCGATAAAATTGGCCGACGCAGGTTGGATACCCATTTTGAAGGATTTATAAAATTAGGGGCTGCATTCAGATATAATAAAGAGGAACGTTTTTACGGCGTGGAAGCACCTAATGGCTTAAAAGGAACATATATGTTACTTGACCAGGCCTCGGTAACAGGTACAGCAAATATTATAATGGCAGCTGTTTTAGCAGAAGGGACAACCACAATATACAATGCTGCCTGTGAGCCTTATCTACAGCAATTATGTAAAATGCTAAATGCCATGGGAGCCAAAATTAGCGGAGTTGGTTCCAACATGCTCATTATAGAAGGAGTCGAAAGCTTAGGAGGCTGCACACATCGTATTTTGCCGGATATGATTGAAATTGGTAGTTGGATTGGTTTGGCAGCCATGACAAAAAGTGAAATTACCATTAAAGATGTGAGCTGGGATAATCTAGGGTTAATTCCGGATACATTTAGAAAATTAGGGATCACATTAGAAAAAAGAGGAGACGATATCTATATTCCTTCACAGGAAGAATATGAAATCCAGGGGTACATAGACGGATCTATTTTAACGGTAGCAGATGCTCCGTGGCCAGGATTTACTCCGGATCTGCTGAGTATTGTTCTGGTGGTTTGTACACAGGCAAAAGGAAGTGTACTAATACATCAAAAAATGTTTGAAAGCCGCCTTTTCTTTGTGGACAAGTTAATTGATATGGGTGCTAAGATAATTTTGTGCGACCCCCATAGAGCTACTGTAATAGGCCACAACTTTGAATCTTCTCTTAAAGCAACCACTATGGTGTCTCCGGATATAAGGGCCGGGATATCATTACTGATCGCAGCACTCTCTGCAAAGGGAGTCAGTACAATTCATAACATCGAACAAATAGATAGGGGTTATGAAAATATTGATGAAAGATTGCGGGCTATTGGCGCAAAGATTACCAGAATAGAACCATAAAAAACCTCCTGATTTCGGAGGCTTTTTTATTATTGAGGTTTCTTGTTCTTATTGATCTCATCCTGAAGCTTTCTTCTTAACTGTTGTTGTTGCTCCAGCGTTCTTTGGCGGTGACTTTCAAATTCAGTTTCGGTTTCGGCCAATTTTTGTCGCGCTGCCCTGGTAATAGAATTACTGTTTCTGAATTTATAGATAAAGAAACTCAGCCCCAACAAAAGAATACCAATGATCGACCACATAATGGTATTGTATGTGGACTTATTTGTCAATATTCCAAAGAATTCAATACCATTCTCTTTTTCTTTTGAAGTAGCCAGATCACCTTGAGTGGTTTTTAAATTGTTTGTAAGAGTTGCAATTTGGTTTTCCTGCTGTAAAACTTCAGCTTTGGTCTCGTCAATTATAGTTTCTAATGCCGTTACCGAGTCTAAGATATTTTTGCGTAAGCGATTTAGTTTTGATTTCTTGATCACTTTATATTCCTGATAATTATTGGATTTGTCGATGACATCAACAAATTGACCTTCCAGGGTGTTGGTATTGGTTTCTTGCGCAGTGAGATTAAGCACAAAAAAGAGCAGGGGAAGTAGGAGTACTTGTTTTCTTTTCATTATTTTCAGAGTTAGGTTTGTTATCGTTACTTAACACTGCAAGAGTAGAAAAATTGTATAAAACTTCCCAAAAAACGAACTGAATTAGAATTTATTTAACAGAAACCAATTCGTTGTTATAGCAGAAGCTAAGAGCACCCGAAGGGCACTTTTTGATCTGACTTATAATTTTTTCGGTATCTGCCCCTTCCAGGTCGATCCAGGGAATCACGGAAGTCCTAAAAACTTCTGAAAGTCCTTTTGCACACCTCTCCGCGTGAATACACTTTTTTGGTTCGAAAGTAACTGTGATCTCTCCATTTGTAAATTCATTGTCGTAGGGTTCCATAAGCATAAGTTTGGGGGTTATGTAAGTACCTTATATTCAATTACATCGATAAATATATGTAAATAAACGATAATATTAACAAATTATATGGAAAATTCTTACAAATATTTAATAAATAGCCTCTTTATATACTTTTAAGGCACGTTCACGTGCTTCTTTATGGATAACCATTTCTTCCGGATATGTTTCGGACCCAAAATCTTTTACCCATTTTTTAATATATCTGTACTCTTTATCAAATTTACTGATCTGTGTGGTTGGGTTGAATATTCTAAAATAGGGTGCGGCATCGACACCACTCCCCGCTGCCCATTGCCAATTACCAACATTACTTGCCTGTTCGTAATCCAATAGTTTTTCAGCAAAATACGCTTCTCCCCACCGCCAGTCTATCAATAAATGTTTGCAAAGGAAACTGGCGACCAGCATTCGTACTCGGTTGTGCATATAACCGGTTGCATTTAATTGGCGCATTCCTGCATCGACTAATGGATAGCCGGTTTTTCCGCTTTTCCATTTTTCAAATTCTGTTTTGTCATTCCGCCACTTTATACGATCGTATTTTTTCCTGAAGGCACTGTCTGTTGTTTTTGGAAAGTGCCAGAGGATCTGTATAAAAAAATCGCGCCAGATAAGTTGCTGTAAAAAGATTTCGTTTTTTTCGGAAATCACTTTCTTGATAAGCTTGCGAATACTCACAGTACCAAAACGCAGATGTGGCCCCAGATGTGAGGTAGCTTCTTCCGCAGGAAAATTTCGCATGTTTTCATATTCTCTAATGAGAACAGGATTCATAATGTATTCCGGAACGTTGATAGAAGATCTTTGAAAACCTATATATTCTAAGCTAAGGTTAGGAACATTGGTATCTTTCAATACATTGTTTAAATATTTAGAAGTGTCATAAATCTTTAACTGGTATTCACTTTTAAACTTTGCTTTCCACCTTTTCATATAAGGTGTATAAACAACATAGGGATTGCCATCATCTTTTACGACCTCTTCTTTTTCAAAGAGGACATGGTCCTTGTAGGTATAAAAACCCATATCTTTTGAAGAAAGAAGTTCTTTTATTTGAGCATCCCGTTTTCTGGCGTAGGGTTCATAATCACGGTTGGTAATAACATTTTGCACATTAAACTCTGAAATGATCCGGTTAAAAATAGTCTCAGGTGTACCGTGATATAAAGCCAGATCACCACCATATTCCTGAAGTTCATTTCTTAGTTTTTGAAGTGTTTCAAAAATGAAAGTGACCCGCGCGTCATCCATAGGAAGGCTATCTAATATTTCAGTATCGAAAATAAAGATGGGCAATACGGGAAATTTTCCCTGTAAAGCCTTAAAAAGACCTACATTGTCATCGATTCGCAGGTCTCTGCGAAACCAAAATATGTTCACGGCTTGTTTCAAGAATTGTAAAAGTATATTTATTTAGGTAAACTATTTAAAGGATCCGTCATTACTATCACAGCATTGTTCATCTTTTACCAACTTACAACTTACCACAGCTAGCAGGCAACCAATTACAGGTGCGGTAATATAGAGCCACAGGTCTTGAAGATTTCCGGAAACAACGGCAGGAGCAATGGACCGCGCTGGGTTCATAGAAGCTCCGGTAATAGGGCCGGCAAACATTGCTTCCAATAATACAACACCTCCAATAGCAATTCCTGCAATAACACCTATTTCTTTAGAACCTGTTGATACATTTATAATAACCACCATTAAAAAGAAGGAAAGGATTATTTCAAAAATAAAGACCCGTAAAATATCCAACTGGGGTAGTGTAGCCCCAAGATTCTCACTTTCGGGAAAAAGAAAAAATAACAACCCGCTTGCAGCAAAAGCTCCAGTCAATTGCGCTAATGCATATAAGGGCACATCTCTCCAGGGAAATTTTTTAGCATAGGCAAAAGCAATTGTCACAGCAGGATTGATATGTGCGCCGCTAATATCACCAAAGGCATAGATCATTCCCATAACAATTAAGCCGAAAGTGATGGCAATTCCGGGGTGTGTTACAGCCCCATTTGTATATTCATTTATTACAATGGCACCTGTACCACAAAATACCAAAGCAAAGGTGCCTATAGTTTCGGCAATGAATCTTTTCATATCACAAAGGTACTATTAGTTCTTGAACCTTTTTTAAGTTTTTGTTAACTAATAAGAAAGTGTTGTTGTCGTAACTTCGTAACACTTTATAAAAACCTTAAAATTTAAACCTATGAAAAAATTATTCCTTTTAGTTTGTGTGGCGCTGATCTCTGTTGGAGCCTATGCACAAGTTGAAACTCCTGCAGCCAGCCCCTTTCAAAAAATCGAACAAAAAGTTGGATTAACAGATGTTTCTTTAGAATACTCCCGGCCAGCTATGAGAGGTAGAACTATCTTTGGTGGATTAGTTCCTTATGGAAAAATATGGCGTACCGGAGCCAACGAGAACACAAAGATCACTTTTAGTGATGATGTGACCATAGGTGGTAAGACTTTAGAAGCAGGAAGTTATGCTATCTATACAAAGCCTAATGCTCAAATCTGGGAAGTATATTTTTACAGTGATGCCAATAACTGGGGAACCCCTCAAAAATGGGATGATGCTAAAGTAGCTGCTGTTGTTAAAGCAAAGGTTCAACCATTACCTATGGAGATACAATCTTTTACAATGACCTTTGACGATGTTACCAATGATTCTGTAAACCTTGGAATGCTTTGGGAAAAAGCGTATGTAGGAATTCCTATTGAATTTGATACGGATAAATTCGTTTCAGCGAGTATCGATAAGGCTATGAACGGGCCTTCTGCAGGAGATTACTATGCGGCCGCTGTTTATTATATGGAAGCCGGTAAGGATATCAATAAATCAAAAAAATGGATAGACAAAGCCATTGAACTACGTGAGAAGCCGGCATTTTGGTATCACAGACAACAATCGTTGATCTATGCTAAAGCAGGGGATAAGAAAGGAGCAATAAAAGCTGCTCAAAAATCTTTGGAACTGGCTAAAACAGCCGGTAATGATGATTATATTGCTTTAAACAAAAAGTCTTTAAAAGAGTGGGGCGTAATGTAAAATTGTGTCTTTATATTATTAAAAAAGCCTCGATTTTCGAGGCTTTTTTAATGCTTAATATATTTGTTCTTTAAACTCTTTGCTGTAAAAGGCTATGATTTATTATCCATACCTTTTTTGATTGCCCGTCTTACTTTCTTTCTTAGCTCTTTATCATCTGTATACAGAACAACTCCGGAACGTTTAAGGGCACTGGGGTTGTAAATGTCCTTTTCCTGGTATTCGTTAAGTTCGATACGGTTTATGTTTTCAGAAGTAAATTCGAAGATCAGGTCTTCCAGTTCAGGATTTTTTTTAAGGTCAAGTATAATTCCTTTGTTCTTTGCGTAGATCAACCCAAAGCGAATGGAGCAGGCCGATGAACAAGGAACTTTATTAAAGACACTATTATCACTAAGGCTGGCCATTACCGTGTTTTCACCTATATATTCGGTATCCAAAATAATTTTGTTTATTACCAGGTCGATCTGTGCATCCAGGCCATCTGCTTTCTTAAACTGGTAGATCCAGGCCTTATTTTTAGGTTGTAAAGAACAAACCTCATCGCCGGTATGTTGGCTGAAGCAGATCCCAAAAAAAAGAAAAAAAAGTATAAATGTAATTTTTCTCAATACTACTGATTTTAAACAATACCAATAGCACTATTTGTAAACATTTAAAAGGTACTAAACCTTATGTATAGTAAATAAGCAGAGTAGATTGGGCATTACGAAGATAAATAAAAATGAATGGAATCATTCTGTTCGTTTAAATTTAATTGTAGGAATTTTCTGAAAATCAAGCTTTTACAGCTGAATTCCATACAGTATTTACGAACTGTTCCAGTGATAGGCTGCCAATCATTTTCTTGAAACTTATTGGTCAATAGCGTGTTTTTCCTTTCCATTACGCATAGTCGCCTGTAATAATGCAGCTATTCCCATTACCAGGACGCATCCTGCTAAATTCAGCCAGAGATAGGGCATTAGGTCGATCCACCAAACATAGATAATGATTACCTGAGTAATAATAGCGGCAATGAATACGGCCTTACTTTTTACATATTTAATAAAGAAGGCGAGAAGGAAGATACCCAAAACGTTCCCATAGAAAATAGAGCCAATAATATTCACCAATTGTATCAAATTATCAAATAGGTTGGCTACACAGGCTACCAAAATTGCAAGGACACCCCAAAGAAGCGTAAACCACTTAGAGGCCCGCACATAATGCCTGTCATTCTTAATGGTAACATTACGGGCATATAGGTCCATTGTAGTTGTAGAGCCTAACGCATTTAGTTCTGAAGCTGTGGATGACATCGCCGCGCTTAAGATTACGGCCAGCAGCAACCCTATAAGCCCTCTGGGTAGATTGTTCAAGATAAAATGCACAAATACATAATCCTTATCATTGGTTTCTGCCGCAGGGTTGGCTTTTTTAATAAGTTCCCTGGATTGCTCCCTTAAGTTGTCTTCGGAAGTATTTAAAGTTTTTATTTCGGCTGCAAGAACTTCTTTTTCAGAAGTACTTTCCGAACGTGAATATGCCAGTTGTTTTGTAATTAATTGATCATCCAGCTCTTGTTTTTCTGCTTGCAGTACTTGATATTCAGCAGCATATTCCGATTGCAATACATCGGCTTCTGCTGCAGGATTAAAATGCAGGGGGGAGGCATTGAACTGATAGAATACAAAAACCATTATCCCTACCAGCAGAATGAAGAATTGCATAGGTACTTTAAGCAGCCCGTTGAAGATCAATCCCATCTGGCTTTGCTTTACGGTCTTACCGGAAAGATAACGCTGTACCTGGCTCTGGTCTGTTCCAAAATATGAAAGAGCAAGAAAACTACCGCCAATTATACCGCTCCAAAAAGTATAACGGTTATCAAGGTCGAAGGAAAAATCCAGGATTTCCATTTTTCCACTTGCACCTGCAATATCCAATGCTTTCGAAAAAGTAATATCAAGAGGTAAGTAATTCAGTATTAATAAAAAAGCAATTAACATTCCTGCAAAGATCACTCCCATTTGTTGTTTTTGGGTAACGCTCACAGCCCGGGTTCCTCCACTAACCGTATAGATAATGACCAACACCCCAATGATAATGTTGAGGTAAATAAGATTCCATCCCAGAACAGCAGATAAAATAATTGCCGGTGCGAAAATGGTGATTCCCGCAGCCAGCCCACGCTGAATTAAGAACAGAACAGCAGTTAATGTGCGTGTCTTTAGGTCAAAACGGGTTTCCAGGTATTCGTAAGCAGTAAATACATTTAGTTTGTGATAGATCGGGATAAAGACCATACAGATAACCACCATTGCTATAGGTAGCCCAAAATAAAACTGTACAAACCCCATTCCATCATGAAAGGCTTGTCCGGGCGTAGATAAAAATGTGATGGCACTTGCCTGTGTTGCCATTACACTAAGGCCAATGGTCCACCATTTAGCGTCGTTTCCGCCTTTTAAATAATCAACTACATTTTTACTGCCGCGAGTTTTGTAAGTTCCATAGAGAACAATAAAAAGGAGTGTGCCCCCAAGTACGATCCAGTCTATTTGTTGCATATTATGAGAAGTGTTGCATTAGATAATAAAACAGTAGAATGTAGATTGCGTTAAATACTAATACAAGTGTGTATTTCCATTTCCAAACAAACTTTTGTTTTTCTTCGATCATTTTAGTTTCCTATTGAGAGTAAATTAGCAAATAGCCGGTAAGCTCCGGGAACACCTGCTGGCAGCTCCCTGAAAAAGCTCAAACCTGTATAGATATAATATCCTTTTCCATATTTGGCGACTAGAAGCGAACCTTTGGTTTCCGGATAGTCTTTGTCGTTCATACCTAAAATTGGAGTAAACTCCGGCGCCCACTCATTAGGAAAATAAAGGCCTCGTTCCTGGACCCAATTTTTAAAATCGTTTTGAGTGATCTTGTTGGGGGAGTTCATTACGGTATGATTGGGTGCCAGTATCCTTACATCGCTGTTTTCATTCGTTACCCTGTCCCTGGATAGCGTAAGGGGGAGAGGGCCAAAGCTTTTGTTTGCCATTCCACGGCTGGTATTATATTGTAGCAATAAAGTTCCGCCATTGTTCACATAACTATTGAGTTCTGTTTGTTTAAAGGCCAGTTCCGGTACGGTGTTATAAGCCCGAATACCAACCACGACCGCATCAAACTTTTGTAAATTTTCCAAAGAGATCTCTGACGGTAGAATTGTAGTAACATTGTACCCTATTTGCTTCAGACTTTCTGGAATAGCATCTCCGGCACCATTTATATAGCCAATATTTTGTCCTTTTTTCTGAATATCTATCCGTACGATACGTGCTTCAGAAGGCATTAAAACACTTTGAAACGGAATATGGTCGTAATCTATAATTACCAGTTCCTTATTATAGAAGTTATCTCCTACGTGTACCAGTGGTTTAAGGACCCCTTCATTTTGTTCTTTAGGGGGCTGTACCATAAATTTAAGTGTTTGTTGCTGTCCTTTATTTGCAATGGAAAACACATGCTGTGAAGGAGATACTATCCAGCCTTTGGGATGCTGCAAGGTTACAGTACCACTTACATCATCTCTTCCGGCAGTAATGATTACCGGGATCTCCCTTGCTTCACTATTTGCAAAAATGAGTACCTTTTCCGGAATGCCTGATGTAACTTCAGGTAAAACTTCAAAGGGGCGGTACACCTCTCCGGCAACAGGATCATTGAATTTATAGACAATGTTTTTTACTACCGAAATAGCTCTTCCATCTATGGAAAGGTTAAAAGTCACCGGAAATTGATGGGTTTGCTCAGGTAGTCCTATCAAATTCTTATCTTCTACACGATACATCCCCAGGGACCCTTTTTGATTAAGCCAATAGGGAGCACTGTATGCTGTGGCCGAAAAAGTTCCTTCAATACTTTCCAGTGTATGCTTTTTATTGTTTAACAGGGGAGTTGAAGTTTCAGTTGTTGGGAAGTTTATTACCGGAGAGCTTACGGAATTTAGTTTGATATCTGCTGAAGATCTGTTAATGGCTTCAACGGTAACTTTTAGATTTCCCTTGGGAGCTACACTTTGTACATTGGCTACAGCTTCAAGATATATTCCCGTGCAATCTGATATGACATCAATGATCTCTTTGGACTTTATCGTTTTCCAATACCCTTCAGGAAGCTTTTGAATAAGGTCATATGCTTTTAGCAATTGCGGAATACTTGCCGATGGATCTCTGAAATCAAAATCCTTTTCTACCTGAAGCAAAATAGCTCCAATAGGCGCACCACCATCCAACCGGGACCAGGTAGTATTGATACCATCAAAAAGGTTGGATTTATTTTCAGGAAAATCACCTTTTAAAAACTCTAAGTATTCAATTCTACTTCCGCGAGAGCCCGTACTTCCAAAACCTTGTGATTTGTGCATGCTTCTGCTTAGAGAGGCTATTTCTCCGTTGGACAGTCCTAAAGCCGGATAGTAGCTTCCGGTCTCCACTTCGAGCAAGTTTGTCTTATCCGCTTTTTCAAAGTTTTCCCTGCTTCCATAGAACCACCAACTTGTATTAAAGAATAGCCGTTTGGGTTGCCAGGTTCCATAGTCTTTGGCAGTCTCCGGGTATTTTAAAGCATCACTCACCAGATCAAAGGCTTCAAAGCTTAGCATGGCAGATGCGGTATGATGTCCATGTGTTGTTCCCGGATTTCGATGATTAAATCGATTTACAATGATATCCGGCTTAAATTTTCGGATGGCTCGGACCACATCACTCAAAACCTCTTCTTTGTTCCATATTTCCAATGTCTCATCGGGGTGCTTGGAATATCCAAAATCATTGGCGCGTGTAAAGAACTGCTGTCCGCCGTCTGTTCGCCTTGCTACCAATAACTCCTGTGTCCGTATCACTCCCAGTAACTCACGAATTTCGGGTCCTATTAAATTTTGCCCTCCGTCACCTCTGGTAAGCGAAAGATATGCAGTACGTGCTTTTACATCGTTGGATAAATAGGAAATGAGCCGCGTGTTTTCATCATCGGGATGCGCTGCAATATAAAGGGCAGAACCCAAAAAGTTTAACTTTTGCAGGTTGTGAAATATCTCGGAAGCAGTTGGTTTTTGTGGTTGTTGTGCGAATGATGCGTAATAACTAATAAGAAGGATACATACTAGTGAGAATAATTTGCGCATGGACTGTTTTTTGATGAGAATCAAATATACCCAAAATAGAAAACCGTCCTATTTTATTAGCAGTTCTTTAACACTTCATCACAATTCTAAAGAGTCTCGCAGGGCTATGTGCTTATTGCTGTTTTGGGTCCAATACGCAGAACGGATGCGTTTTAATTTTGTAGCAGTTGTTTTTAACCTCAGGGTATCTTTAGGGTTGCTCGCATTGGTTTCTTCCCATTCTTCGATCTCGTATGGGAAATTGCTGTTAAAATAGATTGTCAACTGGCGTTGTAAGCCCGGATAATTTATAGAATAGGTTGTAAGTGAATCCCCTTGTTTTAAACTGCCAAATGCCGGATGTGCCGCTGGTTCTTTATGACGTAGCCGAAGATACTCGAAGGAAGGGATAATAGAGATGTCTCCGGTTGGAAGGTCTTCCGGATTGATTCGTATTAAATTCCAAAGTTCATTCTCCAGCCAGGTTTTTGGAAGCGAGACTTCCAGATCGGCTTCGCCCTCAAAATACGAGTGGGATTTTACCTCAAAATCGTCCCGGTTATTTAGTTGTGCATAGACCTGGCCGCACCACTCTTGTACCGAATGGCTTATTTTTAAAGCATGCTTATTTGTGTTTACCGGGTTGAAAGTACTTGTCATGATTGAGTACGGATAAATACCGGTTAGAAATTTTTTGGTACTGTTCATCTTTAATACCGGGATATTCTCTTCAGCATAGTTATTGGCCTTTACTTGTACCGAAGGCAGGAAGTCTTCGGTTACAAAAACGTTGACCACCGTTCCTTCCCGAAGCTCACCATACCGCTCTTGTAATAATTGATAGGAAGTTATTTCTGCCTTTCCGGCGTACCAATAGTCTTTAAACTCTGAATTCAGATTACGCTCTTTTACATTTTCTTTTTCGGTACTTTTCCCGGAAGTGGATACACCGGGCGTATCTTTTTTAGATTCACAGGAAGATAGCAGTATAAGAACACACAATAGATTGAATAGTTTACCTGGGGTGATTTTCATTTTCGAAGCATTTTAAACAAAAATACTACAAAATTATGGCCGTGCCAGCTCTATTAACGTTTTGTAAACAAGTCGGGTGGGTAATCCCATGACATTAAAATACGAACCTTCCAACCGGTCAATGCCTATATAACCGATCCATTCCTGTATTCCATAGCTTCCTGCTTTATCAAAGGGTTGGTAGGTATCTATATAGTAGTCAATTTCTTCTTCCGTGAGTTCCTTAAACCATACTTTGGTAGTGTCGTTGATCGTTTTCTGAAAATCTTTTCCCGTAAAACAAACCGATGTAATTACTTCATGCATACTACCACTAAGGCTTTGTAGCATTTGCCTGGCATCCTTACCGTCCTTTGGTTTTTCAATTGCTTTTCCGTCCTTCCAAACAATAGTATCACTTGTGATCACAATATCATTTTCAGAAAGGCCACTAAACGCCGAAGCTTTTAGTTGAGACAGATAGTCTGTAATTGCAGCGGCCTTTAAGCTGTCCGGGTAAGATTCTTCAATTTCACGTACTTCAATAACAAAATCCAGCCCCAGTTCTTTAAAAAAGTGCTGCCTTCGGGGAGATCCCGAAGCAAGAATAATAGTATAGTCTTTTAATTTTTCTTTTAGCATTTCATTTATTTACAAGAGGATATAATAGTATAGAACACATTCCAAGGAACATGATAAGTTTTAAAAGTTTTGAGAGAAGAACGTAGTCTTTGCGTTGCTCTGCACTCCAGGCTTTTACACAAAAGTAGAGTAGAGGGGCTACAATTAAAAAGAGAAAATATAATACTACTATTTGTGTATGATAAAGGTAGGTATAGCTGTAAAGTATAACAGTCAAAATTGTGAATACACCTAAAACAAATACAACCGTAGTAGCTCTTTTTCTGCCAATTGCAATAGGAAGGCTGTTCATTCCTCCGTTTTTATCTCCATTAATATCCTGTATGTCTTTTACAATTTCCCGTATAAAATTCAGAAGAAAAGCAAATAAGGCATAATCCAGCAATATCTTAAAAACAGTAAATTGTGAGGTTTGGTTCTGTGCATTAATTGCCGGAAGCAGGTCAAAAAGCCCAACTATAAGGATGCTCATGGCCACTAACAACGATATAAGAAAATTACTTATCAACAATATTCCTTTTAGGTAGGAAGCATATAAGTACAATAGTGCTGAAATCACAATAAATAAGGCCGCAAAATTTGACTTTCCTATACTATTTGAAAGGTAAAAGCCTATACCAACACCAATCACATTTAAAGCTATATACCATCGATTTGCTTTTTTTTCAGAGATCTTTTTACCAATAAGCACTTTGTTGGGTTTATTGATACGGTCGATCTCAACATCATAGATATCATTGATGATGTTTCCCGCTGCGGCAATACAGACGGTGGCGATCACCAATAGAGCGAAATCAATAGTATTTAAGGTGGTTTCTGCTTCAAGCGGATTAAACAATCCATACTTCACAAAGGCCTGGACCAAAACAATGAATAATAAATTGAGAGGGCGGACTAATTTGAGAACGTTCATTGTTTTTATTCCTGAGATTTAATCGTATTTGGCACTTGCATTACCATTGCTAACCCATTTCCCCTGTACTTTAAGGACCTGTTCAATAATATCACGCACACAGCCTTTTCCTCCTTTTTTATGAGAAACGTATTTGGAGATATCTTTAATTTCCGGGACAGCATCCTGCGGACAACAAGGTAATCCCACTTCCTGCATCACGTAGAGGTCCGGGATGTCATCTCCCATAAATAAAACATTTTCTCTTTTGATATTGGAAACTTTCAAATACTCGTTCAAAGTTTCGGTCTTATGATGTGCACCGAGGTAAATATCTGTTAATCCAAGTCCCTGCAAGCGTTTACGAACACCTTCATTTGTTCCTCCGGAAATGATACATACCTTAAATCCTTGTTCAAAAGCGGTTTTTAGTGCAAATCCGTCTTTGGTATTCATAGTGCGGTACATTTCTCCATTGGTTGTGACCACAATGGTGCCATCTGTAAGCACACCATCTACATCAAAAACAAAAGTGGTGATATGTTGTAAGTATTCTTTATAGCTTTTTTCCATGGGCGGTAGTTTGTATGGCTTTGGTTAGTTGTTGATATAATTGATTGTACGGACTGTCTTGCAGCAAATGTAAATGTTTTTCTATTGTCTTCAGGTCATTTCGCTTTGCAGGCCCTGTCTGGGCTTCTTCCGGGGGTATACTTTCCATTTTACGGGCGGTTTCGGCAATAAGAGGTTTTAGCAGGTCGAACGAAATATTGTTTTCCGAAACAATTTCGTGGCCAATATGATATAGGTAGTTTACAAAATTATTTACAAAAACAGCAGCGACATGTAGCTTTGCGCGTTCTTCGGAATTGATCTCCACGACCTTTTCTGAAATAGTTTCACCTAGTAGTTTTAGTAGCTTTAGGTCCGAAGCATTTTCGGCTTCAATACAAATGGGTATTTTTTTAAAATCCACTTCGCTCTTTTTTGAAAAAGTCTGCAATGGATAAAAAACCCCTTTTCGGTTATTTGAGGACAGCGCTTCCATTTCTGCACCACCGGAAGTATGTACCACCAGTTTATTTTCAAAAGGTAATCTTTCAGAAAAAGGTGCGATAGCGTCATCCGGAATGCCAATAATATAGACGTCGACATTTTTAAGTTCTGAAAGAGCAGTTGTGAACGGGATCTTTTCCAATTCAGAAGAAAATAAAATTTTATTTCTATTATATATTTGATTTACAGAAATATAATCACTATTATATAAAGCATTACATAAATGATAGTTCACATTTCCAAACCCTAAAAAAGCTACCTGAATCATAAAGCAAAGTAAAAACTTTTTAATGATTTTTATTTTAAAATATGCAATAACTTTACAGATTCAATTGTAATACCATATGCACGATATTAAATCCAGAGAGGATATCAATCTTTTAGTAAAGACGTTTTACGGAAGAGTAAGAAAAGATGAACTTCTGGGCCCTATTTTTAATACCATCATAAAGGACTGGGACCATCATTTGGAACATTTAACGGACTTTTGGGAATCCAATCTTTTCTTTAAGAAGACATACCAGGGCGATCCAATAGGAAAGCACGTTGGAGTGGACCGGGCTTTCAATGAAGGAATCAATGAACTGCATTTTGGAACCTGGATAAATCTATGGTACCTTACCATTGATGAACTGTTTGTGGGAGAAACTGCTCAAATTGCTAAAAACAGAGCAAGAAATATGGGAACCTTTATTCATATAAAGATGTTTGAGGCCCGGAAAAAGCCCACAAAATAATATTCATATGGATTAACAAATTTAAGTAGCTAAAATGGTAGTAATTACCTAAATTTGCACCAAAATTCGCATAATGCAAAAGAAAATAGCTGCATTCCTTTTCTCCACCCGTTTAACCGCTGTTTTATTTATTGTTTTTGCCGCTGCCATGGCCATTGGAACCTGGCTGGACAGGTTTGAAGAAACATCACCTACACCGTATACCAGAGAAGTCATCTACAACGCATGGTGGTTTGAAGCTATCATGGTGATCTTTGTGATCAATTTTGCCGGGAATATTTTTAGATACAGGCTATACAAAAAAGAAAAGTGGGCCACGTTGCTATTTCATCTGGCTTTTATCTTAATACTTATAGGAGCTTTTATAACACGTTATATTGGATATGAAGGAGTGATGAGTATTCGGGAAGGGGCTACGGAAAATGTAATGTTATCCGAACACACCTATCTTACTGCTTTTATAGACGGTGACTATCAAATTGATGGTGTTCCGCAACGCAGAAAAGTACTTCCAAAAAAACTACGCCTTTCTGAACGTTTAGACAATGATTTTACGGTCAATACAGACTATAATAAACAGCAAGTAACAATCACCTATAAGGATTTTATAAAAAACGCAAAGGAAGGGTTAATAGCTTCAGAAGATGGTGAGGAATATTTGAAGATAGTAGAGGCAGGAGATGGAAACAGGCATGACCACTGGATAAAAGTAGGAGAAGTAACCTCCATTCACAATGTTATTTTTGCGGTAAATAATGCCACTCCCGGAGCTATTAATATCACGTACAGCAGTGATGGAAACTATACTATAGAGTCTCCTTTTGAAGGTAGTTTTATGCGTATGGCGGACCAAATGCAGGGAAGGGTCGCCAGGGACAGTACTCAACCTTTAATGCTTCGTTCTTTGTACCAATTGGCAGGAATGGCCTTTGTTATTCCGGAGGAGGCCACAAAAGGAAGTTATGGTGTTGTACGGGTTCCTAAAACCGAAAAGACCAACCAGGATGCCCTTATATTGGATGTTACTACAGGAGGAGAGACTAAAACCGTAGAACTCTTGGGAGGAAAAGGAACTTTGCCTAATCCTACCAAAACTGAAATAGGAGGGTTGGATGTATATCTTGCCTACGGAAGCAAAACCTATACTTTACCTTTTAGTATTACACTTAATGATTTTATTGCCGATAAGTATCCGGGTACCGAAAAAAGCTATTCGGCATTTAGAAGTAAGATAACTGTAAATGATTCTGAAACAGATTTTTTTGACTACGAGATCTATATGAATCATGTTTTGGACCATAAGGGATACCGTTTTTTTCAGGCTTCTTTCGACTCGGATGAAAAAGGTACCGTACTTTCTGTGAATAAGGATTTCTGGGGTACCTGGGTTACATATATTGGTTACTTTCTTCTTTATTTTGGGCTCATGGCAATTTTGTTCGATAAAAATACCCGTTTCGGTTCCCTGAAAAGAATGTTGGATAAAATAAAAAAGAAGAAATCTAAATTAGTAACCATTGCACTTATCCTATTCTCTTTTTCAGCTTTTGCACAGCATTCTAATACTAATCCGCAGCATCAAAAAGCAACTAAAACTCAGATCGATTCTGTAATTTTAGCTAATGCGGTAAGTAAGGAACATGCTGCTAAATTTGCAAAATTGGTTATTCAGGACAATGGGAGGATGAAACCGGTAAATACATTTGCCAGTGAATTACTTCGAAAGGTCAGCCATAAGAACAGTTATGAAGGACTGGACCCTAATCAGGTCTTTATATCCATGACCGAATTTCCCGCCCTATGGTCCCAGGCACCAATTATTGCACTTAAGCGAGGTAATGATAGTATTAGAGATGTAATTGGTGTTCCAAAAGACACTAAGCTTATTGCACTGCTGGACCTGTTCGATGAAAAGACCAATTATAAACTGCAGCCTTATTTAGAAGCTGCGACCTCAAAGGCCAATCCTAATCAGTTTGAGAAAGATTTTATAAAGGCTCACGAAAACTTTTATGTATTAAATCAGGCGCTAAGTGGAAGTATTCTTAGAATATTCCCGATCCCTGACGATGAAAATAATAAGTGGGTATCGTATCCTGAACTAAATGAAGCTAATTTTACGGGAATGGATTCTACGGTAACAAGAACCATTCTTCCCATTTATTTTCAATCACTTCGGGAAGCCCGAAAAACAGGCGATTATACCGAAGCTGAAGAGATTTTGGCAGGGATCACTAAATTTCAAAAGAAGTATGGAAGTGCTGTAATGCCTTCAGAAAACAAGATCAAAGCAGAGATCATCAATAACCGTGTGGACCTATTTAATCGTTTGTATACCTATTTTGCAGGTATAGGAGCATTGATGTTCATATTTATCATCTTACAAATATTTACGCAGGCCAAAGTGGTCAATGGAATCATTAAAGTATTCAAGTATTTGATCTGGGTGCTTTTTATCTTGATGACAATAGGACTTATTGTACGGTGGTACATTAGTGGCCATGCGCCCTGGAGTGATGCTTACGAATCTGTTATTTATGTTGGTTGGGCCACAGTTTTCTTTGGACTGGCCTTTGGAAGAAAAAGTGACCTTACAATTGCTTCTACGGCATTTGTGGCCTCAATAATATTATGGGCCGCTCATTTAAATTGGCTGGATCCGGCAATCGCTAACCTACAGCCGGTATTAGATAGCTACTGGTTAATGATACATGTAGCGGTAATTGTCGCAAGTTATGGGCCTTTTACACTGGGCATGATCCTGGGAGCCACCTCTTTACTATTGATGCTGTTGACCTCTAAAAAGAATTTTACCAGGATGGACCTGAATATTAAGGAATTAACAGTAATTACGGAAATGACCCTTACTGTTGGCCTGGTCATGTTGACCATAGGTAACTTTTTAGGAGGTATGTGGGCCAACGAAAGTTGGGGAAGATACTGGGGCTGGGACCCTAAAGAGACCTGGGCGCTTATTAGCATTATAGTATACGCTTTTGTGATCCATATGCGATTAATTCCGGGATTACGAGGTAGATGGTTCTTTAATGTGATGGCAATGTTCGCGTATGCATCTATTATGATGACCTATTTTGGGGTGAATTTCTACTTAAGCGGCCTTCATTCTTATGCTAGTGGTGATGCCCCTGCAACACCAACATTTGTGTATTATATCGTTGCTTTTGCTTTTGTATTGAGTGTTGCTGCTTACTTCAGATACCGAAAGTTCTACATAAAAAAAGGATAAGCTTGTAAAGCTTACCCTCTTTTTCTACTTAGTTGGAATAGGTTTGGGGATAATTTGGGAGTTAGTTATATATATAATCAGGTTGAGTATCAACCATTCGATAGTCTTCCTGAATGTGCTCACTTATTTCGAGCTTATGGTATAGTTCTTTTGTAAGGCTTTCCACTTCAAGTTCAGTGGTTTTTAATTTTCGCGCGATCTTAGAATTATCTTTTCCTTCAGAAATATATTGGAGCAGCTTAATTTCTAAGCCGTCAAGGTCATAATGCATGATAAGGTTCTCCAAATACACATCTTCCATCAATTTTGCAGCATTTCTTCTATTCATAACTTCCTGTCGCTTCAGGAAGATTCGCAACTCTGTTTGTCGCAACAGGTTTTCTTCTTTAATAGCTCGCATGCGATATACTATAGCATAAGTGATCAATAACATTTCAACAAGGATGGCTGCCTTAAGGTGAACTGTTTGCACACCCAGGAAGTCTATCCCAAAGTTCTTTAATACAAAGAAATCAATAGCAAAGAGTAGGGGAATACTACAAGCTATTACATAGAATTTTGGGTAATTCTTACTGCTGAAAAGTAAAATACCGGCTAAAAAGTAAGAAGCCATTATGCTAAGGAGAATAGTATTGGCAATGGTGGCAAATAGAACATCCTCTGATGCCCATGCCATAGCTACTATCACCATGGAAATACCCAATAATGTCATTGTTACCCAGCGCAGTTTCGGAAAAAACTCATTTAATGTTAAATACCTTGAGGCAAACCAGGCACTAAAACCAACTGCTATAAGCAGCAATGTAGACTGCATAGCTTCAATATTTTGCATACCTTCTATTCCCAGAAACATATATAACCCGTCACTAAAAAAGAGTGTTGAAGTAATTCCGGCCAAAGCCAATGAATAGGTCATAAATATTTTTTCATCGAATAAAAAGTAACAGATCAGGTTTAAAAGGACCACCATGATCGCAAAGCCATAAAACATGCCATTTTTAAACGAGGCAGCCAGATCTGCATCTTGAGAGGCTGAATTAATAGCAGTTATACCGCCTTTTAAATTTTTTGTGGTTCCTACAGGGTTTGGGGTGATATTTTTGTAGGAATTTTCTTCAAAAACAGAAAACTGGAAATTTGCAGCGCTGGCGATATTATAATTTGCCATATTGCTTTTTGGGGATTTGTCCGGTGTATCTTCTTTTGTGGCTTCCATAATCTTTGTCAGATTATTTTTATCCTTAGCTTTCTTTGAAACAGCCTTAAAATCAATACTTTTAGCACTCTCTGTAGAAGCAACTTTTTCTGAAAAAGCCATGCTGTTTTTTCCATAAAAAGCAAGCAAAAGACACAACGCGAGGGGTAAAAATTGTAGCCTCATAATAAATAGGTTTTAATAATTTGGGTACTCCAATATACATAAAAATTACATTTCACCTATTTTTTTTGCACTTTATCGATATTTTTTAAAAAAAATAGCTGACATCGCTGTCAGCCATTTCTAAGTTATATGGTATAAAATTGTCTAACTACTTAATTATCACCAACCATATCTTCTGGTTTAACCCAAGCATCAAATTCTTCAGCGGTGAGATAACCCAGATTAATGGCTTCTTCTTTTAAAGTAGTACCATTTTTATGAGCGGTATTTGCGATTTCAGCAGCTTTATAGTACCCAATTTTAGTATTTAATGCGGTGACCAGCATTAAGGAATTGTTCAATTGCTTGTTAATTACTTCCGTATTTGGTGTTATACCTTGCGCGCAATTAATATCGAAAGAAACACAGGCGTCTCCTAAAAGCCTGGCAGAACTCAGGAAATTAGCAGCCATTACCGGCTTAAAGACGTTCAACTCATAGTGACCCTGCATTCCCCCTACAGAAATAGCAACGTCGTTTCCTAATACCTGTGCACATACCATAGTTAGTGCTTCACATTGTGTTGGGTTCACTTTTCCCGGCATAATAGAGGATCCCGGCTCATTAGCGGGAATAATGATTTCACCTATTCCACTACGCGGGCCACTGGCAAGCATTCTTATGTCATTAGCGATCTTATTTAATGAAACCGCTAATTGTTTCAATGCACCGTGCGATTCTACAATTGCATCATGAGCAGCTAGCGCTTCAAATTTATTTTTTGCGGTAATAAAAGGAAGCCCGGTAAATTCTGCAATGTATTCGGCCACTTTAGGAGCATATCCTTTAGGTGTATTGATCCCTGTACCTACAGCGGTTCCTCCTAAGGCAAGTTCAGCTAAATGTGGCAATGTGTTTTGCAGTGCAATAAGCCCATGCTCCAACTGTGATGCATAACCGCTAAACTCCTGCCCAAGGGTTAAAGGTGTTGCATCCATTAGGTGTGTACGGCCAATTTTTACGACATTTTTGAATTCTTCTGCTTTCGCTAAAAGTGTTCTATGTAGCTGTTGTACTCCCGGAATTGTTACCTCAATCAGTTTTTTATATGCCGAAATATGCATTCCCGTTGGGAAAGTATCATTGGATGATTGCGATTTGTTCACATCGTCATTAGGCAGTAATGTCTTCTCGCCTTCACCAATTGTCTTTCCTGCTAATTGATGCGCACGATTTGCAATTACCTCGTTCACATTCATATTGCTTTGGGTGCCACTTCCGGTTTGCCATATAACCAATGGAAACTGGCCATCGTGTTTACCGGCTAAGATCTCATCACAAACAGCTGCAATAAGATCCCGTTTTTCTTCAGTGAGGACTCCCAATTCGCAGTTGGTATAAGCGGCAGCCTTTTTTAAATATGCAAAACCGTATACCACTTCCAGAGGCATAGACGCCGGGGTGCCAATTTTAAAGTTGTTACGGGAACGCTCAGTTTGCGCACCCCAAAGTTTGTTGGAAGGAACTTTTACTTCCCCCATAGTATCCTTTTCTATTCTGTATTCCATAATAGTAATTTCTAACGTAATGCAAAGGTACTTAAAACCCAAAAGGTACTCAACCATCCCTGCAGTTAATTTCGTGTGAATAATTCAAGTTTTTTTATTGTTTTTTTTGAAAAAATCCTAGTATCTTTGATGCATCTAAAAAAAGCGTGTTTATTATGTTCGATTTTGATCAATATCTGGGATTTTTAGCATTTTTAACCATTTTGACCATTGGTTTTTGGTTAATGATATTCTTAATTTCATTTATCCCTTATTGGATAGGTGGTGCACTATATGAAAATTGGAAGTTGAAGCGCGAAGCCAGAAAAAAAGCTAGAGAATAATAACTTAGAATTAATTATATATAAAAAAAGGAAGCTCTAAGCTTCCTTTTTTTATTCTATTTATCTTCCATTACATCCCTGCACCGCCACCTTCAAATTCTAGATCACCACCACCATTACCATTTCCTCTTTGACGTTTCTTCTTCTGGTTGAAGCGGTATGTAAATGACAAACTGAATTGACGCTCCCTCCACTGAAATTCACTATAACTTCTAAAGGTTTCTGCTTCGGTTAGTGATTTTCTTTTTCTTGAATTCAAAAGATCCCGTGCATTGAAGCCTAGTGTGCCATTGTCTTTCATAATATCTTTACTGAAAGCTAAATTAAACACAACTATTCCATCCGTTTCGGTTTGTGAATTGTTTCTTGGCCCTCTGTAAAATACATTGGTCTGCCAATCAATTTTTGAAGGTAGTGTTACTTTAACACTACCACGTGCAAACCAGCTGGTATCTTCGGCTCCATAATCTATTCCGTTAAATTCTCCGTCGGTAACAAACTTGTAGAAATTAAAACTTCCGTTCAAACGAAGCCATTTCATTGGATTGTACAATACCCCGGCTTCAAATCCATAACGTTGATTTGTAGAAAGGTTTATGGGTATTGTTCTAATGATAGGGACACCATTAGATGTAAGTTCTCCGGTGTCTTCCTGAATGCGTTCAAAGGCATCGGTTTCATATTGATAATAAACAGACGATGAAAGAGTAATTTTATCCCATCGCTTTAAGTATCCCAGATCGAAAGCACTGGCATAAGCAGGGTCCAGGTCCGGGTTTCCCTGAAACACATTCGCTTCACTGGAGCGTGACGGAAACGGATTAATAAACCAATGCCTGGGCCTGTTTATCCTCCTGTTATATCCTAACGTAATATTTTCACGCTCTCCGATCTCATAAATTAAATTTACGGTAGGGAAGAGTCCCGTATAATCTTTATCAAAATTAATATTGAATTCATCTTCGTTGTTCGATGTAACATCTTCGGCATCTACATCTCCTTTTAGTTGGGTGTTCTCCAAACGCAATCCTAACAGAAAAGAAAATTTACCAAACTTATTACCATATTGAGCATATACGGCATTTATGTTTTCATTATATGTGAAAAGATTTGAAAGGCTGTCATTTTTTATAAAGACCCCTGTAGTGCCTTCTTCTTCCAACAACACATAGTCTGTTACGGTTTCTTCAAAATTACCACGGTAACCGGCTTCAAACTGCGCATTTTCTCCAATAGGAAGTACATAATCTACTTGAACGAGGTATTCTTCCTGGTCTTCTTTTGAAGTAATATCCTCCGAAGATAATCTTTCACTCACAGGGTATGTATTTAGCTCTTCAATAAATGATACTTCGGTTTCTTTGTCGTTTTCATATTGGAAATCGGCAGTAAGTTTGTGTCCGTCATCACTAAAATTATTTTCATAGTTCAGGGATAGTTGATAACTGGTATCTTCTTCGGTTTCGGTTTCGGTTCTAATGCGGGTAAGTGCCAGGTCATCGGATTGATCAAACTCATTCGTATTATTTGTGGTGATGGTCTCATTATCTCCTAATCTAAGAAAACCAGAGGCAGTTAGGGAGGATCTTTCAGAGAGATAGTATTCAATCCCTAAATTGGTGTTGAACCCTTTCCGCAAACGGTCGTAATCACGCTCTTCGATCACTAAAGGGTTTTCGCGGGTGTCATCAAAATAAAGGTTTTCAAAAAACGCATTTCCGGGAGCGTCACTATAGTGTACACCAGTAGTATTGAATATATTGAACTTATCTGTCCTTAAATTGATATTTCCCGTAACTCCGCTATTTAAAGGCCACCCAATATTTGTCTGGAAGGAACCATTGAGCCCTAATGTTTTTTCTTTCCGAAGGATAATATTGATAATACCTGCTGTACCTTCTGCATCGTAGCGTGCCGACGGAGAAGTTATCACTTCGACCCTGTCGATGGTTTCCGCAGGAAGTTGCTGCAGGGCATCCGTAGAGCCAAATCCGGCAATGGCCGAAGGTTTTCCGTTAATGAGAATACGTACATTTTCGTTTCCTCTCAAACTAATTGCACCTTCCACATCTACATTCACCGAAGGAACATTATTAAGGGCATCGCTCACTGTTGCGCCACTGGTAGTAAGGTCTTTTCCTATATTGTATATCTTTTTGTCAAGACGAACCTGAACCTCAGTAGTTTCGGCCCGGACAACCACCTCATCTAAACTTTCACTGTCTATCTCTAAGGAAACGGTTGGAAGTTTCGTGTTTTTGAATAGCCTTTGATCAGAAAGTTTTGTGGTCTTATAGGAAATAAATTCAAATTGCACCGTATACATTCCTTTAGGAACTTCGATACGATATGCTCCCTTTTCGTTTGTGATCCCGCCTGTGACAATTTTGTTGTCTTTGTTTATAAAAGCAACCGTAGCATATTCCAGAGGTAAGTTAGAACCACTTTCTACAATACTTCCGGTAATAATTATAGGTGTGTTGTTCTGGGGCCGTTGAGCAAAAGTAAATGTAGCTGTAAAGAGTAAAAGTAGGAGAATGTTTTTTTTCATTGTTGGTTTTTAGCCTGTTTGACTACGAAAATAAACTTGGGTTTAACCCGTATTTGCCAAATTTGTGTTAAAAATTAAAATACGGTCTATAAAATTTCCAGGACCTTTTCCGGAGGTCTGCCAATCACCGCTTTATTGCCATTAATTACAACAGGCCTCTCAATTAATTTTGGGTGCTGTACCATGGCTTCTACCACTGCAGTATCATCCATTTCTTTTCCTTTATATTTTTCTTTCCAAATAGCTTCATTTTTTCGTACGAGCTCTATAGGTTTGATATTCAACATCTTTATAATTTCCTGGAGTTTGGCTTTAGAAAGTGGTTCTTCAAGGTACTTTATAACCTCAAAATCTACTTGTTTCGAATCTAGGATATTGTAACATTCTCTTGACTTGCTACAGCGTTGGTTGTGGTATATTGTAATCATTTTTAGATGTTTAAAAGCTTAATTGTTTTAATTCTTGAGTATAGTCATATTGCAGGTCCTCATGCAAAACAGTAATTTTTTTGGCAATCATCTCCTTTTGTTTTTCATAAACATACAACATGGCTTTATTATTTTGTATGGAAGGAGAGAAAGCAGCCATTTTTTTACAAAAATAGAGTAATAGTTCTACTTCGGTCTCTCTGTTTTGCGAATACCGGATATAGCGTTTGAGTGTACGTAAAATTTTACGGATACTCTTTTTTATATAATAGAAGTTAGTAGTGTTTATTTCTTCGAACAGACCGTTCAGGTCCTGTTTTATACTTTCAATAAAACCGGCTTCATCATCAACGTCAAATAATAAATAGGTAAGGAGCTCTTTATTTTCAGTTTTATGTTTTGTAAGCCGAAGTACCAGGACCTCTAATTCTTCACTTGATTTGTATTTTAGCTCTTTTTTGAGTTGTGCAAGACTGGCGGGCTTCATATACGGTCTGGTTGAATGGTAAAAATACCTATTCTAATCTAATTAGGAAACAAACTCTTATCCAAACCCGGGACAATTCGCAGGGCATTTTTATAATACACTTTTTTTAATACTTCGTCCGGGAGGTCCAGGCCATACATGGCCCAAAATGCATGGTATTTTTTGTGATATGGAAAATATTCATCATTAGATTCCAAAACCCTGAAATATGTAGGGAACTCTTCCGGTTTCCAACTGTCCTTTCCAAATAAGATACGATCCTGATATTTAATAAAAAAAGCTTTTGCAAAGCGAGGTTGACGTCCCAACTCTGCTATAATAGCTCCAGTTCCTACGTGCATATTTGGCATTTCGTCCAGTAATTTCCCCAATTTTCCCAGGTCATTTGCTAGCCAACCCATATGCGCATTGATGAAACAGGTGTTAGGATGTTTCTTGAACATTCTATACTGTTCGTCCATGATCTGTTGCCATGGAGCCGGATCGTTATCAGTACGTTTTCTACGAGGATGCGTTTTTAGTTCCAGCCACCGCTCATTATCTCCATTAAATTCATCCCAAAAAGATTTTGGGTCTGCCGAGTGGATCAATACGGGAATTCCCAATTCGCCACATTTGGCCCATATAGGGTCCAGCCGGGGGTCGTCAACAGGAACCCTTTTGCCATTTACATCTACATTTCTAAGGCCTAAACTCTTGTAAACCTTTAATCCGCGTGCTCCATTTTTAACATCTTCAGTTAACTGGTTAACAGCTGTTTCTGCCCAGCCGGCCCTTCCAACACCTTCAAAATTGACATTTGCAAATACAACAAAACGGTTGGGGTAATGGTCTTTTATATTTTGTACAGATTTTTGCAGATCTGCACCGGAACGACCACTTAGATTTACCATAATGCTCATATTTAGTGTATCCATGGCAGCAACAACGGGGGAGAGGTCCTGAGTAGACATCCTGTATTGATGGCCATGTACATCTATAAAAGGAAATTTCGCTTTTTTTACAACATCACCGGGGACAACCAATGTAGATTTAGGGTTGTATTCTTCAAAAGAAAGGTCCTGACTATATACATAAGGACCAAATACTATAGTAAAGATGAACAGGATAGGTATTTTGATTGACATAGCGTGATTTTTGTAGCTCATAAAGATAAAAACTTGCAGAAGGCTCACATAGATTTTAGCACGCCTTTAACTTATAGCTCGTCACTTTTTTCCTTTTGCCCGGTCATCATTAAATAAGCTTTCAAAAATTCATCAATAGTACCATCGAGAATGGCATCGGTATTTCCACTTTCGTAGCCTGTTCGAACATCTTTCACCAATTTATAAGGGTGAAGCACATAATTGCGAATCTGGGACCCCCATTCGATCGACATCTTGCTGTCCTCAATTTCGGCCCGTTGTGCCTGCTGTTTACGAAGTTCTATTTCGTACAATTGCGACTTTAGCATTTGCATAGCCTTCTCCCGGTTTTCAAGCTGTGACCGTGTTTCAGAATTATGGATAACAATTCCACTGGGGCGGTGTGTTAAGATGGCTTTGGTCTCTACTTTGTTCACATTTTGCCCTCCTGCACCACTACTTCTGGCAAAATCCCAGGAGATATCTGCAGGATTGATATCGATCTCTATACTCTCATCTGCTAAAGGGTAGACATATACACTGGCAAAACTGGTATGACGTTTGGCATTACTGTCAAAAGGTGAGATACGAACCAGGCGGTGTACACCATTTTCACTTTTTAGCCAGCCAAATGCATAATCGCCTTCAATCTCCAGGGTAACTGTTTTTACACCGGCCACATCGCCGGCCTGGTAGTTCAATTCTTTTACCTTGAAGTTATTCTTTTCGGCCCACATGAGGTACATACGCATTAGCATACTTGCCCAGTCACAACTTTCGGTACCTCCTGCGCCGGCAGTTATTTGCAATACAGCACTCAGGTCATCACCTTCTTCACTTAGCATATTACGAAACTCTAATGTTTCAATGGCTTCCAGCGCCTTAATAAAACGGCTTTCCACGTTTTCGGCAGTGCCTTCACCTTCTTTAAAGAAATCAAAGATAACCTCGGCATCATCGGTTAGGGAAACAGCAGTATCATAATCGGTAACCCACTTCTTTTTATTCCGAAGCACTTTCATGAAAGCTTCAGCTTCTTGCGGATTGTTCCAAAAATTGGGATCGAATGTTTTTTCTTCGTCGTTGGAAATTTCTATTTGTTTGCCGGCAATGTCAAAGATACCTCCTTAACGCATCCAGGCGATCTTTAAGATCTTTTAGCTGATCTGATGTAATCATAGTGGGTAAGAATTTTCAACAAAAATAGAATTAACCTGTACAAACTGAAACTATTTTAAACGAATTTTATAGATTTAGGGCTAACTAACTGTATAGTAGTTCTAAAAGCGACCAAAAAATGGAAGCCTACGGGGAGAACTTCTAACATAAAATAAATCTTATGAAGTATGTTACATTTATGGTAGCGGCATTCTTCGGAATGTTTGCAATGTCTGCTCAATTTTTGTCTGAAAAGAAAAACCTATTGAAGTTCGAAGGCTTGTTCGATTTTTATTATTCTGAAGCAGAAGGAAATATTTACCTGGAAGTTGATAAGCTTGATACCGAGTTTCTATATGTTCACTCATTACGTACCGGATTGGGTTCTAATGATATTGGATTGGATAGAGGGCAATTAGGAGGAGGAGAGGTCGTAAAATTTGTAAAAGCAGGAAACAAATTACTACTTATTCAACCAAATTTGCAATACCGGGCAAATACCGAAAATGAACTGGAAAAACGCTCGATCAATGAAGCCTTTGCACGTTCTGTACTCTTCGGATTTGAAATTAAGGAAACCGTTGCAAACAAACACATAATAGACCTGTCTCCTTTTTTATTGTTAGATACGCATGAAGTAGCCAAAAGCTTGAAAGACCATAAAGAAGGTACTTATAAATTGGACAAAACCCGAAACGCACTATGGATGGAACGCACCAAGGCTTTTCCAAAAAATGTAGAATTTGAAGCCCTGCTTACTTTTGTAGGTGAACCAACAGGGAATAATTTAAGCAGTGTGGCACCAAACCCAAACTCAGTTTCGGTTATACAGCACCACAGTTTTGTAGCGTTACCAGATAACGACTACAAACCTCGCGTATTTGACCCCCGGTGTGGTTCGTACCCCATGATGTATTTGGATTATAGCTCACCTATCTGGGAGCCTATAACAAAACGCTTTATTACCAGGCACCATTTAGAAAAAAAGGATAAAAATGCTGCCATTAGCGAAGCTGTAGAACCTATTATCTATTATCTGGACCCCGGAACCCCGGAGCCCATACGTTCTGCGTTAATGGAGGGTGCAAGCTGGTGGAACCAGGCTTTTGTAGCTATAGGCTATAAGGACGCATTTCAGGTAAAACTTTTACCTGCGGATGCTGACCCCATGGATGTTCGATATAATGTGATACAGTGGGTACACCGCTCTACACGTGGCTGGAGCTATGGTTCTACTATTACCGACCCCAGAACCGGTGAGATCATTAAGGGGCATGTAAGTTTGGGTAGTCTTAGAATACGGCAAGATTTTATGATAGCGCAAGCTTTAATGAACAAGCCTTTTGCTGAAAGAGATGACAACTATCAACAGATGCTGGATATGGCTTTGGCTCGAATCAGGCAATTATCTGCTCATGAAGTGGGCCATACGCTTGGTTTTGCTCATAACTTTGCAGCGAGTACCAATCACAGAGCAAGTGTAATGGACTATCCGCACCCAATAATAACTTTAAAGGACGGGCAGCTGGATTTTAGCAATGCCTATGCTACCGGAATAGGAGACTGGGATAAGGTAACTGTCGCATACAGTTATAGTGATATTCCTAACGGAGTTACCGAAAAAACGGCATTGAGCTCGATCCTGGATGAAGCCTTTACTAAAGGGTTACGATATATGTCTGATGGTGATGCACATGCGCAGGGAGGTGCACATTCGAAGGCGCATTTGTGGGATAATGGTGTAAATGCTTCGGAAGAATTGGAAAATCTATTGAAAATCAGAGAAGTTGCAATGGCAAATTTTTCCGAAGATAATATCCGTACAGGAGAAGCTTATACGGTATTAGAGGATGTATTTGTTCCTTTGTATTTTTACCATCGTTTTCAAACAGAGGCAGCTGTAAAGCTTATAGGAGGATTAGACTATAATTATGCAGTGAAGGGGGGCAGTGGCCATATTGTTAAGACCCTTCCGAAGAAAACACAAAAAGATGCTTTGGAAGCGGTATTAAAAACATTGGAATCAAAAACCCTTGCGATTCCCGAAGATAAATTAAAATTGTTTCCACCACGCGCCTATAGCTATTGGCGTTCAAGAGAGTCTTTTAAAAGTAATATGAGTGTTGCGTTTGATGCCCTTGGGGCAGCGGCAACTGCATGTGATATGACGTTAAAATTATTGCTTCATCCTCACAGAGCCAATCGTTTGGTGCAACAAAAAGCGACAGACTCCAAAAACCTTGGACTAGAAGAAGTTCTAGATGAGCTAGTGAAAACTGCGTTTAGTACTTCGGAAAACTCATCTTATATAAAGGAAGTACAACGAACTATTCAGTTTGAAACTTTGCAACATTTGATGATTCTGGCAATAAGTAAACAAAGTATTCCACAAACCAAAGGTATTGTAAACCAAACTATTGATGATCTTGCAAAAGACCTGTCCGGGAAAGAGGATGTTTTTTCCAGGCAATTGACCAGGGAAATCACTACTTTTAGAAAGGATCCCAGGGAGTTTAAGGTAATTTCCCCACCAAAAATTCCGGATGGAAGCCCAATTGGAAGTTTTCAATGTTTTAATGTGGACCCATAAAATTCTTAAAAAATGAAAAATGTAATTATTGCTATAGCACTTGTATTCTCTTCACTAAGTATGGCACAAAACGATGAGGCTTATGTAGAAAGCCTTGTATCGGAATTTACATCTAAATTGGAAAGCAGGAATATAACCTCCTGGTTTGTGAACAATCGTTACTGTTCAGGCACTATTGAAATGTTTCAATTGGATAATGGCCGTATGTGTACTTCAAAAGGTACCTATGTTGAAGCTTATTTATTTTGGAAAGATGAAGGCAAGCCCATGATCAAAAAATTTGACAATTGCGGAATGTATTATTCTTTGGAGTTGAGCAATGCTGAAGCTATAGAGTTTTTATATGCCAATGTTTCTGACCTTGAAAGCGGAATTGTAAAGAAATACAACTCTGAATCTTTGGACGGTACGCCAAAATTAAGAACGGAAGTGCATAATTGTTTCCGCGATTTTAAATTTGCCGTAGAAAATGATTCATTTGGCCAAACTTATAACTTATTTGACCTTACCAATGATTCTGAAAGCCCCAATACAAACTTTGAATACAATAACAACCTAAAAGTGGTGAAGCTCGATAAATTGCTTGATAGTTTTATTACAGAGATGGAACCCAAATTCCGAAGACAAAATTAAATAGAATATATGATCATTGACCTGCGAAGTGATACGGTTACCAAGCCTACAACCGGAATGCTGCAAGCCATTCTAAATGCCCAAACCGGGGATGATGTTTATAAAGAGGACCCAACCGCAAATAAGCTGGAACAGTATTTAATTGAATTGTTTGGCATGGACGATGCATTGTTCTTTCCCACCGGAAGTATGGCAAATCAAGCAGCTATAAAACTGCATACGCAACCCGGAGAACAATTAATTTGTGACAAGTGGGCGCATGTTTATAATTATGAAGGAGGAGGAGTTTCATTTAACAGCGGAGTTTCATGCAAGCTAATAGATGGAAACAATGGTATGATCACAGCAGCTCAGGTTGAAAAAGCTATTAATCCACCCGATTTTTACCATAGTCCGTTAACTTCATTGGTATGCATTGAGAATACTACTAATAAGGGAGGCGGTGCCTGTTATGACATGAATGAAATAAAAAAAATAAAAGCTGTCTGTGATACTCACGGTTTGGGGATGCATTTGGACGGTGCACGATTAATGAACGCTATCGTCGCTAAAAATGAAGAACCAAAGCAATACGGGCAATTGTTTGATACGGTTTCGATATGTTTAAGCAAAGGCTTAGGAGCTCCATTGGGAACTGTATTATTAGGAAAGAAAGAGCTTATGAGCAATGCAATACGTATCCGGAAGATTTTAGGTGGGGGAATGCGACAAATTGGGTATATGGCTGCTGCCGGTTTATATGCCCTGGAACATCAAGTTAACAGATTGGAGGAAGATCATGTAAAGGCTTCGGACATTGCGTCGGTATTGATGCAACAATCTTATGTGGAGAAAGTGGAGCCTACAGAGACCAACATAGTGATCTTTTACCTAAGCCGGGATCTTTCCGAAGAAAAATTTATAGAGGACCTACTTCAAAAGAATATTAAAATTAGTAGCATGGGACAAGGGAAACTTCGTATTGTGACCCATTTGGATTATACAGATGAAATGCATCAACACTTCTTAAATGTATTAGCATCTTACCAATAAAAAACCTCCATTAGTAAGGAGGTTTTTTATTTTCAAAAGTAAACAGAACTTTATACTTCTTTCACTTCGGCCCCAGGCGCATTTTTTGCAACGGATGTAATTCCATTGTTCATTCCGGATTCACCAGAGTACATTTGGCTGCTACCTACAATTTGACCATTGGTAGATTTCACATTAAAATGAAATTTACCGTTTTTTGCTGTTTTTCTTTCAATACATTTCTCATCACCACAGTTCTTCTTTACAGATTCGATACCATTCATAGCAGAAGCTTTGGAGGCATACATTTGGCTGGAAAGTATCACTTGGCCATTCGCGGCTTTTAAAACAAAGTGATATTTATCACCGCTCTTCTTTAGTTCAAACATATTTTTAAGTTTAAAAGTTAGACTTGAAATTTCAGAAGTTAAAGATCGCAAAAAAAAAATTGTCTGTAAATTTTATGATTACTTCATTTTGGAATTTTTTGTGCCTTTCGTCGGATTATTATAATTAATTATCGAAAACACGGGGTCACTTTAAGAAATTGCCCTAAAAGTTTTAACAAAAATAGAAAACCATCAATTAGTTTTGCCCAAGAACAATTATAATTAAACATTAGCAAACATGAAAAAATTTTTCCTTTTAGGTCTTTCATTATCAGTCGCTTCGGTGGCCTTTGCACAAGACCTTCCTGCAAATCCGGAGCCCGGTAAATGTTATGTGCGTTGTACTACACCAGACGTGTATGTAAATGAAACGGTACAGGTCATGACAAAGCCGGCTTATAAAAAGTTGAGAACTGTTCCTGCACAATATGAGACTCAAACAGAACGAGTAATGGTGAAAACTGCAGGAAAAAAACTAAGGGTTATTCCTGAAAAGTGGGGAACAGAAACAATTACTTATGTAAAAAAACAAGGTGCTTCTACTTTAAATGTAATACCTGCTTCTTTCTCCAACGATTCTGAAACCATCGAAATTAAACCGGCTTATGCTCAATGGGAGTTGGGAGCTCCTGCTCCGGATTGTGCTTCCAGTGATCCAAATGATTGCCGCTACTGGTGTTACAAAGGGTATCCTGCAGAATATACTACTGTAAGTGTAACTCGTTTGTCAAATGACGCTTCTACTACCAGAAATCCTATTCCGGAAAAAGAAGGAACCTACACCAAGCGTGTGGTTATAGAGCCTACCCGTGTGGTTGAAGAAGAAATTCCTGCAGAATATGCAACTATTACAAAAACGGTAATGGTGAAAGATGCTCAGGTAATTGAGGAGACTGTTCCTGCAGAATACAAAACTGTAACCAAAGAAGTTTTAAAAACCAAAGGTGGGTTAACTACCTGGAAAGAGGTTGAATGTGCACTTGTAGAGTACCAGGCACTTCCTATTAATTGGAACCTGAACAGCGCAACTTTAACTGCTCAGGCAAGAAATCTTATTGATACGCGCTTATTACCCGTATTGGCTCAAAATCCGGGAGTGAAGTTAGAGATTGCCTCACATACGGACTCAAGAGGTACAGATGTTTCAAACCAGGACCTTTCCGAAAGAAGAGCGCAAGCGGTAGTTAATTACCTTAAAACAAAGGGTATTAACAGTAGTTTGTTAGTTGCGAACGGATATGGAGAGAAGAGATTGAAGAACAGATGTGCGGACGGAGTATCCTGTACAGAACGTGAGCATGCTGTTAACCGTAGAACTGAGTTTAGATTGATAAATAACTAGACATACACAAAACCATTGACAATTTTAAAAGAATTCCCTTTTTTGGGAATTCTTTTATTTTTAGCATCTTTGGCATAAATTGTGTTCTTAGAGACCAAAATAAATTAAATATGAAACCTCTTTTGGTTCTTACTTTTTTGCTACTTGTTGGGACATCCTACGCTCAAGGTGGTGTTACGAAGCTTGATTGGCTTACAAACCTTGAGGAGGCAGAAAAGATATCGAAAGAAGAGAATAAACCTATATTGGTCTATTTCACAGGAAGTGACTGGTGCAGTCCCTGCAAGATGCTAAAAGAAGATTTCTTCCACAGCCCGGAATTTGAATCACGCGCAGATAAAATGGTACTGGTAATGATCGACCTGCCACGCAGAATAGATATACTTACTAAGGAGCAGCTGGCCTATAATAAAAAGATCATCGCCAGATACAATAAGGAGAAAACCTTTCCTAAGTTACTGATTTTAAATTCTAGCGGGAAACAAAAAGGGAGGTTATCCGGCTACAGTTCCTTAAGGGATACCAGCAATCATTTTGCTTTTGTAGACCATCATCTTGAAAATTACAGGTAATCTTATTTAAACAGGTCCATACCGGGAATATTAGGCATTCCCTCTTTGGCGACTGCTGCAATTTCGGCCTCATGGATACTTGTCGCTTTTTCAATAGCCTTATTTAGAGTAAGAATAAGATAATCCTCTAATTGCTCTTTATCTTCTAACAAAGAATTATCCATATCGATATTTTTGATGGTACGGTTTGCTGTGAGCGTTATTTTTAAAAGGCCGTCGCTACTTTGTTCGTCTATTAATACGGTGTCAAGCCGTTTTTTTGTTAGTTCTACTTTTTCCTGGGCTTCTTTTAATTTACCCATCATTCCCATAAGGTCTCCAAACATTTTTATGTATTTTTTATTCGGTACAAATTTACTACTTTGCAATTATACAAATCAACCTTTCGTATATGAAAAATTTAATAGCTATTTCCATTGTTTCTACTATTTTTGCTGCTTCGTGTAATACTAAAGAAACTTCAAAACCAACTATGGATATTACTCCTCCTAAGGCCGATAAAATTGCCAAACACCTAGAGATACACAACGATGTACGTGTTGACGATTATTATTGGCTTAATCAAAAAGACGAGCCTGAAGTGATCGATTATTTGGAACGAGAGAACGATTATTACAATAAGATGACGGCCCATACCAAGGAATTTAAGGAAGACCTCTTTGAAGAAATGAAAAGCCGTATAAAGGAAGATGACGAGTCGGTTCCTTATTTCTATAACGGATATTATTATATTACACGATTTGAAACCGGAAAGGATTACCCAATTTATACACGTAAAAAGAATTCTTTGGATGCAGAAGAAGAAGTGTTGTTCAATGTCAATGAAATGGCCGAAGGACATTCCTTTTATAATCTTAGAGGTATCAATATAAGCCTGGATAATAAATGGGTTGCTTTTGGGATAGATACTGTGAGCCGAAGAAAATATACGATCTATATAAAAAACCTTGAAACCGGTGAGATCTTACCACAGGGAATAGGTGTTACTACGGGAAGTTCTACCTGGGCGAATGACAATAAAACATTGTTTTATACCCGAAAAGATGAACAAACCTTACGTTCCAACCAGATATTTAAGCATATTCGGGGAACAGACCCGTCTACAGATGAATTAATTTTTACGGAAGACGATGAAACTTTTGGTACTTATGTATACAAATCAAAATCTAATAAATACCTGATAATTGGTTGTTACAGCACCTTAACGTCAGAATTTCAAATATTGGATGCCAACACTCCTGAAGGCAAGTTCGCTATTTTTCAACCCCGGGAAAGAGGTTTGGAATATGGAATTTCACATTATGGAGACAACTTCTACATTCTTACAAATAAAGATGACGCTACCAATTTCAAGTTAATGAAAACACCTGAAAAAAGCACCCTGAAAGAGAACTGGAAAGATGTGATCCCGCATAGAGAAGATGTTTTAGTGGAAGATGTTGATATTTTTAAGGACTATTTAGTTGTGAGTGAGCGTAATAACGGACTTAATAAACTGCGCATTATACGATGGGACGATACTGGGGATTATTACCTGCCATTCGATAACGAAACCTATACGGCATATACAACCCAAAATCCTGAATTTGATACAAAAGTACTTCGGTACAGGTACAATTCCTTGACAACTCCGGCTTCTGTGATAGATTTCAATATGGAGACCCGTGATAAGACGATCAAAAAAGAAGTTGAGGTTTTGGGAGGGAAGTTCGATAAAAACAATTATGAATCCCAACGTGTTTGGGCGACAGCAGAAGACGGAACTAAAATACCTATATCAATGGTATACCGTAAAGGAATTAAAAAAGACGGTAGCAATCCATTGCTTATCTACGGCTATGGATCCTATGGAGCAACGATCGACCCTTATTTTTCATCTTCGAGATTGAGCCTTTTGGATCGTGGATTTATTTTCGCTATTGCGCATGTTAGAGGAGGGGAGTACCTTGGAAGACAATGGTATGAAGATGGTAAACTATTGAAGAAGAAGAACACTTTTACAGACTTTGTGGACGCTTCAAAGTTTTTAATTGCCGAAGGATATACTTCCAAAGACCATTTATATGCTTCAGGTGGTTCCGCTGGAGGTCTATTAATGGGAGCGGTACTGAATATGGCACCCGAAATTTACAATGGCGTAATTGCATCGGTTCCTTTTGTAGATGTGGTAACTACCATGTTAGATGACAGTATACCATTGACTACAGGTGAATATGATGAATGGGGAAACCCTAATGAACCGGAATATTATAATTATATGAAATCTTATTCTCCTTACGATAATGTTTCGGCGAAGGAATACCCAAATATCTTTGTCACAACTGGTTACCATGATTCCCAGGTTCAGTATTGGGAACCGGCAAAATGGGTGGCAAAATTACGGGAATTAAATAAAGGAGATAACCATATATATTTTCATACTAATATGGATGCAGGTCATGGTGGGGCTTCCGGGCGCTTTGAGGCTTTAAAGGAAGTCGCGATGGATTATGCATTTTTATTAGACCTTGAAGGTATAACAGAGTAATTAAAATATTTAATGTAACTTTGTACGGTTTTTAAATTTAAGAATAATCGCTTAAGTTTTATAAAAAAACTCCCTTATATGAAAGAAGGAATACAAGCCCATAATAATGTGTTGGACCTTATTGGTAACACACCATTAATTAAGCTCAACAACATTACTTCAAAAATGGACGGCAACTATTTCGCCAAAGTTGAAGCTTTTAATCCGGGGCACTCTACCAAAGACCGTATCGCACTATATATTATTGAACAAGCCGAGAAAAAAGGTATATTAAAACCTGGCAGTACTATCATTGAAACTACTAGTGGAAACACCGGTTTTAGTATCGCAATGGTAAGTATTCTTAAGGGATATGAGTGTATTCTGGCCGTGAGTTCAAAATCCTCGAATGATAAAATAGATATGTTGCGGACCATGGGGGCAAAAGTGTATGTTTGCCCTGCTCACGTGAGTGCCGATGATCCACGCTCGTATTATGAAGTGGCAAAACGTATCCATAATGAAACCAAAGGCTCTGTCTATATCAATCAATATTTCAATGAGTTGAATATGGATGCGCATTATACAACTACCGGACCTGAAATATGGAACCAGACAAATGGTAAAATAACCCATCTGGTAGCCTGTAGCGGTACCGGAGGAACTATTTCCGGAACAGCCAGATTTTTGAAAGAGCAAAATCCTGATGTAAGAGTTATTGGAATAGATGCATTTGGGTCTGTTTTACAAAAATATCACGAAACCCGAGAGTTTGATGCAAACGAGATATACCCTTATCGAATAGAAGGCCTGGGAAAAAATTTGATCCCTACTGCGACAGATTTTGGGATTATTGACAAGTTTATTAAAGTAACAGATGAAAGTAGTGCGCATACTGCCAGGGAGCTTGCAAAAACCGAAGGATTGTTTGTAGGATATACCAGTGGAGCTGCTATGCAAGGACTTAAACAATTGGAAGAAGAAGGTGAGTTTACCGAAAATAGCAATATTGTTGTGATTTTTCCCGATCATGGATCACGCTATATGAGCAAGATCTACAGTGATAATTGGATGAACCAACAAGGGTTTTTCGATGCTAAAACTGAAAAAGGAGCATCTATAGAATACATTAAATAGCTACTGAATATCAACATATTAAAAACCGTCGCGTAAAGTGACGGTTTTTTTATTTCTGTCTTCTGAAAGAAAATATATATGTTTTCATAGTAAAATTAAGTATTTTTGCCCCTTATAAAGAAACTAGCTGTATTGATGAGAGATTTATTTGATAAGATTTACAAAGATAAAGGACCTTTGGGTAAATGGGCAGAACAGGCAGAAGGGTATTTTGTCTTTCCAAAACTGGAAGGGCCTATTTCAAACCGAATGCGATTTAGAGGTAAAGAAGTGATCACCTGGAGCATTAACGATTACCTGGGACTTGCCAATCACCCCGAAGTTCGAAAAGTAGATGCAGAAGCAGGGGCCGAATATGGCTCGGCTTATCCAATGGGAGCCCGTATGATGAGTGGCCATACCGACCTTCATGAACAATTACAGGCAGAATTGGCAGCTTTCGTCAATAAAGAAGCAGCTTATCTTTTAAATTTTGGATACCAGGGAATGGTGTCTACTATAGATGCTTTGGTGGCAAAGGATGATGTGATCGTTTATGATGTAGATGCGCACGCTTGTATTATCGATGGGGTCCGTTTGCATTTGGGTCAGCGTTTTACCTATAAGCACAACGATATGGAAAGCATTGAAAAAAACCTGAAACGTGCTGAAAAGGTAGCTAAAAAGACCGGTGGTGGAATTCTGTTGATTTCTGAAGGAGTTTTTGGAATGAGAGGAGAACAGGGGAAATTGAAAGAAATAGCCGCTTTAAAGAAAAAATACAATTTCCGTTTCTTTGTTGACGATGCTCATGGTTTTGGGACACTAGGTAAAAAAGGTGCAGGAGCAGGTGAAGAACAAGGTGTACAAGATGCAATAGATGTATATTTTGCAACTTTTGCCAAATCTATGGCAAGTACCGGAGCTTTTATTGCTGCAGATGAAGAAATTATAAACTACTTAAAATATAACTTACGCTCTCAAATGTTTGCAAAATCATTGCAAATGCAATTGGTAAAAGGTGCATTAAAACGTTTGGATATGCTTCGTACAATGCCAGAGCTAAAAGAGAAATTGTGGGAGAATGTAAATGCACTGCAAAATGGCTTAAAAGAGCGAGGTTTCGATATTGGAACTACACAAAGTTGTGTTACACCGGTATACTTAAAAGGAAGTATTCCGGAAGCAATGGCATTGGTAAAGGACCTACGTGAAAACCATGGTATTTTCTGTTCGATAGTAGTATACCCCGTAATTCCAAAAGGACTTATCTTACTTCGTATGATTCCGACCGCATCTCATACCTTACAAGATGTATCAGAAACTTTAGATGCATTTTCGGCTATACGTGAACGTTTGGAAAATGGGACCTATAAGCGTCTTTCCGCAGCTGTTGCAGCTGCAATGGGAGAATAAATAAGTTTTACTTTCTCTAAATATTTTTTCTGAAAGTACTGCGCTCTTTGTGTTGTACAGGACTATAATCCTTCCACAGAAGTTGTACGGCAGTATTTTCAATTAGCTCGGGATTAGTTTCTACCGTTTGTATTCCCTTAACGTTGAAGAGTTGTTGCATTTCTTCAAAAATAATGGCGGTAACTCCTTTTCCCTGATATTCGGGATCAATCCCTATCAAATAAAATGCAGCTTTGCAGTTCTTTTTCTGAGCTTGCAAAATATGATACCAGCCAAAGGGCATTAGTTTTCCATTGGCTTTTTTTAGCGCTTTGGAAAAAGAAGGCATCACCACAGAAAAAGCGATTAGCTTTCCGTCTTTATCCTTAATACAAGTAATATAATCAGGATGTATAAAATTGAAGTATTTCTCTTTGTAATAATCAATTTGGTATTGTTGAATAGGGACAAATGTTTGGAGTGTATTATAGGTTTTGTTCAAAAGGCCAAACATTGCATCTACATAAGGCAAGATCTCTTTTTTGTTTTTAAACCGAATAACAGTCAATTCATAGCGCTCTCGTATTAATTTTGAGAATTTCTTTACTTTTTCGAAAACTTCATCGGGAATGCTGAGACTGTATTCTACCCAGGTGGCTTGTTTTTTAAAGCCTAATTGCTCCATATGCTTGGCATAGTACGGATGATGATACCAAGTGATCATGGTATTAAGTTCATCGAATCCTTTTGTAAGTATTCCGGCTTTTTCCATATTGGAAAAACCTACAGGTCCCTCTACATACTCCAGGTTATTGGCTCTGCCTGCTTCAAAAGCTTCTTCGAGCAATGCTTTGGTGACTTCAATATCGTCTATCATATCCAACCAACCAAAGCGAACTTTCTTCTTTCCTATTTCTTTTACTTCTAAATGATTTATAATAACTGCAACCCTGCCTGCTATTTTTCCATCTTTATAAGCTAAATAATAAGAGGCATCGGCATTTTTGAAGACCGGGTTCTTTGAAGCGTCCAGGGTTTCCATTTCGTCTTTAATTAATGGTGGAACCCAGTATTTACAACTTTTATACAGTTGAAACGGAAAGGTTACAAACTGTTTTAATTCTTTTTTGTTGGTTACTTGTATTACTTTAATCATACGCTAATCTGCTAAAAACCGCCAGTGCCACCGTCTTCACCGCCATCATCTTCAAAACCATCTTTTCGTTTGTTCTTTTTCTTCTTCTTCTCTTTTTTCTCTTTTGCCTTTCCTTTTCTTTGTTTTCTGTTTTCACGCCCAGCCTTTCCTTTTTCTTCGATGTATTCATCTGTGTTATGCATATCAAAACGATAGGCGGCTCCAATTCTTCCATAGAGGCGGGAAGGAGTATCTTTAAAATTAACGATTACAGATCCGTCAACATGAAAATTTTCGTTGATAAGAACAGCAACTCCACCTCTAAATAACTGGTCTGCATAAAAATCACTTTTAATACCTTGATTTTCCACAAATACAGAAAACCAGTCTGTGGGAGTATGGGTTAAAGTTAGTACGTAAGAATATAAAGGTTCATCTGTAGTTATTCTATCAACAATGATATTGGTTACAAATACAAAGCCTCCAACCCAATTGTTTTGCGTAGACAGTACTACCTTGGGACTAATGGTCATATCGTCCAAAGAGGTAGAAAAAGGATTTGTAAGTTTATCTATGGGGTTTTCAGTAAAATCAAAATTAGCTCCGGCATAGACCGCAACTGCCGGAATTAGATCTTTCCATTGAAATTTGAAATTCGCCTTCCAACTATATAAATTTGGACCTTCTTGCTCCATTTTCCGGTACGGATCATAGATCAAATACTTGGCACCTAAAGTATTACTTCTAAAGTTACTCACTTTTCGTTCTTCAACCGGAGAAAACTGAAGAAGTTTGTTTGTGTTCGATTGATATTCTCCGATCAAACTCACCTCTAACTCTTCTTTCAAAAAACCATAACGAACACTATAATCCAATATAAAAGCACTGGTTTCAGTTTGTAGAAGGCTATGCTTTTCTTTTCCTATACTTATACCGCCTTCAAACTGGAGTACATTTGTTCCAACCGAGAATGCACCTTGAGAAGCACCGGGCCTGTTAGAATTTAGTTCGTCCGTGTATTGAGCCGAAACATATATTAGAGGGAATAGAAGAAGAAAAAACAGGAGGCAGTTTCGGGTATTCATAGATTATTGAGTTTAGTTCAAAGATATAAGATTTTATCATTTATTTAATAGTTGATTTTCGTCTTTTTCTGCTTCAATTTGTACTTTTGACAAAGATTACTATTACTATGATGACATTTTTAAAAACGTTATTAATCATCCTTCTGGTATATTATGGGTTAAAGTTTCTTGTAAAACTTTTAACTCCTTATTTTATGCGGTATCTTGCTAAAAAAGCCGGGCAGAAGTTTGAAAAAGCCTTTGGTAACGCTTCACATCAATCTCACAAAGCACAAAAAGAAGGTAGCATAAGTATCGATAAAATGCCCTCCGCAAAAAATAAAACCAAGTCTACTGTTGGTGAGTATGTGGATTACGAAGAAATTGATTAATTTTCAAACTTCATAATTCACTTTAATCTATGCAGCGTTTAATTAAAGGTTTTCTTCCACATCTAGTTGTTCTTCTATTATTCATAATTGCTTCACTGGCTTATTTTAGTCCGGTATTGCAAGGAAAAAAGATCTTTCAAAGTGATATTGTCCAGTATACGGGTATGGCAAAACAGCAGAATGATTTCCGTGAAGCCACAGGAGAAGAAACCTACTGGACAGATGCTGCTTTTGGTGGGATGCCTACGTATCAACTGGGAGCCAGGTATCCTCATAATTATATAAAGAAACTAGACCTCACTTTACGTTTTTTGCCACGCCCGGCTGATTATCTCTTTTTGTATTTCATAGGGATTTATATTCTCTTTCTGGTATTGAAAATTGATTATAAATTAGCCTTTCTTGGAGCACTGGCCTTTGGTTTTTCTACCTACCTTATTATTATCCTGGGGGTAGGACATAATGCAAAAGCGCATGCAATTGCTTATATGCCTTTGGTATTGAGTGGAATTATACTCACTTTTCGCGGGAAATATGCTTACGGGTTTATCCTTACAACAGTAGCACTTGCCTTAGAACTGGTTGCAAACCACTTCCAGATGACCTATTATCTTTTGCTGCTAGTGCTTATAATTGGGGTAGTATATCTCATAGATGCATTTAAAAAAGGACTATTGCCACATTTTTTCAAGGCTGTTGCAATAATGGCCTTGGGAGCGCTCATAGCAGTAGGCCTGAATGCTACCAATATCATGGCAACTAAAGAATATGCCGATGCATCCACACGTGGCAAAACAGAATTGACGATTAACCCTGACGGGACCCCAAAAACAGAAACTACCGGACTTGACTATGATTATATCACAGAGTATAGTTATGGAAAACTGGAAAGTTTTAATTTGTTCATTCCTCGTTTTATGGGTGGAGGATCCAGTGATCCGCTTCCCGAAGATTCTGAAACGATAGATGCCTTGCTTCGTATAGGGGCTTCTCCTCAGGATGCTAATCAAATATTAAATCAGGTACCTGTGTATTGGGGAGACCAGCCTATTGTGGCCGCTCCTGCTTATATTGGAGCTGTAGTTATTTTCCTGGCGCTATTAGCTTTGTTTTTGGTAAAAGGACGCTTAAAATGGTGGGTTACCGCGGCTTTTTTACTGAGCTTGTTTTTATCCTGGGGCAAAAATTTCAGTTTTTTAACCGAATTTTTTATTGACTATGTTCCCCTGTACAACAAATTTAGAGCAGTTTCATCTATCCAGGTGATAATAGAATTGGTACTGCCAATCTTAGCTGTAGTTGGCTTACACCAATTTTTCAGCAATTTTGAAAAAGAAGAGGCTAAAAAGAAGGCGCTATTATATGCAACCGGGATCACCGGTGGGATTGCTATAATTTTTATTCTGTTTAAGTCAACACTATTTGATTTTGCCAGTCCGTATGATAAGTTTTTTATCGAAGAACTGGGGCTTCCGTTCATTGAAGCTGTCCGCGAAGACAGAATGCATGTAATGACAATGGATACGATTCGTTCTTTGGTTTTTGTACTCTTAACTGCCGGGACACTGTGGTTCTTTATGCGGGCAAAGATAAAAGAAACGGCTACCATAGCTGTATTGGTTCTATTGGTTGTAATTGACCTGGTGAGTGTAAATAAACGCTATGTAAATAACGATAATTTTGTATCCGCCAGACTGGTAGATGCACCTTTTCAAAAGAACGGAGCGGATATTCAGATCCTGGAGGACGATCAGCATTTTAGAGTGTATGATGCTACAACCAATCCATTTACCAGCGGAAGGGCCAGCTATTACCATAATGCGTTAGGAGGATACCACGCTGCCAAACCGGGTAGAATGCAGGATATAGACGAATTCTACCTAAGCCAGGGAGATATTGGAATCTTAAATATGATGAATGTCCGCTATATTATTACACAGGGAAAAAACGGAGGTGCTGTGGCACAACGTAATCCATACGCCAATGGTAATGTATGGTTTGTTGAAAATGTGATGCTGGCGGAAAATGCAGATGAAGAGATCAGGCTGTTGGATAGTTTGAACACCAAAAAAACGGCAGTAATTCATAAGGACTTTCTGGATAAAATTCCGCTCGAAAAGATTGAAAGAGATTCTACCGCTACTATTGAGCTGGTACAGCAACAACCTAACCATTTAGTATATGAAGCTTCTACAAAAACAGCACAATTAGCTGTATTTTCTGAAGTATATTACCCAAAAGGCTGGAATGCTTATATCAATGACGAACCGGCAGAGTACATTAGAGTGAATTATGTACTGCGGGCGATCCCAATTCCACCAGGCAATAATAAAATTGAATTTAAGTTTGAGCCTCCTGTTGTGAAAACAGGGAGCACTATTAGTTTGGCGAGTAGCATCCTCTTGCTTTTGGTTGTAGTAGGAGTGATTTTTTATAAGTACCGGAACAGAAGAACAGAAGCTAAAACTTAATACGGATGAAGCGTGTACTTATTATTACCTATTATTGGCCACCGGCTGGAGGCCCCGGAGTACAACGCTGGCTTAATTTTGTAAAATATTTTCGGGAGTTTGGAATAAGCCCTGTAATGTATATTCCGGAAGATCCGTATTATCCTTTAGAAGACAAAAGCTTTCTGGATAAAGTACCTCCCGGTATTGAAATCCTGAAGCTTCCCATTAAAGAACCCTACCGGTTTGCCGGTTTTCTTTCTAAAAAGAAAACCAAACAAATAAGTAGCGGAATAATTACCAAAAAAAAACCTTCTCTTTCCGAAAAACTGTTATTATACATTCGGGGTAATTACTTTATACCGGATGCACGTGTAGGTTGGGTAAAACCTTCTGTAAACTTTTTGCATAATTATCTTCTTAAAAACCCTGTAGATGCAATTATTACCACGGGCCCGCCACACAGCTTACATCTTATCGGGTTACACTTAAAACAGCTAATGGAAATTAAATGGGTTGCAGATTTTAGAGACCCATGGACTACAATTCATTACCATGATTCATTGCGACTTACAGAACGCTCCAAAAGAAAACACAAAGCATTGGAAGCCACGGTGCTTAATGGAACAGATACCATAGTGGTGACCAGCCCTACAACAAAAAAAGAGTTTAAGTTAATAACCAATACACCTGTTGAGGTAATTACAAATGGTTACGAAATTTCCAAAGAAGTTGTACCAACCTTAGACGAGAAATTCTCTCTTGCTCATATTGGGTCCTTATTAAGTGAACGCAATCCAAAGGTATTGTGGGAAGTACTGTCTGAGATTGCTTCAGAAAATATTGCCTTTAAAAATGATTTGCTACTAAAGTTTGCAGGAGCTGTGAGTGAGGATGTAATAGACAGTATCCAAAAATTCGGATTGTATGATAACTTAGAACTGATAGGATATGTTGCGCATTCCGAAGCATTACAACTACAGCAAAATGCCCAAATATTGTTGTTGGTAGAAATGGACCGTCCGGAAACCCGCTCTATAATTCCGGGTAAGTTGTTTGAATATTTAGCTGCGAAACGTCCAATTGTAGCCTTGGGACCTCAGGGCAGTGATATTTCAGAAATTATTTCTGAAACAAATAGTGGAAACTATTTTGGTTATGGTGACAAAAAAGAACTAAAAGAACAAATTCTCACGTATTATACAAAATACACCAATGGTTCACTTACTGAAGTTTCTTCAAAAATTGAGAAGTATAGTAGGAGGGAACTCACCTTGAAAATGGCAAATTTGATCAAAGAACTATAATCACAAAAGCGAAACCCCCGCCAGGCATAGTGCCTTACGAGGGTTTCTAACTAACCAACCAAAAACTTTTTTACATTCCTCTTCGACTTCTGGAAGATGAACCGCGGGAGTTGGAATTCCCTTTTCTGGTTCCCGAAGAAGATCTCGATACGTTACTACGTTTAGCTACCTGCTTTCTGGATGTAGTCCTATTTGATACCGATGTTCTTTTTTTCTGTTGAGACCTTTTTACCGAATTTCCCTTTGAAGCTACACCTCTTTGCGAAGAAACCTTCGGTTTGGTTCTTTTGGCAATACCACGTGAAGTAGACACCCTGCTCTTATCATTAGAGACTTTTTTGCTACTTCTGTTTTTTGTAATACCACGGGAAGTATTTGGCTTACCTCTGTTATTGGAAATTGTATTGCCTTTTTTAGCATTTCCTCTTGAGGCTGTAGTATTGGTATATTTACCACTGCTCTTAGCGATACCTCGCGAGTTAGATTTTCCATTTCTTGAAATGCCCTTGTCTCTCTTGGCTATTCCCCTGGAATTACCAATTTTGGAGCTACTTTTATCTCTTCTTGGATTTGCAGTTGCAAAAGTGTTTCTACGATTTGGGTTATAATCTCTTCTTTTCGCAACACGGCCATCTTTGTAATGTACACGACTTCCGGGTCTGTGGAAACTTCTTCTTCCATTAGCGTAAGCTACACGATGTCTATTCGTATAATACCGTCTGTGATGGTAATAGCTATAACGGTATGGAGTATAATATCTTCTGTACGGATAGTCATATACTATACAACTTGAGTAAAACGGACGCACATAATATACGTGCCATGGACGGTAAATATATCGTGGGGTCCAAAGATTTATATAACCTGTACAATGTGAGAAATATCCATAGTGATTATAGAAGACCCGTAATCCACCTACTCGAACAATACGTCTATCGTTGTAACGGATCTCTGTATTACCCGCCTGGATAATACGTCCAAATTCGTCATAATAGATCTCTACATTCTCTACCTGAATAACGGCACCATAATCATCGTACTGTACATAGGTATCGTAATCATATCCCGAGTTAAAGTTTATACTCACGTTAGGAGTATTGATATTCACGTTCACATTTCCGTTTCTATCGTGACCTAAATACACAAAATCGAACTGACCATCCGGAAATACCGAAAATTCTACACCACCTTCTACAAATATGTATGCAGAGCCATCATACGTATAGTTAGAAGGCCCTTCAGAAATTGAAGCGGCTGTATTGTTTGTAAAGCCCATTAAAAGAATGGTGATTACTAATGCTGTTACTTTTTTCATAATGTTAAAATTTAGGTTGTACTTGCTTTATCTTTTTGGTCAGCTCTGTACACCCTTTTATAAAACAACGACCGTGCCAAAAATGTAAATAATTGATTTTCAGTGTAATTCTATTAAAATTAGAATTTGAGGTATTCTAAAAGAAAAATCCGCCGTACCATTTTACCGGTGCGACGGATTTTAAACTAACCAACCAAAAAACTATTATTAAATATTTCTTTTTCGTTTACGATTGCCCCATTCTTCAAACACATCTTCTTGTTCGCAATCGTATTCATAATGTATATACCAATCATCGTGCCAATATTTTTTATTGTAACGATTTACGTATCCATGAGTATCTCTTATCTCTCCGAAGCGATTGTATACAATATGCATATTACCAACCTGTTTCAGCCGACCTCTTTGGTATTTTAGAGTAACAGACCCAATAGATCTTACTTTTCCGTTACGCTTATAGGTAATATATGTTGAACCTACCGAGCGTACTCTTCCAAACCGGTCTAAACTAATGTTTGGACGATACATACGTCTCCCTCTTTTATATTGTACCGCTCCTGGAGTACCTGGATAATAGACCACATTATGATTTCTTCTATCCCAATTGTAAAAGTAGGAATCGTTACTAATTTCAAAATCAAAAGTTCCATCTGTACTAACAGAATAGAGAACACCATTTTCTACAAAACGAATTTCCTGCGAATTGTAATAGCGATGTTTTTTACCCTGTTTTGTAACTACATTGTGGTTACGTTGAGAAAAAGCCTGCGTAGAGCTTCCAATAAGGAATACAACTACTAATAGAATTACTTTTTTCATAATAAAAATGTATTTGGGTTATGCCACACATTAGCGGTGTGACTTACGCTATTTGGTTAGAGTAAACCAAAGGACGTGCCAAAAACATAAGTGATTGATTATGAAAAAATTGAAGAGATATTTAATTATCTTACGATAAATTTTTCAGTTTTAATAAGCTTGTTTTCTGAAAAAGTCTGGTAAAAGTAAAGACCGGATGCGTAATCCATATGATAGATGGTAGCATGATCTTTTGTAATAATTTCTTCTTTGATAAGCTTTCCGTTTATAGTAAAGACCTTCAATAGATCTATTGAAGCTGCTTCCGGCAATTGAAGAATTGATGTATTGACCACCGGGTTGGGGTAGAGGATGATCTCTTCCGAAGAAAAACTGTCAAGCCCTAATGTTGTGTTGTCACAAGAGGTAGCACCATTCATAAAATGAGTAATTCCATTGTTTTTAAAACACGCTAATGAACTACCACAGGTGACATCTTCCAATGGCCAAGGAACTTCTAATCCTGCTACGGTACCAATTCCCTCAATCCACGCCAATACCTCACCGCCCTGAGGCGATAACTGATTTAAAAATTTAATTACTTTTCTATTCGCTCCAGCTATATATAAGGTTTCTATTTCAAAAGCTTCAATATACCAGATTGATAAATTTTGACCTCCGCCTGAACAATTATCAAAATCATAAGCTAGATCAAGCACAAAAAATACATCTCCCACTTCCACATTAAAATCAAAGAGTATTTTTTCGCTATTATCAGAATCATCATATTTATAAACCACTCCATTTTCTTCACGTAAAAGGCAGGAAGGCTGTGAATCACGATATATCTGTTTATAGACAACACCATTGATATCTACAGTTCCATTTATTGTTATCTGCTGTGTTACTGTCCATTGAGTTTGATATGGTGGGTTAAATGGACAATAAAGGACGTCTACACTCCAAGCATTACCGTCTTCTAATATAGGGAGGTAGGGCTGCGCATAGCAGAAATTCAAAAATATAATTGTGAAAAGCAGTACTAATCTTTTCATAGGAACAGTGTTTCCTATAAAGATACTAAATTTTCTCCTTCAAATATGCTGCTGTGTAGGATTCGCTACTATTCACGATTTCTTCCGGTGTACCTTGTACAACTACCTGCCCACCATTTTCACCGCCATCAATTCCAAGGTCGATGATATGGTCTGCACATTTGATCAGGTCCAGATTATGCTCTACAACAATGACCGTATGCCCTTTGTCTAGCAGAGCGTAGAAAGAGGCCAATAATTTTTTAATATCATGGAAGTGTAGTCCGGTAGTAGGTTCATCAAAAATGAAAAGCGCTTTTTCCTTTGTAATTCCTTTTACCAGAAATGAAGCCAATTTAATACGCTGGGCTTCCCCGCCTGAAAGCGTAGAGGAGCTTTGCCCCAATTGAACGTACCCTAATCCCACATCCTGTAAAGGTTGTAGTTTGTTTACAATTTTAGAAACGTTATTTTCTTTAAAGAATGCAATGGCTTCATCTACAGTCATTGTCAACAGGTCATTGATATTCTTATCAGCATAAGTGACTTCTAAAATTTCTTTTTTGAAACGCTTTCCGTTACAGGTATCACATTCCAAATGTACATCGGCCATAAATTGCATTTCGATCGTTACCTCACCTTCCCCTTTACAGGTCTCACACCGTCCGCCATCTACATTAAAACTGAAATGTTTGGCTTTATAACCTCTTATATCTGAAAGTTTTTGCGAAGCATACAAATTTCGGATATCATCATAGGCCTTAATATAGGTTACCGGGTTGGAACGACTGGAACGCCCAATAGGGTTTTGATCGATGAACTCAATGCTTTTTATAGAACTGAAATCACCTTCCAAAGCCGTAAATTGCCCGGGTTTTTCACCATAACCTCCAATCTCTCTCAGCATTGCAGGATATAAGATCTTTTTGACCAGAGTACTTTTTCCACTTCCGGATACCCCGGTGACAGCTGTAAATACTCCCAGCGGAAAAGTTACGTCTATATTTTTTAAGTTGTTATGCCGTGCACCTTTTACTTCGATCGCATTTTTCCAACTCCTGCGTTTGGCAGGCACTTCAATTTCCAGGGTTCCGTTAAGATAATTAGCGGTTAAGGAATTGGATCTTAAAATAGCATCAAAACTTCCTGTAGCTACTACTTCACCACCAAATGTGCCTGCTTCGGGGCCTATGTCTATTATCTCATCGGCAGCTTTCATAATATCTTCATCATGCTCAACTACAATGACAGTATTTCCTATATCACGTAGAGATTTTAAAACGCCAATCAGCCTTTCTGTATCCTTTGGGTGCAGGCCAATGCTGGGTTCGTCAAGAATATACATGGAACCTACCAAACTACTTCCCAGGGAAGTGGCTAAATTGATCCGTTGGGATTCTCCTCCCGAAAGTGTATTTGATTTCCTGTTGAGGGTAAGGTAGCTTAACCCTACGTCCATTAAGAATGAAAGGCGGTTGTTGATCTCAAGTAAGAGCCGTTTAGCAACTTTTTGTTCGTATTCGGTTAATTTTAAATTGGTAAAGAAATGTGCCACTTTATCGAGCGGAAGTTCTACCAACTCCTGGATAGCTTTTCCATTAATTTTTACATAACCGGCTTCAGGGCGTAGTCTTCTGCCATGACAAGTACTGCATTTTGTCTTTCCACGGTAGCGTGATAACATTACCCGGTTCTGTATCTTATAGCTTTTCGATTCCAGGAAACTAAAGAAACTATTAAGCCCCTCGAAATATTTGTTTCCTTCCCAAACCAATTGTTTTTGTTCCTGTGAAAGTTCAAACCAGGGCTTATGAATAGGAAAATCAAATTTATAAGCGTTATTTACCAATTGGTCACGATACCAGCTCATACTCTCACCTCTCCATGGAAAGATAGCGTTTTCAAAAACGGAAAGTGCCGTATTGGGAACAACCAGATCCTCGTCGATTCCTATTACATCGCCATAGCCTTCACATGTAGGGCAAGCACCGTAAGGATTATTAAAGCTGAATAAGTGTACATTAGGCTCTATGAAAGTCATTCCGTCTGCCTCAAACCTGTTGTTGAATTCTTGTATGGTATGATCTGAAAGATTTTCAATATATAATTCTCCTTTTCCTTCAAAAAAAGCGATTTGTGTAGCATCGGCTAACCGATTGTAAAAATCTTCATCGTTTTTGGTAATTACCCGGTCTACCACTAACTGCAGGTTTTTTGGAAATGATTTTCCTTTCAACTCATCTATGCGAACAACACTACCCTCCATTTTTATCCTTGCATACCCTTGTTGCATAAGTGCCTGCAATTTGTTTTCCATAGAACGTCCTTCTTCCAGGTGGATAGGAGCTAGGAGAAGGAGCTTTTCATTTTCGGGAAATTGTTTGATGTAGTTTATTACATCGCTTACCGTGTCTTTCTTTACTTCTTTACCCGAAACAGGTGCATACGTGCGCCCAATACGTGTATATAGTAATTTTAAATAATCGTAGATCTCGGTAGAAGTACCCACTGTAGAACGGGGATTTGTAGCATTTACCTTTTGCTCTATGGCAATTGCAGGAGCAATACCTTTTATAGCATCTACCTTGGGTTTGTTCAACCTTCCTAAGAATTGACGGGCATAAGAGGATAAACTCTCCACATATCTGCGTTGTCCTTCCGCATATAATGTATCAAAGGCCAAACTCGACTTGCCACTCCCGGAAAGCCCGGTAATAACAACTAATTTATTACGAGGAATAACAGTAGTTATATTTTTCAGGTTATGAAGCTTTGCTCCCTGAATCAGGATATTTTTTTTTGTATCTATCGTATCAGTATTCAATTTTCCCTAGTTATTTGGTAGAATTTTGCAAAGATACTATATAGATTTCTGGAATACACACTTCCGGATATTATATTTTTTTTAAGAAAAAACCCCCATTTTTTTGGAATTGTATATTCTTTGTTGTTATATTTACCCCACTTAACGTCATTTATAAAAGAAATCGCCTATAGCATATTACTACTTTTAAAATTCTAAAACATAGCAACTAAGCAACCAAAAATGATAGTTGTTTATTTTTAAAAAGTATTGATATGAAGCAAAGTCCCACCACAGATGCGCTTTTAGTAAGCGCCTATATGAATGGCAATGAATCTGCTCTTTGTGAACTAGTTACCCGTCACAAACAAAGAATTTACAGTTTTATCTATTCCAAAGTATTTGATCGCGATGTTGCTGAAGATATTTTTCAGGATACCTTTATTAAAGTTATAAAAACTTTAAAACGTGGTGCTTACAATGAGGAAGGAAAATTTCTTCCCTGGGTAATGCGTATCGCCCATAATTTGGTAATAGACCATTTCAGAAAGAACAACCGCATGCCGAAATTTGAAAACAATGATGATTTCAATATTTTTTCGGTGCTTTCGGACGGAGCTTTAAATGTAGAGAAAAGAATGATAAAAGGGCAGGTGGAAAGCGATGTGCGGCGTTTAATTGAAGAACTCCCTGAAGATCAAAAACAAGTGTTGGTAATGCGTATTTACAAGGACATGAGTTTTAAGGAAATTAGTGAACAAACAGGGGTGAGCATCAATACGGCACTGGGTAGAATGCGATACGCACTTATCAACCTGCGTAAAGTTATTGATAAACACAATATTATATTAACAAACTAATACAATAAACCATTTTTTGCGGCGTTATTAGGTAACATTAACCTCAAAATTACGTTCTATGCAAAAAATGTACTCTGAAACCTCACGTCTGGAGCGCGTGAATAAAGAAATGCTTCCAAAAGAGGAAACTATTAGGTTTCTTCTGGATTACTCGAAGGCTTTAAGTGTTATAGATTATAATAAATTGAAGTTTGAAGCACTTCTAAACTAAACTTTGGAAAACCCCGAAATTTTTTTCGGGGTTTTTTTATATCCGAAAATTACTTTTTCTTTTTGTGATATTCATTAAGGACAGATTTTCGCCCAATTTTTTTTGTGATGGTATCTTTTTCCAAATCCCATCCGCGGGCCTGCGAATATTGCCTTCCGTACCAAATTATCTGTAGGTGTAGCTTGTTCCATAGGTCTTTTGGGAACAATCTTTTTGCATCTCTCTCGGTCTGAACCACATTTTTACCATTGGAAAACCCCCAACGGTACATTAATCTGTGAATATGTGTATCCACCGGAAATGCAGGAATATTGAATGCCTGTGACATTACTACACTTGCTGTTTTATGGCCCACGGCAGGAAATGATTCCAGAGCTTCAAGATCGGCCGGAACTTTTCCGTCATATTTTTCAATTAAAATTTTGGAAAGGCCATGGATCCCCTTTGATTTCATAGGAGATAACCCAACGGGTTTTATAATTTCTTTGATCTCTTCCACAGACAGTTTTACCATGTCATAAGGGTTATCTGCTATCTTAAATAGCAAAGGTGTGATCTGGTTTACACGTACGTCTGTGCTTTGTGCTGATAACAATACGGCAATCAGCAAAGTGTAGGGGTCTTTATGCTCCAATGGAATGGGAACCTCCGGGTATAATCGATTTAATGTTTCAATAACAAAATTTACCTTTTCCTGCTTGGTCATTTTTATTTACTTTTACGCAAAAATAAGCTAAATGAAAACATTAAAAGCAGGGGATAAGGTTCCAAATTTTATAGCAACAGATCAGGACGGGAATACGGTAACACTATCAGACTATTCAGGAAAGAAATTGGTTGTTTTTTTCTATCCTGCTGCCAATACACCTACTTGTACTGTAGAGGCTTGTAACCTTAGAGATAACTATAAAGTATTGCAAGACGAGGGCTATGAGATACTTGGGGTGAGTAAGGATACACAAAGAAAACAAAAGAATTTTAAAGAAAAATTCAAATTCCCATACCCGCTTTTAGCAGATACTGATAAAGAAGTTATTAACGCCTTCGGTGTTTGGGGGCCTAAAAAGTTTATGGGTAGAATCTTTGACGGAATCCACCGTATCACTTTTGTTATCAATGAAAAAGGTATAGTTACTCGTGTTATTGATAAGGTAAAAAGCAAGGAACACGCATCACAGATCCTTAATTAGATGTTTGCCTGGCTTCTTCGGCCGTATAACTAAACAACCGCTTTTCCTTTATAATTTCTGAAACCCCGGCAGGAACCATTTCTTCCCAGCCACTTTCTCCTTTTTCTATCATTGTAAGTACTTCACGAGAGAAAATATTGAGTGTTTCCGGGTTATAGTCTTTAATATCTACAACTTTTCCATTGTATTTAAAGAATTTGTACAATTCTTTCATACGTGGGTGCACCTTCAGGTTTTCACTGTCGGTATAACCTTCGCTTCCAATATTTTTCATTGGATATAGATACACTTTCAGATCTTTAAAGAATAGCTTTCCGAAGGCCTCCAAGATTCCACCACTTAAATGACGATAGTATTTTTCATCAAAAATGTCAATTAGGTTGTTGACACCCATTGCAAGCCCCAGGCGCATTTTGGTATAGCGAGAGAAGTACTCAACCAGTTTATAATATTCCTGGAAATTGGAGATCATTACTGTATGCCCCAGAGAACAAAGTAACCTGGCCCGGTTCATGAAGTCTTTTTCGTCTATTTCACCTTCTGCACGAAGATTAGAAAGTGTGATCTCAAAAATAACTTCAGTACGCTCTTTTTCTACTTTATTTTCGTTAAGAAACATTTCGTATGATTTCTCATACATATCAATGTTTACTTTGGTTACCGGCCGAAAACTTCCCCGAAGTGCTAAAATATTCTTTTTGTATAAGATACGAGCTGCCAGGATATTGTTTCCATCCGGCCCAAACATAACGGCATCGGTCATTCCATTCTTGATGAGTTGTAAACTCATTAACCTGTTGTCTACCTCTTCAAACTGTGGCCCGGAAAAATTAATAGTATCAATTTCAATTTTATCCTTATCAATATGATCATAAAGGTAACGCAGTAGTTTTTTAGGAGTGTCATACTTGTAATATGCGCCATATATTAAGTTTACACCTAATATTCCAAGTGTGATCTGTTGTGTAACCGCATCATTTTCATGAAACCGGATATGTAATATAATTTCATTATAATCTCCATCCGGGGCTACCTGATATTTAATTCCTATCCAGCCGTGGCCCTTATATTTTTTTGCAAAATCTATAGTTGCTACAGTATTTGCATAAGCGAAAAACAATTTATTGGGATGTTTCTCCCTATTAATTCGCTTTTCAATCAATTCCATTTCATGAGAAAGCATCTTTTTAAGGCGAGATTCTGTAACATAACGACCGTCCTCTTCTTCTCCGTAAATAGCATCACTAAAATCTTTGTCGTAAGCAGACATTGTTTTCGCAATGGTTCCGGAAGCACCACCTGCCCTAAAAAAGTTCCGCACCGTTTCCTGTCCGGCACCAATTTCAGCAAAAGTTCCGTAGATATTTTCGTTAAGATTAATTCGGAGGGCCTTACTTCTTATGGAAGGAATATTTTCAAAATCCTTATCTCCTAAAATGTGTTCCGGCATAGCAATTTTCTATTAGATATCTCTGGTAACAAAGGTAACAAATACAATAGGCAAACAAAAAAAATACTACTATTTTTGTGACAATGAAATCACCACTCACTATTACTTTTTTAGGCACGGGAACTTCACAGGGAATACCGGTTATTGGCAGCGAGCATCCGGTCTGCAAAAGTGAAAATTTAAAGGACAAGCGGCTGAGGGTTTCTGTATTGTTGAGTTGGGACGATTTTAACTATGTAATTGATATAGGTCCGGATTTTCGCCAACAGATGCTACGGGAGGATTGTACGAGTTTGAATGGCGTTTTACTTACGCATGAGCATAGTGACCATACTGCGGGTATTGATGATATTAGGCCATTCTACTTCAAGCATGGCGATATCCCTTTTTACGCTCACAAGAGAGTATTTAGATCGCTACATCAACGTTTTGCCTATATTTTTGAAACTGAGGACAAGTATCCCGGAGCTCCTACGATTACTGAAATTGAAATAGATAAAGAAACTCCATTTATTATTGGAGGAAAGAAAGTGGTCCCTGTAGAGGCCTTTCACAATACATTGCCTATTTTGGGGTTTAATATAGATGGTTTTACATATTTGACCGATGTAAAAACTATGGCTGAAGAAGAGATCGAAAAAATAAAGAATACAAAGGTTCTGGTAGTAAATGCATTGCGTGAGCAACCACATCATTCGCATTTTAATCTGTCTGAAGCATTGGCCTTTATTGAGAAAGTAAATCCGCAAAAAGCTTATTTAACGCATATAAGCCATTTGCTGGGCTTTCATGACGAAGTATCCAAGCAACTTCCTGAAAATGTATTTTTAGCGTACGATACACTTAAAATAACTCTGTAATTATGAAGAATAAAATATTTATGTACCTGTTCTTTTTTGCTCTTTTATATATTATATTTCAATATATGAATGAGAAAACGATCTTCGAATCGCAAGAGAAAAAGATCAGTTCCCTTACCGAAAAAGTAACAAAGTTCAAAGATTCCATCAATACACTTTCAGAAAGGGTTGCAGAACTTGATTACTTTACATTGCAGGGCAATGAAAACGCCATGGTCTATTTGGAAAGTTCGGGATATGAAGCAGCAGCAGTTGAAGCATTGGTAAGTGATGCCATATACGAACAGAATATCGTAAAAGGAGGAAACCCTTTGGTTCCCTTTGAAGGAATGGAAGGGGAAATGAGGGTGAATAAAGTCAAGTTCTTAAATCACAAGTGGCTATTGGCAGACTTCACAGATGGTACCTACTGGGGTGAAATGGTATTGGAATATACATTCAATGCTGAGAATGAAATGGAGCTAAACACACTAGCTTCACTATTGTATCCGTCTTATTAAGAATGCTGTAACAGCCATTCTTTAAATTCATAAAAATTCTGTGGAGCAACACCGTGCCCTACGGGAAATTCAGAATACGAACAATCAATTTTTAAATTTTGTAAAAAGGGTTTTGTTCTACGTGCCCAGTCTACGGGGATCACCTGGTCAACACTTCCATGCGAAGAGTAGATATTTAAATGGTTAAAGTTATTTTTTTCATAACCTTCTTTGAGCAGGTCTTCATTTATATATCCACTTAAACCTATTATGTTTTTTACTTTTTCCGGGTAGCTTAATGCGACTGCAAAACTCAAAATGGTTCCCTGGCTAAATCCTAATAACGTAATATTGTTCTCGTCAACATTATATTTTGCCACTATTTCATCTATACAATTCGCAATAAGGTCCCGAGAGTTAATGGCTTGCTCCGTATCGCTAAATTTTCCGTTGGTATTATCAAAATAGATATTATACCAGGCATTTCCGTAAGGCTGCATTGGAATAGGCGCTTTTAATGAAATGATATGGTAACCTGCAGGCAATTCAGTTGCAAACGAAAACAGATCGTTCTCATCACTTCCAAATCCGTGTAGCATGATGATAGCTGGTAATTTTCCAGAGGTTTTTTCAGAAGCTTTATAATTATGCTCTAAAAGCAGGGACTGTTTTTCCATGGCCCAAAAATAAAAGATGCCACTTTAAAAGCAGCATCTTTCAGATTAAATATTTTATAAATTTTTATCCAATTCCTTTGAACCAATCTTGAAATTGTGCGCCAAGAACCGGAAGTAATTTTTTTTCGCCTTGAATTGCTCCAATAAAAGCCAAAATCCACAGGACTAAAAGACCAAGAGAAAAAATATACCCAACAAATGGTATTCCAGCTATTCCAAGAACAAAATTTATAATCGATACAATGATCCACAAGATCATAAGACCCAAAGCTTGTCTTACATGAAATGCTCCTAGTTCAGTTTTTTTATCATTATGCATAATTAAGGCAATTACCCAGCCAATTAGCCATAAATAAGCGATAATACCTACTGTTTTTCCATTGTCTGAAGAAGTTTCTGTCATAATAAAAATTTACGTTAGTATTAAGTTAGATTTCTTAAAGATACCATATCTAATCCAAAAATGTAAACCACGTCTGAAATTTCTCACTTAAAAATGGAATCGCTTGTTGTTTGTTAGTTAATGCCATTAACAGCGAAAAGACCCATAGAGCCACCGATACCCAGTAAATATAAAAACCGATAGCATAATTTTGCAGTGCAAGTGAACAAAAGAGCAGGACCACTAATCCAAACATATTTTTAATGTGCCATGTGGCGAATTCATGTTTTTCGTCTCTATTCATGAAATAAGCGATCAACATTCCAATAAAGGTGATGTATGCAATTATAGCCTTGTTCTTTCCGGGAGGTGTATTACTCATTAGTTGTTGATGACCAGTTTTTTACCAGCATATATTCCGTATGCTTTTCCTTTTAATCTGCTGTTCAACAGTGCTGCATTCTTCGATGTGGAGATAATATCATCTTCAGAGAAAGTCCATTCATGGTCCGGGTTGAAGAGCGTAAGGTCGGCCGGAGTACCTTCCTCAATTGAAGTTGTTGAGATTGCGAAAACCTTTTTTAGTCTTGTCAATGCTTCTACCGATGTTTCGATATCCGTCAATTTATTGAGAGCTCCAAAACAACTCTCCAATCCAATACTACCAAAATCGGCATGGTCAAATTCTCTTTTTTTGTTTTCTACATCAATTGGGTCATGGTCACTTGTCACTCCGTCAATACTACCTTCTTTTAGCCCTTTTAGCAATGCTTTGGTATCTCCATTGGTTCTTAAGGGTGGCATTAGTTTGTAATTACTGTCAAAACTTTCCAGAACATCGTCTGTTAGAAATAAATTAGAAATAGCTACGCTGCATGTAACATTGAGGCCTTTCTTTTTTGCAGCTTTTATAAGGGAAACTGCTTTCTTGGTTGAAATTGTTGGAATATGAAGCTTACCGCCGGTGTATTCCAAAATATAAAGGTCACGGATAATTTGCAGCTCCTCGGCAAGTGCTGGAATTCCTTTAAGTCCCAACATGGTGCTGCTGACCTCTTCATTGACCATTCCATTACGGGCAACAGATCTTTCAAAAGGGAACGATTGTACCAGCCCGCCAAAATTTTGAGAATATTGCAGTGCGATCTTCATTAGGTTGGCGTTCTCCACAGGTTTTTTATAATCGTAAAAGGAGATGGCTCCTTCATTTTTCATATCGTATAATTCTGCCAGGTCTGTTCCTTTGCTTCCTAATGTTAGTGCACCAACGGGGTAGAGGCTTACCGGGTGTCCTTCTGCTTTAGATCTTAAGAACTTGATTGTTGCCTTACTATCGGTTACCGGAAACGTATTTGCATTAACAGCTACATGCGTAAAACCACTATGGGCAGCTGTTTTTAATCCGTTGTCTATAGTTTCCCGTTCTTCAAAGCCCGGTTCTCCAAAAGAAGTACTGGGATCGAACCAGCCTTGTGAAATGTGCAAATTCTTTAATGAGATTTCCTTTACTTTTTTTGAGTTAGGGATGGAGGCCGCAATTTTTGAGATATTTCCATTTTCGATAAATACATCTCTCTTTTTTAAATGATGCTCACTTGTAGGGTCAACAATAACGGCCGATTTTAATAGTACGTTCATTTATAGAATTTTAAGATAAGCATTTCCAGCATGAGAAATAATAATGCAAAAATAGCAAACCATTTCCAAAAGCTGTTAATTGAATTTATTTCGGCAATCGTATCAAACAGTTCTTCGACGTTGGTGTGTACTTCAGCGCCCTGCCAATCTTCCGGATCTGCGTATTGTAACACACTTTCGTGGCGATTGTAATTATAACTTATGTTTTCAATGAACTGTTGTTCTTTTTCAATTTGGTAGGTTCCTGCATTTGCCGGCTCATCAACGGTAGTAATATCTACTTTGTTCGCCTTTGTTTGCTGCAACGGAATAAAACTTACAATACTATCCCGCAGTGTTAAGATCTCATCTTGTTTTAATTGAACGGGAACCGAAAAATTATTCATTTTCCCAATAGTGTAATACAGCTTTGGGAGTTGAAGGCTTTGTTGAGCCATATTGTATAATGTTGGGACAATAAGCGGAGAACTTTGGAAATTGGAGTTCTCGGTATTGAAAGAGGCGGAACTCACATATATATTTCCGGATTGAAGGATAAACGGCTTCCCGTCTTCAAATTTTAGTACAGGTGTTGCATTTGAGCTCGTTGTAAAATATGAATTGACCTTGGGGTATTGAAAATTCACTACTTGCTTTTCAAAAACTTCACTATACAATGGATGGTCAAAGATAATTTGTGTGATTTTCTTTTCCTTCTCAATATTTTCTGAAAAACTTCCAATACCGAAATTCGCGAACAATGAGTTGTAATTGGAAAGGGTTGCATCTTTGGCGGGTATTACCAATACATTTCCTCCATTGTCGCTAAAGGACCTAAGAGTTGTAATTAGTGATGCGGGAATGTTTTTCAATTCATTTAAAATAATGAAGTTCTGCTCCGGAATTACATTGTAATTTAGCTGGTTGAATGTCTGTTGCGTATACTCAAATTCCGGTTGCCCGAATAGTCGTTGTAAATAATTTGCATTTCCTTCATTGATGCTGAGTACCTTAATTTTATTGGGGGCATTAATGCTAAAGTAAAGTGTGTTATCGAAGGGTAGGTTGGATTCGTTCAACTCCAGCTTTCCTTTAAAATCACTGGTGTTTTCAATATCAAATGAAAGTATGGTATGATTGTTTTCCAAAAAATTTATTCCGCTTTTTGCAATGAGGGTATCACCGTTGTAAAGAGATACAGGGACATTTTCCGGTACTTCTCCTGTAGCGGAAAGCTTCACATTCAATTTAACGATCTCTGTTGATTTTGAAGAGATATACGTTGAGTCTATCGAAATATTGGAAGCATTGACCGGTTTTAGTTGAACGGCATCTATCAATAGATCTTGACGTTCCTCCGGGAATGTTCCTTTTAATTGGAAGTCTGAAATATAGATCAGCCGCTTTTCACTGTTCTCATCTTTTGAAAATAATTGATTCGCCTTCAGTAGAACTTCAGAAGGATTTAATTGTCTTTGCGTAAAGCTAACTGAAAGTATTTCATTTTTAAAACCCTGAACCGATGCGTTCTTTCGGTCAAGATCATTGGTGAACCAGCTTATTTTTTCGGCTCCGTCAACTTTTGTATAAAGGTCCTGTAATGTTCGCTGCAATAAAGGCCCTTGTGGTCCTTTGGCCTGCATACTAAAAGAGTTGTCAATATATATTACAGTCTCTTTTTGTGTATTCAAAGCAGAATCCGAAGCGGTAAAGGGCTGCGCGAATGCAATAATGATACAAGCGAGAGCAAGCAGTCTGGCAAAAAGTGTGAGCCACTTTTTAAGTTGGGAGCTCTTTCGTGTTTGGATGGTTACTTTCTTTAAGAAGGCAACATTGGTAAAATCAATTTTTTGAAAGCGCCTTAACTGGAAAAGATGGATAATAATTGGAATGGCTAATAAGAAAAGTGCGTAAAGTAATTCAGGGTGTTTAAACTGCATTCCAAAAATAATTTTTCAAAGATATGTAAAGTAGGGGTATGATTTTTTATAAATTTTCCTAAAATTTTTCAAAGACACCTAATCCAAATAAAGCGAAATCATATTTTACAGGATCGTTTTTATCTAATTTTCGTAAGGAGGTGTCTAATTCTACAAGTGCTTTCCCATCATTTTGCTTTCGTGTAAGGAGGTTTAACTTTCTGGCAACAGAGCCACTATGTACATCAAGAGGGCAGGAGAGTTGTGCCGGGGATAGGGATCTCCATATTCCAAAATCTACTCCTGCGTTATCATTTCTTACCATCCATCGCAGGAACATATTAATTCGTTTAGCGGCAGAATTTTTTAGCGGGTCACTTAGGTGTTTTTCTGTTCTTGATGGATGCGGAAGGCCAAAAAAGAGTTTTTTGAATTTATGAATTGCCGGTTGCAGGGTGTCTTTTTCGGCATATTTGAAGAATATATCTTCAGGGCCACTCATGTTCAAATAAATATTTTGAAGTGCTTTTATAAAATAGCCGAGATCAACTTCATTAAAGGTGCGGTGTACAAAACCTGAAAAGTACTTTTTATCCTTTTCAGAAAAATTGATCACAAAATCATAGGGAGAATTGCCCAGCATTTGCATTAACCTGTCACCATTCTTAATGATACTTTTTCTATTTCCCCATGCAATTGTCGCCACCAGAAATGCAGCGATCTCTATGTCCTCTTTTTTTGAAAACCTGTGTGGAATTTGGATTGGGTCGCTTTCTATAAATTTTGGTTGATTGTAAAAAACGGCCTTTTCATCGAGAAACTCTTTCAGCTCACGCTGTTCCATACTATTGAATGATTTTCCCGTCCTGCATCACTAATTTACGGTCTGCCATGGCTGCCAGTTCTTCATTATGGGTAACAATAACAAAGGTTTGCCCAAACTCGTCCCGAAGTTTAAAGAACAGGTTATGAAGGTTTTCAGCACTTTCGGTATCTAAATTTCCACTGGGTTCATCAGCCAGGATAATAGACGGGTCATTGACTAATGCCCTTGCTACAGCAACTCGCTGCTGCTCTCCGCCGGAAAGTTCATTGGGCTTGTGACTTTCCCGATGGGACAGCCCCAAAAAATTTAAAAGTCTTTTTGCCTTTTCTTCAGCTTCGGTTTTGGAAGTATTTTTAATGAATGCCGGAATGCAAACATTCTCCAGAGCTGTGAATTCCGGCAATAATTGGTGAAACTGAAAAATAAATCCCAGATTCTCATTTCTGAATTTTGCCAGCTGCCGCCTATTCAAATTTGTAATATCTGTGGCATTGATCTGAAGCGAACCTTTGTCGTTCTCAAAAGTATCCAAGGTCCCCAATATTTGAAGCAATGTGGTCTTTCCGGCACCGGAAGCCCCAACAATAGATACGATCTCTCCTTTATTGATTTGAAGGTCCACACCTTTTAAAACGTGTAATTCATCATAATACTTATGAATATTCTTAGCTACTATCATGCAAGTTCAATTTCAACGTGAAAGTAACATATTAGAATCGATAAAACAACAGAAGATACTTAAGAGCTTTTACGAAATACACTTTTTATATTGTTATAATCTACAAAATAGGTGATGCGCAACGATAAAGTATTTTGTTGTGGCTGGTCAAAAAGATTCTTCATGCTATCCCCATAATTCAGTGTAGACAAGTTATCAAAATTGAAGATCTGGTTACGATAAAGTAGGGTAGCTTCACTCCCCGGGGCAAAGCGCCACCTGAAACTCAGGTCAAGGTTCCAAATATTAAAGTTTGCATTAGGGTCATCTTCAGAGATGTCATACTCAGCTTCCTGTAAACTTCCATCATCGTTAAGTGTGAAAAAGGCGTTCTCACTATAATCCGCAGTACTCCAAAAGTTTCTGAAACGCAGATCAATTGCTTTATAGGGATCAAAATTATAACTGGCCTGGATCGTATTTTCGATATTGGTTCTTTCGCGTCGTCCAAAGAAAATGGCATCGTCCGTATCATCTACATACCCAAAGTCTTTTTTCCTTAAAAAGAATTCAGAAGAAAGAATAAGCAGGAATTTATCTGAAAAACGGTAACGAGGTTCAATTTCCAGGTAGAAATTTTCCCGTAGGTCTCCGTCATAGTAATCTCTATAACCAAAATTTATATCATAGGCGAATTTTTTTCTGTAATCTGAAGACACCCAGGAATTCACACCAAAATTAGATCCATATGTTACATACCTGCCTGCCACACGAGGCTCAAAATAGTCATCATTCTTAGTGTTATAACTTATGTTGGTACCAAAAGCAAAGCGTTCGGTTAAGACAAACCATGCATCCAGGTTAAAATTATTAGCCGTTTGAACATCCGGTTTATAGAGACGTCGATGGCGGGCAGTAACTCCTATCCTGTAAGTGTTAAATGTTTTGGTGGGTTCGAAGATCTGGTACCAGACTCCGGCCACAAAATTGTTGAAATTATTAGTGAAATTTACACCCAAGTCATTTATGTCGTAGGTGGTATTCGCAAAATCGTGGCCTACCCGATACCTGAATTTCCCTTTTATTCTGAAAATATCCAATTCTGAAAGAAATCCGGTCTTTGTTCCATCAATCGAATTTACATTACTAACTATGGCACGTCCAGAACCTCTAAAATGATTGCCTTTATCTGCTATATCAAATACAAAGGCCGAGGTATTTCCATCTCTAAAATGACCATCTCGGGTAACATTTGTATTTATCAATGAAATAGAAGAGTTGTCATTGAACTGCTGGTCTAAAACCACAATGTTATAATTGCTGAGAGGCTCTACAAGGACCTTGCGCCTATTAAGGGTGATCGTATCTTCAACGGTAGCGTATGTCTTTTCTGTGATGGCGTTGAAAAAACCAACTCCCAATTTGTCTTTCGTTCTTCCGGAAATCTTTACGGCATTCAATAAATTTACTTTCTCGGGAGATTCACTTACTTCTTCATGTTCGGCCAGGTCGTCCACATCTCCGGAGGGGGCTCCACCAACTCTTCGGGAAAAGAAAATCCTTCCTTTGTTAAAAAGGTCTGTCCCTTCGGTAAAGAATTGTCTGTTTTCTCCAAAGGTCTGTTCAAAAGGGCCCAGGTTGAGCGTAACTTCATCGAAAGAAGCCTGTCCAAAATCCGGAACTAAGGTTGCATCCAGGGTAAAACTATCACTTAGGCCATATTTCACATCTAATCCGGCGGCAAAATCTGTTTCGGTTTCACCGTCGAAATTTGTAACTACTCCCTGGGCAAAAGGGAAGAATGTCAAGCGAACCGGAGGGTTTATATCCCGGACTCCGGTCACTAAACCACTGTACTGGGATTCTTGCCCTACACTATTGTCTATGAAGTTCCAGGAATGGGTTTCATTTTTTGCTACTAATCTTCTGTAAAAATTAACACTCCAGTCCTGAACATCTACTTCCGGGAACCGCAATGCATTATAGGGGATTTTATATTCGGCATACCAACCTTTATCATCTTTAGAGATCTTACAGTCGAAGACTACGTTGTAACTAAAATCAAATCTGTTTTGGCTTGCCTTTGCATCTCCAATGGTTCCTGCGCTAGTTACAAAAAAGTGTGTTTCGTTAATACCATCATTGTAGGTATTTAGAGCTATTGCAAAATGATCTGCCTGCACAAATACTTCATCCCGTTGAGAGAACTGACTTAAAATGTTTTCGGGTTCGGGGTCATACATATAAGCTGCAACATATACTGCCTTATCATCGTATGCCATTTTCACTTCCGTTTTATAGGCTTCAGGTATTGTACCTTCATTACCGGGTTCATACATAAAAAAGTTTCCGTAGGCTGGTAATGATTGCCAAACAGCATCGTCTAAGACTCCGTCTATTTTGGGAGTATCATTAATTCTAACAGCTTCAATTGTTTTTTTATCTTGTGCGTGAAGTATTGAAAAAGAAAATAGTAATAAGAAAAGAAAATAGTGTTTTTTGAAGTAGTGATTGTTGCCCATTAGATTAATTTGATTGATGAATTGAAAGTGATGTATAGCAAAGCTAACGTACTCTTTTGGGCACAACTATTAACAAAAAGTTAAAAAGAAGAAGCATAATTATAAAGTCAGTAATAAAATTGTAATATTGTTTAACAAATGAGTAAGAATCTGGAACAAATTGTTTTTGCCGGGGGATGCTTTTGGTGTACCGAAGCAGTCTTTCAACAAATTAACGGAGTTGAAAAAGTTGTATCAGGCTATACCGGGGGTACTATTAAAAATCCATCTTATCGGGAAATATGTACAGGAAGGACCGGCCATGCAGAAGCTATTGAGATCACATTTGATCCGTTAGTAGTAAGTACAGATACATTGCTGGAAGTTTTCTTCGCTACACATGACCCTACAACTCTAAACCGTCAGGGCAATGATAAAGGTACCCAGTACCGAAGTGCGATTTTTTATAGAACAGATGTCCAAAAAGAAAAGGCTGAAACGTTTATAAAGTTGTTGTCTGACAATCAGGTTTTTGATAACCCGATTGTTACGGAGGTGACTCCTTTGGATGTTTTTTATAATGCAGAAGGAGATCATCAGAATTATTATAACGAAAATACACAGCAGCCTTACTGCCAGTTTATTATAACTCCTAAGGTTGAAAAAGTAAAGAAATTTTATTCAGAAAAACTTAAAAAAACGAATGGGATCGTATAAATTTTTTGAAGAATACAATCACGAGGTCACGGATGACCTAAAAAATAACTTTTCCGATATATTGAAAGGAGTTGGTGAAGATGTAAACCGTGAAGGAATTTTAAAAACTCCGGAACGCGCAGCCAAAGCTATGCAGTTCTTAACATCGGGAAGTTGCCAGGACCCTGCCGAAATATTACGCAGTGCTATGTTTGAGGAAGGATATCATGACATGGTGATCATCAAAGATATCGAGTTGTATTCTTTATGTGAACACCACATGTTGCCTTTCTTCGGAAAAGCACATATTGCGTACATCCCGGATGGATATATCGTGGGGTTAAGTAAGATCCCCCGTGTTGTAGATGTTTTTTCCCGTAGACTCCAGGTGCAGGAACGTTTAACGCATAATATTTTAGAATGCATCAATGACACCTTAAAGCCTAGAGGTGTTGCCGTTGTAATTGAGGCTTCTCATATGTGTATGATGATGCGGGGAATCCAGAAACAGAACAGTGTAACCACTACTTCCGGCTTCAGGGGGCAGTTTGAGAAGATAGAAACCCGAAATGAATTCCTGAAGCTCATCAGTAGTGACTTAGCATAATTTTTGGCAGGCTTATTGCGTTATATTGTTTAGAATTATAATCAAAAATTACAATGAAAGACACCAAATACAGATTATTACGAAAAGGAATCATTTATGACCTTGTTGGTATGTCAACAATGCTGATACCGGTTATTGGCCCTTTTCTGGATATACTTTGGGCTCCTTACGCCGCAAAGAAGATGAGTGAAATGTATCAGGGGACCCAAGGTAAAATTGCTTCGATAGCAGTTTTTATAGAAGAACTATTACCGGGAAGTGATTTTATTCCAACCTTTACGATAATGTGGTTGTATACTTATGTGTTCTCATCACAAAAACAGCCCGTTCCTCAAACAATTGAAGTTGAGGTCAATGAATAAAAAATGCCCGTTTGGGCATTTTTTTATATCTCCAGTTTTAAGTTGGTAGTACTACTTCGCCATATTGGCAATTTTATCCAGCTTATGCCTTGCAAATATCAAGCTATAAAGCCCAATTCCGTTTGAAAAATATTTGTTTTCTATAGTGCGCATTTATTCTTTGACCAGAAAACCTAGTTTCATAGCACGAAGCATTTTCTTTTCGAATTCCCAGAAAAATTTATATTCCCCGAACAACCACCCAAAAAAAACCAATAATACCTGGTAAAGAGGAAAAATAATTAAAATTCGTACAGGCCAATAGATATACCATCCCATATCCTGTGTAATACCAACCAGATAGGTTGCCGGTGCGGCAAATTTGGCAGAAGTACTACCTGTAATTGCAAAAACAAGGAAGATTACAAAAAGTTGCCAGTTCGAGTTAATGCCCCAACGAAGTTTCAGTTTCTTCATCGTAGCTTCTGCTTATATTTCTGTTCAAAATATTTAAAATAGTTGTATAATAAGTAATTTACTTCCAGGCCATAACGAATATTGGGGTCGTAATTTATCTCCTGCGGATACAGGGTTCTGGAAAAAGAATTGTTACGAACTCTGTTATTATATTCCAACACGTACTGATAGTTTCTGGTTTCCAGGTAATTTATTCCATTATAACCTCTGGGAGGTTGTGTAAGTACCCAGGTATTAAAACCCGGTTCAATGATCAATATTTCGTATTCCAAGCTATCATTGGCAATACGTAAGGTGTCTGTTGCCGCTATCTTTGTATCACCCTCCATGGTAGATTTACCGGATTCACAGCTATAAATCCCAAGAGCAACAATTAAAAGAGCTATTAAATACTTCATGGCATCAATTTTTATAAAGTTACGAAACAATTCACTTGTGAAGTACTATTTTAACGGCCTTTAACAAAAAAACCACGTAGAAACGTGGTTTTGTAAAATTGTCGCCGGTGCGATGGATTATCTTCCAAATAATCCGCCTAGTAATCCGCCTCCTTTTTTAGAGCCGCTATTTAATACCATTCCGGCAATATCATCTACAACGCTGCCGTCTCCATCACCATCCAGCAGTGTTTCAATAAGGCTTTGTTGTTTTTTTTGCTGTTTACGGCCTCCGCCCAGCATTCCGCCTAAGAGTCCGTCCAGGCCGGATTGAGATTGTACATTTTGCTGTTTGGTTTGTTTCCCTAAATAGCCAAGAACGATTGGTGCTATAACGGAAAGGATCTGCATTACTGAGCCACTGTCCATTCCGGACTTTTTTGAAAGAGCTCCTACAACATTGTCTTGTGAACCTCCTAATACATGTCCCAATATTCCCAGGCCGTCTACTTTTACTTCTTCATTGACACCTCCTCCAAAAAGGCCTCCTAAATTATCGAGAATACTTCCGTCGTGTTTGCTGTTTAGAGCATTCATAAGTCCGGCTGCTCCTTCCGGTTTTGAGGCATTTCGTTTCATTGCTCCCATTAAAAGAGGAAGCGCCATGGATACTACTTCTGCCGTCTTATTTTCAGGTTGGTGTGTGTCATTACTTACACCGCTAATAATTTGTTTTCCTAAGTCGCTGTTTAATAAATCTAATAGTCCTGCCATTTTTACGTTTTAAGTGTTAAAAGCTAAATATATAAAATTATATACTAAGCCCGGTTTAATATAGATACGATCTGCTCTGCAAGTTCTGTGCCAATCCTATCCTGGGCTTCTTGTGTGGCAGCACCAATGTGTGGACTTAAAGATATCTTATGATTCATTAGTACTTTGACGGCGGGAGTAGGTTCTTCTTCAAAAGTGTCTAAACCTGCAAAAGAAAGCTTTCCGCTATCCAAAGCTTCTATTAAAGCTACTTCGTCAATAACACCTCCACGTGCAGCATTGATGATCGCTGCGCCATTTTTCATCTGTTCAATTTCCTTTTTTCCAATGATATAATCCTCCTGTGCCGGAACGTGAAGTGTAATAAAATCACTATGTTTAATCAATTCTGAAATAGGCTCGGTTTTAATTTTCAGGGTTACCTTTTGTCCATCGTAAAATTCAAGAGTGATATTCGCTTCACCTACATAACTATCACTTGCAATAACTCTCATACCACAGCCAAGAGCTATTTTTGCGACTTCCTGTCCAATACGTCCCAAACCAATGATCCCTATTGTTTTGCCTCTTAACTCATTTCCTCCGGCATAGTTCTTCTTGAGGTCCTTAAAACGGCTGTCACCATCCAAAGGCATATTGCGGTTCGCATCGTGTAAATAACGAACTCCGCCAAACAGGTGTGCAAATACCAATTCGGCAACAGAAGCAGAAGATGCGGCAGGAGTGTTTATAACTTCCAGTCCTTTTTCACGTGCGTACTCCACATCAATATTATCCATACCAACTCCACCACGGCCAATTATCTTTAAGCTTGGACAGGCATCTATGACATCTTTACGAACTTTGGTTGCACTGCGTACCAGCACCACATCTATTTCGTGTTCGTTGATGTAATTAACAAGCTGCTCCTGAGCTACTTTTGTAGTTATAACTTCAATTCCGGCCTTTTCGAGGGCATCAATTCCCGATTGTGAAATTCCGTCGTTTGCTAATACTTTCATTATAATTCTACTGTTTATTTTTTAATTACGCTTTTCTTTCAAATTCTTTCATCACATCCACTAACACCTTAACACTTTCCAAAGTAAGTGCATTATACATGGATGCCCTGTAGCCACCAACACTTCTATGGCCGTTCAAACCGTTAATTCCTGCTTCTTTCCATAAAGCGTCAAAACGGTCTTTGTGGTCCTCATTCACCAAATTAAAGGTAGCATTCATTTTTGAACGGTCTTCTTTGTTTGTAACAAATCCTTTAAACAAAGGGTTTCTATCGATTTCCGAATATAACAGATCGGCTTTTTGGGTATTTATTTCTTCGATTGCCGGGATACCTCCTTTTTCTTTTAACCATTCCAGGGTCAATAAAGACACATACACAGGGAAGACAGCCGGGGTATTAAACATACTGTCTTTGTCTATATGCACTTTGTAGTTTAACATGGATGGAATATCTCGAGAAACTTTTCCTAAAATAGCCTCTTTTACAACAACCAGTGTGGTTCCTGCCGGCCCCATATTCTTTTGAGCCCCTGCATAAATAAGGTCAAACCTCGAAAAATCTAATTGTCGTGAAAAGATATCGCTGCTCATATCACAAACCAGCGGGACGTTTGTTTCAGGAAAATCCTGCATTTGCGTTCCAAAAATTGTATTGTTACTGGTACAGTGAAAATAATCTGCATCAGAAGGAACTATGTAATTTTTAGGTATATAATTGAAATTATGATCTTTAGAAGAGGCTACCTCAACTATTTCTCCAAATGTTTTAGCTTCCTTGATTGCTTTATCAGACCAGGCTCCCGTATTTAAATATGCTGCCTTTTTCTCTAATAGATTGTAGGCGGTCATTAAAAATTCCATACTGGCTCCGCCTTGCAAAAACAATGCTTTATATCCCTTATTTTGAAGTCCCAAATGTTCCAGGGCCAATTCCCTGGCACTTTCCATTACGGTTACAAAATCTTTACTTCTGTGGGAGATCTCTATAAGTGAAAGGTTTAGACCGTTGAAGTTGACTACCGCCTCTGAAGCTTTTTGCATAACAGATTGAGGTAAGACGCAAGGTCCTGCACTAAAATTATGTTTTTTCATTTGACTAAATTAGTTAACTGCAAAGATGTGAATTATACAAGAAAATTTGGGTAAATAATTGAATTTTATTTAGATAAATTCAACAAAAAATCAATTGTATCAATACCGTCTGCATAGTCATCCAGTTGTGGGGTTTGTGTGCTGCCAAAAGGGATGTGATCCTTAGAAACTATACATTGTATATGATCTTCAGCTTCCAAAAGTTTTTTATTTAAAGCCGAAGTATCCTTGTAGTATTCATAAAAAACCACAGAAATAGGGGAAGAAAAGCCGGTATCCTCTTTCAACAACAGGAATTCATTATCCAATAACGCAGCAGAACTCATTAGGTATACTGCTTTATTGTAATCGTAGTTATTTATGTATTTATTATTGTTAATGATCTCTTTCCACGAGAACATTCCGTTGAAGAAGGTATCAAAATTGTAGTCTTCCGGAACGTAGATCTTTGAAACATTCCGGCAACCTAACCCAAAATATCTGAAAATATCATCTGCAAGAGATTCAATCTGTTGTGGAGTTTCATCTCCTGTAAGTACCGCGACAGAATTTCGGTTTCTCCGAATAATGTTAGGGTATTTCCCAAAATAATAGTCAAAATAACGAGCCGTATTGTTGCTTCCGGTAGCAATTACAGCATCAAAACCTTCCAGTTTCTCTTCTGTAAAAGAAATGAATTCTTCAAATTCAGGTTCCAGGACGATCAGATATTTGGAAAGGTAGGGAAGGAGTTGTTCATCATTGGAAGATAATTTTCCCAATACTTTATTTCCGGTGATCAATACCGAAAGGAAATCGTGAAACCCTACCAAAGGAATATTTCCTGCCATAACAACTGCAACGGTCTTAGGTGCTCTTTCGGGTATAGAATAATTAGAGACCCATTGCTGAAGTTTCTCTTCGGAAAGTGCTTCGGACCAACTTTTACAGGCAGACCTTAAATTCTCATGAGTGAACCAGCCATTATGGCTTTTAGCTAATTCTAATTGCTGAAACATCCCATCATAGAAGGAATTATTATGAGGAATGTCAATTTGTTTTGCGGTTTTTTCTGAAGCAAACTGCCCTAAAAACCGACCCAAAATAACAAATGCGTTAATTCTTTGTTGTAATTGCATACTAAGTTTGGAGATGCCCTTTATAGGCATTAAATTTGCGGCAAAGTTAGAAAAAGAAAAATCGATGGCAATTATAATAACAGATGAATGTATTAATTGCGGTGCCTGTGAGCCCGAGTGCCCTAATACTGCTATCTACGAAGGAGCAGATGATTGGCGCTATGCAGATGGGACCGACCTGGAAGGGCAGGTAGTTCTGCCTAATGGAAAGGCTGTAGATGCAGATGAGACCCAGGAACCCGTAAGCGATGAGATCTATTACATTGTTCCGGATAAATGTACGGAATGCAAAGGTTTTCATGAAGAACCTCAGTGTGCAGCCGTATGTCCTGTAGACTGTTGTATTCCCGATGAAGATAATGTAGAGAGTGAAGAAACACTTTTAGGAAAACAAAAATTCATGCATCGCGAATAGATGATACCATGTGATCGTGTATAAAAAACCCTCTAAGAATCTTAGAGGGTTTTTTATTTGCAGAGACACATCTTTTAATTTTGTATTTTTAAAGCAAAAGCAACAGATGCCGGTTTGGTTACGTATTCTTCTTATTGTTTTGGCAATTTATATTGTTATAAGTATCCTGTTGTATTATTTGCAGGAATATTTTTTATTCAAACCGGAAAAACTTCCTAAAGACTTTCAGTTCTTTTATGAAAATCAAATCGTAGAAGAGTATAATATAGAGACCCGGGACGGAGCCATTATTAACGGACTTCATTTTAGGGTGGAGAACCCGTTGGGCGTAGTATTGTATCTAAAAGGAAATTCAAAAAGTATAAAAGGCTGGGGAAAGTTTGCAGTAGATTTTACCAGGAACAAGCACGATGTCATCATGGTAGATTACCGTGGTTTTGGAAAAAGCACGGGAAAACGTTCCCAAAAGGCGATTAAGCATGACCTGCAGTATATTTACAATAAAATAAGGGAACGCGTACAGGAAAAATATATAATACTCTACGGGCGTTCATTAGGTTCGGGCTTTGCTACCAAACTGGCCTCTATGAACAACCCGAAAATGCTTATTTTGGATGCTCCCTACTATAGCCTTACGAAGGTTACAGGACGCTATATGCCTTTTATGCCACTATCTGTAATTTTGAGGTATCCCATGCCAACCTATAAATGGCTCAAATATGTAAATTGCCCGGTTAGGATCATTCATGGAACGCAGGACAAACTTATTCCTTTTAAAAGCAGTGTAAAATTATCTCAAATAAAACCAAAGCAAACACGTTTATACCCTGTGATAGGAGGAGGGCACAAAAACCTGAACAACTTTGAAGAATACCACAAGATACTGGAAGAGATCATTACTTCAAAAGATACCGAGATAGACCTTTCCACTACCAGCTTACGTGTAAAACATTCAGCTAAAAGATAGCATGAGGATCCTTAAAAAAAGTATTTTAGTTGTCGGCTTTGTGTTCGCTTTTGTTATAACATTGACCTATTTTATGCAAGAAAAGCTCATCTTCTTACCCACAAAACTACCGTTGGATTATGTCTATAATTTCGAACACTCTTTTGAAGAATTTTTTGTAGAAACAGGTGATGGTGCTCGTTTGAATGCAATTCATTTTAAAACTGAAAATCCAAAAGGAGTAATCCTTTATTTTCATGGTAATGCAGGAGATCTGTCACGATGGGGTGTGATCACGTCCTATTTTACACAGTTTGATTATGATGTTGTAGTAATGGATTATCGAACTTACGGAAAAAGTAATGGAAAATTATCCGAAAAGGCACTCCTTACAGATGCTCAGTTGTTCTACAATTATCTGCTGAAAAAGTTCCAGGAAGATGAAATAATTGTCTATGGAAGGTCATTAGGAACCAATCTTGCAGTGTTTGTTGCTTCTGCCAACAACCCAAAAGGGCTTATTTTGGAAACACCTTTCTACAGTATGGAAGACGTTGCCAAAAGCAGGTTTCCCATTCTTCCGGTAAAATATTTATTGAAATATAAATTTAAGACACATAATTATATTGGAGACGTGAATTGTCCTATAACCATTTTTCACGGCACAGATGATGCCGTGGTTCCAATAGAGTCATGTAAAAAACTCACAGCGATTATCCCTGCCGAGCAATTGGATTTTGTAGTTATTCCGCGTGGAAACCACAACAATTTGATGGAATTTCCAGCGTATCAGGAGAAGATCGACAAGTTACTCAATTAGTTCCCTTTCTTTTTTTTAAGCTTCCCGGTTCCCTTACCTCGTCTTTCAAGTCTTTTTCTATTTTCTTCTAATTCCTTAAGCCGTTGCGCATTTTTTTCTTCGAGCATTTTCCGTTGTGCCTCAGCTTCGGCTTTAGCAGCTTCGATGGATTTTTTAAGTTCGTCTTCCTGACGCTTTTTTTCAGCTGCTATCAAAGCTTCATTCTTTTCATCAACATTGACTTCATCTACCAGTACGTTCTCTTTATCATCTTTTTTAGTAGCTTCACTAAATGTTTGGTTCTCTTCTTCATTCCCTTCAACAATAACAGCTCCTGTCTCCTTTTTTACTTCCTCGGTTTCTTTAACAATTACCTTACTGCCTTCTTTTTTAATAACACGTTTTACGGTAGATTCTTCTTTAACAGTTTTGTTTTCCTGCGATTGGACGGAAAAGACAAAAGTGAAGCAGGCAAATAAGGTTAGTGTAATTATTTTTTTCATGATCCAGATTTTTTAAAATTAAATAGTCATTTATAAAGTTACTGAAATATTCTCAATGTTTTCTGAAATGTAGTGGTAAAAGCTGCTATATATTTCTTTGAAGATGTATATTTGCACCTCAAAATTTTTAAAGGATGAAAGCAGGTATTGTAGGATTGCCCAATGTTGGAAAATCCACTCTTTTCAATTGTCTATCTAACGCAAAGGCGCAAAGTGCAAATTTCCCTTTTTGTACTATCGAACCCAATATTGGAGTGGTAAATGTCCCTGATGCCCGTTTGGTTAAGTTGGAAGAATTGGTAAACCCGGAACGTGTACTGCCTGCTACTGTTGAGATTGTAGATATTGCCGGATTAGTTAAAGGAGCCAGTAAAGGAGAAGGCCTGGGAAACCAATTTCTTGGAAATATTCGTGAGACCGATGCTATTTTGCATGTACTGCGCTGTTTTGACAATGATAACATTGTTCATGTAGATGGAAGTGTGGACCCGGTTAGGGATAAAGAAACGATCGATATCGAACTACAGTTAAAGGACCTTGAAACCACGGAGAAGAAACTTGAAAAGGTGAAACGGGCTGCCAGAACCGGAAACAAAGAAGCCATGAAAGAAGAAGCCGCGTTGCAGAAAGTAAAGTCCGGCCTGGAAGCGGGTATCTCTGTCCGTGCTATTGAACTTACTGAAGCTGAACGTGAAGAATATATCAACCAAATGCAATTTATTACCGATAAGCCGGTAATGTATGTTTGTAATGTAGATGAAAATGCAGCCGCTACCGGAAATGAATATGTCGAAAAAGTTAAAAAAGCTGTTGCAAATGAAAATGCAGAGGTCATCATACTGGCAGTTGGTACCGAAGCAGATATTACTGAATTAGAAACTTTTGAAGAACGGCAGATGTTCCTCGAGGACCTGGGACTAGAAGAACCCGGTTCCGCAAAGCTCATTCGCGGAGCCTATAGTTTATTGAATTTACAAACCTATTTCACAGCCGGCCCTAAAGAGGTACGTGCATGGACCATTCCCGTGGGAGCTACAGCACCACAGGCTGCAGGGGTTATTCATACCGACTTTGAAAAAGGCTTTATTCGTGCCGAAGTAATTAAGTATGAAGACTTTGCAAGCTTTGGAAGTGAGGCTAAAGTTCGTGAAGCTGGAAAGCTTGGTGTAGAAGGGAAAGAATATGTGGTACAAGATGGAGACGTAATGCATTTTCGATTTAATGTATAGATCTTAAGTATCTCTTAATTAATCACCTTTTACATACACTTTTGTACTCCTAATCTTACTAACAATTTTTACCCTGCAATTGTTAATTACTTTAGCTGTTTTGGGTTTCAATTTTGTGCGTGAACTTCTATATTTATCGACCATTCACAAGGTTTTATGGCAAAGACACAATATACCGAAGAGAACATACGCTCACTGGACTGGAAGGAGCATATTCGTATGCGTCCCGGAATGTACATTGGTAAATTAGGAGATGGCTCTTCTCCGGATGACGGAATCTATATTTTACTCAAGGAAGTAATTGATAATTGTATAGATGAGTTTGTAATGGGGTCCGGTAAAACCATTGAGATCCGCATCAAAGATAAAGAGGTAAAAGTACGTGACTACGGGCGGGGAATCCCCTTAGGGAAGGTTGTGGATGTAGTTTCAAAAATGAATACCGGAGGGAAGTACGATACCCGTGCATTTAAAAAATCGGTAGGGCTCAATGGAGTAGGAACAAAAGCTGTAAATGCATTGTCAACCTATTTCAGGGTTGAATCTGTTCGTGACAATCAAATAAAATATGCCGAGTTCAATCAGGGTGAACTTACCGAAGATTCTGCAATTGAAGCATCTACCAAACGAAAAGGAACGAAAGTAATTTTTATTCCGGATGAGAGTATTTTTAAGAACTACAAGTTTCGAAGTGAATATGTTTCAAAAATGCTTAAAAACTATGTTTACCTCAATCCGGGGTTGACCATAGATTTCAACGGAGAAAAATTTGTTTCGGAAAATGGATTAAAAGACCTGTTGGAAGACAATACCTCTTCCGAAGATATGCTTTATCCGGTGATACACTTGCGGGGAGATGACATTGAAATTGCCATTACACACAGCAAGACCCAATACAGTGAAGAATACCACAGCTTTGTGAATGGACAAAATACTACTCAGGGAGGAACGCATCTCTCGGCCTTCAGGGAAGCTCTGGTGAAAACCATACGAGAGTTCTACGGTAAGAATTATGATGCCAGTGATATACGAAAATCCATTATTTCCGCGATCAGCATTAAAGTAATGGAGCCTGTTTTTGAGAGTCAGACAAAAACCAAGCTCGGCTCTACAGATATGGGAGGTAAATTGCCTACTGTACGAACTTTTATCAATGATTTTGTAAAGACCCAACTGGATAATTTTCTACACAAGAACGCAGACACTGCCGAAAAGATCCAGCGAAAGATCATGCAGGCCGAGCGGGAACGAAAAGAACTTTCCGGAATCAGGAAACTGGCAAAGGACCGAGCTAAAAAAGCAAACCTTCACAATAAGAAATTACGGGATTGCAGGGTACATTTGGGGGATTTAAAGAATGAACGAAACCTGGAAACAACCCTGTTCATCACAGAGGGGGACTCTGCAAGCGGAAGCATTACCAAAAGCCGGGATGTAAATACTCAGGCAGTTTTCAGCTTAAAAGGAAAACCGTTGAACAGCTTCGGACTTTCAAAAAAGATAGTCTATGAGAACGAAGAATTCAATTTGTTGCAAGCAGCCTTGAATATTGAAGAATCACTCGAAGATCTTCGGTACAATAACATTGTGATCGCAACTGATGCCGATGTGGACGGAATGCACATTCGGTTGCTGCTGATAACATTTTTTCTTCAGTTCTTTCCCGAATTGATCAAAGAGGGTCATTTGTACATCTTACAAACGCCATTGTTTCGCGTTCGAAATAAAAAAGAGACCATTTATTGCTATTCAGAAGAAGAACGTATGAATGCTGTCGAAAAACTGAAGCCAAAACCCGAGATCACCCGTTTCAAGGGATTAGGTGAAATCTCCCCGGACGAATTTGTACATTTTATAGGTGCAGATATCCGTTTGGACCCGGTCATGCTGGACAGATCCATGAGCATTGAAGAACTCTTGTCTTTTTATATGGGCAAGAATACACCGGACCGCCAACAATTTATTATAAATAACCTGAAAGTTGAATTGGATAAAGTTGAGGAATAATAATGAGTGAAGAGCTTGATAACAATGAAGAACTAAATACAGGCCCCGATTATCTGGGTGAAAATGCAGATACTAGTGGAGATACGATCACCAAGGTAACCGGAATGTATCGTGACTGGTTCTTAGACTACGCCAGTTACGTAATTCTTGAAAGGGCTGTTCCCGCTATTGAAGATGGTTTTAAGCCTGTACAGCGCCGTATTATGCATTCTATGAAGGATCTTGATGACGGACGCTATAACAAAGTGGCTAACATCGTAGGGCATACCATGCAGTATCATCCACATGGAGACGCGAGTATTGCAGATGCGATGGTACAAATAGGGCAGAAGGACCTGCTTATTGATACACAGGGAAACTGGGGAAATATACTTACGGGGGACAGGGCGGCAGCTTCACGATACATAGAAGCTCGTTTATCCAAGTTTGCCCTGGATGTGGTATATAATCCCAAAATAACAGGCTGGCAGGCTTCGTATGACGGGCGTAAAAAAGAACCTATCAACCTTCCGGTAATGTTCCCGCTGCTTTTGGCCCAGGGAGCAGAAGGAATTGCGGTGGGACTTTCCACTAAAATACTTCCGCATAACTTCATTGAGCTGATAAATGCCTCCATTAAGCATTTGCAAGGCAAGCGATTCACAGTATATCCCGATTTTCCAACAGGAGGTATTGTAGATGTTGAAAACTATAACGACGGTTTGCGGGGAGGAAAGATAAGAAGCCGTGCACGAATCAATCAACTGGATAAAAATACACTTGTTATTACCGAAATTCCTTTTGGGTCCAATACATCCTCTTTGATCGATTCCATTTTAAAGGCAAATGACAAAGGGAAGATCAAGGTTAAAAAGATCGAAGACAACACTGCTGCCGAGGTTGAAATACTAATTCATCTACCAAGTGGTATATCTCCGGACAAAACGATCGATGCCTTATACGCGTTTACGGCTTGTGAAACATCCATTTCACCTCTGGGTTGTGTGATCGAAGACAATAAACCTTTATTTATTGGTGTTTCTGAAATGCTTCGAAGGTCCACAGACCGTACGGTTGAATTACTGAAGAGCGAGTTGGAAATTCAATTGAACGAACTGGAAGAACAGTGGCACTTTGCTTCTCTTGAACGTATCTTCATTGAAAATAGGGTTTATCGCGATATCGAAGAAGAAGAAACCTGGGAAGGTGTTATTTCAGCGATAGACAAAGGCCTTCAGCCACATATAAAACACTTAAAGCGTGCTGTGACCGAAGAGGACATTGTACGGTTAACAGAGATTCGGATCAAGCGTATTTCAAAATTCGATATTGATAAAGCGCAGCAAAAGATCGATTCGTTAGAAGATCAGATTACTCAAGTGAAGCATAATCTCGCAAATTTGGTCGACTATGCCATTGATTATTTTAAAAGATTGAAGAAAGACTATGGAGCCGGGAAGGAACGTAAAAGTGAGATACGTGTTTTTGATGATATTGAAGCTACAAAAGTAGTGATCCGTAATACCAAGCTTTATGTAAACAGGGAAGAAGGTTTTATAGGAACCAGCATGCGCCGGGATGAATATGTAACCGATTGTAGTGATATTGATGATATCATTGTCTTTACCGGAGAAGGTAAAATGATGGTTACCAAAGTAGATTCTAAGACCTTTGTGGGCAAAGGGATCCTGCATGTCGCAGTCTTCAAAAAGAAGGACAAGCGTACTATCTATAATATGATCTACAAAGATGGAAGCCGAGGTGCTACCTATGTAAAGCGTTTTGCAGTAACTTCCATTACGAGAGATAAAGAATATGACCTTACAGCGGGCAGCAAAGGGTCCAAGGTATTGTATTTTACCGCGAACCCCAATGGGGAAGCAGAAGTAGTTACTGTACTGTTACGCCAATCCGGAAGTATTAAGAAATTAAAGTTCGACCTTGATTTTGCAAATTTGTTAGTGAAAGGTCGGGGCTCTAAAGGGAATATTGTTACCAAATATACCGTGAAGCGTATTGAGCTGAAAGAAAAGGGACTCTCTACACTGAAACCACGTAAGATATGGTTTGACGACACCGTACAGCGCCTTAACGTAGATGAACGGGGAGACCTGTTGGGAGAATTTACCAGTGAGGACCGTTTATTGATCATCAACCAAAAGGGAATTGTAAAAACCGCTATCCCTGAGTTGACCCTTCGATTTGATGATGATATGATCGTTCTGGAGAAATGGGATGCCAAGAAACCTATTTCTGCTATATACTGGGAGGGTGAAAAAGAATTGTTTTATGTAAAACGCTTTTTAATTGACAATCCGGATAAAGACGAATCCATCATTACAGAACATCCAAAGTCTTATTTGGAACGGGTTTTTACAGACTATCGCCCAATGGCCGAAGTTGTGTTCGTTAAAGAAAGAGGGAAGGACCGTAGAGAAAACCTTGAAGTGAACCTTGAAGAGTTCATTTCAATAAAGGGGATAACAGCCATGGGGAATCAGTTGACCAAAGAGAAGGTATTGGAAATCAACTCATTGCCTGCATTACCCTATGAAGCACCGGAACCTGTTCCGTTAGAAGAGATCGATGTGGTTGGTGAAGAAGCTATTGTAGCAGAAAGTCCTTCGGAAGAAAAGCCAAAAGATATAAAAGACCAAAAGGAACCTCCTACAGATGAGGAGGGGCAGACCTTATTATTTTAAGAATTGAAATGAGAAACTTCTTTCAGGAATTCAAAAATTTTGCCATAAAAGGAAATATGGTCGACATGGCCATAGGTATCATTATGGGTACCGCTTTTAATAAGGTAATAAATGTCCTGGTCAAAAAGATATTCACTCCGCCTTTACTTATTTTAACAAATCAGGTAAACTTTTCTCAACAGAAATATGTACTCCGTGAAGCTTCCGGAGAAATAGAAGAGATCGCTATTGGATACGGAGAGTTGATCGAAGCTGTCATTGACTTTTTAATAATTGGCCTTACTATTTTTGTAGTGATCAAAGGGATGAACCGCTTTAAAACAAAAGCGGAAGACCCCAAAAATGCTGAGGTGGAAACTCCTAAAAATATTGAACTACTGTCCAATATTGAAAAGTTAATGGAAGAGCAGAATGAGTTGCTAAAAAAAGAGAATTGACTACTTTGACAATTCACTTTTGTAATGCAATCCCAGTTTTTGGGTCAATAATAATATCTCAGGTTTATCTTTGCGTAAACCAACCTGCCAATTATTGAATATTTCCCATGCATCGCCTGTAAAAATAGGATCTCCATAGCTTTTAATGAGTGCTTTGCGAATACGGTTTTCTTCTCCTTTTGCAGTTAGGATCCATACAGTATTAAGTTGACCATCACCAAACCTGGCTTCCACTTTTCTGGGAAAACCAAGATAATCTACTCCAAAGCAGTTTACTTGTAATTGTGCATTTGGGTCTGAGCCATCTAACTCTTCTGTAGCAGTAAAACTACTATTGGCTTCGAGTAGAGGTTTCAATTCTTCCAATGAAGCTCCCATTTTTAAAAAAGCAGGTATATCCGTTACTGTCACTGGCTTTGGAGTATACCCCGGATCTAAATAAGGGTTCTCCCAGGTAAATAGATTTACATGTACTGCTTCTTCATTTATAAGCCATGCAATATCTTTTTTGGGATTGATGAATAGCATATCTTTTGGATAGAATTTATAATCCATATAAGATTTTGCGGTATCTTTTCTTTTACTTGTTAAAACCGCTACAACATTTCCATGCGCTTCTATATAGCTAAGCTTTTCATCTGCAAAAGTGAATACAACCTTGTCAATAATACCATTTGCAGTAGTAACATTTGAGCAGACAAGGTGTTCTTCTTTATACTCGGCTAAAGGAAATCTGGGTGTTTCAACAGAGATAACCCTTGGTGATTCTGAAATGGATTCAAGCTTTTCTTTAACAACTTCCAGGGGTTGATCCAATTGAATACCGAAAATAAATGTTTCGCTTTGAGCTGATAGTGTTAGAGGAATAGAAATGAATAAAAAAAATAGACTGAAGATTGTAGAGATACTTTTCATGTGTTCGATTTATGATTGACTTTATGAAAAGATAACCCTACAGGTGTTTTTGTTACAGTTTTAAGGATTTATTTTTCGATCTTATCAAAAGAGGTAACAATTCCTTTGATAAGGGCAGAACTAAAGCCGTTATGTTCCATTTCATTAAGGCCGGCTATGGTACAGCCTTTTGGAGTAGTGACCTTGTCAATTTCAAATTCGGGATGTTCGTTTCGTTCTATCAATAATCCAGCAGCTCCTTTAACAGTATGTGTTACAATATCGTTTGCAGTTTTAGCGTCAAAGCCTATTTGAATACCGCCCTGTATCATACCTCTTATAAACCTCAGAACATACGCTACTCCACAAGCGCCAAGAACAGTTGCAGAGTCCATTAGATCCTCATCGATCATTATAGAGTTGCCTATTGAGTTAAAGCACTGTTGTACAGCTTTAATTGCCGTATTATCATCTGTATTGGAACAAATACAGGTCATTGACATTCCCACATCTGCTGCTGTATTAGGCATACCTCTGAATATAGGCACCGGTTTATCTATGACTTGCTGAATTTGCGCTATTGAAATTCCCGTGGCAAGGGAAACAAGAATATGTTTTTTCGGGGTGAAATGATCGCTCAATTCTCTCAATGTTTCCAGAATGTTATAGGGTTTGAGCGCAACGATAATTATTTCCGATTCTTTAACTGCCTTGATGTTATCATCACTTAATTTAGTTCCGGTTCCTTTAAAACGATCTAAGGTCCTGATATTTCTTTTTGTAACAATGATATCAGAAGCAATGATGCTTTGTTCAGCTAATAATCCATTTAAAATGGATACTCCTAAATTACCACATCCAATGATTGCTATTTTTTTATTTTTCATAGTATTTTTTTCTGAAGCTCAAAATTACGGAGCTTTTATATATTATTCCTGAAGTTGACCTTGTCGTTTTTTATTAACGGCCTATATATCATCTGTAAAATGGCCTTTATGTTTTCCTTTTAAAAATTTTGTAGCGTTAAAGTCTTTTGATTTGCCTTTGGGTATGGAGAGGCTTTTCCAATTGTTCCCTTTGATCATTCTGCCTATGTAGACAATTTGACCAATGTGATATGAATAATGCATCATTTGTCTGTTGATGGCATCAACAATGGTATGACTTTGGTTTCTTATAAAGATTTCGGTGCTGAAGTTTTCTTTGTGTATGCCTTCCAATACTTCGAAAAGACAATTCCATCCATCCTCCCATTTGTCCAGCAGTTCTTGTCTTGAGTTGATAATAGATTCAAACTCCAAATCCCTATTTCTCCATTCTTTTTCTCCGTCCGAAGTAAGAAAGTCTGTCCACCTCGATTTCATATTGCCCCAAAGATGATTTACGGTAATGGCAATTGAATTACTCTCTGCATTGTATTGCCAAAACAGATCCTGATCTTTTAACTGATCGAAGGTTTTCTCTCCAAGGCTTTTATAGTACTCAAATTGCTTTTTAACACTATTAAGATAATTTTCTTCCATTTTTTAATTGATTACCATATTAGGTCACGTTTGGCTACTATCATTTTTATCGGACTTGTTCTTAAGCTCTATCAAAGTCGACTGAGCAGCTGCACAAAGTTTTTCCTTACCATTTTTTACCACATATACTTCAGACCTGCATATGGTCAATGTCCTTCCTCTTTTTAGAACATTGGCCCTCCCAATGAGTATATCACCATCTCCCGGAGCGATCAAATTCAGTTTAAATTCAACGGTCAATATGGAAGAATCTTCTTCCATTAAAGAAAAACCTGCATATCCTGCTGCATTATCGGCAACAGTACTTACTATTCCCGCATGAAAAAAACCATGTTGCTGCGTTAGTTTCAGGTCATATGGGATATGAATTTCACAATAGCCGGGCTTCACATCAATTAGCCTTGCATTGATGAGCTTCATGAACCCTTGCCGGTTAAAGCTGTCTTCTACCTTCTTTTTAAAATTGGAGGAACTTGGTTCAAATCTCATGATCATATCTTTTATTTATCTTCTTCCAAAGGCACTGTCGTTACGATCTCACTTGTTTTTTTACGATAACGCATGTTTAAGAACTCAATAAACAATGAGAACGCAATGGTAAAGTACAGGTACCCTTTAGGGATTACTCCAATTTCATTACCAAAAACAATAAGATGAGACAAGTGAGCACCTTCTGCGATCAACATGAAACCAATTAAAATTAAAAATGAAAGCCCCAGCAATTGTACCGTAGGATGTTTATTTACAAATTTACCTACAGGAGCAGCGAATATCATCATGATCAATACGGAGATCACCACGGCAATAACCATAATGACCAATGCATCTGTTGGATTGTCACTTATACCATTGGTCATACCTACGGCCGTTAAGATAGAGTCAAAGGAAAATACAATATTTATAAGGGATATTTGAATAATTGCCTTGCTAAGTGATGTCGCACGGCCCCTTTTCACTTCTCTTTCATCATGTCCTTTGTCCTCCACCTTTTCGTGAATTTCGCTGGTACTTTTATAGAGAAGGAAAAGCCCTCCTACAAAAAGAATTAAACCTTGTCCGCTAACACCGGCCTTTATCCACGACAAATTGATATGCCAGAATGGAGCTTCCATGGCAACGAGCCAGGAAATACCAAACAATAGTATAATACGTATTAGCATAGCCAGGAAGAGCCCTATATTGGTCGCCCTTTTTTGATGTTTTGCCGGTAATTTGCTTGCTGCGAGAGAAATAAATATGATATTATCTATTCCCAGAATAATTTCTAAAAAAGTAAGTGTTAATAAGGCAACAAGGGCATCCGGGGAGGTTAAAATTTCAAACATTAGTGTACTTTTTTGGCGGTTCCTTTTTGTTTTTGTGTTTCTCCAACCACGTTGTATTCAAAGACATATTCAGAATCACTAGTGGTTAGAATTTTCATATGAATGGCTTTTTCTTCAGCTCGGTTATTAGGCTTCAACTTCTTTACAATATACTCGCAGTCATTGATCCACCGTATCGATGAAGTGTCTGCCTTCCCCCTAAAATAGTCAATTTCAATGGAATCGTTACGAACAAAAGTAGTAGTGAGTATTTCTGTACCTACAACTGCTTCAAACTCAAATGTTCCTGTCTTAAATCTGGAGCAATCACGCTCGGGTTGGTAACATCCTGCCAGTAAGAACAGTGAAAAGAGGGCTAAAATAATTCGCATGCGGTAAATTTTATGCGAATTTCTGAAATTTTGAGGAAATAGCTTAGTTTTCGTAAGTTTTAAAACTACCATCCTTATAAAAAATGACAATACGCTCAATATCCGCTTGGATTTTTGGTATTTCTGAAGAAAATGGTTCGAGATCAGGAGTTTTTTGTTTTTTAGGGAAAGATTCTGCCGGGGTTGTATTTTCGGGTTTTTGCAAAGTAGGGGAGGTGGTCTTGTTTTCTTCGGCAGGAAATACTCCTTTTCCATTTAACAACCAATACAATTCTACTTCCGGAAATTTTTGGACCACCTTCATGACAAATTCCAAACTTGGTTTATTTCTTCCGGAAAGTAAGTGCGAAATAGTGGAACGGTTGAAGTCAATAGTTTCTGAAAATACAGTAGCAGATAACCCGTAATAATCGAGTATTTTTTTGAGCCTTTTAGCAAAATCGAGGCTGTTTACCATTGTAACTTCTGTTTTTAGAATTAACGGTTACAAATGTAAATTATTATATTCCGGAAAGCAAGAATATTATAAAAACGAATACTGCTTTATTAGATTATAACTTCATATAATTAATATTAAATATCTGAAAATAAATTATTTATAATATAAAATAAAAATTTGACATCTCTAAACTTAATTTTGAACCTATTTATATGTCTTTTTGTTTACTGAAATATACAAAATTATAACTTTAAGATGTTTACATTTGTAAACTCACCATTGTTTACCTTTGTAACCTGATTCTAAATTTCATGGATATAACAACATGGTATTCCTCTCATTTTGAATCCCGATTACGGGGCAGATATATTACCAATGAAGATATTTTTCGGCTGCTGGATACATATACAGATCTCTGTGAAATTTCGGTTTTGGGTACATCGGAAATGGGTAAAGAAATCTCTTTGATAAAATTAGGAACCGGAAAAAAGAAGGTGCTGGCATGGTCCCAGATGCACGGAAATGAATCTACAACAACGAAGGCATTATTCGATTTTTTAAAATTTTTGATCCAAAAAGAATTTTTTCAGGATGAAATAAGGCTGTTTTTAGAGCGTTTTACGCTTTTTGCAATACCAATGCTCAATCCTGATGGCGCGACGTTCTATACGCGTGAAAATGCAAATTCTGTCGATTTAAATCGAGATGCCAAAGATCTATCCCAGAGAGAAAGTGTAGTTCTGCATACTGTTTTTAACGATATACAACCCGACTTGTGCCTTAATCTCCATGATCAACGTACCATTTACGGATTGGATAACGGTCTACCGGCCACGATTTCCTTTTTAGCACCGGCTGCAGACCCAAACAAAAACGTAACTGCTGCCCGGCAGTTAGCAATGGAAGCTATTGTTAGGATGTCCGAAGCATTGCAGAAATATATTCCCGGGCAAGTGGGGCGTTACGATGATACCTATAACGAGAACTGCGTGGGAGATACATTTCAATCCAAAGAAGTGGCAACAATCCTTTTTGAGGCTGGGCATTACAACGGCGATTACCAACGTGAAGAGACCAGGAAGTTTATCTTTTATGCTTTTCTGGAATTATTTGGAATTACGGATAATACTGAGGCTTTGGCCAATTACAAAGAGTACTTCAATATACCGGAGAATAGAGTGAACTATAAGGATTGTATTATCCGAAATGTAAGATACAACGGTAGTGATATAGTGTCGTCAATAGCCATACAGTATTCTGAAGTATTGGAAGGCAATTCTGTAAAATTTGTTCCTGTAGTAGATGCTCTGGGAGGTCTAGAAGATTTTTACGGCCATAAAGAGGTCGATGGAAAAGGGGCTCCGATTTTGATAAATTCTCAACAATATGCTTCTGAAGGAGAGAAAATTTTAACTATTGTTAATAAAAATGACGATTCTATTGTTTTTTTTCCGTAAAAACATTCTTTTAATACTAAAAACGTATTATTTTTACGGAGTAAAACAATCTTAGCTCCCTGGCAATGGCAAAATTTAAATTAGACGATACAGATCACCAGATTCTTGATATGCTCATTGAGAATACCAGAACCCCTTTTACCGATATTGCAAAAAAATTACAGATCTCTGCAGGTACGGTCCATGTGCGTGTAAAGAAAATGGAAGAAGCAGGGATCATCACGGGATCTTCTTTGACACTCGATTATAAAAAACTGGGGTATTCCTTTATTGCGTATGTAGGTGTTTTTTTAAATAAGACGTCGCAGACACAATTTGTATTGGAACGTATCAATGAGATTCCTTACGTAACTGTTGCGCACGTAACAACCGGGAAATTCAATATTTTTTGCAAGATACGGGCAAAGGATACCAGTCATGCAAAGGATATTATTTATCAAATAGATGATATTGAGGGCGTTACACGTACAGAGACTATGATTTCCTTAGAAGAAAGCATCAATGATAAGAAACGACTAATGCATTCGGTATTTAAGAATATTTGAATCCGGAAAAGCATCTTGATCTGTTAGCGGTCAAACTACTCAATTTTGATCAAAACCTCTTATTATGAAAATCTCAGAAATGTCCTCAACAGAATTCAACCCTTATTATAAGGGGTATATTGACCTGGTAGGTGAAGAACCTTTAATAGATTCATTAGTTAACGGTTTGGCAAGAACCCGAAGTTTTTTTGAAAATATACCAGCAGAAAAGCTTGAATACAGGTATGATGAAGGGAAGTGGACACCAAAAGAAATTTTACTTCACCTTATAGATGCGGAGCGTGTCTTTTGTTACAGGGCTTTGTTTTTTGCACGTGCTAAGAATGCTGAACTTGTTGGCTTTGATGAAAATATCTTTGCAGAAAGTTCCAATGCAAATACACGTAGTTTGGAAAATATTCTTGAAGAATATACGGTAGTACGCAAAGCTTCTATTGCATTGTTCAATAGTTTTAGCGGTGAAGCGCTGCAACGGACCGGAAAAGCAAACAATAGTGAACTCTCTGTACGGGCAGCCGGCTTTATAATTGGAGGGCATGAAAAACACCATTGCCGGATCATTTCTGAAAGATATTTATAAAGCTATATTTAGAAAGAAGACTCGATTTTTTTTATTCCTCCTCATCCAGGGGCTTTCTATCCGGAATTTCTACTATGGGTTCGTTAAAGTCTTCGCTATCGTAATCATCTACATCATAGTTGGCCATAGTTGATTCTAAGTGGGAACTTACTTTTACCAAATATATGGCATCTTCAGTACGAACCTCTACAGCTTCAACTGTTTCATTCCTGGTATTCTTAAAAGTAATTATGTGGTCATCATCATAACCGTCCGGATATTTTTCTACAAGCAACGACAAAATTTCCGGAGTGAGCTTTTTAAAGTCTACAATAATGCGTTTCATAAGTTGGTTGGCAATTTGGTGTTTTGTACACTAAAACTACTAAAAAATAAAAAATGTCAAATTATTTAAATGTAAACTTTTAAAAATTTTTGTAGAAATCGAACGCCTTGAAAATTAGCTCATTAGAAACTTCACAATCGATTTTACGCACTCCAATATCTTTTAAAAGAACAAAATAAACCTTTCCGTTACTGTTTTTTTTGTCGTATTTGAGCAACATTGTAATAGCGTTGATATCTTCCTTATTAAAAGATATTTTTGGAAAATGTGAGAAGATGGTTTCAGTCACTTTTCGGAGCTTTTCTTTGGGGAATGCTACCAATTCAGAAGAAATATATGTAGCCAGGATCATTCCGACGGCTATTGCTTCACCGTGTAGTAAAGTTTCTTTTTCCGAAGACTCTAAAAAATATGATTCTATGGCATGGCCAAGAGTGTGGCCATAGTTCAGCATTTTACGCAATCCGTATTCCAGGGGGTCTACGGTAACCACATTATCTTTGATCCCGACAGACTCCCAAATGAGTTCACAAGCTTCTACCGGCCTCGTGAGGTCAAATTCTTGTATTCGGTCCCAATAATCTTCAGAGGTTATCAAACCGTGCTTTAGCATTTCTGCAAATCCGGAAGTGATTTCGGCTCCAGGCAATGTTTTTAAAAATATAGTATCAATAAAAACCGAATAGGGGTCTTTGATCACTCCGATTTGATTTTTTATTGGCCCGAGGTCCACACCGTTTTTGCCACCAACAGAAGCATCTACCATAGCTAGTAGGGAAGTAGGGATATTGATGAACTCGATCCCTCTTTTAAATGTACAGGCTACAAAACCTCCCAGGTCTGTTACCGCACCGCCACCTAAGTTGATCATCAAACTTTTTCTATCTGCCCCTTTTTGCGATAACTCATTCCAAAGTTGTAAGCAGGTATCTATGTTCTTATGTGTTTCTCCACTTGGGATCACCAGAACTTCTATAGCTTTTTTAGTAGTAAGTTTCTCTAAAAAAACAGGAAGGCAATACTTTTTTGTATTGATATCCGTAAGAATGAAAATTCCGGAAGGCTGAAGTTCAAGCAATTGTGTGTTAAGGGCATTCCAAACTCCATCATTACAATATACAGAGCCACGATCTTTGGTTATTACTTTCATTCGTATGAAACTTAAGTAGTTGTTTAAAGAGATGTCAAATCTAACTATATTTGTGAACATTATTTTCAATTTATGGTATCAAAATCTCTTTTCGACAATACCGAAACTGCTTTTAAGCTTAAAAGTGATTCGGAACTTGAACGGGCATATTTCCTATTTAAAATGATAGCTAATGAACCTCTTGTACGTATTGGCACAGCGGCGACAAAATTTGCGCTTAACCTGCATTTACCGGTGGAAGGCCTTATTCGTTCTACTGTATTTGATCATTTTTGTGGTGGTGTTAGCGAAAAGGATTGCATGACAACAGTACAAAATTTGGAAGGGGCAGGTGTGCATTCTGTGTTGGATTATTCGGTGGAAGGAAAAGAAGAAGATGCTCAATTTGATACAACAGTAGAAAAAGTAGTAGAGCTTACCCTTTTTGCTGAAGAAAAATCTGCAATGCCGTTTTCCGTATTCAAGCCTACCGGCTTTGGGCGGTTTGCGATATGGGAAAAGGTTACGGAGAAAAGTACACTTTCAGAAGCTGAAGCGAATGAATGGGAGAAGGTCATCACCAGGTATGACAAAGTATGTAAAAGTGCATACGATAGCGGTATATCACTATTGATTGATGCTGAAGAATCCTGGATGCAGGATGCCGCAGACGACCTTTGTGAGCAAATGATGGAGAAGTACAATAAAGAAAAAGTCATTGTCTTTAACACGTTGCAATGTTATCGCTGGGATCGTTTGGATTATCTGAAGGAAATACATAAGAGAGCCAAAGCAAAAGGCTATAAGCTGGGGTTTAAAATTGTCCGCGGAGCTTATATGGAAAAGGAAAACGAACGTGCCGAGGAAATGGGGTATCCAACACCAATTTGTAAAAGTAAAAACGATACCGACGACAATTTTAATGCTGTGATGCGTTATATTTTTGAGAACCTTGAGGATATTTCTTTGTTTCTGGGTACCCATAATGAAGCCAGTAGTTATTTGGCCATGGAAATTATGGATGCAAAAAGCTTACTTAAGGATGATCCCCGGGTTTGGTTTGGGCAATTATACGGTATGAGTGACCATATAAGCTATAATGCAGCAGCGGCGGGATACAATGTTGCCAAATATATTCCTTTTGGCCCTGTGAAAGACGTAATGCCCTATTTAATAAGGCGTGCCGAAGAAAATACTTCTGTAGCAGGGCAGACCAGCAGAGAGTTGACTTTACTAAAAAAAGAAAAAGAAAGAAGAAAATTATGAATTATATTGGCAGAAGACCACACAACTAAAAATTAAACAGCCAATAGGCTTTTGCTTAATGAACTCCCCAGTTTATGTTTACAAAAGCCCTTAGCTGTTTTTCATTAATTAAACAGGTCAAAAATTCTGCTTTTCTCCCGTATACACAAGCCCGGTAACTCACCATTCATGAATTAATGGTCGTAATTCATGAATGGCGAGTTCTTAAATACTTTATAATTGTCAGATAAACAGAAGCTAAGGGCTGATTCGTTGGAAATAGTCTGTTAGCCCTTTGGAATGGACAAATCCAGTAGGGAATTTTTCTAATTTTAATTGGAAAAATAATTATCAATGAAACTATTCCCGGTATTAGCAGTTTTTCTTATACCTATAGTGATGCAAGTTCAAGATCTTCCGGAAAATTTATTAAATAAAAAGGAAGATGAAGAAATACTTTTCTCTTTTAACAAAATTGATAGTATATCTGAAAGCTACGATACCAATTTTAGTGCAAATTCTGCTAAAGACTATAACAGATTAAAACTTCTTGAAGAAAAAGAAAAATTAATAGCGAGCCTTCTCCAAAAATATAAAGATTTCAAAATGATTAGTTTAAACATATTCATTTTGTTAATTACTAGTGTTTTATGCTTGTTGTATTATTTTAAAACACAACTATTATATAAAAAGAGGTTTGAAGAATTGATCATAAAGAGCAATAATTGTGCAGCAACAAGCAATAAGCCTCATAATGCCTACAAGAACAAGATTCCGGAAGAGGTAATCAAGGATGTCTTGTGCCAACTGGACATTTTTGAAACTGAAAAAGGCTTTTTATCTCATGATGTTTCACTTCAGGAATTGGCGAAGTCGTTTAAAACAAACCCAAGGTATCTTTCTGGAGTTGTTAACCTGGAAAAGAAAAAGAACTTTTCAAATTATATTAACGACTTAAGGGTAGAATTTGCGTTTAAAAAACTTGCTGAAAGTAATCTATTCAGAAAATACTCCATTAAAGCAATTGCCCATGACATCGGTTTTAAAACCGATGCGTCTTTTTCTAAAGCTTTCTTTAAAAAATATGGAATATTTCCTTCGCTCTATATAAAAAACCTGGAAAAGGAATAACCTAATTCTCTTTTTCCAGAACTTCTATCGCTTGGACCGTGGCTTTCGCCTCACAATTCTCCACAACTATTTTTAAGCTCTTTTTAGAAGCCTCTCCTTTGATAACATATAATTTACAGGAATCCAGTTGGGTATTACTTTCAGAAAATAATACATCTCCCTCACGGAGAAGGATTGAGATAGATGAAGTATCTAACTGATTATCGGTTAATTCCTGCAAGGTGTTTTTTGAAAAATGTCGCTCTTTAATTCTGATGTTTTTAAGTGTACGTGCATTGGGGCTATAATCACAGGAAGCTTTTTTCCCACCTAGAAAGAAAAAAAGAATAATAAGACCAATAGTGAACCCGCCTAAATAGTAGGCGATACGATATATAAGTTTCATATAAGTTTTAAAAAATGAGCAAGTTGATATCGCTATACGACATATCAAACCAGTCGGCAACCGCTTTGTTGGTCAAAATGCCGCGGTAAAAATACAAACCATTTTTTAAACCATTGTCAAAACGTATTGCATTTTCCAGCCCTCCGCATTCTGCAATTTCAAGTAAATAAGGAGTGAAGATATTACTTATAGATATGGAAGCGGTTTTGGGGTAACGTGCAGGAATATTGGGCACACCGTAATGTATCACATCATATTTTATATGTGTGGGTTCATTATGAGAAGTCATTTCGGTGGTTTCAAAGCAGCCTCCCATATCAACACTTACGTCTATGATCACGGCTCCTTTTTTCATATTCTCCACCATGGTTTTGGTAACGACAATAGGAGAGCGGTTGCTTCCTCTAACTGCGCCAATGGCAACATCACATCGCCTTAAAGCTTTTATCAGGTTTTTTGGCTGGATAGTGGATGTATAAAGTGTGCGTCCCACATTGCTTTGCAATTTTCTAAGTTTAGTGATAGAGCTGTCAAAAACTTTCACATTGGCACCTAGGCCTAAAGCAGAACGTACTGCAAATTCTCCAACGGTTCCTGCTCCAATCACAACTACTTCTACCGGAGGGACGCCGCTGATATTTCCAAAAAGTAATCCGTTTCCTTTTTCAGCATTTACCATTAATTCTGCAGCGATCAATACCGAAGCAGTTCCGGCAATTTCACTTAAAGCTTTAACAGCCGGATAGCTATGATCTTCATCTTTTATAAATTCGAAAGCAAGTGCTGTGATTTTCTTTTTTGCCAATGTTTCAAAATACCCCTTTTGCTGTGTTTTAAGCTGCAGGGCAGAAATTATAACAGTTTTAGGATTGATAAGATTGAGCTCCTCTTGTTTAGGGGGTTCTACTTTCAAGATAATGGGGCATCCGAACACTTTTTTTGTGTCGCTTGTAATTTGGGCCCCGGCATCACTATAATCTTTGTCACTAAATCCGGCTTCATCACCCGCGCCGCTTTCGAGCAATACTTTGTGGTCATGTGCTACGATCGCAGCTACTGCATCAGGAGTAAGGCAAATGCGTTTTTCCTGAAAATAGGTTTCTTTGGGAATACCAATAAAAAGCTCTCCCTTTTGCCGGGAAATTTCCAGAGTTTCTTCTTGTGGAAGGAGTTGTGCTTTGGTAAAGGGTGACTTAGGCTTTGCCATAGGATATTAAGGTTGGTAGCACCAAGTTACGTATTTAATTCTGAATTTTGAAAAGTAACTATTAACGAAACAGATCTTTGATTTGCTGCCAGGTAGATTTCTTTTCCATGAGCTCTTCCTCGAAGGATGTCAAATCGTTGCCTGTTATCCTGTTAAATAGTTTAGCACGTATTAAATAAACAGCAGGAACAATAACCAACATCAAGGGAACAAGGTAATATAGTTCTAATTCATCTAAATTATTACTCTCATTAAGTACGCCCCATAACTGGAAGGCATACATAGCGATTGGTACCAGAATGATCCAGTGCCACCAGTGCCTGCAGGTAAAGAACCATAGTAGGAGTAGGTAAAGCGGAATTGCCTTTCCTGTAAAGTACCATGCAAATGAGTACCAATCGGGAAAACTTGTAGTTATGGTAAATAGGGAAGTCTCCCATACTTGTGAAGTAGGGAGACTTTTATATGAATAGAACAAAAATGGAGAAATTGCTACTAGTAAAACAATTATACCTCCAACAACTAATGATTTCCTATCCGTTTTGTAACGGCTTGAGGGTTTTATCGACTTGTTGTTCTGTTTGTCCATCTTCTACGCTTTCCGGAGTACAAGAAATAAATAGTCCAGCCCCGAAAATTGCAACGATTAAAAAGTACTTAGTTAATTTCATAATACATGTTTTTTGTGAGGTTTATCATACAAACCTATCACTAAAAAAGACAAGTATTTCAACTAAGTTCTCCGTATCTTTATAAGTTATCTTTTTGGCAAATAAAAACCTCTTAAAAATTACTGCGATTTGGGGCGAGTATTTAAAAGTTGACTTAGTTTTTTTATGAAATTACGTTGCAATTTATTTCACTGGCATCATACTTAATGTTCTACTTCCGTTTAAGTTTTTCGTTAATTTTATTGTTGTGTTTTCCTCTGGTAACAGGGATTCTACTTTCTGCGGCCACTCAATTAAATTCCAATGTCCCGAAAAAAAATAATCCTCAATTCCAATATCCATCGCCTCTTCTTCATTATTCAAACGATAAAAATCAAAGTGGTATAATACGTCATTTTCTGTTTGGTGTTCATTTACAATAGAAAATGTCGGACTATTAAGCACTTCTTTAACGCCAAGCTTTTTTGCAAACTCTTTTATAAACGTAGTTTTACCTACTCCCATTTCACCATAAAGTAAAAGGGTCTTATTAGTTAGTCCTGATAGCACTTTACCAGCTACATCTGGTAAATCTTGAAGTGTATAGGTTAATTGCATATCCTTGGGTTACGAGCAAATATATAATAATTTCTCGATTATTAACAAAAATTTCCGTTTATCTGCACAAAGATAAGAATATTCTTACAAATTTATTTAGGCTCCAAAACCGCAAAAGGGATGATCATCTCTTCCAGCGATACTCCGCCATGTTGATACGTATTTCTATAATACCCAACATAATGGTTGAAGTTGTTTGGATACGCAAAGAACAGATCCCCCTTTGCGAAAATATACGAACTACTCATATTTATCGCCGGTAAGTGTATTGTTTTTGGGTCTTTAGCCGCCAAAACGTCTTTTTGATCATAGGTTAAGCTCTTTCCAGTTTTATATCTTAGATTTAAACTGGTGTTTTTATCACCAATCACTTTCGAAGGATTCTTTACGTTGATAGTTCCGTGATCGGTTGTGATAATCAATTTAAATCCTAATTGAGCCGCTTGTTGTATTATTTCCATCAACGGAGAGTTCTTAAACCAACTTTGAGTTAAGGATCTATACGATTTATCATTTGATGCCAACTCCTTGATCACTTCCATCTCGGTTTTGGAGTGAGAAAGCATATCCACAAAATTATAAACCACAACGGTAAGGTCTTCATTTTTATGCTTTTTAAAATTCTCAACCAACCTTCTTCCTTGCTTCAGACTGGAAATTTTGTGGTAGCTCCAATTTAAATTAAGCCCTAAACGTTTTAGCTGCGCTTCCATGAATTTATCCTCGTACATATTCTTTCCTCCTTCTTCCGTATCATTAAGCCAGTAATTTGGATGTAATTTTTCCATATCACTTGGCATTAAGCCTGAGAAAATAGCATTACGGGCATATTGCGTTGCAGTAGGAAGGATACTGTAAAACAATTCTTCATTTGTTTTTTTATAGATACCGCTTATAAAAGGTTCGAATGCTTTCCATTGATCATAGCGCAGATTATCCACAACCACTAAAAGTGTTTGTTGTCTGTCTTTTATCTGAGGAACTATTTTTTCCTTAAACAAGGTATGTGACATAATAGGTACATCGCCATTGTTTTCAAACCATGATGGATAATTTTTATCAATGAATTTACAAAACTGATTGTTAGCCTCGACCTTCTGCGATTCTAAAATCTCAAACATCCCACTATCCTCGATATCTTCAAGTTCAAGTTCCCAGTACACTAATTTTTGATACAACTCTGACCAACCTTCATAACTATTGATCATAGACATGTCCATTGCTATTTTTCTGAATTCTTGCTGATAGTTTGAAGTTGTTTTCTCCGAAACCAATCTTGAATGGTCCAGGTTCTTTTTTAAACTCAATAAAATTTGATTCGGATTAACAGGTTTAATTAAATAATCAGCTATTTTAGACCCTATAGCTTCTTCCATGATATATTCTTCCTCACTTTTTGTGATCATTACTACGGGAAGTGATGCTCTCTGTTCTTTTATTTCAGACAAAGTTTCCAAACCTGTGAGCCCAGGCATGTTCTCATCCAAAAAGACAATATCGAAATTCTGATTTTTTATTTCAACCAGAGCTTCGGTACCACTTTGAGCTGTAGTCACTTTATAATTTTTGTTTTCAAGAAAAATAATGTGTGGTTTTAATAAATCTATCTCGTCGTCTACCCAAAGTACTTTAATGTCGCTCATATATGTATATTTGTTCTGTTATTGTGGAGGTGTATTGTGTCCCCGGATTTATTATTGGTATATCAAAATTAGTTCCGAAATACCCCATAAAAATGCGTAACACTATTAATTAAAAGTTAAAGTTTGAATTCTAACAGCAAACTCAAGTTAATAAACGATCCTATCTATGGTTTTATTACCATACCCAATCCTTTAATCTTCAAATTAATTGAACACCCTTATTTTCAAAGGTTGCGAAGAATCTCACAAATGGGAATGTCCTATTTGGTATATCCCGGAGCACACCATACTCGTTTTCACCATGCATTAGGAGCCATGTCCTTAATGCAAAAAGCAGTGCATGTATTGCGTTTAAAGAATGTTGAGATCTCGCAGGAAGAAGAAGAGGCACTGTGCATTGCCATTTTGCTTCACGATGTAGGGCATGGGCCCTTTTCTCATGCTATGGAACACAGTATTGTAGAAAGTGTGAGCCACGAGTATATTTCTTTGCTGTTTATGGAGGAATTGAACCGACAATTTGATAATAAGCTAACGCTCGCAATTGCGATCTTTAAAAATGAATACGAACGAAAGTTTCTGCATCAGCTTATCTCCGGACAATTGGATATGGACCGTCTGGATTATTTACGCAGAGATAGTTTTTATACAGGAGTACAGGAGGGAAGTGTAAACGCTCAACGCCTTATCGCAATGCTTAACGTATACCGGGACACCTTGGTTGTAGAAGAGAAAGGGATATATTCCGTGGAAAAATTTATAATTGCCAGACGTTTTATGTATTGGCAGGTATACTTGCATAAGACCGGAATTGTAGCAGAGCAATTACTGATGAATTTATTGAAACGTGCCAAAGAACTCACTCATAAAGGAATTGAGCTCCCGGCAAGTGAGGCACTGAGATTTTTTCTGAACATGACCATTACGAAAGACAATTTTAACAAAGATGTACTGGACACTTTTTCAAAATTGGACGATTACGATATTGTTTCGGCAATGAAAGCATGGGCCTCGCATGAAGATTTTGTACTGCGAAATATTTCAGAAATGCTTTTGAGCAGGGACCTGTTGAAAATTAAAATAAAAAAGAAACCGTTTGCTTCAAATAAAATAAAAGAGAAACGGGAGGCTCTCAGTAAAAAATATCAACTCACGGAAGCAGAAGCAGCTTATTTTATATTTGAAGGCGAGATCGAAAACCTTGCTTACAGGATGGATAAAGATGCAATTTATCTTTTTACCAAAAGCGGAAAGTTAGTGGACGTGGCAAAAGCCAGTGATCAATTAAACTTAAAGGCACTTTCTAAAACAGTGGTTAAATATTATCTCTGCTATCCGAAACCTAAATACTAAACCTTTTTTTCTATTTTTGCAGGATGCAGGTAAAACACAAAGCACATTATAGTATTCTATATTTTTGGCTAAATTGTGTCTGGCTGCGTTCTGAAAATAGTAACAACTTTTTTTAATGAAATTTACAGCAGCTCAGATAGCAGGAATATTAGAAGGTGAAGTTGACGGAAATGAAAACGTTGAAGTGTCCAAACTTGCAAAGATCGAAGAGGGTACTGAAGGAAGCCTTACTTTTCTTGCAAACCCCAAGTATACACATTATATATATTCGACACAGGCCTCCATTACTATTGTAGATAAAGATTTTGTTTCGGAAAATACTATCTCAACTACTTTAATTAGAGTTGAGAACGCATATAAAGCATTCTCAAAACTTCTGGAATACTACAATCAGGTAAAAATGAATAAAACAGGAATAGAACAACCTGTATTTGTTTCTGAAAGTGCTTCCTATGGAGAGAATATTTATTTGGGCGCTTTCTCATATATAGGTGACAATGTAAAAATAGGTGATAATGTAAAGATCTTTCCAAATGTTTACATTGGAGATAATGTAGATATAGGGAACAATGTGGTGGTTTTTGCCGGAGCGAAAATCTATTCGGAAAGCATTATAGGGAAAAACTGTGTCATCCACAGTGGTGCCATTGTAGGAGCAGATGGGTTCGGATTTACTCCAAATGATAAAGGAGAGTACGCTAAAGTGCCGCAAACAGGAAATGTGATTCTGGAGGACAATGTCGATATAGGAGCAGGAACCACAATTGACCGGGCCACTTTGGGTTCTACAGTGATTAGAAAAGGAGTGAAGCTTGATAACCAGATCCAAATAGCACACAATGTAGAGATAGGAGAAAATACCGTAATTGCTGCGCAAACAGGTATTGCCGGTTCTACAAAGATTGGAAAAAATTGTATGATCGGCGGGCAGGTAGGTATTGTAGGACATTTAACCATTGGGGATAATGTACGTATACAGGCTCAAAGCGGAATAGGAAGAAATGTAAAGGACAATGAAACACTACAGGGCTCTCCGGCACTTAATTATGGTGACTATAATAAGAGCTATGTGCATTTTAAGAACCTACCCAAGATCATAGAACGATTTAATACTTTTGAAAAAAATATAGATAATGACTGATTGTATGGTAAAACAGCGTACGATAGATAAAGAAGTAACTCTTAAAGGTGTTGGATTACACACCGGAAAAGAGGTGACCTTAACTTTTAAACCTGCTCCGGAAAATCACGGTTACGCCTTTGTGCGTGTAGACCTGGAAGGAAACCCAGTGATCGAAGCTGATGCCTCTTATGTTGTAAATACGCAACGAGGAACCAACCTGGAAAAGTTAGGTGTAAAGATTCAAACCTCAGAACATGTACTGGCTGCGTTGGTTGGTATGGAAGTTGACAACTGTTTAATAGAACTAAATGCTTCAGAGCCACCTATCATGGACGGGTCTTCAAAGTTTTTTGTAGAAGCCCTTGACAAGGCGGGTATTGTAGAGCAAGACGCCCCCAGAGAAGAGTATATAGTAAAAGAGGTTATTACCTATGTGGATGAAGAGACCGGTAGTGAAATAACTGTTATTCCTTCAGAAGAATACCAGGTTACCACTATGGTAGATTTTGGCACCAAAGTTTTGGGTACTCAAAATGCCTCATTGAAACATCTTTCAGATTTTAAAGAAGAAATAGCAGATGCACGTACCTTTAGTTTTCTTCATGAGATTGAAATGCTATTGGAACATGGCTTAATAAAAGGTGGAGATCTAAATAATGCGATAGTATATGTAGATAAAGAACTTTCTCCTGAAACTATGAAAAAGCTGCGTGTGGCATTTGGAAAGGATGAGATCTCTGTAAAACCAAACGGAATTTTGGATAATCTTACGCTGCACTATCCCAATGAAGCTGCCAGGCATAAGTTATTGGATGTTATAGGGGACCTGGCATTAATAGGTACCCGGATACGAGGAAAAGTGATTGCCAACAAACCGGGCCATTATGTAAATACTCAATTTGCCAAGAAGCTTTCAAAGATCATAAAGATCGAAAGCAGAAATAAGATCCCGTATTTTGATGTGACACTGCCACCGGTAAAGGATGTAAACCAGATAATGGATATGTTGCCGCACAGGCCTCCTTTTTTATTAGTGGACAAGATTTTAGAACTGTCGGATACACATGTGGTTGGACTTAAGAATGTGACCATGAACGAACCGTTCTTTATGGGGCATTTTCCCGGAGCACCTGTTATGCCCGGTGTGCTTATTGTTGAGGCTATGGCGCAAACGGGTGGTATTTTGGCTTTAAGTACAGTGCCGGACCCGGAAAATTACCTTACATTCTTTATGAAGATCAATAACGTGAAGTTTAAACAACAGGTAAATCCGGGAGATACATTGATCTTTACCTTAGAATTGATAACGCCTATTCGTAGAGGAATTGTACATATGAAAGGTAATGCCTATGCGAATAACCGATTGGTAACTGAAGCAGAACTAATGGCTCAAATTGTTAAAACAAAAAACACGTAATGAATCAACCCTTAGCATACGTCCACCCGGGCGCAAAAATTGCCAAAAATGTAGTAATAGAACCTTTTACTACGATACATAGTAATGTGATAATTGGTGAAGGAACCTGGATTGGTTCTAACGTGACGATCATGGAAGGAGCCCGTATAGGTAAGAACTGTAATATTTTTCCGGGTGCGGTAATTTCTGCAATTCCGCAGGACCTTAAATTCCAGGATGAAGAAACTACTGCCGAAATAGGTGATAATACAACCATTCGTGAATATGTAACTGTAAACAGGGGTACCATAGACCGTGGGAAAACTGTAATTGGTAAAAACTGCCTTATTATGGCATATTGCCATATTGCACATGACTGCTTTGTAGGGGACAATTGTATTTTCTCTAACAATAGTACTTTGGCTGGCCATATTACAGTGGGAGATTTCGTAATATTAGCAGGAATGACCGCTGTGCACCAGTTTTGTATGATAGGCAACCATGCCTTTGTGACCGGAGGGTCTCTGGTTCGTAAAGATGTACCTCCTTATGTAAAAGCAGCACGAGAGCCTTTGTCATATGTAGGGATAAATTCCATTGGCTTACGCCGAAGAGGATTTAGTCCTGAAAAAATTAGAGAGATCCAAAATATTTACAGAATATTGTATCAAAGAAATTATAATAATACACAAGCAGCTGAAATCATTGAAGCTGAAATGGAAGCAACTCCGGAACGAGACGAAATCCTCCAGTTCATTAAAAATTCCAAACGTGGAATAATGAAAGGATATTTTAGCTCGAACTAGTAAACTTCACCCAAAAAATAGAAATATAGAATATGGCAACTACCTCAGATATTAGAAAAGGATTGTGTATTAGATACAATCATGATATTTATAAAATAATTGAGTTTTTACATGTAAAACCTGGCAAAGGACCAGCATTTGTACGTACAAAGCTAAAAAGCGTAACATCAGGGAAAGTTATTGATAATACTTTTTCTGCAGGACATAAAATTGATGATGTGCGTGTAGAAACCCATAAATTTCAGTATTTGTACAATGAAGGCGATACCTATCATTTTATGAATACCGAAGACTATGCACAGATCCAGCTTCAAAAAGACGCATTGGATACTCCTGAATTAATGAAGGAAGGTGAAATAGTAACCGTGATCATTAATTCTGAAGATAATGCGCCCCTTTCCGTAGAAATGCCCCCGCATGTTATTTTAGAAGTAATTTCAACAGAACCGGGTGTGAAAGGAAACACTGCCACAAATGCTACAAAACCGGCTAAGGTTGAAACAGGAGCCGAAGTGAATGTCCCTCTTTTTATAAATGAAGGGGATAAAATTCGTATCGACACCGAAAAGGGGCAATACCAGGAGCGTATAAAAGAGTAACGCAACGGTAATGAAAAAAAGCATTGAAGAAATTGCCAAAACCGAAGCAGAGTACTGGAACGAGAACAAGCTGGAGCGCACAAAAATTAAAAAACTCAGAAGGCATGCTTTTCATTATTCCTATAAGCGAGAAGCTAAGATCATAGACAAGATCGTAGAAACCTTTGCAGGCAAGGAACTTCTGGAAATTGGTTCTCACTCCTGGATGGCCTGGATCAAAAATAAAGTAGTTCCCGCCAAGATCACATGTATCAATATTTCTGAAGTAGAACTGGATAAAGGTGCTATAAATGCGAAAGATCTTCCGTTTGAAATTGATTTTCATTTAATGGATGCCAACAGTCTTACTTTCCCTGATGCCTCTTTCGATATTGTATATGGAGGTGCGATACTACATCATTTAGATATCGAAAAGTCTGTCAATCACATCCATAGAGTTCTGAAGCCGGGCGGTTATATCTTGTTTACCGAACCACTTAATATAAATCCTGTTTATAAGATATACAGAAAATTAAATCCCAAAGAACGCACTCCGGATGAACATGCATTGGTTTCAAAAGATTTTAAATTAATTAGAAAAAAGTTTACTTTCGACCATTATTTTTTCGATTTCTTTAGTGTTATATTTGGCTTTATTGCATTGAAGGTCTATGGCGACAAAAACTATGGAAACTGGATCAACAAATTTGGATATAATCTGGATGTATTTTTCTCAAAAATTCCTCTTTTACATTTTTTATTCGCCAGGGTTATCATATACGGAAAAAAAAGGTAGTTTTATAATATGAAATTTCCACGACCACATACACTTGAAGAAATTGCCACAATTATAAGCAGCAATTACGTGGGAGATGCAGATTTTCCGGTCTTGGGGATGAATGAAATTCATGTAGTGCAACCCGGAGACATTGTTTTTGTGGACCACCCAAAATATTACGATAAAGCATTACATTCCCAGGCTACCGTTATCCTTATCAATAAAAAAGTAGATTGCCCAAGGGGGAAAGCGCTACTGGTCTCAGACGACCCTTTCCGTGATTTTAATACATTGACAGATCACTTCAGGCCTTTTACTCCTGCAACTGCTGTTATTTCAGAATCTGCCGTAATAGGGAAGAATACGGTAATACAACCCAATGCATTTGTAGGAAATAATGTGGTTATAGGTGATAACTGTACCATTCACTCGAATGTGTGTATCTATGACCATACGATCATTGGTGATAATGTAACCATACACTCGGGAAGTGTTTTGGGAGCCGATGCTTTCTATTATAAAAACCGCCCTGAAAAGTTTGATAAACTGCTTAGCGGAGGAAATGTGGTCATAAAAGATAATGTTGATATTGGAGCCCTGTGTACCATTGATAAAGGAGTAAGTGCTTCCACGATAATAGGAGAGGGGACCAAACTGGACAATCAGGTACACGTAGGCCATGATACCGTTATTGGAAGCCGCTGTTTAATAGCTTCTCAGGTTGGAATTGCCGGCTGCGTTTTAATAGAGGATTTCGTTACCATTTGGGGACAAGTAGGTATTACCAGTGGGATCACTATTGGAGAGAAAGCAATTATCTCTGCACAGAGTGGTGTAAGTAAGTCTTTGCCCGGTCATAAATCCTACTTTGGTACACCGGCAGATGAATTCAGAAAAAAATATAAGGAATTAGCTTCTATACGTTTAATTCCGGACATAATTGATAAACTTGATAAAATACAATGAGCAATAGGGCGAAAGAGGTAGTAAGAAATTTTTACAGTTCTAATATTCTCAAGGACGACTCGGTCCTAGAACGTTTTTTTCATCCGGAATTAGTACTGATCTGGAACAGTACGGACGGGCTTACCATCATGAATTTTGACGATATTATCAATTTCTTTTCGGAGATTCGCCGTACCTATCACGACCTTCGCGTTGAGGTGAGTCATTTATTGGCGGATGACAACCATGTCACCATTCGTTATAAGTATTATATCCGCACTATTGAAAACCCTGATGAAGAACTGGGAATAGCGCACTTCATTGCTATTTGGGAAGTAAAAGACGATAAATTGTATCGTGGATATCAGGTAAGTCAGCCGGTAACGGATAAAGATGACACAAATGAATCTTACCATAAGGTTAAAGTGTAAATTCCTTTAAAAACTTCAGTAAAAAGTCTACATTTGCAGCCTTGTTATTTAATAAAAAATCAATAAAAACATGAGTGTTTTAGTCAATAAGGATTCAAAGATAATTGTACAGGGTTTTACAGGTAGTGAAGGTACTTTTCATGCAGAGCAAATGATCGAGTACGGAACCAATGTAGTAGGAGGGGTAACACCCGGTAAAGGAGGTCAACAGCATTTAGACAGGCCTGTTTTTAATACGGTTGAAGAAGCTGTAAAAGAGACGGGAGCGAACACCACCATTATTTTTGTTCCGCCGGCTTTTGCCGCAGATGCCATTATGGAAGCTGCCAATGCCGGAATTAAAGTGATCATTACCATAACAGAAGGAATCCCTGTGGCAGATATGATTAAGGCTTCAGACTATTTAAAAGACAAAGATTGCCGCTTAATAGGGCCTAACTGTCCGGGAGTAATTACTCCGGAAGAAGCTAAAGTTGGTATTATGCCTGGTTTTGTATTTAAAAAAGGACGTGTTGGGATTGTTTCTAAATCCGGAACACTTACATATGAAGCTGCGGACCAGGTGGTAAAGCAAGGATTGGGAATAACTACAGCAATAGGTATAGGAGGAGACCCCATCATAGGAACCACCACAAAGCAAGCTGTTGAGCTATTGATAAACGATGAAGAGACCGAAGCAGTAGTGATGATTGGTGAGATTGGAGGACAATTGGAAGCAGATGCTGCAAATTGGTATAAAGACAGCGGAAGCAAAAAGCCCATTGTTGGCTTCATTGCAGGAGAAACCGCCCCTGCAGGACGTACTATGGGGCATGCCGGAGCAATTGTAGGAGGAAGCGATGATACTGCCCAGGCAAAAAAGAAGATCATGCGTGAATGTGGGATTCATGTAGTAGATTCTCCCGCAGAAATAGGAAAAAAGATTGCGGAAGTTTTAGGATAGACAATACAATAAAATATTTAGGAGCCTCTTAACAAAGTTGGGGGGCTTTTTTTATGGCAAAGCCGAAGTGATTTCCTATATTTGGAAGTATTCAAAAACCAAAACAAACAATGAAATTATTAGAAGGTAAAACAGCGATTATTACAGGGGGAAGCCGTGGTATAGGTAAAGGAATTGTAGAAGTATTTGCAAAACACGGAGCTAATGTGGCGTTCACTTATAGCTCTTCGGCAGAAGCAGCAGAAGCTTTAGCGAAAGAAGCTTCAAATGAAGGCGTGAAGGTAAAGGCTTACCAAAGTGACGCAGCCAATTTTGAACAATCACAGGAACTGGCTGCTAAAGTACTTGAAGAATTTGGCAGTATTGATATATTGATTAACAATGCCGGAATTACTAAAGATAATTTGTTGATGCGTATTTCTGAAGAGGATTTTGATAAGGTAGTTGAAGTGAATTTAAAATCTGTTTTCAATATGACCAAGGCTGTGCAACGTGCCATGTTGAAACAGCGCAAAGGATCGATTATCAATATGAGCTCAGTTGTAGGACTTAAAGGAAATGCGGGGCAGACCAATTATGCTGCTTCCAAAGCCGGTATTCTTGGATTTACTAAGTCTGTTGCCCTGGAATTAGGCTCAAGAGATATACGCTGTAATGCCATTGCTCCCGGTTTTATAGAAACCGAAATGACAGGCAAACTGGATGAAGCTACTGTACAGTCATGGCGGGAAGCTATTCCGTTAAAACGCGGAGGGTCTCCTGAAGATATTGCCAATGCATGTGTGTTTTTGGCAAGTGACCTCTCTTCATATGTTACAGGACAGGTTTTAAATGTAGATGGAGGAATGCTAACCTAGTAGATGGCCGCAGAAACAATACTATATATAATCATTGCCGGCGTGGTTTCCCTCTCGCTGGCTTTATTTATGTATGGCTATAAGACAAAGTACAGGGGGTCTTTACGGTGGCTGTTTGGAGTTCTTCGTTTTATAACATTGTTTTCTGTTTTATTATTGCTAATAAACCCAAAATTTAAGAATACAACCTATACGGTGCAAAAGCCAAAATTGCCGGTATTGATAGATAATTCGGCATCGGTGAACGAACTGGGCCAAACAGGAAATGTTTCAGCATTGATCGATGAGTTAAAGAACCATTCAAGCCTCAATGATAAGTTTGACATTTCGTTTTTTAGTTTTGGAAGTGATTTTAGAGATAATGACTCCTTATCTTTTACAGAGGTTAATACCAATATTTCAGAAGCACTTTCTTCAGTAGATCAATTGTTTAAAAATGAAATTGCTCCTGCTTTATTGATCACAGATGGAAATCAGACTCTGGGAAACGATTATGAATTTTCGGCTACGACAAATAAAAACCCCGTTTACCCTATAATTCTTGGAGACTCTACCCAATACACCGATTTAAAAATAGAACAACTCAATACCAACAGATATGCTTTTTTAAAAAACCAGTTTCCGGTAGAAGCAATTTTGGTATATAATGGTGTAAATGCCACAAATACTCAATTTATAGTTTCACAAGGGGCATCGACAGTGTACCGGCAAAACATTTCTTTTTCTGAAACCGATAATACAAAGACATTGTCTTTTACCTTACCCGCTTCAAGTGTAGGGCTTCTAAAATATACGGCACAGATCGTTCCATTGGATGATGAGAAGAACAAGGTCAATAACAACAAGCGATTTGCCGTAGAAGTAATCGACCAGGCTACAAATGTGTTAATAGTCAGTAAAATAATTCATCCGGATCTGGGGGCATTAAAAAAAGCAATTACTACAAACGAACAGCGAACAGTTACCGTAAAAAAACCGAGTGAAGCAGCGTCAGTAATTAACGATTATCAATTAATCCTTTTGTACCAACCGGACAGAAGTTTTTCTTCTGTATATCAAGAGATAGAAAGATTAAAGAAAAACACTTTTGTAATTACCGGGCTTCAAACCGACTGGAATTTTTTAAATTCAGTTCAGGAGAATTACAATAAAAATGTAACAAATCAGTCCGAAGACATTTCGGGAGAGCTCAATCTTAACTACGGGACTTTCGCTGTAGACAATATTGGTTTTAATGAATTCAGGCCCATAAATACACTTTTTGGAGACCTGGAGATCTTGGTTCCTCATGAAGTACTTCTGGAACAATCCGTTAATGGATTTTTGAGTGAAAGCCCCATGCTCACTACTATGGAAATAAATGGAAAGCGAGACGCCATTTGGGATGGAGAAGGACTTTGGAAATGGAGAGCACAAACTTTTTTGGAGCACAATAATTTTCGAAAATTTGATGATTTTGTTGGAAAATTAGTACAATATTTAGCATCTAACAAACGCCGGAGTAGGTTGGAAGTAGCAAGTGAAACATTTTATTATAATAATAACCCTATTCGGGTTTCGGCCCAGTATTTCGACCAAAATTTTGTGTTCGACACCAGGGCTTCACTAAATATTTCAGTGATTAATACGGAGACCAATACACGTACTGTCTTTCCAATGTTGTTGAAGAATAATTTTTATGAAGTGGACCTGAACAGCCTTCCGGCAGGGGAGTACAGATATACTGTTTCCGTTCAGGACGAAAACGTGGCACGTAGTGGAAACTTTACAATTTTAGATTTCAATGTTGAACAGCAGTTCTTAAATGCTAACGTAACAAAACTACACAGAGTTGCGACTAATACAAACGGAAAGGCTTTTTTCGTCACTGAAACCCAAAAATTGGCAGAAGAACTTCTTGAAGACGAAAGGTTTCAGCAAATTCAAAAAAGCGAACAAAAAGTAGTACCTTTAATCGATTGGAAATACTTGCTGGCACTCATTGTTCTTGTGCTGGCTTCAGAATGGTTCATTAGAAAATATAATGGGCTTATCTAACCTTAAAAAACATTAATCTCATGGAAAAATTACCAAAAATCGGGATTCCCGTAATTATCATCCTTATCATTCTAATTGTAGTAATTGCTAAATCTGCAGTTACTATTGGCTCCGGGGAAGCGGGAGTACTTTACAAAACTTTTTCAGGTGGTGTGGTAACAGATGAACCACCACTGGGTGAAGGTTTTCACCTTGTAGCTCCCTGGAACAAAGTCTATATATATGAAGTACGTCAACAGGAACTTTTTGAACAGATGAAAGTGCTTTCTTCTAACGGACTGGAAATTCAAATTGATGCTTCCGCATGGTTTCTACCTGTCTATAATGATTTGGGAAATTTGCACCAAACACTAGGAGAAGGTTATTTACAACGTGTAATACAGCCTGCGATTCGTAGTGCTGCGAGAAGTGTTGTTGGACGATATACTCCGGAACAGTTGTATAGCAGCAAGCGTGATGTGATACAAGAAGAAATTTTTGCCGAAACAAAAAAGATACTTAATAAACAATTTGTTCAATTAAATGAAGTACTGGTGCGTGATGTTACCTTACCTACCACTATAAAGGATGCTATTGAACGTAAGCTAAAACAAGAGCAAGAATCATTGGAATATGAATTTAGATTGGTAACAGCTGCTAAAGAAGCAGAGAAAGTGATCATTGAAGCACAAGGAAAAGCGGATGCGAACCGGATTTTAAGTGCTTCACTCACAGATAAGATCTTGCAGGATAAAGGGATCGATGCTACTCTGGAATTGTCAAAGTCACCAAACTCGAAAGTGGTAGTCGTTGGCTCCGGGGACAGTGGATTGCCTTTGATCTTGGGAAATAATTAGGCGAAGAACCTTTTATACAATAACTACAAAAGCTTCAAGGGAAACCTTGAAGCTTTTTAGTTAACCAACACTTGACAAAACAAACAAATTATCTGGTAACTGTACCTGTAGGGAAAGAACCTAAGTTTTGGTTAAATGTATGTACATCCGGAGCCGTACCATTTCCTGCTACTACAGCAAGAGGTTTTAGTACAAAAGGGGCTGGGCTGTTATCCGGCACCGGTTCAATGCTAATTACTACAGTTCTTCCGCGAATATCCAGAGGGAATGTTTCGCCGGAAGGAGCATTGTTAAAGAAATCTTCTCCCGGAATTGGTGGGCCTAACTGTTCTGTTCCTCCAAAGCTTGTACTCGCTCCAGCATTATCATCCATAGTGTCGAAGGAAGAAAATGTTCCCGTAGACAGAGGCCCTGCATCTCCAACTACCCAGCCTTCATAGATCCATCCGTCCGGCAGTGTAGGCAAAGTAAAGTTAGGACTAGGGGGTGCTCCCGGTGTTCCAAACCATATTCCGTTTTCGTCATTACCATTGTTTGCAGTACCTGGTGCTTCATCTGTTGGAGTACGAAGAAAAAAGGTTCCAGCTGCATTACTAAAGTCACCTACTGCAGGAGCAACACTTGTAGACACTGTAGCCGAGTTTCCACTAAAATCTCCTGCAATTAATTTTTGTGCAGAAGGAGCCGGGTCCGGGTCCGGGTTAGGCTCTATAGTCAAAATGAACTTTGTAGCCGCATCTAAGGTTTCGGTTAATACTTCAAAAGAAGTAGCAGAAAGAGTTCCGGACGCGTCTACAGTAAACGTTCCTGTAGAGACCGGTGTCCCGTTCACTAATACCCATCCTTCGTATACAAATCCGGAGCCCACATCTTCTAATCCCGATAAATTCAATACGAGGTTTGATGTTGTAGCTTGTGGGGTGCCATCGTCATCATTAGAACAGCTGGTAGCAAAACCAACTGTAATTACCATTAATAATAAAACAAGTTTTTTCATCTTTTTCATAGTTTAAATAATTGTTTATTGTTGTTTTTCAAATATGTTACGACAAAGTACCATAAGGAGTATTGCGATAGGTTCACAGAAACATAACTTTTTTGTGATAGATTTTAGAGAGATTTTGAAGCGGTATAGTTTGTATTTATAGGGCTTTGCCCGTATTTTAGGCCTCTCAATTATTTCAAACTTGAACTAAAACGTACTGTTTTGTGATACTTTTGTGATACTTAAATGGTCATTTCGTATTTAAATGAAAAAGGTTTTAATAATAGAAGACGACAAGGAAATCATCAATTTAATTGAGATTCACCTTAAGGATATTGATTGTGAGGTTTTAAAGGCTTACAACGGTAAAGATGGACTGGACCTGGCGCTAACGGAAAATCCGGACCTTGTAATTCTGGATATTTCCATGCCTGTAATGGATGGTTTTGAAGTATGTAAGCAAATACGGGCAAAGCAAAGTACTCCGGTCATTATGCTAACTGCAAAAAGTGAAGAGATAGACAGGGTACTGGGGTTGGAGATAGGTGCAGATGATTATATCACAAAACCATTTAGTGTTCGGGAATTCATTGCAAGGGTAAAGGCAGTTTTCAGAAGAGCAAAAATGGACCGTGATGAAACTAAAAAAGGAACGCTGCCCGAATTAAAATTTAAAGGGCTTACCATTAATGTTGAAAAAAGGAAAGTGACGCAAAATGGACAAAGAATCGAACTTTCACCCAAAGAATTTGAATTACTCACCTTAATGGCTTCTAATCCCGGAAAAAGTTATAGCAGATCGAACCTGTTGAGTCTTATTTGGGGATACGATTTTGAAGGATACGAACACACGGTCAACTCACACATTAACCGTTTACGTGCCAAAATAGAGCCCGAAATGGCACAACCCACATATATTATAACAACCTGGGGCGTTGGGTATAAGTTTAACGAAGATATAGAGATGCTAGGATGAAAAACAAAACACTTTCCAATAAATTAATAACGAAGTTGAGTATTTCATTTCTGTTAATCATAGTGTTAATGGGAATAACATATGTTTTGATCTCACTTTACTTTAGTAATAAATTCTACGAAGAAACTGCCCAAAAGTTAAACGCAAATGTGGCCAATCACCTGATCGAAGAAAAATTTCAAAATGCATCTCCCTTTTTGGAAGACGGCAGTGTAAATAAACCCCTGTTTGGGGATATTATGCACGATATGATGGCTGTAAATAGGGGAATAGAGGTGTATTTACTGGATATGAACGGAGATGTTTTGTATTCTGTAGTTCTGGACCATTCTAATCCAAACGAGCCTGTTAAAAAAGTGGATCTGGCGCCTATTAACGAATTTATTTCGAATAAAGGAGGCTTATATATTCTTGGCAATGACCCTAGAAATCCGGGAGAAGAAAAAATATTTTCTGCAGCACATTTTCAAAAAGACGGGCAGGAAGGTTTTATCTATATTGTTTTGGCGGGGGAAGCTTACCAGGCAGTTAACAGCTCATTGATTTCCAGCTATTTTATGAAGCTAGGTGTTGGAGCATCCATACTCACAATGATCTTTGCGATTTTAATTGGATGGTTGAGTGTTTGGTTCTTAACTAAGAACCTACGCTCTATTATTTATCATGTAAACCGTTTTAGAGAAGGGGACACGAATAGTAGAATTGCTAACCCGGAGAAGTCAGATCTATCTACATTGGCGATTACCTATAACCAGATGGCAGATACTATTTCACAAAATATTGAAGAGATAAAATCTGTAGATGTACTTCGCAGAGAGCTGATCGCTAATGTGTCACATGATCTACGTACTCCTTTGGCAATCATGCAGGGTTATATAGAAACGCTTCAGATCAAGAAGGAAAGTTTAAATGAAGAGGAGGAAATGGAGTATATAAGGATCATTGAAAAGAACATCAAGCAACTTACAAAACTTGTATCGCAACTGTTTGAATACTCCAAATTGGAAGCGAAACAGATAAAACCGCAAAAAGAACCTTTTGCCATAACCGACCTTATTTATGATGTACAATCAAAATATAAGGTTATAGCCAAAGAGAAGAATATTCAGCTAGACGCTAATGTAATTGGTAATACTCCTTTAGTGTTTGCAGATATAGGACTTGTGGAACGTGTTATTCAGAATTTGATGGATAATGCCATTAAATTTACACCTGAGAACGGGCAAATTGATATGATCGTTGATCATGATAATGAAAATGTCACGATCAAAATAAAGGATTCCGGCCCGGGTATCAGCGAAGACGAACAAAAATTCATTTTTGAAAGGTTCAGGCAAACTGAAACAAAAGAAAAGAAAACGGGTATTGGCCTGGGATTGGCAATTGTTAAGAAAATAATAGAACTACACGGAACCAATATTAAAATTAGCAGTGAGCCTAATAAAGGAAGTATATTCGAATTCTATTTACCGGCATACTCGGTAAGTTGATTGGATTAGTTTGTTTTCTTTTTCCAAAGCCTGAAAATAAAGAATGCGGAAATTACCGCTATGGCTATAAGAATAGTCGCTCCAATCATATTTCCGTAAATAATATAGCCCGTAGCGAACAAGGAAGCGTAAACGAACAAAATTCCAAGAAGCATGGAAGCCAGATCAATAGTAAAGACATCATTGGTAGTTTTCAATTCAATATTCTTTTGTGAAGCGATCTTTTTAAAAGACTTCCAGCCATTTCCATAAGGAGTGACCGCATTGTAAAAATTTCCTAAGATTTTAGAATCTGTTGGCCGGGTTAACAAAGTAACCACGATCCAGCTAATTGTTGTTATGGCAACTCCATAGACTAGTTTTTCATGATCTTCAAGGCCTAATTCGATAAATTCAAAAAACAAGGCCACTATAAATGAAACGACCATTCCTGTAATTTCACTATAGGCATTTACGCGCCACCAGAACCACCTTAGAATAAAAATTAATCCTGTTCCGGCCCCAATCTGCAACAAGATGGCAAAAGTGCTTAAAGCGCTACTCAGGGCCAATGCCATTAATGCTGCCAGTATCATTAAAATAACGGTTGAGAGCCTTCCAACATTCACCAATTCTTTTTCGGTCGCTTCGGGTTTTACAAAGCGCTTATAGAAATCGAGAGAAATATAAGAGGAACCCCAATTAAGGTGTGTGGAAATAGTGCTCATAAATGCAGCGATCAAAGAAGCTACCACCAGGCCAAGTAGACCTGCAGGTAAGTTGATAAGCATTGCCGGATATCCCAGATCGTGCCCTAATACGGCATTGGGGAATTCATTTCCTATATCCGAAAGTTGCGGGTATAATATCAAAGAAGCCAATGCGATAATGATCCACGGCCAGGGGCGTAGCGCATAATGTGCCACATTAAAAAGGAGGGTGGCACCAATCGCATTCTTTTCATCTTTGGCAGAAAGCATACGCTGTGCAATATAGCCACCACCTCCGGGCTCAGCTCCCGGATACCAGACACTCCACCATTGAACTGCAATTGGGATTATCAAGAGGACCAGTAAAGATTTTGAATCACTAAAATTTGGAAAAAAGTTTAGTTTTCCTGAAACATTTTCATGAGTAAGTAAACTTTCAAGCCCTCCAATTTCCGGCATGGTCACTATATAATATGCTGCCCAGATCGAGCCTATCATTGCAATGATAAATTGTAAGAAATCTGTAAAGATCACACCACGAAGGCCACCAATCGAACTATACAAAACGGTTACGATCGAAGCATATAAAACACATTCCCAGGGAGCCAGATCAAAGAGGATGCCTCCAATCTTTATAGCAGCCAAACATACAGATGCCATAATCATCACATTAAAGAAAACACCGAGGTAAATAGCTCGGAAACCTCTTAAAAAGGCAGCTTCTTTCCCACTATAGCGCAGTTCGTAAAATTGTAGGTCTGTTAATACTTTTGACCGGCGCCATAGCTTTGCGTATACAAAAACTGTCAACATCCCGGTAATTAAAAAGGTCCACCAAACCCAATTTCCTGAAACTCCGTTTTGACGTACTATATCGGTGACCAGATTTGGAGTATCTGCAGAAAAGGTAGTGGCTACCATAGAAATACCCAATAACCACCAGGGCATATTTCTTCCGGACAAGAAAAACTCTTTTGTGTCTTTACCGGATCGTTTTGCAACTATGACCCCGATAATTAAAAAAACTGCAAAAAAGGAAAGGATAAGAATCCAGTCGAGAGTAGCTAACTTCATCTTAATGGACTTTAAGTGCTTTGGCCTGGCCTACCCAGTTATCGCGTTCTATTCTTCCCGGAAAAAAATCGATAAGTTCGGTGATGGTCATGATATCCCTATCGGTCAAGCGGCTTATCTGGTCGTAGGTATATATATTAATTTCATTGAGTTTTTGCTCAATATAAGGCCCAATACCATTTATTTGAGTGAGGTCATCACTGTCTTCGGCAGTAGCATAGCCAAAATTATCATAATTTAGCTCGGGAGCAGATTTTGTATAGGTCACATAACTGGTCCTGGCCTTTTCAACGATCTTTTCAGGCGGAGCAGGCGAAGGGGTTATCTCTTCTTGTGTTTCTTTTACAACTTCTATGATCTTTGGTTTTATTTCTGTAAAAATAGTTTCGATGTCGTGAGCCTTTTTTGGGGACCTAAGAGAATTAACTTCTTTTTTTAACCTGTTTATGGTTTGTTTATATTTTGATTTATGAAGCCACAATGAAGAAAAATAGCCAATAAGGAATGCGCTCAACATTAAAATAAAAATGCCGGCAAACTCAGGGTGCTGATTTATAAAATCTATTGGATCTGTCATTTGTTCATATAAAATTTTACTTCAATTCTCCTATTGGCCTTTCTTCCTGAGTCTGTATTATTAGTATCCAGCGGTTCTGATTCCCCTTTCGAAATAGCCTTTATTTTCTTGCGGTCTATATTACCTCTATTTACCAAATACCACCTCACTTGCCTTGCAAATTGTAGCCCCATGATATAATTGTCTGTAGCGTTTCCTACATTATCTGTATGTCCAATGACCTCAATCTTAATTTCCGGGTTTTCATCAACGATCTGGATCACTTCACTTAAGAGTGTTTTAAGATTTTCATTTACCAGGATCCCTGTTGTAGAAAAACTTGGGTATACAATTCTGGATTCGGGAATCTTGTTTTTTAAAGCTTCAATTCTTGCAGTATCCAGAGGCTTAAACAAAAAGGAAAAGCTATTGGTAAAGGTTTGGTCTTCCTTAAAATCAATTTCCTTAATGAAGGGCTTTATTACTATTTTTTCGGACGGAATTCCGGTTTGAACGAGTATATTCTTGATCTTTCTCCCTCTTTGAATTCCTAAATTTGGAGATTCAATATTTTCATCAGCACTATAGACAGATGAAATATGAATTTCACGGTCGGGATGTTCCAGTATAAATGTATTCAGTTTGTATTTAAAATCTATTGTGCTCTCCGGAATATTTATTTCCGGGCTGTTCTTTGTAATTATAATACCTTCAGTAAAAAGGAAAATAATATCTCCATCGCTTGTAATTGCCTTCAGGCCCGAAGCTGTTTCTGTGATCTCAATTTGGTTTTCCTGAGCAACAAATAAAGAATCCTCTATAGTAATTATAGGTAAAATAGAGTCTTCCACGGAAGTACGGTTTTCAGTTCCTTTTACAAGAGAATCTTTTTCCAAATTATTATTTGCTATTTCAGTATTACCATTTGGTTGAAATCTGGAATATAACCATAGCCCGAAAAATGACCACACCAGAAATACAGCAAAAGCAATTAAAAAATTTTTCATTTTGTGGCGAAGGGCGGTTTTACAATGATTTAAGGATTTATATAAGCACTCTTAACAAATCTATAAAAATTATTGGCTTTACATTGACAAAACTTCACATCTTTTCCACATTATTTTGAACATAAATTTGATCTTATTTATAAAGCGTTATTTCTTTATGGAAGAAGGATAAAATGCAGGTATTGTAAGCAAGTCAATAAAAAAGGCTGAAAATCTATTCAGCCTTTTTTTATTAAATATATAATATTAACTATCTCAGCCAATTTTTTTGAGATGCTCCTTTACTATAGAAATATAGGAAAATTGCTACAATAATCACAATTAACGGCATTATTACTGCCTGTGTGCCATAAACTTCCATTGCGTCTGTTGCAAACAACCAGTATCCCATTTGCACAAGTACTGCAAGTAATGATACCAGAAAGACCGGAACGGCCCATTTTCTTCTCATCAATAATAGTAAACAGCCTAAAAGCCCCGAAAAGACTGCAATAGCAAAAGCTGCTGTATACCATGCTGGCAACGAATCCATTAGTGCCAGTTGGTCTTCGGTCATTAACTCCCTCATTTCGTCTTTCATAAGTGTAGAAGACAAATACTGAAAAACACCCATAATGTTCCAGATAAGGGCAAGTACAGCGATTATCCAAAATCCTGTATTGGGTTTATTTGTTGTTGTCATATCGATTGGTTTAAAGTTGAACCTTATAAATGTACATATTTTTAATTTATCTTTATCTTTCTAAAAAAAATGAAATGAGTACTATTATTCCAAAATCAGTTTTTACTTTTTTAAATAATCTGAAGAAAAATAACCATCGCGATTGGATGCAGGAGCATAAAAAAGAGTATCAGGCCAATGAGAAAATACTGAAGGCCTTTTATGCTGAGGTTGAGGAAGGGCTTAATAAAACAGACAAAATTGCAAAACTGAAAGTATTTCGTATTAACCGCGATATTCGCTTTAGCAAAGACAAGACACCGTATAACGTCCATAGAAGTGTTAGTTATAGCAGGGCAGGAGAGGACAGAAGAGGTGGATATTATTTGCGTTTGGAGCCCGGAAAATCGGCAATGGCCGGTGGTTTTTTTAGCCCAGAACCTGCAGATCTGTTACGAATTCGTAAAGAATTTGAAATGGATTCCTCAGACATTCGAAAAATTTTAAATCAGAAAGATTTTAAGAAAGCCTTTAATGGCTTCATTCAGGAATACGCTGTAAAGACTGCCCCGAAAGGATTTAGTAAAGAGGACCCGAATATAGATCTTATCAGGCTGAAGAGCTATTTTGTGGTGCATAATTTCACAGATGCCGAGGTACTCTCCAAAGATTTTAAAGATAATCTATTGTATCATTACGAACTACTTCGCCCTTACTTTGATTATATGAGTGAAGTATTAACTACCGACCTCAATGGTGTTTCAATGCTTAAAAGCTAATAGTAAATAAAAATTAATATTGTAAAAATTTGCAATTATAAGCTTTTTGGCCTATTATTGCTTTTTATAAGCCTATAAACTTATAATTATAATTTATAAGCTAAAAGACTTATAATTTGTAGTATTATGAAAACAATAGCAGTACTTAGTGGAGATCTTATAAATTCTTCTCGGTATGAAGCATCATTGCTTACAGGAGTAATAAAGCTTCTAAAACAAGAGTTTCTGGATATTATTAGCTGTCACCCAAAGACAGACATTACATTTTCCATATATCGAGGTGATAGTTTTCAGGGAGTGATCGAAGACCCAAAAATAGCTTTAGCGGCTGCCATGCAAATAAAAACCGCTGTCACAAAATATATAGATAAAAAGGAAGGTGCTAAAAATAAAGCACCATTGGCAGATATTAGAATTTCAATTGGGGTAGGAAAAGCTATTTACCAAAAGAAAGTCTTGGAGGAGAGCAATGGAGAGGCATTTCAGTTTTCCGGAAGGACCCTGGACGCAATGAAGTCCGAAGGTTCTAAAATGGCGCTTACTACTTCAAATCTTGAGATCAATGAAGAATTTAAAGTTAGTTTTAAGTTCTTAGATGCTATTACGGACCGATGGTCCACGGCTTCTGCAGAAGTAGTTCATTATCTTTTAAAAGGCCATACCGAACAACAAATTGCGAATAAGTTGAAGCGAAGTCAAACCGCAATACATCTGCGTAAAAAAGCAGCCGGATGGGAAGAAATTCAATTATTGTTAAAACGCTATGAACAGGTAGCTCAAAAGTATTTTGTATGAATCCGGAAACAGTATTAGCGTTACAATTGCTGCTGGCGCATATCCTTACAGATTTTGTTTTGCAAACGCAGGGCCTTGTATTGCAAAAACGAGAGCGCAAACTAAGATCATGGTTCCTGTACGTTCATGCATTATTGGCGGGCGTACTGACCTATCTTATTGTGCAGGACTGGAACATGTGGGCCATACCCATTATTATTAGTGTCACCCATTTTTTCATTGATCTGTGGAAGCTATACCAAAAGGACGATTCTTTAAAATACTTCTTACTCGACCAATTGCTTCACCTGCTGGTTCTATTGGTGGTTTGGCTGTATCTCACAGAGAATTGCGAAGAGGTATTTCCATTTTTAGCATCGGTATTTACATCAAAAAAAGCATTAGCGCTCATAACAGGGTATTTAGTAGTAATTTTTCCTGTCGGGTTCATTATTGGGAAAGCAACACAAAGATGGCAGGACGAGATTGCCAGGGAAGGAGAACTAACAAGTCTAAAAAAGGCCGGCCGCTATATAGGTATCTTTGAACGTATTTTGGTGCTCACATTTATTCTTACTCATAATTTTTCTGCCATAGGGTTTTTAATTGCTGCAAAGTCCATTTTGCGGTTTAGCGATAAGAACAAAAGTGGAGCACGTAAGCAAACGGAGTATGTATTGATCGGGACACTTATGAGCTTTGCACTTACAATTATTATCGGGTTCTTAATGAGCGTACTCATATTCTAAAAGCTGAATATTGCTCTTAAGGCGTTCCTTTACAATATTCATCATTCGCTTGTTTAGCGCCGAAGAATTTTCAGTATAAAGCGCATACTCTTCAATAGTGAATTGGCCAATAATGATCCCTTTTAGTGAATTGCGAAATTTCATATCCTTATGAATGGCATTTTCAATATAATCCAGCCGCTTTTCAATAGAAAGGTCATAAAATACATTTTTATGCTTTCGGACATAATTCTTAAAAACTGCAACAAGTAGATCATTTTGCAGTTTGGAAATGGGCCGTAGGGTTTTGTTTTGAAAAGATTCTTCAGAAGACATTGAATCGTTTAACTGTGCTGAAGGTATCCGGGGGCGTAAACTCAATAGAGCGGTATCGCGTGCGTCCATGTTCTTTTGGTTTTAATAAAAGTAACAAATTGCCCTGTAGTTTTTTTCTGAACGCAGCATAGTTATAAACTTTGTTTTCAACAATTTTTCTTTCTTAATATCTTTTTTAAGTTTTGATAAAGACAAGTGTATTAAAGTCCTAAATTTGGAAGAAACTAGTTTACTTTACATTGAATACTGATTATAATTATTGATGCGTTATGAATTTTGGAAAAGTTGACGATCCGGGAGAAATTGATTTTACATTGCCCAAAGACCATCCGGGTACCAGGGAAATACTTTCAAGATCTAAAAAGGAAATAAAACCTCCGATTCTTTATGTGGGTTGCGCTAAGTGGAACAGGGCAGACCTAAAGGGTTTTTACCCACGAGGAACAAAGGACGAATTACAATACTATGCAACACAATTCAACAGCATAGAGCTCAACGCTACTTTTTATAGGATATTTCCGGCTGAAACTTTTGCAGGATGGTACGAGAAAACACCGGCAGACTTCAGGTTTTTTCCTAAAATATTTCAGGGCGTGAGTCATTGGAAACGACTGAATGATTTTGAAGCTTACCTCAATGAGTATATTTTAAACGCTTCTAACCTGAAAGAAAAACTGCAAATGCCCTTTTTGCAATTGCACGGTAATTTTTCTCCTAAGAATATGGACAGGCTTATTCCTTTTTTTGAGGCTATCCCCAAAGATATTGATCTTGCAGTTGAGTTTCGCCATACTGACTGGTTTAATGATGAAACAGTTGCCAGTGAATTGTATGCTATTTTGGAACAATACAATGTCACAAATATTATTGTGGATACGGCCGGAAGGAGGGATCTGTTACATATGCGGATGACAAGTGATACAGCTTTTATTCGCTATAACGGGGCAAACCATGAAACCGATTATACACGTTTGGACGATTGGATAGACAGGCTGGAAGAGTGGCTTGCTCAAGGATTGCAAAATATTTATTTTTTTGTGCACCAGAACATAGAAAAGGCATCACCGCTCTTATCTGCTCATTTCATAAAAAAGGCAAATGATCGTTTAGGTACTCAATTAAAGGTACCTGTATTAGATAAGCAGCCTACCTTGTTTTAATGAAGTTCCATACGTAAAGTAGAAACATTCAACGATACTCAAAAAAATACTTCGGAAAGTTGTAGTTAGTTGATCTTTTCAAGATCGTTTCCTGTTGGTAATTCGAAAATTTCCAATCCAAAATAAGGAATTGCAGCTAATAAGTGGTCAAAGATATCTGCCTGAATATGCTCGTAGTTCACCCAGTTCTTGTCATAGCTAAAGCAAAATATTTCCAGCGGGATACCTTTATCTGTAGGAGCCAAGTGCCGTACCATTAAAAACAGGTCCTTATTAATGGCCGGATTTTCATGTAGCAAGGCATCAGCATATTTTCTAAAGACACCCAGGTTGGTTTGGTTTCTGCCATTGATCAATAAGTCTTTATTTGCTTCAGTTTGCTGATTGTATTTTTCAATATCCTTTTGGCGGTGCTCTATATATGGCTTTATAAGTTGAATTTTCTTTAACTCTTCAATTTCTTCAGGAGAGAGAAACTTTATTGAATTTTGCTTAATATAGACAGACCGTTTTATTCTTCTTCCTTTCGATTCCTGCATTCCGCGCCAATTCTGAAAAGAATCTGAAATCAGGCTATAGGTAGGAATAGTGGTAAACGTATTATCAAAGTTTTGAACACGTACTGTTGCAAGGTTAATTTCGGTTACGTAACCATCTGCACCATATTTGCTAAATGTGATCCAGTCACCAATGCGTACAATGTCGTTTACCGAAACCTGAACACTGGCCACAAAACCCAAAATAGTATCTTTAAAAATAAGTAAGACCACGGCAGAGACCGCTCCTAGTGTAGCCAGGCTTGCTAAAGAATAACCTGTTAGCAAATTAATAATGAAGAACCCGGAAA
>JANQSO010000015.1 GCA_028284005.1 Flavobacteriaceae bacterium | reverse complement strand
AAAATAACAGGGACAGACCTTAAATCCGATGCTAACGAAGTCGCAGTGGAAACACTTGAACTCGCACACGAAGGACTAACCATCGCTAATGGAGGGTAATGGATTTTGGTTATCCTCCGGTTGCCTTTTATTTTAAGCTAAGTTTTGGTGGTGTATCCGGTTTGGTAGATGCTTCATTCAAAGAAGTTTCAGGAATCTCTATGGAGATGGATACGGAAGAAATATCGGAAGGTGGGAACAATTATTTTAAGCATCGGGTTCCTACCTCTGTAAAATACTCAAACTTAGTACTTAAACGGGGTTTGGTGCCAAGGGCTTCAACCTTGATCTCATGGTGTGAAGATACATTTAGTGGTGGGCTTTCTACCTATATAAGGCCAAAAACTATTGTCGTTTCGTTACTAAATGCCAATGGTTTACCACTTAAGACATGGAACTTTGTGGATGCCTGGCCGGTTAAATGGTCTGCATCCGACCTGAACTCCATGAACAATGAAGTGCTTATTGAAACACTAGAGTTTTCGTATAGCTATTTTGAAGCTGTAAAAGTAATTTGAAATCAAATTTGTTAATCTATTTGACTATTAATTATGCCTATTGAAATTAGAGAACTACTTATAAAAGTGAAAATTGAAGAGCCTTTACAGGGTAACTCTGAAAATTTGGATATACACCAAATAAGGCAATCGCTTTTAAAGGAATGCAAAAAGGAAATTAAAAAACAATTGAATAATTATAAAGAGCGGTGATATGGGTTTGAACAAAATGAAGATAGTAGCTTATAAGAACAACAAATACCTCGGGAAAGGTTATAAGTCCTGTACGGTTGAAATCAACCCTGCTTCCTATAGCCATAATCATAAGGTAAACTATAACAACCTTACTTCCGAAGGTGCTCCCGGCGCTCCTTTAAAATTTAAGGGAATCCCTCCGGAGTCTGTTTCTTTTGAAATTTATTTTGATGCTACAGGTACCATCAAGACCAGTATGACACCCGTTTTAGTTCAAATACAGCGTTTTAAAAAGGTTTGCTTCGACTACAACGGAGATATTCATGAGCCTAACTATTTAATTCTATCCTGGGGATCTTTGGTCTTTAAATGCAAATTAACATCCCTCGATATCAATTATACATTATTTAAGCCTGACGGAACACCGCTAAGAGCAAAAACATCTGTAAAATTTGAAGAAGCCAGTGATTCTAATACCATTGCCAAAGAAGCAAATAAGAAGTCTCCGGATCTAACACATATGATGACAATAAAAGAAGGAGATACCTTGCCTCTTATATGTTATAATGTCTATGGAGATTGTAACTATTACCTGGAAGTTGCAGAAGCTAATAACATTGTCAATTTCAGAAACCTGGTTCCCGGAACACAACTATATCTGCCACCCTTAAAATAAATCTTATGCCAATTTCGCCTATAATAGAAGAAACCAATCTTATTTCATTCAGCATCCTGTCCGGAGGCACCGAAATACCATCTACCTATGAAATAACAGGGATCCGGGTGGAACAACACGTTAATAAGATTGCTGAAGCCGAAATTACCATACGCGACGGAAATACTGCAAAACAAACATTTGATGTAACTGATTCGGATACTTTTAAACCGGGCGCAAAAATAGAGATCAAGCTAGGGTATCATAGCAAAAATGATAGTGTTTTTAAGGGTATTGTTGTTAAGCAAAGTATAAAAGTAGATAGCTCAAGTGGATCGATGCTTCATGTTGTTTGTAAGGACGAAGCATTGAAATTAACTGTCAATAAGAAGAATGCAATCTTTACCAACATAAAGGACAGTGCCCTAATGGAGCAAATTGCAGGAGATTATGGGCTTAGTGCTTCTGTATCGTCAACAAAAGCGGAACATAAGGAAATTGTTCAATACTATGCAACAGACTGGGATTTCATTGTCAATAGAGCAGAGGTCAATGGAATGATCATAATTACAGACAGTGGTAAGTTAACAATAAGCAAACCGGATATCTCCAAAACCCCGGCCTTACAAGTTCAATTTGGTTATGATATTATCGAGTTCGACGGTGAAATTGATGCTACCTATCAGTATACCGGTGTTCAAGGGAATGCATGGGATATGTCTACACAAAAGATTATTAATGCATCGGCCAGTGAACCTTCCGTGAATGAGCAAGGCGATATTTCCGGGTCTACATTAGCTGATGTTTTGGGAGCCGGAACGAATAACCTGAATACATCGGTCGCAATTACGCAGGAAGATATTCAGACGTGGGCAGATGCATCCCTCCTTAAATCGAGATTATCACGCTTTAAAGGTTCCATAACATTTCAAGGGTCTTCAAAAGCAAAAATTAATTCTACGATCAAGTTGTTATGCTTAGGGAAACGATTTAACGGAAACGCCTATATTTCCGGAGTAACTCACACTATTAATGATGGTACCTGGAATACAGAGGTTAAAATAGGATTATCTCCCGAATGGTTTGTCGAGAATCATACAGTTGTTGCCCCTGCAGCCTCTGGCTTGATTCCAGGCGTAAAAGGATTGCAAACAGGAATTGTAAAAAAGATATATGAAGACCCCGATAACGAATTCAGGGTCCAGGTTGAGATCCCAATTCTTGGAGCAGACGGTGAAGCTGTCTGGGCAAGACTTTCCACTTTCTATGCAGGAAACACCTTTGGCGCATATTTTATGCCCGAAGTAAATGATGAGGTGATCCTTGGTTTTATGAATGATGACCCAAGGTTTCCCATCATTCTGGGGAGTGTTTTTAGCAGTTCCATTCCGGCCCCGGAAACACCGGACGAAAAAAACACCATCAAAACACTTATCACGCAAAGTAAAATGCAGTTGAAATTTGATGAAGAGAAAAAAATAATAACCATTCTTACACCCGGTGGCAATACTATGGTCTTTAGCGATGAAGATAAAGGCATTACAGTGACCGATCAAAATAATAACAAGATAGAAATGAACGATAGTGGCATTGTTGTGGAAAGCCAATCTAACCTAACGCTAAAAGCGTCTCAGGAAGTTAAGATTGAAGGCGCAACAGTTTCGGTAAACGGCAGCCAGTCAATTAGCAATACCGGAGGTTCAGTCTCCATTACCGGAGATCAATCCACCAGTATCACCGGAAGTGCTTCATGTTCTATTTCCAGTGACGGGCAAATGAGTGTAAAAGGAACAATAGTAAATATAAACTAATGGATGATGCAAACTACATAAACAAATCTTTTTTGGGAAGAGGTTGGAGCTTTCCACCTACATTTCATGCCAGTGAGAACGTTGGAGTTGAAATGGTTGAAAGAGAGGATGATATTAAACAATCTTTAGAGATACTATTTAATACCAATCTGGGTGAACGTGTTATGCTACCGGAATACGGTTGTGGTTTGCTTCGGTATTTATTCGATCCTATTTCAAACACCAAGATGCATTTCCTGAAAGAATACATTCGGTCCGCTATCATTAAATACGAACCCAGGATTGAAGTTAACGATATCCTTATTGACACTGAAAAACAATTGGAAGGCATCATTAATATCCATATAGATTATTCGGTGCAAACAACCAATACCCGATTCAATCTCGTATTTCCTTATTATAAAATTGAAGGAACGGATATCCCTCTTGTATACTATAAGCATGTTAAGCAAACCCGGCAAAAAGAAACAAAAGACATATTGTAATGGAAAGAAGAAACGGCATTATAAGAAGTAAACGATGGAACAGTGATCTCCTGGATAGTCCATTCCAGATCGATCAACGGTCGTTTGCCGAAATAATGGGGTATATAACTTCCTTTCTTGAAAAGATCAATTATTACAACCTTCAAAATGAAATAGATGGAAATTGGAGAAAATTGATAGAAGATGACCCTGTTCTATACATGGTTTCTATCATCAATGAGCCAACTTCAAGACTGGAAAGTATGATCGAAGACTTCCAGGACGTGACCAAAAAAGAATACATTGCTCCCGGACTTATCCATGACTTATTGGAATGGTACAACAAAATAAATGCCTGGCACGACAGATTACTAAAATTTGGAGAAACAAAACTAGCACATAAGATAAAGAATGCTTTAACACATGTTTTGGACGATCAAAAACCGATCATTGAAAAGTTAAACACACAATGGTTAATAGAATACGGTAAAATGCTGGCACATTTCACCTCAACACTTGCCTTAACTCCGGTTATGCTTAATATAAGTAATGAATTGGATTTTAAAAGAACATTACACTTGTTCAAGAAAGTGATCGTTCATATTCAAATTGCTGCCGAAGAAGCTCTAAAAGATAGTTTAGTAGCAGAAAACACCCACATGCCACACAATGCCATGTATATTGCATTTGGTATACTTTTCAAAACGGTCCAGGAAAAAATGAATACGTTATCTCAAAGACATCTGGACTTCTACTATCAAGATATTCTCAAGCAAACCCCAAATGCTTCACAACCCACAAAGACCACTGTTAGTTTTGACCTTCTTCCAACAATAGAAAACCCTTCATTAATTCGCAAGGGAACTCAACTATCTGCCGGTAAACTTTTTGGCAGTAAAACAGAAGTCCTGTTTGAAACTGATGAAGACCTGGTTGCACATAATATAGAATTAATGGAAATGGAAACATTTTTCTTTAATTCGAGTCCATACATTAGAGTTGGGACTGAAGAACCCATAATTTCCTCCGTATCCAAAAATAAATTGATCGCTTTGGGCAAAGACGTACAGGAGACAAGAAACGATTGGTTTGTTTTTGGAGCAAATAAAGAGAGCCTTCAAGATTCCCATATAGACCCGGAACATATTGCAAAGATTGGATTTATTATAGGGTCTCCGGTACTTGTTTTAAGTGAAGGTAAAAGAGAGATAACACTTCATATAAATATGGAAGAGAATACTTCCGGAAAGTCTTTTTGGAAGTTACTTACGGAAATACAAAATACAAAGAAACTCTCACTTGAAACAGCTATTGACATTGTATTTGAAGATAGCCTGAATATATCTTATACCAGTAAAAAGGGCTGGCTGGCCTTTGAAAGTTATACCGTGAGCTACGATGAACAAAAGAATAATTTTTCAATTCATCTTATTTTGGAAAACATTGCTCCTCCTTTAGAAAAAAGCCCTGCTATTGAAGAAAATTTATCATGGCCCTCTATAAAGGTAGCGTTGAACAACTATGCACCTGTCTACTTATATTCATTTTTAAAAGATGTTGAAATTAATTCCATTAAAATCGATGTTGAAGTACAAAGAATGCGTAATCTTTCACTGTATAATAATCTCGGGAAAATGCCTTTGGGAAAATCATTCGACCTCTTCGGGCCTTTTCCGGCTGTGGGCTCTTATTTAATGGTGGGTAAACCTGAATTGTTTCAAAAACAGGTAAGTTCTTTAGAAGTACATTTAGAATGGGAGAATATGCCGTTAGATTTTGGAGGTTTTGACACATATTATGATGGGTATTCCGAAACCATAACCAATGACTCTTTCAAGGTTCGGTTTACAGCCCTGTCCAACAATTTTTGGTTGCCTTTGGAGCAAAAAAATGTCCCCGATCATAACCTCTTCTCTACTACCAAATGTTTAAGCCCGGAAGGGTATGAAAGTGTTCAACTAGACAATTCTAACAGTGTTGAATTTAAGGGCTTTAACACCATGGGAATCCCCGAGGACCCTGATTTGAAGGAACCTTTGGAGTATACTGTTAATACGCAAAGCGGTTTTGTTAAGCTTACTCTTTCCGAGCCTTCAATTGGCTTTGGGCATGACCTCTACCAAAAGGACTTTACAGAGATAGCGACCTATAATGCAAAGAATAACCGAAACGTTCCTTATCCAAATAAACCTTTTGTTCCCAAAGTAAAAGGAGTTTCTGTTAATTATAAGGCAACGGATACATTATTTTTTAATGTTGAAGATGCCAAAAAAAACAAAGGGGAACTGGTACATATCCGTCCCTTTTGGGTCGATCCTGCAATTATTGGAGATCGGGTAACCAAATACACCTTATTTCCAAAATACGATAGTGAGGGATATCTGGTCATGGGCCTAAAAGGTATTGAAGAAACAATTGTTATTACAATGTTCTTTTATTTTTTGCGCTCCGGATCGACAAATAATATCCCTGACGATACCGTGTTGAAATGGGAGTATTTTGACCTGGACGAATGGGTGCCTTTAGAGAATGAAGAAATTCTAAAGGATGGTACCAATGGCCTAACAAAATCCGGTACTATTGAACTCAGGCTTCCAAAAGTACAAAAGCCTGAAGAAGAACTGTATTGGATACGTATCTCTGTCAAAAAGCATGCGGAACATTATCCCAGGATAAAGGGTATTTATTTTAATACCGTACGAGTCACCTGCACAAGTAATGATCCGCTAGTAATAGGTAAAAACCTGGAACCGGAAAGTATTAATAAGGTTATGGGTAAGCTTCCTGACATCAAAAGCGTTGTACAGCCGGGGTCTTCGTTTGGCGGTACTTTCGAAGAAACTAAAGAAGAGTTCTATGGGCGCGTTAGTGAACGCCTAAGGCATAAATCCAGGTCTGTATGTACATGGGACTACGAACGGTTACTTCTAGAAAAATTCAATACTGTTGCACTGGTAAAATGTACCAATCTTGATAAACATTTCCATCCGGTTCCAGGTAATGTAAAGGTGGTTGTTTTAAACTCAAAATGGTCTACAGACGAACGGTATTATTTTAAAAAGACTACTCTTAATTATATGAGAGATTACCTAAAAAGGCTCGCCAGCCCATTTATTAATATTGAAGTAATAAACCCAAATGTGGAATACCTCCTGGTGAAATGTGTTATAAATTTAAAACGAGAAGATAATGCAGGGTATTTTTTAGATCTTATCAATGATGAAATATCAAAATTCCTGTCTCCAATTTCAAATATTGATAATGGAATGGGAGGTATTGGAGGGAAGGTAATCCCAAGAGTCATAAGAAATTTCATTGAGAAATTAGACTATGTAAAAAGTGTTGAAAGTTTGTCCATTGAACATATCATCCGTAAACGCGCAAATGATTTTTCTTTGGGAATCTATATAGATGCTCAGGAAATAAAGGCTACCACGCCATGGTCTATTCTTAATCCTGTTAAGAAACATCATGTTGTGAGTTCTGTGGTGAAAAACCCAAATATCAAAAATGTCTTTAATATAGGAATCGCCAATATGGAAATAGGAACCGATTTCATTTTACAACCTAAGCCTAAAAAAATACGTTCTAAAACCGATGAATTAGGTCAGGTTTTAGAATATCCCAGCAATGCTGTTTTTGAATTTAAGAACAAATCCTAAAAACCAATGAGTCAAAAACCATTAAATAGACAAAGTTTGAAATCCCTCTTTAGCGATGGTAAAAGACCCAATGCAAGTAACTTTGGCAGCCTAATTGATTCTATGCTGAACAAGGCTGACGATGGTATTTCCAAAAATTTTAAAGATGGATTGACCCTTTCTCCGGAAGGAAAGGACATTACAGATAAAGACGCAACACGTGTAATAAGCTTCAAAGAAAAAATACAGGATTTCCTTCCCAAATGGGGTATTGAAATTGTAAAAGACGGCGCACAGGGCCTTGGTTTTGTAGAGCCAGTTTCAGAAACAGAGACAGAAACCCGCCTCTTCTTTGAGAAAGGGGGAAACATTGGCGTAGGGACCACAAAACCCCAAGCCACTTTCGATGTAAAAGGAATTTTGGGTAGCGATAGTAGAATTGGCACCTACAAACTTTCCACAATACCCGCTGACGGAAAATGGCACGATATCATTACAGATCTGGATGGCTGTTCCGCTTTTGAAATAGTGGCTCAGGTTGGGAAAGAAAAAACGGGCAAGTATGCCCTGTTACATGCTCACGCGCTAAGCACTTTTGGAAGGTCCAGAAATAGAATTAGGAAAACACAGGCTCATTACGGATGGTGGTGGAACAAACTATCCCTAAAATGGGTAGGCGACACCTATAATTATAGGTTACAATTAAGAACGCGAACAGATTATGGGTCTGGTGCAAAAATCAAGTTTTATGTCACCAAGCTTTGGGATAATGAAATAATGTCTCTGTTTAATGAACAATAGCGATGTCTGAAATCATAAAAAAAGCATACATAAATAAAAAAGATAAGGGAGCTGGAGAATACGAGGACCTCTATCTGGAAGGGGTAGAATTGCTACAAAAACTCTCCGGTGCTAAGTGGACAGATTACAATGAACACGATCCCGGCGTTACCATATTAGAGAATATAGCTTATACAATGACCGGCCTTTCCTATAAAGCCAACCTCCATATAAAAGATATCTTAACCGAATCCAAAGGCGAAAAATTAGTCTCCGGAGATAATGGGTTCTTTATCCCTTCCGAAATTCTAACTACAACTCCAATAACCTTAAACGATTTCAGAAAAGTATTCATTTCTAACATTAAAAATGTCAAAAATGTTTGGATAAAGCCACAAGACGGCTCGCACTTCGACCCTAAAAAAAATAAACAGAAAAGCCTTAACGGCCTATATGAGATGTTTGTAGAAATGACTCATTATGACAAAGACCCCACAAAGCTATCGAACGATAAAGAAAAGATAACCACAGAGATCAAGAACTTGTTTCAGGCAAACAGAAACCTCTGTGAAGATCTTCATAAGATCACTATACTAAATCCATTTGAGCTTCGTATGAAATTGCATTTAACCATGGAACGGAATGCAGATGGAGAAGAGTTATTAGCCAATATTTATTACAAGATAAATGATTATTTGGCACACCAAATAAAGTTTCATTCTCTTTGGGAACTAGATGCGGAAAAAAGGAACATAAATTCAATATTTAGCGGCCCTTATGTAAAAAATGGTTTTATTCAGGATTCAGAATTATTTGAAAAAAGGGATTTCATTAAATTCTCTGAGGTCCTCAGGCTTATTATTAGTGAAGAAGATGTCATTAGTGTTGAATATCTGAATCTTACATACATAAAAAATGGAATCGAACAACCGGTTATTTTTGTAAAAGACAAATTTCTTATTCCTAAAAATACAACTCCGGTATTGGCTTTGGCTAAAACCAAAGAAAGCCTGGTCATAAGAGACGGTGAAATAGAATTCAACCCGGATATTCATCTATTGCGTAATCAATATTCTTATATCGTTGCAAAAAGTCATGGTAGTTTTAGATCGGTTTCTCAATTTCAAAATACCATAAAGATCCCAGGAGGAACTAATTTAGGTATTTCTTCATACTACCCTATTAGAGAGCAGTTCCCTGCACTTTACGGAATAGGCCATTACGGTCTTCCGGACAAACTTCCTGCTTCCAGATACGCTCAGGCAAATCAACTTAAAGCTTACTTATTACCTTTTGATCAATTATTGAAGAACTTCCTGGCCCAGCTTACCAGTATCTATGCTATTTACGATCCAAAAAGTTTAGATATTCAATCCTATTTCTATAAAAACCTGGAAGACATGCCAAATCTGGTGGAACTCATTAAAAGCAATGAAGATGTTGAAGGTAAAGATGAAATAGAACAATGGAAAAAAACCCTGGAAAGCCTAAACGCTCAATTTGATACCAGGGCAATCGAGCGGTTAAGTCAAGTAGCTGATAATCTGTTGGCCAGATTTAGTGAAGTTTTTCCTGTCAATGCCTTAAGAAAGATCCATATGGACAGCTATGGGAAACAGCAACAAAATTCGGATTTTGAAAAGGACCTTCTACAGTATAAAAGAAAGTTCATCACCAAGTATGGCGAGCTAAGCTATAACAGGTCCAAAGGTCATGACCACACTCAAAACTTCGATAGGAATAAAGATTCAGAATCCGATTTAGAAAGAAATAAAGTTCCGGCAATTGTTCAAAAGGCAGGAATTCTTATGGGGATTCAAAATTTTGAAATGAGGTCATTGTCGAAAGTAATTTATGATTCCGGAATACGTGTAATTCCAAAAAAAGATGAAGATTCCCGTTCACAGGCCGAATTTGTTGAAATTAGTTATTCGCAGGAAGAAATTGATATTGAGGAAATTGATCTTTCGGAAAGAAAAGAAGTTTGGTTACGGGATACATTCAATTATGAAGGATATTCCGGCACTATCTTCAACGATGTCTTTAAAAAGGGAGTCCTGGAAGAAAATTACCACATCGAGCAAAACAAAAAAAAGAAGAATTCTTATTATATCAAATACGCAAAAAGCGAAGAAGAAAATACTATTGTACATATTTCTAACTCTGAAACAAAAGCAAAAAGTGCTATCAAAAATACCATAGAAGGCTTAATTGAAATAAGTAAAAAAAGCGAAGGCATCCATCTAATTGAGCACCTGTTATTGGCTCCTCCTTATCATGGAAATCATTTTGGATTTACATTCATTATCCAATTAGAAAATAACAGGACTTTTCTCTTTAAACAAAAAGAACTAAAACCTTATGCAGAGAGAAATCAATATATGCAACAAATTATGGATGGCCTTCCGGTAGAAGAAGCTTTAACGATTGACCAGAAGAAAATTCAAAATGGATACATTCTTCGTTTATTAAGCAAGAAGGATGGTAATATATTGGCTGTTAGCGAATTAATTTGTGATAACGATTCACAGATCAAAAAAGACCTGGATATACTAAACGCTTTATGTTTTAGTGGTTTCTTAGGTGAGTATTTTAAGAAATCCCGTTATTACTGTTACTACGGAAACAAAAAAGTGAATGAAGAGTTCTTCTCCTTCAATTTAAGCTTTGTACTTCCCTCATGGCCTGCAAGATTTCAGCACAAAGGCTTCAAAACTAAATTTGATTCAATTTTATATGAACATACCCCGGCTCATATTGCTTTTCATTCTTACTGGCTGGACCTTCCTGATTTGTATGAATTTGAAAAAGATTATTTCGATTGGTTAAATGCTTTTTCAAAGGATGAAAAGAAAATGGAACTTGCCTACAGACTTATTAAAAAATTAAAATTATACCATAAATATTATCACAATTGAACTCTGTAAACAATCATATTATAAAAGCCCAGGAATATCTAATTGAATTGGATGACCGAAAAGAAGCACATCAGGTTCAATCCAACATTAGTGCATTACAATCAACAAGAATCAATTCTCTACTGGATACTATCCTAAACTCCTATGATACTGAAAATTGCATCTACCAATTTCCAAAAATAGAATTGGATCTGGGAGTGATAAGTAAATCTAACTATGAGAATGAACTTGTTTACAGGCTGGAAGAAGAATTAATACGATTTTTTAACTCAAATATCTTAGAAAATGGCACTTTACGAAACGGGAAGAAGATCAAACTCTACAATTCTAAGATCGAACATTTTGAACATTTTCTTTTGCGAGGATATACTCCCTGGAACTCCCTTACAACTCAAACTCCTTCTTCACTTATAATAGAGCTTATAAATGACAACAAAGAAAAAATTGTCGCCCTGCTTAAAAAACACGGGAAAAAAGAAGCTATCCGTAAAAGAATGATCTTTCAGTTTTCTGAAGAATTGCTTGAAAGGATAGTCGTGGAGGTAGCCGGAAATGAAGGCAAGTATATTATTGGCTACAAAAAGGATATTGTTAAACAACAAGAAGAGCAAAGAGTTGTCGAAACCAATTCCAGGAATTTTAAAAATGCCATCTGGGAAGTGATCTTTGCATATCTGTTTGTAGCATCCAATGGTTATTACAATAAAAAAGCCTTTTTAAAATTTCTAATAAAAAAGATTTCCGAAAAACATAATGTCTCTTATAATTCATTACTTAAACTAATTGCCCAAGGTGTAAAATCTGAAAACAAGACCCCTAATAGTTCTTTGGAGTTCAAAAAGATAATTTTAGAGCTTGAATCTCAGGAAGAATTACATTCTGGTACAGATGTCCCTAAAGCATTCTCAGAAAAGGTATCTGTTCTTGAATGGATCAAGGAGGTTGATCATTTTCTAGGATCCGGAAGATTCTCTTCTGGATTTTCTGCTATTTCACAAAAGAAGTTCGCTACTCAGCTCAAACAATTATTACGATCAAAAAACAGCACAGTTGTAAATTATGTGAAAAATTGGGTCGTCACACCTTCAAAAAAAGAACGGCTGCTCACTTTTGCTGATATTACTTTACTGGATGAAGTTGTAAAAGTTTGTCCTTCTTTTTTTGTGAAGGCAAATATTCAATTCATAAAGGATATAGAAAAAAACAGAAGTACTCTTTCTTCAGGTTCTGTTAAGTTATTGACTAAGATCACTGCTTTAAGATCAAAGCTGATCTTAAAAGCTTTCTGGCAACGTTCACATTCTGAAAAAGAGATCATTCGCAGTTTTTTAAGCGGTATGTTACAAGAACTCGATAAAGATGAAGCTACTGTTTTTCAGTTACTTGATGAAGTAAAGGAAAGATTGCCAAAAAAGTATCATAAAGCTATTTCTCAGTTTTTATCCAGGTTTTACCAAAAGGTTGGGCGAAAAATACTATATCAGATCACCGAAGAGATCCTATATTTCACAAAAGGTAATGATCAAAGTTTATGGTCATATTGGGCAGAGAAGCAATGGAAACGCTGGCTGAAAAAGACCGGGCTTACAAAGTTTCAATTACTTGAACAATTGAAAAAACATCATTTAAAGAACAAATCCCTGACACCGCTCATTTCTTTTATAGAAAATGTAAACAGCCCGCAAGGATTTGTTGAGCTAAATGGCAAAACAGCAGGTGTTCCTATTGTTACTACGCTTACTCAAAATATAGAAAGCAGTGTATTCTTTGTGGTTCAAAAAGGGAAGTTGCCCTGGTGGTCCAAAGGCTATACTATTGAAAATTTCAGGAATGATTTTAAGCAAGTCTGGAAGTCAACAAATAACAAAGAAAAAATACTCCGGTTTTTAAGATCGGAACAATGTGATCTTCAATTTGTAAGATTGTTGGAAGCAGATAGCTTATTTCAAATATGGAACGAGTTGCTGCCTTCTTCAAAGAATATATCCATAGATTTCTTCAAAGAAGTAATCCCTTTTTTAGAAACAAATTATACATCTATTGGAATTATTTCCAAAACTGAAATCAATATTCTAAAACTGGATATCTCCAAAAAGCTACTGCATGGAAATAGAAATGAAATACATTTGCTTTTACTTAAGTTTTTTCAAAAGTGGATTGCAACTTCAGAGATCTTAAAACACAAAGGAGCTTTACAACTCTTACAACAAAAATTAGATTCGGTAAAAAATATCACGAGTTATAATTCGCTTCAAAAAGAATTGAGGTCTGTACTTAAAAATAATTTCGCTTCAAAAAAAGATTCCAAAGATGTTATAACTATTTCTGAGGCCTCCCTTGCTCAATTTATAAAACTTCAGTACGATGCTATTATGCAAGAATCTTCTTCAGAAACCATTCCTTTGATGGTTCAGCTGGAAACTATCTATAAAGTTTCTCCAAAGCGGGTCGATACCTGGCTCCTAGAAGCAAATTTCAGGAATAAGCTCTTATTGGAATCAGAAGAGGAGGAGTTACAAAAATTTATTGGCCTGACATTAAATGCTTCTCAGCAAGAATCTTTTAAAACCTCCTTTACACTTTTACAGGAATTGACCCATTCGCTTTCAGTAAAAGAAATGAAAGAAGTAAAGAAGTTATATTTTAGATTGATCTTATTAAAAATAAGTGCCGGAGGTTTTACCTCCTGGAGCCTGGAACATTGGAGTTCTTTTTTACTAAATTGTCTGTATGACCGTATAGGAAAAAAGAAAAGCCAGGAAATTCTATTTGAAATAAGAAGTGAAAAAGCGGTCGGTAAATCCAGCCGTAAGGCTTTAGACAAAATGTTTGACGACTTAACAAGTAAAAAAGTGATGCCTCCAAAAGAGAAGAATGAAAATAAAGACTATAAAAAGTTAGGCGAAACAGAGCCGCGGGCATTTACGGACCCCATTTTTATAAAGAACGCAGGATTGATCATCATGTCCCCGTTTTTAGGTACTTTATTTGAAAAATGTGACCTGATTAAAGATTCAGAATTTATTGATGAAGAAAGTAAATACAAAGCTGTTCATTTATTGGAATTTGCCGTAACCGGCAACAAAGCCACACAAGAAAATGAGTTGGTGCTAAATAAACTAATGTGTGGAATGAAGGTAACAGACCCTGTAGATATTACGATAACGCTTACTGAAAAAGAAAAAGAAACCGTAGATAGCCTGTTAACTGCTATAACACAGCATTGGAAAGCACTAAACGGGTCTTCTATAGATGCTTTAAGGAGTACGTTTTTAGAAAGAGATGGAAAACTGGAAGAAGATACGAATGAATACTACCTAAAAGTAGAGCAAAAAGCATTTGATATGCTACTGGATCAAATTCCATGGAATATCAGTAAAATTAAATTGAGTTGGATGAAAAAATTATTGCAGGTAGAATGGAGGTAATTGAAAAACTGGCAAAGACGGTCGGTCAAGAGGTCGAATGGTTTCAAAAAGTAGTAGATACTGCACTTACATTGTATTTTAAAAATGAAAGTGAAGTAGGTTCTGTATATTCCATAGCGCCTCCCAAAATTATTGGAGATGACTCTCCTTATGCCAACTTAATACGAGAATTGCATTTGGGCTTTGAAGAAAGGCTCGTTCTAATTCTGGCTTTGATCCCGTATATAAAACCAAACTGTCTGGACGTTTTTCTAATAAAGAATCAAAACCTGAATTGTGATTTTTCAGAATTTGGCGGTATTAAGGACCCCAGCCAATTTGGTTTTCTTCCAACCCTGGAAACAGCGTGCTTTATACTTGGCGGCCATGACCTAAAAGCCAGGTTTCGTTTTCTTTCTTTAATCAACGGCGACCATATACTATATAAAAGAGGAATACTGGCAGTTGACACTGAACAAGAATTCGGAATTCATCAAAAACTAAAGGTCTCTGCGGAATACCTTGGGCTTTTTACAATTGGAAAGAGAGAATTACCACAGTACAGTACTAAATTTCCGGCTAAAGAAATTAAGACAGATATGGAGTGGAAACACCTTATTGTTGAGGATAAGGTGGCCGAAGACCTTACTGAAATAAAGGAGTGGTTGATACATAGTGACCGCATACTGAAAGACTGGAATCTGGAGAAAAATTTAAAAGCGGGGTATCGTTCACTGTTTTATGGGTCCCCCGGAACAGGAAAAACGCTTGCAGCTACCCTATTGGGAAAAGAAACCAAACGCCCGGTCTTTAGGGTAGATCTGTCATTAGTTGTTTCAAAATACATAGGAGAAACAGAAAAAAACCTGGGACGCCTTTTTGATGAGGCAGAGCACAAAGACTGGATCCTGTTTTTTGATGAGGCAGATGCGCTTTTTGGTAAAAGAACACAAACCAAAGGTGCAAACGATCGGTATGCCAACCAAGAAGTAGCTTATTTATTACAGCGAATAGAAGATTTTTCGGGCCTGGTAATCCTAGCAACTAACATTCAAACCAATATTGACCAGGCATTTTCAAGGCGCTTTCAAAGTATGGTACACTTCCCCAAACCGGGGATTAAACAACGAAAAATGCTGTGGAACATCTTATTTAACGGAAACTTTAAATTAGAGTCCAGTATTGACTTTGACGAGCTTGCCACGACCTACGAGCTTACCGGGGGTGAAATGATCAATATTCTACGCTATTGTGCACTGGAAGCTGCCAAAAGAGACGAAAAGAAATTAATTTTAAAAGATATTACTACTGCTATTCGAAGGGAATACAGTAAACAAAATAAAACCATTTAGTTATGCCACAACAAGTATGTATGGGGGCTATGATGACCTGCTCCTTTGGAGTTGCACCCTCCTCTTTGATCGTTTTACCACAAAACAAGGTTATGACCAGCAATATGCCGGCTGCCAATATCATGGACAATAAACCTGTTGTAAATATTCCTCCCTTTGGGATGTGTTCTTCACTTGCCAATCCAACGGTAGCTGCTGCTACCACAGCGGCCCTGGGGGTATTGACACCCATGCCTTGCGTCCCTGTAACTGTTGCACCATGGGCTCCGGGTAGTCCTACGGTAATGTTGGCAAATATGCCTGCTTTGAACAATACCTGCACACTTAACTGTACGTGGGGAGGAGTAATTACTATTTCGCAACCTGGACAGATGCAATGTGAAGTGGCTTAGGATATACCAGGACAGGTTTTGATTATGTGAGATTGGTTTATCATTTTTATCGCCAACCATATATTCCTGTATGCCAGGATTTGTATGCTGTAAGATCGGCCGTTGTGTTTGCGTGTTCGGCACTACTGTCATCATCTGAATGATGCCCTCTAATCCTTCGTTGTGAATACTGTCTGCAGAATGCATTTACCTTAGCTTCGGTAATGTCGTTTCTTCTTACCCATCCGGGTCTGTATCGTTGCATATTGGTCCAGGAGGAGGATTCTTCCCGTGCAACTGTGGTTCTTCTTGCTTGTGCCCTTCTTCTATTGGGGTGTCGCGAACATCTGGAAGTATGTCCACTTCTTCTCCCACATTCCGAGCAAACCAATTGTGCCACTTTTTTTTGTAAAGTAACCTTGTTTGAAATATTTTCAGTAACCCCTGTACAAGATGCACAATTACAGCTTTTTGAATGTGCTCGCCTTTGAATGGTGTCTGAAGAAGCTTTATTTCCCATTACATCAGCTTCTTTTTCTAAGCTGATATCATCGTTTATATTTTCACCTTTTACCTGCATTGTAGGCTTTACTCTCCCCTGTTTTTGCTGTACAACGTGCCAGGCCTCATGAGGTAAATGTTTTTCCTGCCCTGAAGCCAGGTGTATATTGGTTCCTTGTGCAAAAGCGTGTGCCTGTAACTGGGATGGTTTTGGGGAATTATAATGCACCTTTACATCATCCATAGAATGGCCGGAAAGATTTTCGATCCCTGTCTTTAGTTGATCCGGCAAGCCGGTTTTGTTTTCTTTTTTTTGAATAGGTTTGGAAGCCGTAAACTCATTTGCATTTTCCTGTAGTTTTTTTAATTGTTTATTTTCCGGGCGATTGTCCCTGAATGCATATGATTGATGCTCTGTTTCTTGTCCGGAGCTTTTTGTTGACTGAGGTGGCTTCTCTCTTTTACGGGTACGCTCATTCATGGCTAATTATTTTATCTGGCTAATTTTAACTAACTATTTCAATTTAACCACAAAGCCCTTACAATCAAATACGTATAATTACTTAATTTTTATTGATTATCACCAGGGCCCGTCCTTTGTAACACTAGAATTTGAAACCTCTTTAATATAAAAAAAGGCTTCATTGGAATTATCAGAAAACAAAATACGGTTTTCTTCTTCCATGATTAGGTTTCCGCCATTTTTTAAAATTTTGCCTTTAACCTTTTGCAGATCTTTAACGCCAAATGTGCATATCCAATATTCAAACTTCCCTTTATATATATTAGGGGCCTCCAAAATATCTGTAATATATTCACCCTTGCTATTTATAACAGTATAAACTCCTTGTTGATCCCGTATAATTTTCCAATCAAAAATTTCCTGATAAAATGGAATAACGTTTTCTGCATTAGAAACGTGTAGTTCATTCCAAATTAAGGTATTTTCTGTATTCTTCGTTCTTATGTTTTTTAATTTATCACCCTCATAGATGGTAAACCCTGCGCCTTGAGGGTCTCTAATCAGGGCAATCTTTCCATAGCCTTCCAGTTCATAATTTATTTCAATAATTCCACCCAGTTGTTTTGCTTTTTCAACTATGCTGCCAATACTTTCCACCTGGAAATATGTCATCCAAAAATGAGGCATCCTCATTTGTTTAAATTTTTCAGGTGTTTCATACAACCCGGCAACCTCATCATTGTTTAAGTAAGCACTGTAATAGTCATTGCTTTTGTAATACTTCCATCCAAAAACTTTCTCATAGAATGGAATCGTCTTTTCGGGTGAATAGGTAGACAAATCTGCAAAAAAAGGATTGTTTGGTTTCATAGCTCTTTAGTTATTTTAATAATTGAAGAATTTCTACTTATCCTTTTGGCATCCAATCCGGCGGCTTTATGAAGGCAAGCAGTTTGTTTTGAAACCCTTTAATTTGTTTTAGTTTTCTAAAAAAACGTGAAATTCCGTGAAAAAATACATTTATGGGGTTTACGCTGTTTAAAGGTTCCGAAATTCCATATATGACTTTTTCTTTTTCAGGTTCAAAAGTGCCAAGCATTCTATCCCAAATAATTAAGATTCCCGCATAGTTTTTATCCCAGTATTGACGGTTAGAGCCGTGGTGCACTCTATGGTGTGATGGCGTATTAAAAATATATTCTACTGGTTTGGTGAGCTTACCAATGATCTCGGTATGAAGCAATGTCTGAAAAACTTGTACAAATACTTCAGAAAGTATCACCAAAATGGGATCAAAACCTAATAATACCAACGGCAATGAAAATAGTACAGGTAAGATAGCGTCAAATGGTCCAAACCTATATGCAACAGACAAATTAAAATGAGGTGAGCTGTGATGTACAGTATGTGTAGCCCAGCCAATGCCTATACGATGCATCATTCTGTGTTCCCAGTAATAAGCAAAATCTGCTAATAATACACAGGTAATAATAGTTACCCAATTTAGCTCTAAATGAGGTAAGCTAAAGTTTTCATATATCCAAAAATAGAGCTTTGTTACGGCTAAAATTCCAATGATAATCTCAATTAGAAGAAAAGCACCAAATGTAATTACGTTAGCAATACTATCCAGAATGAGGTTCTTGCTTAATTTTTTAAGGTAAGCGTACCGTATGAGCTCCAATACAAAAAAAGGAATGATAAGGTACATCAAACTTAGATCATTGAATACATGAAACCAATAATCTACATCGATCCATTTGAGTTCTTTAGATAAAAATTCGATCATCGTTTAATTTCTTTTCCAGGTTTCTATATCACTATAGCCGTAATAGTCATATTTTAATTCAAAGGTATTTTCATCTAACATATTGATAGTGCATTCCACATTGTAAATCTCGCCTTCATGTTCAATCCTATATGTACCATCTCCTCTATAACCATCAAACGATTTTATAATTAGGGCCTTATCTCCTTCTGCTTTTTGAGTGTTTCCTTTTTCATCTAAATATTGAGATGTATAAGCATTGAATTTGCTCCCCTCTTTTTTGATTTCATATACAATAGAGCCTTTAAAGGCTTTACTGTTATAAGTAACTTTCCACTTACCGGTAATGAAATCGGTGTTTTGATCGTAAGTCTTTTCATTTTCTGAAATGATATCTTCTGTGGTTGTTTCTTCGGTCTTATAATTGTACCCGGAATTTTTTGAAGCATATGTGACCAAATGTGCACAGCCGGCAATGAGAATGACAATGGCCAGACTTCTAAATAGCAATGTTGAATTTTTCATTAGTTATTATTTTTTACAAAAGTCTGGTGATTTATTGATTGTTTTTTTGATTTATATCAAGAAATCATGTTTTTGCTCGTAGCCTGCTCAATGTCTCTTGTGAGACACCCAAAAAGGAAGCAATATAGCCTAGTTTTACTCTCAATTCTATATCCGGAAAATAATGTAGTAGTAATTCGTACTTTTCTTTGGCTGACAGAAATGACCATCCCTTGGAAAACTCATCAATAAAAGTTAGCATTTCTTCGGCTAGCAATCGGGCAAAATTGCCAAAAGACGGGAAGTCTGCTATAAGTTTCTGATAATCCTTATGACTTATCTGGTATAAAACACCGTCTTCCAGGCATTCTATTTCTTCAAAGCTTTGCTTTTGGGCATAAAAGCTGTACCAGGATGTAATGAAATGTTTTTCCGAATAGAACCACGAAGATATTTGTTTATCATCAAGGTAATAGTAGCTGTGTAAAATTCCTTTTTCTATGAAATACAGACTATTGGCTCTATTTCCCTGTATAAGGATCTTTTCTCCTCGCTTTACCTCCTTTACTTCAAAATCGTTCGTAATTCTTTGTTGTAGTTCCGGGCTTAAAAAACATCTATTACTTATTTCCTGAAGTAAATTTTGCATTGTCTGCATTTTCCGTTGAAATTGAAACCCAATTTAGCAAAAAAGAATTTTTTGCAAAACTATACTATACTATACTTAAAGAGGGCTACTCTTTGTATTGAGTAGCCCTCTTGTATTACTTCCCAAGCATCAACAGCTCATTTACCACCACCTCGGTGACATAGCGTTTCTGCCCGTCTTTATCTTCATAACTGCGGGATGTTAATTTTCCTTCGACAGCGATCTCCTTTCCTTTGGTTACATATTGCTCCACGATCTCTGCCGTCTTGTTCCATGCGATTAGATTATGCCATTGCGTATCGGTTACCTTTTCGCCCTCGGCATTTTTATAGGTGTCATTGGTGGCAAGCGAAAATTTTGCAAGTTTCTTTCCGGATTCCAATGTGATGATCTCCGGGTCGTTTCCTAAGTTTCCAATCAACTGTACTTTGTTTCTAAGCGTGTTCATACTAATTAAATTTTAAAGCCTGCCCAGTGGCAGACGGGTTAAACAGTTAAGATTATTGAACCTTGATGATTCAACAGTGCAAATATGAAGCAGCCTGCAAGAACAAGTCGGTTGTTACCTATTTACTTTCGTTTATAGTCGTTTGCAAATGCTTGTAGTCGTTTAAAAACAATTGAAGAGGCTTATACGGGGGGAACTATATACCTGTTTACACTAAGAAGTAAAGTTTGCTTTCGCCATTAGGAATATGGCTTTTTTTCGGATAGTATTTACTTCACATCGATAAGTTAATATGCGCTATTGCGAACTGTTAACCAGTTAAAGTAAAATCTACCATGTGAAAGAACCTGTTGCACTTGTTAATACTTCAGCCATCACTATCTGAAGTTCTAAAGAAACGGTCAAAACCGAGTGCTATTTTTTGTCGCTATCCTTCAAGAGTATCACCCCAGACAACAACATCAATCCGTAAAAAACGGGCATCATATATGAACCTTTATCTCCAAGAAGTACCTTATGGATGTTTACCTTCCTCCCTCCAAAATCAAAAGGAGTAATCTCTAGGTATTTATACATAATTACTATACCCAATATTAGTGGAATTATAATAAGAATTAAAGCAATGATTAGTTTCAGTTTCTTCATACTATTTCTTGTGATCTTTTGGATTCCATTCAATACCCTTTTTTAGTTTTTTGTTGAAATCTGAAAGAGGTTCTTCAAGTTCCTTTTTATCAGGCAGGGATTCTTGCGCTATTTGCTTTTGAACTTCCGGAGAATTTAACTCCTTCATATTTTTGTGTGTAACCACTTTTTTGCCTGTTTCTTTTTCAATCCTTTTAACAGCTTCTCTAGCAATAGTTCCTGCTATGTGAATTTGTGTCCTAGTCTCTTTAAATCCTTTAGCCCCAGTTTTTTCTATAAGCTCTCTAGCCGCTGTTTCACTAAACAAAGTAGTGGCCACTTCCATTGAACTCATATTGTCCCGAAGGCTTTCTTTTTTGCCTAATCCCTTATATTCTTTGTATTCAGAAGCACTAAATCCAGACCATGATTTATACATTTCGTTGGTTAAAATAGCGTACTCATAGCCCTTTGTAATACCGCTCTCCTTTAATGCGTCTGTTAACGAAACTCTAGTATCAATTCCTGCCGTTCTAGTTTGTATCCATTCAGGAGTATATCCCTTAGTTTGATAATATCCTTTTCCTCTTTCTATAGCTTTAGCAGGTTGTTCAATCTCGTCAATTCTTTCCTTGCCAACTCTAGCCAACCACCTTTTAAATGGTTCCGCATTTTTAGAGGGAATGGACTGAATGATTCTGAATATACTTTCTGTATTGGCACAGTTAATATTTTGCCTCCCACCTTTAGTCATAATAGGAAGGGGGTGTACAAATTGTCCCCACCCTTTGGAAAGTTCTTCATCTCTCTGTCTCAGTTTTTTAACATATTCCTTTACGTTGGTGGATTCAGATAAAGCACCAACTACATCTTCAATTGAGTAATACCATTCTCCATCGAACATTACCCTTCTTATTTCTTCTCCCTCAAAAAGGGCTATTTTGTTATTACTTTCTACTTTTTTTGTTTCTTCTTTCTTACTCATTAATCAATTCTTTATACGTTATTCTGTTCTCTGTATTTGTAAGGAGTAAATTAAATCTACTTCCTTCTGTAATCTTACGTGAATTATATCTAAATACAAATTCGTCTACATATAATTGCAAGTGTTTCTTTGATGTAAAGTGATACACTCCAAAGATACCTCTTTTTAATAGCGACCAAAAGCCCTCAATAGTGTTCGTGTGAACTCTGCCTTTTACATATTGGCTTTTGCTATGTTTAACAACACTATGGTCATAAATACGCTTCATAGCGTTATAAGAAGAATAATCATCTGTATATAATTTAGCACCTTCTTTTACACTATCAACAATCTCTTTTGAAAGTGTTTCGTGAGTAGTATTTTTAACCTTCTTAGCAGTCAATTTACCACCTCTTTCTACCATACCCAAGACAGGGGATTTATCATCACTTGTTCCTTTTACCTTCTTATTTTCGTGCCTGTTAGCATTTTTCCCGCCTATAAACGTTTCGTCCGCTTCAACTTCATTATTTAGTTTAGTGTCGTTATCAATCCCAAAACATTGACGAATACGACCTAACATAAACCACGCAGATTTTTGGGTAATATCTAAATCACGGCCTAACTGCAAAGAAGAAATCCCTTTTTTATGACCTGTAACCAACCAAATTGCTAAAAACCATTTTTGCAATGGTAACTTAGTGTTATCAAAAATAGTGTTGGTCTTAACGTTGAAGTACTTTCCAGTCTCTTTACACTTATACTTATTCCCGGCACAGTTATACACCTTTGAATTTGGATCAAAAGGGCTTACTACGTTACCGTTCCAGCGTATTTCTTCTAAATGGTCGATGCAAGATTGCTCGTCCGGGAAGGCTTGAATTAGCTCTAGTATCGATTTAAAATCCTTGTTAATCATAGTGTATCAATTAGTACACTACAAATATAAGTAGTTAATTACACTTGTGCAAATATTTGGTGTAATTTAATTCTAATTCTGCGTCTAAACCCAAGTGAATTAACTAAAATTTAGCCTTTAAATGATATGTAAACTAAATTTTTATCGTTATCTTTAATAAGAATATTACCGTTTAACCTAATTTTATGCATTTAATCTATGATAATAATTCATAATTTATTTGGTTAACTAATTAATTATATTAATTTTATGGCGCAAATACTTAATATAAATATATATTTGCACTCTTTTTTCACACACACTTTTATTTATTTTATATTGTAATGGCTGTAAACTTTAAAGATAAAACAGGAACAGAACAATTTCAATCCTATTTAAGATCGCACCAAAACGATGTAAAAAGCAAAGCTCAAAACAATTATTATCATGCGGATGTTGTGGCTGATGCTTTCAGCGAAGGTTTTAATGCTGGTGAAAAATCTGGTATAAAGACAGGAAGGGAAGAAATTGTTGCTAAACTTGTAAAAAACAAGGTAGAAGAATTAACTCAAAAGGCTACACAGGTATATATATTATCTGGACGGATTGTAGACCATATTAGAAAAAGGGGCAATAAAGTGGATTCTTTCCACTTAAATATTTTCCACGAAAATCCAAAAGTAATCATCGCTGTTAATAATGAACTTCTACTGAATGATGAATTTATTACAAGCACTTATTCAAAAATATTTGAGATTAAAAGAATATTTGATGAATTGTTTGGTGTAGATTTAGATATGGGTCTTGTAGGTTCTTCTGATTTAGACCTTGAATTATTATCGCAGGATGGTTATCAGTATTCAGAAGAATTTGAATAAATGTCGAAAAGCAAAAGAATTGTTCACGGCGAAAGAAACAAAGATTTAGCCGAAGAACTTAATAGTGGTAAAAAATATTATGATTGGGTAGTAACAACTTCCTTTTACTCCTCTATACATTTACTAGAAGATAATCTACTTCCACATACAATTGGCGCACAAAAATGTAAAAATATAAGTGAGGTCAAAAATGCTTATAATCTTAGAGGTAGGCATATTGCTAGATTAAAATTGATTCAAAGAAATGCTCCAATTGATATTTCAATTGGATATAAGTGGCTTGACGATAGGTCTAGGTATTCTAGATATACTACATACAAAGTAACCTCTGCGGAAGCAAGTAAAGCTTTAGAATATTTAAATAAAATTCATAAGCATTGTTGTAAATAATTAATAATTTACTACACTCAAATCCACACCTAATTTTTTAAATCTTTCGATAATTTAGTTCTAAGTTTATCCATGATTGTATAATGAAAACTTGTTGTCTATAAATAAAACATGACAAATAAATCTGTTTCTATGAACAAGGAAAGGTTTTTTCCCAATAAACCTAAAAGCCAATAGAAAATCAACATCCTCTGTTATAAAGTCGGGGCAGTTGGCTGCCATTTGCGATATATATATTTTCTCAGATCCCATGCCATGACGCTGTGTCAATGTAAGTTTTTGCCAAGTCAACTTACTAAGATTTGCAAGTTGGTGCATTAAAGCTGTTAACTCATCACTATCACAATTTTTCAAATCATAATCAGGATGTAAGTGCTTAAAACAAAATACAGGATAATCGTAGTTTGGCATTACTGCCAATGAGTCATCGAACTCATACTTAAATAAGTCGCTTGGAGTTATACTAGTTTTTTTGAACTTATTTTTGCCCTTCTTTGCCATTCCCTTTAACTACAATAGTGTCGAAGAACTCAACCAATGCTTCATCAGTAATTTCTTCTCGCATTTCTGCATTAATCCAGGGAGATTCGCTATGTGTCATATCCATAAGCTTAAGAGCTGAAAATTGACCGAAAAAAGAATAAACATCCTCAATTACCTTCAATTGTGTTTCGTGTAAATCTTTTAAGTCAATTTTTTCCGGGGGAGATATAATTTGATGTCCATAATCTCTAAAAGCATGATAAATGGGAACAACAACAGGGCCGTATTGCCATTTTGTTATATCTTCTTGAAACATTCTTTGTCCATTTAGAGACAAGGTTGCTCCTTGAATGTAATATAACAGTTTTTGAAGTTTTAAATTTGTTATATCAGATTCACCAGATTGAGATGCAATAAATAATAAGCAATCACTAATGTATCTTGCTGAGTGGGTTTTCACGATAAAGTTGCTGTTTGACACGACAAAGATACATAATCTATGCCAAATACACATCATTTTGTAAGAAACCAGCTACGCATAATAAATTTAACCCAATGCTTTTAGTGTAATGTTGTATATAGTTACCTATACGGGGGACTTATATGCCTGTTACCACAAGGTAGAATAGAATTACTATAATAAATCGGGAGTGATTTTTTTTGAAGATGGAAACGTTTGAATTTCTTAGACGGTATCACGCCTAAACCCTCCGGGGACAAATGTCAAAATTCAATATTTCTATTACAATGAACTTCTTGCACGTTGTAATGCCTGTCACGTTTAAACCCTACAGTACATCCCAAAATGCGTGCAATATTTTAGCCGTTGTCTACACCGCTACTATCTTTGTCCTTTGGCTTTGGAACGGAAACTTTTAGAACGTCGTCAAGAGTGCCGTCAATGGTCAACTTCTTTTCGTACTTCTTAGCTCTTTTTTTCTTTTTCTTCTTCATTCAATGGGAGTTTTCATTATCCGCCTTTCCTATTGTTTTTATTATTGCATCAATAGCGAAAACCGCAATTGCAAAACCACCTATCATAATACATGAGTTAACCATATCCTCTATATTATCACAAATTTTTTTATATCCAATATATATCATGTAAGCTGCAAAAGATATAGAAAACCCAAAAGCAAAACACCGTATAATGTCATAGGCAACATATGTTTTTCTTTTTTTTGTAAGTCTATAAATAAAGTAACAAGCAACAGAGACGATCCCGATAAGGACGCCTATATTAATGTAGTTCATGTTTAAATCTTGTTTTTATAAGAAGCTACCCGTTAAAATAAGGACAACAAAAGCTACTGCCAACGTAGGGGAGAATGCTGACAAGGCAAACATAATCCCCAAACTGGCGATTAAGCTATAAGCAAAGCCGTCAAGCCCCTTATCTTTTTTGCCTTTTAAAATGAATTTCATAATGCTTTTTGTTTATTGTTATTAACAAAGGTATATAATAGACTAGTGAAAAGCAACAAATGTTACAGTTGTGGGTAATACACAGTAGTGATTTAACATAAATTTAACTTTTCTTTAACACATGCTAATGTAATTCTTGTATTCATTTAACGCAAGTTTAATTTCAATATTATTAGTTGACTAGATTCTTATATGGCAACACACTTTCACTTTGCTCTAAGAAATATTCAAAACGCTCTTGCGAGGTCAAATTACGAGTGTTATATCTATTGGCATACTCGTCTAAATAACGCTCTAAGTGCTTTTCGCTTACGTGGTGATAAATACCATTAATACCTCGCTTTAATTGGCTCCAAAAGTTCTCAATGGTGTTAGTATGACAGTTACCAACTACATACTGGCTAGCCGAGTGTACAACAGTCTTATGAGTGAATGTTCTACCAACTTTATGATATACATTACTTTCGTCTGTATGAACCTCTGAACCTTCGGCGATATGATTATCTAGTAGTGGTAAAATTTCTTCATTGGTTGCTCTTTTTACATGCTTTACAATAATGTCCCCACCACGCTCAACTAAGCCTACTACCATTTTCTTAGGTTGGTAAGGTGTACCGTCATTTTTAAGATTAGGGTTCTCATTAGAGCGCTGTTTCTTATAATGTTTGTTCCCTTCCTTACCACCGATATAGGCTTCATCAATCTCTACCATATTGGTATCACCTATCATTTTAGGTGCTTTTTCTCTTAGCATTTCTCTAATTCTATGAAGAACATGCCAGGCACTTTTTTGCGTAATGCCCAGATCACTTGCTAATTGTACGCTTGAAATTCCTTTTTTGTGATTAGTAGCTAAAAAGATAGCAGCAAACCAAGTACGTAACGGTATTTTAGAGTTTTCAAATATAGTCCCCACTTTTACAGTAAAGTCTTTTCTACATTCTTTCTCACTACATCTGTAACCTCTTTTTGTTTTATAAGGGTTCAAACCACCACAATGAGGACACGCAGGATCACCGTTCCAACGGATATGTTCGTAGTATTCAATACAAGTGCTTTCCTCTTTAAAGTAATCTAAAAGCTGTGGTAGAGATTTGAAATTCATGGTTTCGATTGTTTTGTTATACAAATATACTCGAATATATTGATATATACAAATATTTATGTAATTATATTCGAGTAAAGTTGTATATTTGTCTTATGACTACATATAAACAACAAAAAGAGAAGAAAAAAACCTACGTCCTTTTGAAAAATTGTATTGTTTTAGGTGCTTTTGGCAATTTGAAAAAGATTTGTGAATTTATGGAAGGAAATGATTTTTATAGTTACAATACTATTATCAGAAAAAAGGAATTTCCTATACAGTACAGGGATTACAAGGTTTTTAAGGTAAAACACTACTAAATACATACCCCTATTTTTGTGGGTACTGTCTGCGTACTTTTTAAAACTAAGACAAGCTGTTAATATTTTTTGCTTTAATTTTTTGGAGAATAGATATTTTAACTATCTTTGTAGGAAATGAGAATAAAAAAGTCTCCGAGCGACTAAACTGAAGACTTTTTGAATTTTTATAGATATAATTTTGAGGCGGTGTGTCCGATTGGAAAGGTACTGCGCTGGCCGCGTAAGTTATACGGGTTCGAGTCCCGTCGCCGCTTCTAATTATAAAACAAATATAGGGAATCTAATAGAGAAAATCAATAGATAAGTCATAAAAAACGTCATTATGAAAAGACAGATAACCTTAGATGACTCGCAAATAAGAGAGTTAATTGAGTTCTACGAGAACAAAAAAGAGGCTTTAATGAAGAAGATGGTAGAGTTAAACAAACAGATTAAAGATGTGGATGCTCTACTTACACCTCTTGAAGATAGTATTGACGATAGTGAGCCTCTAAAGCTACAAACATTTGAAGACGAAGAAATTACTTATAATCCCAATTTTTCAAAAGCCAAAAAAGCAGCTTGGATTCTTAACGAAGTTGGTCATGAACTCACAGTTAATGTTATAGCAGAAGTTATTGGTGATTTTGAACCACATTTGTTTTTAAATGACGAGGAAGCAAAACGTGAATATATTACACAACTTTCTTCAACTTTGGGAACTAAGGCAAAAAACCATAAACAGTTTTATAGAATTAAAAATGAAGAAAATATATATGAATATGGCTTACTGGAATGGAGAGAACCTAATTAAATAGACCACTCAAATTTGAGTGGTCTTAAAATACCGTGCTTCCATCATTAGGAAGTAAATAGACAGAAAAAGTGCCAAAATATCCACCGACCATTAGAAAGGTCTACCATCTGGATACTCTAATTGGTCTTACTGTCCGACAGGGAGTATACTTAGTGGTCTGCTCCCTTTTGCATTTACAAAGATACATATTTAGTCGAATATTTCGACATTTTACTTACTACACCTCCTTATCAAACTTTTATTTTCTTGATTTATTTACAGGTTCAAGAGTTTTTATTCATGTTTATTTATCTTTGAATAACTCCCCTTTACTTTAATAAAGTTATGCGAGATTTCATTTGTTCCTATCAAGGACTTTCAGTAATTGGGCTTTCACTAGATATTATTGGTGTAGTTTTCCTGTTTTTTTATGGACTCCCTCTTAGGGGAGCCTCTTATGCAGTAAGTGAAGAGTACCAACGAAAAAAGCCTTTTAGAAAGGTTATGTCTTATATTGGTTTGTCTCTATTAGTAATCGGGTTTATTCTACAATTAATTTCATCTATTATTTCATATTGCCAAGCTATTTAAGTATTGACTTGTTCTACGCTTCTGGAACTTTTCTTATATTTGAGTTACTCCCTTTAACTTTTTAAACCTTATAAAATGCAAGAAGAAATAGACACGTTCAAAATTTATTGTGAACTACGAGGGGAGTTATATTTAAATAGGATTCCAAAAACAGGAAATTTGATGAAAGATGGTTATTCCCGTCTCGATTTAGCTGAAGAATTTGTAAATAAAGAGAAGGATAAAATTAACAATGAAATGGAAAGTATAATTTCTAAATTTGACGGTGATAAAGACAGACTCCGTAAAGAACTGATCGATTTTCAAACAGATTTCTTTGTAAGGATTTCGAACCTGATAATCAGTTCTTAGTTATAACTAGATCAATTCCCAATTCCTTTAGATCCTTTTGAGCAGACCATAAACGGTCATAAGCATCCCTTGCTTTATTTATTTTTTCTAAAGACACATTAATTGCATCATCTACACTTGTGTTTTCTTTCTTTTTAGCCATGTTTTATTACTTTATTTGTGGTAAGTTGTATATAAGTGCCTTATACGGGGGAACTATATATTTAATTTAACTACAAGGCGCCGGATAATACATCCGGACCTGAGAAACACTTTCACACCCGGTAACATTATCAATTTTTCGCAACCTTATATAGATAGTGTTTGGCACTTCATTTGGAGGAAATGAAACCCAAAACAGCGCCGGACAGGTACAAAAAGGATTAAGCAATGTATTTGCAACTATTTGATTAATATCCCCCGTTTGCTGGACAAGATTTCCGGTTGCTACATCAAAATAACTAATATCTATATAAGATTGATGCGTATTTATAAGTCCAAAATTATAAAATGATTTAACCCCAAAATATACCCTATACCAATAATCACATGGCGGGTTTATAAAATTTTGGTACGTTCTTATTGCTATACTGTCATCCGGGGGACATCCGGTAAAATTAAAGTTTAAGGACGACCCTGTATTTACTAATGGGATACGTGTTTCTGAATTCTCAGCTAATTTTTCAAGTTCTGCAAAATTGATCGAGGCGGGTTCAATATCATTTCTAAACAGATCTTCAGGATTTTCTTCACTTTCAATTTTATTTGACAGGTTCTCCAACCGATCACTTTCTACATCACAAGATATGATAAGTAATACAACCAACGCGCTGAGCAATTTTAATAGTTTAGTTTTCATAATATTGTTTTTTTAAAGGTAGCAATTTATTTATCGCATACACATCCTTATTTTTCAAAAATCCGTCGTTTTTTGTTCTCTCTTGTATTATTCATACCTATAAGACTCTGTAAATCAGACAGTATTAGAAATTGCGCATCGCAGGCATTTTTGTATTTTCATGGTTTGATAGCAAACTCAATACCTTATGAAAACTAAAAAGCAAAAAGCTGTCACCTACTGGAAAAAAAACCTTAGGTATCTGCTCATCCTGTTAACAATATGGTTTCTGGTTTCTTACGGTGCCGGAATCCTTTTTAAGGATTTTCTGGATACATTTCAAATAGGAGGTTTTAAACTAGGATTTTGGTTTGCTCAACAAGGCTCTATCTATACATTTGTTATCCTCATTTTTGTATACGTCCGGTTAATGAACCGATTGGACAAGAAGTATGGTTATGATGAAGAACCATCTAAAAATGAGACCTTATGAGTGTACAGAACTGGACGTATATTTTAGTGGGTCTTACTTTCGCTTTATACATTGGTATTGCCATTTGGTCAAGAGCCAATTCTACTAAAGAATTTTATGTAGCAGGGGGAGGTGTATCACCCTGGGCAAATGGAATGGCAACTGCTGCAGACTGGATGTCTGCTGCTTCCTTTATCTCCATGGCGGGAATAATAGCCTTCGCCGGTTACGATGGCTCTGTGTACCTAATGGGATGGACAGGAGGATATGTGCTGCTGGCGTTGCTATTGGCTCCTTATCTGCGCAAATTTGGAAAGTTTACTGTCCCCGATTTCATAGGAGAACGTTATTATTCTAAAACAGCTCGTATCGTAGCGGTGTTCTGTGCTTTGTTAGTTTCCTTTACTTATGTTGCCGGCCAAATGCGGGGCGTAGGTGTTGTTTTTTCAAGGTTCTTAGAAGTAAACATTGATACCGGAGTAATTATTGGGATGATAATTGTTTTGTTTTACGCGGTATTGGGCGGGATGAAAGGTATCACCTATACACAGGTCGCACAGTATTGCGTATTGATCTTTGCCTTTATGGTTCCTGCTATTTTCATCTCAATTCAAATGACGGGAAATCCGGTTCCGCAATTGGGAATGGGAACTACATTAAATGATTCTTCCGGGATATATCTATTGGAAAAGCTCAACGGCCTTTCAACCGAACTTGGTTTCACAGAATATACGGACGGTACGAAAAGTACCGTAGATGTTTTTGCAATTACCCTGGCACTTATGGTGGGGACAGCAGGATTACCACATGTAATTGTCCGTTTCTTTACCGTAAAGCGAGTACGGGATGCACGCAAATCGGCAGGGATCGCTCTATTACTTATTGCCATATTGTATACAACAGCTCCTGCAGTGGCCGTTTTTGCTAAGACCAATTTGATAGAGACCGTTAGTGACCGGCCGTATTCCGAAATGCCCCCCTGGTTCAAAAATTGGGAAAATACAGGGCTGCTTGTTTTTGAGGATAAAAATGAGAATGGCACCATACAGTATCTGGCAAATGAAAAAGAGAACGAACTTACAGTAGATCGAGACATCATGGTACTGGCTAATCCCGAAATTGCTAAGTTGCCGGCCTGGGTCATTGCTTTGGTAGCCGCAGGTGGGCTTGCAGCTGCTCTATCTACGGCAGCAGGCTTATTGCTTGTAATTTCGTCTTCTGTGTCACACGACCTTATTAAAAGCGTCTTTAAGCCCTCAATTTCTGAAAAAGGAGAACTCTTCGCAGCACGAATTTCGGCAATAGTTGCAGTTATGGTAGCAGGTTATTTTGGTATTAACCCCCCTGGCTTTGTCGCAGCAGTGGTAGCGCTTGCTTTTGGCCTGGCAGCCGCTTCATTTTTCCCGGCTATTGTACTTGGTATTTTTTATAAAAAGATGAGTAAAGAAGGAGCTGTCGCAGGAATGATCGTAGGTATTTCACTCATGCTGTTTTATATGCTGAAATTTAAATTTGGTGTATTTGACGGGGGAAAAGAAGCTGTCGACGGGCTTAGTAAAGATTGGTGGTTTGGTATTTCTCCCGAAGGATTTGGAGCGGTGGCCATGATGGTAAACTTTATAGTGGCTCTGGTAATAAACGGCCTAACACCGGCACCCCCAATGGAAGTTCAGGAAATTGTAGAAGATATTCGTATTCCTCTTGGAGAAGGAGATGCTCAAGTTCATTAATAAACCAATTAGTAAATGACCCCTTTTAATTTTGATACCGACTATATCTTAGAGAACGAAGTAGCATTACTTCGGCCGTTGACCATAGAAGACATGGAACACTTGTCTGTATATTCTATTTACGAACCGCAGATCTGGGATTATTCCATAACACCGGCCAACGGACTCGAGAACCTAAAAAAATACATAGAACTTGCTTTGCAGGGAAGAGCATCAAAAACAGCTTATCCTTTTATTGTTTTCGACAAGCGAGCCCAAAAATATGTTGGCAGTACTCGTTTTTACGACATTCAGGAATACCACAATAGCTCTCAATTAGGATTTACCTGGTATGGTAATGAGTTCCAGGGGACAGGCTTAAACAAAAATTGTAAATATCTTTTGTTAGAATTTGCCTTTGAAAAAACAGGCTGGGGACGAGTTGAATTTAGGGCCGATGCTACAAATCAACGAAGTATCGCTGCCATGAAAAGTATTGGCTGTACCGTAGAAGGTATCTTAAGAAGTAATTATAAAACCCCAACCGGGAGAAGAGATAGTATTGTTTTAAGTATTCTTCAAAAAGAATGGTTTGCCAATTTAAAAAAGGACCTTGCCGAAAAATTGCTCCGTTATGAATCTTGAAACAGAGCGATTGTTGATTTCTGAAATCACTTCAGAAGATATCAAGGACATTCATCATATAAACAGCTATGAAGTCATAGCACAATTCAATACTATTGGAGTTCCCAAAGTGCTTTCGGATACACAAAAACTATTACAGCCTATTCTCGATGATCAATTAAAGAAAGAGAGAACTTGGTACTTATGGGTGATCCGGAAAAAAGGTACTTCTGAAGTTATTGGCCAAATTGGGATGATCATATCTGCAAAAAAATACAATAAGGCGGAGATCTACTATAGCCTGCTTCCGTCTCAATGGAGAAAAGGATATGCCACCGAAGCGGTTAAAGAGATCATTAGATTTGGATTTAACACATTGCAACTGCACCGTATTGAAGCCGGTGTCGCTACCGAAAATACAGCTTCCATCAAAATTTTAGAAAAAATTGGGATGACCAGAGAAGGGTTACACAGAAAAATATTACCATTAAAATCGGGGTGGGCAGATAACTACGGATATGCTATCTTAGAGGAGGACAAAAGAATGTACTAAAATATGAGTGATTACCATATAAAAAATCTGGAAGAATACTTTCAGGTCTATAGAAGATCGGTTCAAGACCCCGAGTCATTTTGGGCATCAATAGCAGAAGAACATTTTGTCTGGCAGAAAAAATGGGACAATGTACTTTCCTGGGATTTTACCAAGCCCGAGATAAAATGGTTTGAAGGGGCCCAACTCAATATTACCGAAAATTGTATTGACCGCCATTTAGCTACCAGAGGTGATAAAACAGCAATACTTTTTGAACCTAACGATCCAAATAAAGAAGCCCGGCATATAAGTTACCGGGAATTACATGATAACGTATGCAGGTTTGCCAATGTATTGCGGTCACAGGGAATTTCCAAAGGTGACCGCGTATGCATCTATTTACCCATGATCCCCGAACTGGCTTTTTCGGTACTGGCCTGTGCCCGTATTGGCGCTATTCATTCGGTAGTATTTGCCGGTTTTTCGGCTACAGCACTTGCCACACGTATTAACGATTCGGATTGTAAAATGGTGATTACCTGTGACGGTTCTTTCAGAGGAAATAAAATCATAGACCTTAAAGCAATTGTAGATGAGGCGCTAAAAAATTGCCCCTGTGTTGAAACGGTTCTGGTGGCTAAACATATTAATTCCAATACACCGTTAAAAGAAGGCCGTGACAAATGGTTACATCCTTTGTTGAATACGGCCCCTAAAGAGTGCATTCCCGAAACCATGGCCGCTGAAGATCCTCTCTTCATTCTCTATACTTCGGGCTCTACGGGAACACCCAAAGGAATGGTCCATACCACTGCCGGTTATATGGTCTATACCGCCTATACTTTTAAGAATGTTTTCCAGTATGAAGAAGATGAGGTGTATTGGTGTACTGCAGATATTGGCTGGATTACCGGGCATAGCTATATTATTTACGGCCCTCTGGCCAATGGCGCTACAACAGTTATGTTTGAAGGAGTTCCTTCATATCCGGATTGGGGGCGTTTTTGGCAGATTGTTGAGAAACATCGGGTAAATCAGTTTTACACAGCACCAACAGCTATTCGCGCACTTGCTAAAGAAAACCTGAGCTTTGTGGAAAGGCATGATCTTTCTTCACTAAAAGTGTTGGGTACTGTAGGTGAACCCATCAACGAAGAGGCCTGGCATTGGTACAATGACAATATTGGAAAAAAGAAGAGTCCTGTTGTTGACACCTGGTGGCAAACAGAAACGGGCGGGATATTGATCTCTCCTATTCCTTTTGCAACGCCTACTATTCCTACATTTGCTACCTTACCACTTCCCGGAATACAACCTTGTTTAATGGACGAAAACAGTATGGAAATGGATGGCCTTCAAGTAGATGGCCGCCTGTGTATCAAATTCCCCTGGCCATCGATGGCACGTACCATCTGGGGGAATCATCAACGATATAAGGACACTTACTTTTCGGCTTTTGAAAACAAATACTTTACCGGTGATGGTGCCTTACGTGACACTACGGGTTATTATCGTATTACAGGACGTGTAGATGATGTGATCATTGTTTCTGGTCACAATCTTGGAACTGCTCCTATTGAAGATGCTGTTAACGAGCATCCTGCTGTAGCAGAGAGTGCTATTGTAGGGTTTCCTCATGATGTAAAAGGGAATGCTCTCTATGGTTATGTAATTTTGAAAGAAACAGGCGAGGACCGGGATCATGACAATGTTCGTAAAGAGATCAACCAGATCATTACCGAACATATAGGGCCCATTGCCAAATTGGATAAAATTCAGTTTACTTCGGGCTTACCAAAAACCCGCTCCGGAAAGATCATGCGGCGTATTCTTAGAAAAATTGCATGTAAGGACACCTCTAATTTGGGAGACACCAGTACGTTGTTAAATCCTGAAGTTGTAGAGGATATTATGAAGAATGTAGTATAGTTATTCCTTCGTTTCTTTCACGAGGTATTTTTATAACTATTTAAAAAGATAGAATTAAAATATGTAATTGGCAGATACGATCAAATTACGTCCTGCCGAAGCAATTCCTGAAGAATATGTTCTATACCTTTGGTTGGTAATATTCTCCACAATAGCGTTAAGCTGTATCGCTTCTGTAATGCTATACTGTGCCCCAAAATTTACCGTATACCATCGTGGTGAGTAGGGGTTTCCATTCTCATCCTTGGCATACAGATAATCGTTCGCAACCTGACTGGGAGCCAGATCTTCAAAATCAAATTGCCCGTTGTATTCGGCAAAAGCATCGAGTTTCCATTTCTCTTTGGTAAAACGCAGGTGTGTATTCCCAAACTGAGGTGCTGCATGACGCACAGGAGCGGTAGAGCCATCATCTTCTTCCTGATAACCATCGGTAATATTATATTGAGAAGTAAGTTGCCATGCTTCACAGAAATTCACTTCCAGCCCTGCTTCCAAACCATAGATCTCTGCCTTTCCGGCATTTTGTATTGCCTGAACATTACTAAGTTCGCCTTGATATTCGATTTCGGTTTTGCCGTCCAAACTAAAATCGCGACGTACCAATGCGTCGTTTAAAACCGTATAAAAAGAAGCGACATCCAGTTTCACAACATTATCGAAATTAAGTGTAGCAGCAATTTCACCATTATAGGCATATTCATGCTTCAGGTCGGGATTAGGTACTACAACACTTCCGGGTTCACTGTCAAATATCTTTCCTACATCATCTACATTAGGAGCTCTGAAAGCGGTAGATAAATTTGCTTTTAATCCTAGTATATCACTGGCCTGAAATGCTAATCCGGCACTTCCTGTAAGGGCTCCCGTATCGATATTTGCTTCCGAAAAAGGGAAATCGAAAAAGACATCATCGAAAACTGCATCTACCAAAATATGGTTGTAACGCAATCCTCCCTGAAAAGAAAGGCGGTCTGCGAATTTCCATTGTAAGCTACTATAGGCAGCTATACTCTGCCAGGTGGCTCCGTCCGGATAGCGGGATGCATCGGGTTGGGATATACTGGTAGTAATATCTGTTTGAGCTCCCACACTACCTACTCTATTGTAAACATACTCCACTCCGTAAAACAAGAGATTTTCCTTTCCTAATTTTTTTTCAAAATCCCAGGCTGCACTATAGGCATCTACTGTTTCATCGGTCTCAAATAAAATTGTATCGCCAAAATCACGATCGTTCCTGCTTTCCTTGAAGCGCTGATACGATAGTGTTACAATGCTTTCATCATACATCCCGGCATCTGAGGGTTTATTTCTGGCCTGTAAGTTCCCTGCAAGCCACTCTTGCGGCCCATAATACCATTCGGCTGCCCTTAAATTCCCGTTTCTTCTTCTAATCAACCGGTCATAGCGCGGATAATCTCCTGTAGTTGTATAGAACAATCCAAGATCAAAATTCCAGTTGTCCGAGGGCATATAGCGTACTTTTTGCATTGCATTGATCTGGCTGTATCCCGTAGGTACTTGCACACGAGGATCGGGGTTAGTGACCACTACATCTTCTCCATCAATGGTTTCTGCATATTCCGGGCGCAGATAATCATCCGGGCCATGTTTTCCCATTTTCAGATCGCCAAAATCACTAAAGGTTACACTTGTTAAAAACGCCCATTCCTTGGCTCCAAAATTAAAATCAACATGCCCTGTTTTTTCTTCATTGGCAGTAGCATAACGTGCATTTATATTTCCGCTAAAAGTGACCCCGTCTTCAAAAGAGAATTTAGGGTTCTTGGTATAAAAGTTCATCACACCACCTACTGCATCACTTCCATAAACTACACTTCCGGGGCCCAGGATCACTTCGGTTCTTTCTATAGAGAAAGGGTCAATAGAAATTACATTTTGCACATTTCCACTTCTATAGATAGCAGTATTGAAGCGTATTCCATCTACAGTAATTAACAATCTATTGGTAGAAAACCCTCGTATTAACGGGCTTCCACCTCCTAATTGGCTCTTTTGCACATACACCTGCCCGCTGCTTTCCAAAAGGTCTGCTGCCGTTTGCGGATTTGTAAATTGAATATCTGCAGAGGTAAGGCTTGCTATTTGCTGTGGAAGGTCTTTCTTTTGTTGCCCGAATTTTGCTACCGAAAGAACCACTTCTTCCAATGTGCTGGCATCCGGTATCATATAGACAACATTTCCAGCAGTAACAATTTCCTGTTTACTAAAAGCGCTATTTATATGTGAGATATGCTGGAAGTTAATAACCTCAGTATCCGAAAAATTTGAAATATCTACATATCCGTCAAAATCCGTTACTCCGCTTTTGGTCTTATCATTATTATAGATCGCTACGCCAGGGATAGGTTCGCGGGTATCTTCTTCTAAAACTTGAATGGTTTGGGATATTACTGCGTTGCATGAAATAACAAATACGATGAGTAATAAGGGTAAGCGCATAGTAGTTAAAATAGTTGATGAAGTACCAAAAGAGACTTCGGTTTTTTATAGCCCTGCAAATGTAATTGATAATACACTAAAAGCAAATTTAGCGTAGCTAAACGTACTTTTTTTGGCAATTTAATTTGCAAAATTGCATCAAAATCTATGCCGAAAAACCCTTTAAATGCTTCTACAGCTTCTCCTTCTTCGCAATAATTTCCCAATGCATTTTGCTGAAAATTACCCTCCATTAAATTAAAGTACTGGCCCTCAATATTTGATGCATCTGGATAAAAACCTAAATAGGCGGTTAGCTTCAGAAGAAAAAGAATGTGAAAATTAGCAATGTCATCGTGATGATCCAACCAATGTAAGGACTGTTCCAAATACCGAAACAATTCCGTGTTTACCTCTTCTTCTTTAACAGCGTTCTTAAGCATTTCAGCTAAAAACAAAACCATCGCCGATTTTATAACATTGGTATGAAGTGTTTGGTAGGGGTGCAGTACCTTTGCTTCCCGAATACTTTCCAATGTTCCCTTGTTTCTATGCACCGCTATAAGTTCAAGCTGGGTAAGTGGCTGGAAGAAAGAAGCCCTGAGCTTTCCTTTTTTCGATTTTAGCACATTGCGCAGCAGATAGCTCTTTAAGCCTTCTTTTTCTGTAAAACAGCTAACAATAAGGTCTGCTTCTCCATACTTAATGGCTGAAAAAACCAGTGCCCTGGTAGTGACCAACATTATCGAATGATCATTATTTTAGAAACTTTTGTTTCCAAAGCATCATCTGTAGTGATTAATACCAAATATACTCCCGAAGCGACCCGGTACTTTCCAAAAGCAGTGGTGTCCCACAAAATACTTCCTCCTTCACTTGTATCTTCAAAAACGAGGTTTCCTTCAATATCGGTAATCTTCACATTAGCTCTTGCCGTTAAACCATCTATGGTTACGTTCCCTGTAAAACCGGGCCGTACAGGATTGGGAAAAGCATATACTTCTTCCAAATTCTCACGGGGAGCCGTTGAAGTACCATTATAAGCTACCAAACCATTGGTTGTAGCAAAATATACGGTGCCGCTTAGATCATCAATAGTAATATCCTGCACATTGTTAGAAGGCAAAGGCGAATTATCTTTGGTAAAGCGCAACAATGTTTCCTGGCCATTGGATGACAAATAAAATACCCCGGAGGTTGCCGTAGAGATCCACTTATTATTAGATCCGTCTACTTCAATATCTGTAATAGATTGCTGAAACAAGAGTTCCTGAGCTACGTCTCCATCCAGGATAATAATAGCCTGTGCATCTGTATTTGCTCCTTCTTCAAAAAAACTTCCGGTACTAAACAATACACGCAACCCTTTTAAAGATCCTATCCACAATCTGTTTTGATTGTCAAAGGCCAACGCTCTAATATTATTGGATGCCAGGTTTCCGTTACCAACATCCTCTCCTATTAAATTGAAATCCCCTGTTGTAGGGTTATACCCCACTAATCCACTTTCGGTCGCACCAAAAAACACATAGCCCTCTCTGCTAACTGCAACTTCACTTAATGCAATTTCATTTACAGCATCAATAAGTGCAGAGATATCTATTCTTTGAAATTGCCCGGAAGGTGACATTTTAATAAGGCCTTCGTTAATTCGGGATTGCACAAACCAAAGGTTCTCCTCCCTATCAAAATCTGATCCGTAAATCCTAATTCCTGCATCGTCATTATTAGGTGGAACAAAAGCATGAGTTAGCGGGCTATTCGTATCGTCATATAAAACAGTTGGTGTCTGATCCGTAATTCTTAACAATCCTTTTTCAAAAGAGCTCATAAAAATTTCATTTGAGTCGTTTGGATTAATAGTTACATTAACAATATCTGTAATCTCCGTTCCTAGCAAATTTTCTAAATCTTCATAAGGAAAATTTGTCCATTCTCCATCTCTTAGATTACTAATCCCCCGTTTACTTAGGGGAAAAGGGTTAAAATTTACATCTACCTCTCCAAATGCCACCCATAATTGCCCCGGAGAAGCATCAATCGCAAAAGGAGTGTTTAAAAGAGGGCCATCCGGAAGAATCTGTTGTGCTTGATTGGTTCCAAAAGGGACGACAAGCATTCCCAGCTCTGTAGTCCCCATATAAAATATGTTATTGAGCGCCAACCCGGACTGCAATTCATATTCGAAATCGGGTATTGAACTCACCGATGCTTGTTGCACATACCCTTCTGTATAAGATTGGATAGTATTAGGGGTTGTGATCGTAAGAAGGCTATTTTCGGCACTGAAATCTATTACCGTTTCATTGAAGCTTTCAACAGGAGTTGTGACTCCGTTAGAAGTAAAGCGCAATATGGTATTGTTTGTATTAACCGCATATAATTCTTCATTTAATGTCTGGACACCTCTCCATCCTCCACCTATAATGGTTGTCCATTGCTCAAAATCTATAAGATTATCGTCTGCGACTAATGCACGTCTCATACCATTTGAGGAAGATGCTGCAAAAATATAAGGTTCTTGTACAGTAGTTTGTACAATATCTATCTGAGTTCCCAAATCTCCAATAAAATAAGTATCCCCAAATTCCAGGGCTGCTAAATCGAATACCGAAACTCCAAATTGGGTAGCAATGTATAAATTACCTTCATATTCGTTAAAATGGTTAATTCGTTTTCTATCCGGTGGAATGGTTTGCTTATCAAGAATATCTACTACTGTTAAAATATCTTCATCTCCATCAATAACTACTTCTATTAGTCCGTTTTCGTAGCCTATTACCAATAGGCCAAAGTCCTCACTATAATAAATAGTAGAAATTAATTCTCCTGAAAGACCATTGATAGAAGAAATAGTTTTTAGCTCCTGTGTGCTCAGGTCATATGTGAAAACCGCGTTTTCGGCGGCTGCATAAACCCGGTCATTCCCTTGAGAAATACTTTTTACAGAAGTATAAGAAAAAAATCCGGACCATTGGTTCTCAAAATTTTGAGCAATAATCCCAAAGGATACCAGTAAAAAGAATAAAGATGACCGTAACTTCATACATGAACCATTTTTCAAGTAGTATAACATGCTAAAATAGTATTTATTGCAGGATTGGAATGAAAAAAGGCCGCCTTTTTAAAGCAGCCTTTTTTACTCTTAAATTGTTTTACTATTTCTGTATAAAAAAGAGCAAAAACCCATCTGTAGCAATATTATACTACTCCCTGAGCCAGCATAGCATCTGCTACCTTAACAAAACCGGCAATATTCGCTCCTTTTACATAATCCACATAACCGTCACCATCTTTTCCATACTTCACACAAGCAGCATGAATGTCACCCATGATTCCGTATAGTTTTTCGTCTACTTCTTTCGCTGTCCAGTTCAAACGAAGCGAGTTTTGAGACATTTCCAGCCCGGATGTTGCCACCCCTCCGGCATTAGAAGCTTTCCCGGGAGAGAAAAGTATTTTTGCCTCCTGAAATACTGTAATAGCTTCGGGTGTACAAGGCATATTAGCCCCTTCGCCTACACAGATACAGTTATTATTAACTAATGTTCTGGCTTCATCTTCATTTAATTCATTTTGAGTAGCACATGGCAAGGCGATATCACAAGGAACACTCCACGGGCGTTCACCTTCAAAATATTTTGCGGCAGGGTATTTATCAACATATTCTTTAATACGTCCGCGTTTTACGTTTTTAAGCTCCATAACAAAAGCCAGTTTCTCTTCATTGATCCCTTCTTCATCAAGTATATATCCTGAAGAATCTGAAAAAGTCACTACTTTACCACCAAATTCCATGGTTTTCTCTGCTGCATATTGGGCTACATTCCCGGAACCGGAAATAACTACTGTTTTCCCTTTAAAGCTCTCACCACGGGTTTCTAACATGTTTTTAGCAAAATATACATTTCCATATCCTGTTGCTTCCGGGCGGATCAAAGAACCGCCATAAGAGTATCCTTTTCCTGTTAATACTCCGGTAAATTCATTGCGAAGACGTTTGTATTGTCCAAACATAAAGCCAATTTCTCTTCCTCCAACACCAATATCTCCTGCCGGTACGTCTGTATTTGGACCAATATGTCTTGATAATTCGGTCATAAAGCTTTGACAAAAGCGCATTACTTCTTTGTCACTTTTTCCTTTAGGGTTAAAGTCCGACCCTCCTTTACCACCACCCATAGGTAGTGTGGTCAAACTGTTTTTAAATGTTTGTTCAAAACCAAGGAACTTTAAAATACTTAAGTTCACAGATGGATGAAACCGAAGACCTCCCTTGTATGGGCCAATTGCAGAGTTAAATTCTACACGATACCCTCTGTTTACCTGTATGTCTCCATTATCATCGGTCCATGGCACCCGGAATATAATAGTACGTTCCGGCTCTACCATACGCTCAAGAAGTTTTTTATTTTGATATTTTTCGTTCTCTTCAATAAAAGGAAGTACCGTTTCGGCTACTTCTGTAACTGCCTGCATAAATTCAGGCTCATTAGGGTTTGTGTTTTCAACTTGAGAAATGAAGTCTTTAATACTCTGTTTCATCTGTGTTTTTTTGTTATTTTATAAAAAATCGTTTGAATAAGGAATTCCCATAAATAACGGGCTTTAGAATCATTAATAAGTAAGAATATACTTATTCCAATTCATTTTCGTTATTTAGGGAACAAATATAGTTTATATGGCAAAATTGTTCACGTTTTTTTTACGAATACACTAAAAAACAATAGAATATTTCGCTGTTAGATATGTTTTTATATATTTGTTACGTCTCAATCTAAACTTAAAATACAATGAATACCAGAATTTTGTTATTGGTATTTTTCTTTCTGATATGTTCTAAACAGGAAGTTTATAGCCAATTTGGTTTCTCTCACGAAGTTGGAATTATCACTGGTCCTGTCGCTTTTTATTCAGATTATGGAGTGCGGAATGATTTTGAAACCAATTCTGGAAATATTGGCTTTGGTATTGGATTGATTCACTATATCAACTTTTCATACAGAGCAGATTGTAACTGTTATACCCGTGATACTTTTTTTAACGACCATTTTAAGGTCCGTAACGAAATTGATTATCACAAAACCAATCTGCAGCATTTTGGTAAATGGGTTGATCCTGACAGAACCTCTATTACAGCAGACCAATTACGAGCCATGAAAGGTTCTACTACTGTTTTTGATATTGGTTCTCAATTGGAGTATTTCCCTTTAAGTATTCGAGATTTTTCTGCCGGAGCCTTTAAAGTAGCTCCATTTATGAGCTTTGGGATACATTGGGTAAATTACGACCCTGAAGTTTACAGCGAACTAGGTGCGTTGAACACTCCTATTACCACACCTCCAAAATATATCAATTCTTTTCAGCAAGAGGGAGATTCTACCTGGTCTGTTGTGGGAAGTATAGGAATACGTTATAAATTAACCCCTTTAAGTGATTTGATGTTGGACAGTCGCTGGCAATATTATTTTTCGAATTGGGTAGATGGTTTAAATCCTTCCTTAGAGAATAATGGAACCGTTCCTGTTCCCGAAAACAAAGCAAACGACTGGATATACTGGTTGAATATTGGATATATTTATTACCTGGATTAAAAACATTTTAATATTATATAAAAAAGCCCGGATCGTATGATCCGGGCTTTTTTTAAACAATTCTCTCAGGTTTTATCCTATTGCCTGCTTTAAGTCTTCAATTAGATCATCGACATCTTCAATACCTACACTCAAACGGATCAATGAATCTACAACACCCGTTTTTTCACGTTCTTCCTTCGGAATACTGGCATGGGTCATGCTGGCAGGATGTCCGGAAAGGCTTTCTACACCACCCAGACTTTCTGCCAAAGTGAAGATCTTCAGGTTTTCTACAATCTTAACAGCCTCATTATAATCGTTCCCTTTAGTTACAAAAGAGATCATTCCTCCAAAATCGTCCATTTGTTCTTTTGCAATTTCATGATTTGGATGACCAGCAAAGCCGGGCCAGTAAACTTTATCGATTTTAGGATGGTTTTGCAGATATTCTGCTACTTTTTTTCCATTCTCACAATGACGTTGCATACGTACATGTAATGTCTTTATTCCACGTAGCATTAAAAAGCTATCCTGAGGGCCACAAATGGCACCACTTGCATTTTGAATGAAGTATAATTTGTCCGCAAGATCTTTATCATTTACAACCAAAGCCCCCATTACCACATCGCTGTGGCCGCCAAGGTATTTGGTTGCACTATGCATCACTATATCTGCTCCCAGATCTAAAGGCCTTTGTAAATATGGAGTTGCAAATGTATTGTCAACTGCCAATAGAATACGATGTTTTTCGGCAATTGCAGCCGTTGCCTTAATATCTATAATATTCATCATTGGGTTTGTTGGCGTCTCTACCCAAATGAGTTTTGTATTTGCATTCACATAGTCTTCGATCTTAGCCGCGTTTTCCATTCCTATAAAATGGAACTTCACTCCAAAATCTTCATAAACCTTAGTAAACAAACGGTAACTGCCCCCATAGAGATCATTTGTAGAAATAACCTCATCTCCAGGTTTTAACAGTTTGATCACAGCATCTATAGCAGCAAGGCCACTACCAAAGGCCAAGCCAAAATTTCCATTTTCCAAGCTTGCAAAAGAACGCTCCAAAGCAGCTCTTGTGGGATTATGTGTTCTGGAATATTCAAACCCCTTGTGCCCTCCCGGAGTAGATTGAGCATAGGTAGAGGTCTGGTAAATTGGCGGCATTACAGCTCCATATGCCTTATCGTGTTCTTGACCGCCATGTATGGTTTTTGTATTAAATTTCATCTGCATCAATTTTTGAGAAACAAAAGTAAGTGTTTACTTTTTTATAACTAAATCTATAGTATTTTTAACGTATGAATAACAAAATTTCTATTCTGTTTTTATTTTTAAGTCTTGCCATTGGATGCAAAGAAGATACTTCTTTGGTATTTGTTTCAGAAAGCTTAACCGATGCTGATGTGGAGATCTGTAAAACAACTTCCTGCCCCGATGTGACCGTTGCTTATGTTAGGGCTTTGGGAGATGAAGTTGTTTCAGAAAAAATCAATTCAAAAATAAAAGGGTTTATTATTGAATCCCTATATATGGGAGATGAAGAGAAAGCACCTACAGCCCCCACTATTTCTGAAGCCATTAGTGGCTTCATAAAAATGTACAGGACCCACAGTGCAGAATTCCCCGATATGTCCGCTGAATATTTTGCCGAAATTTCTGTTAGTGAAACCTATATTTCTGAGGATTTGATCGGCCTTGAATTAAGAAATTATCTTTACACGGGTGGAGCACACGGATATGGTTCGGTAACTTTTTTGAATCTTGATTCTTCAAGCGGGAAAGAAATTGCTTCGGAACAGCTATTTAAGGATTTCCCGGCATTTACAAAAATTGCTGAAGAAAAATTTCGGGAAGCTCATGAAATCCCAAATGGAGATGCTATTAATTCTACCGGATTTTGGTTTGAGAATGATATTTTTTCATTACCTGAAAGTATTGGTGTTACTAAAGAAAGTATCATTTTAAGGTATAATCCTTATGATATTGCAAGTTATGCTGCAGGCCCTATAGAACTGGAAATTCCGAAGGGAGAAGTTAAACCGTTTTTAAATTTTAATTAGAATGCAAAAAATATATTACCTGTCTACATGCGATACCTGTAAACGTATTATAAAAGAGGTTGGCCTTCCTTCTTCCTTTATTAAACAAGACATAAAACATGAAGAGATCTCCGTAAAGCAACTGGAGGAATTAAAAGAGCTAGCTGGAAGCTATGAAGCACTTTTTAGCAAACGGGCAAAACTGTATAAAGAAAGAGGTTTGAAAAATGAAGACCTAAAAGAGAGGGATTTTAAAAGGTTATTACTGGAGCATTATACCTTTTTACAGCGGCCCGTCATTGTAAATAATAACCAAATCTTTGTTGGAAACAGCAAAAAAACCGTAGAAGCTATTAAAGCCTCACTTTAAACCAGCTAATGAATAAGAGAGCCTTAGCTTTATTAGCAGCCACTGCCGCCAGTGCCATATACGGAGCAAATCACACTATTGCCAAAGGGTTGATGCCTGAAGTGATACAGCCCTATGGTTTTATTCTACTTCGTGTATTAGGAGCAGCTTTGTTGTTTTGGGTAATTAGTTTCTTTTTCCCTTCTGAAAAGATCGAGCGTAGAGATTGGTGGCGTATTATTATTTGTTCCTTTTTTGGAATGGCCCTCAACATGCTTATGTTTTTTAAAGGTTTAAGCCTTTCCACTCCTATAAACAGCTCTGTAGTTATAACACTTGTTCCTGTATTATTATTAGTTCTTTCGGCAATTTTTCTGAAAGAAAAAATCACCTGGTTAAAGTCTGTTGGGATTGGTTTAGGGCTTGCCGGTGCTCTAGTGCTTATCCTTTTTGGAATTAAGATTCAGGCCAATGCACCTAATATTCCCCTGGGAAACATTTTATTTATAGTTAATGCTGCTTCATATTCAGCCTATCTTATTCTGGTAAAGCCTTTGGTTGCCAAATACAGTTCAATTACATTGATGAAGTTGTTTTTCCTTTTTGCAGTATTTATGAATTTACCTATTGGCATCCAAGAACTTATTCAAGTTGAATGGTCCATACTGAATTTTGATGCTATTTGGAAACTGGCTTTTGTAGTTATTGCGACAACTGTATTAACCTATCTTTTTAATATTTATGCACTTAAACAATTAAGTCCCTCTACCATTGGCGCCTTTATTTATTTACAACCTCTATTAGCTGTCCTTTTTGCAATTATGGCCGGAGCAGATACTCTTACCCCTCTGCGTGCAGGTGCTGCTGCACTTATTTTTATAGGTGTATTTCTTTCTACTCGAAAACCTAAAAATGGTTAGCATTTTCTTTGTATCTTTTCTGTCCTAATTTTTAAATAGTATCGTTATGAAAACTGAAGAGATCGCAAACAATTTAGTAACCTGGTGCAACCAGGGAGAATGGCAGCGTTGTTATCAAGAGTTATACAGCCCGAAGATCGTTAGTATTGAACCTGAAGGAACGCCAAATAATGTTTCCAATGGTATGGAAGAAGTTGCTAAAAAAGGTGAATGGTGGCAGGAAACCTTCGAGGTGCACAGTAGTAAAGCAGGCAATCCCGTGGTTGCAGATAACTGGTTTAGTGTAAAGTTTGAAATGGACACTACCCACAAACCCAGTGGCCAACGGTCGCAATCTTCAGAAATTGGAGTGTACCAGGTAGAAGATGGAAAAATTGTACGAGAACAATTTTTTTACAACCAATAAAAAAATAAAACCCCGCAAATTGCGGGGTTTTTACTTTATATATCTTTTGGGATTTGACCAAACTTACGCGTGTCTTCCTTAGTGAGGATCTTAAAATCTTTTGTTTTTAATATGCTATTTAAATTATCATATAATTCTTCCGGCAATCCTCTTAATTTTCTTTCCTTTAGATCTATCCAACCGCCCATCATTTCACAGCGTGCAACATTTTTACCATTATAATCATAGAAATTATGTAAAAACTGAAAATACATGCCGTTTTCCGAAAGCCCCTTTAATTGTAGTGAAACACGAATAGGCTTTCCGGGAAATACTTCTTTAAAATAAAACATGTGCTCATAAAAAACCACGGGGCCAATATTGTGCTCTACCATTTTAGCCTGGCCAAAACCGTTTTCATGCATATAGCTCAACCGGGTATGGCTCATATAGGTTATGTAAGCACTATTTGCTAAATGCCTGTTAGCATCCAGGTCATTCCAACGAACCTCAAATTCTTTTATATACATAAGAGTTTTATTTTTTCAAATATAAAAAACACATTTGCAGCCAGTATCTAAAAAAATTATAAAAAAGGCACCTAAAAAGTGCCTTTAAATAAAACTTAACAATGAAATTGAAATTAGATTTGACTCATCCCTCCGTCAATTTCCAATTCAACTCCATTTACATAACTAGCATCTTCACTGGCAAGAAATAAAACTGCTTCGGCTATTTCTTCACTATTTCCAAAACGTCTTAACGGAACTCCTTGGGCAAAACCTGTTCCCATTTCCTGAACTTGCTCATCTGTCATGCCGTCCATTTTATTATAAATAGGAGTTTCTATAGGCCCGGGTGCTATCGAATTAACGCGTATATTACGAGGAGCCAATTCAGACGTCAACACTCTTGCGTACGATCTTAATGCGCCTTTAGTGGCACTATAAACACCGGTCCCTTCAAATCCTTTTTGGTGTACAATCGAAGTATTGAAAATAATACTTCCTCCATCATTTAAATTAGGAATTGCTTCTTTAACCAGAAAGGCAGGACCCTTAATATTAATATTAAACTGGTTGTCAAAAAACTCCTCTGTAATTTGATCTGATGCTGCAAATTGTGCAACTCCGGCATTAGCAAAAAGAACATCTATCTTTCCATACGTAGTTACTGCTTCTTCTATTAATCTTTTATTATCCAAAGGCTTTGCCTGGTCTGCCAGCACGGCTTTGAAATCTCCGGATAACTTTTGTGATGCATCGTTGATAGCATCTTGTCTTCTCCCCGAAAAAACTACTTTTGCTCCTTCATTTAAGAAACTTTGAACAGTTGCTAACCCAATACCTGAATTTCCACCTGTTACTACTACTACTTTGTTTTTAAATTTACTCATAATGCAATTATTTTAAATATTTAAAGTTAATATATATTGAAACGTTCGTTTCAAATTAGGTTAAAAAAATTTATGTGATCGTTGTAAAAACAGCATCCATAACAGACTGTAATTTTTTTCTGTCCTGAATCAAAATTCCTGTCATTCTAAATCCTTGAAAAGCACTAAATAAATAGTGCGCATATGCTTCGGAAGATCTGTTTTTATTTATTATACCATCGTCTTGCCCTTTTGCTACCAAGTCCTGAAATAAGTGAATGCTTTGTTCCTGGGTTTGTACAAGCCAATTTTTAATAGTTTCGTCCTGTCTTGACATTTCAGACTTACAATTCATATTAAAGCACCCTTTCTTTCCTTCAACTGTAAGCATTTCATCTAAAGCTCCGGAAAATATATTCTTTAACGCTTCTAAAGGGTCTTTAGCTTGTATCATGGCCATTTGAAAAAAAGACGTAGCCTCTTTCTGATACTTTTTTAATGTAAGTTGATACAACTCCATCTTACTGCCAAACGAATTATAGATACTGCTGCGATTAAGGCCGGTAGCATCTACAAGGTCTTGCATAGAAGTAGCATTGTATCCTTTTTCCCAAAAGACCAACTTGGCTTGATCTATGACACTTTCTCTATCAAAAACTTCTATTCTTGGCATTTTTAAGCTACTATTTCTGTACAAATATAATGAAACAATCGTTTCAAAAAAGATTTTATGATAATTTTAATAGTCTCGGCTTCATAATTGTTTGAAATTCAAAAAAGGGTGTTATTTTCACATAAATAACACATTGATCTTCGTATGCCTTCAATAACTTCCTTTTACCGACCTAAAAGATTATTTAAAAACGGGCATTTTTCTACTATCTATTCTGCAAAACTGCGCCCTTTACCAAAGTTGTTGCAAGAACGGGAACGTATTTCTTTACCTGACGGTGATTTTCTGGATGTGGATTGGTCCTTTTCAAAAAAGAGAACGCCTAGAGTTGCTATTTTGCTTCATGGGCTCGAAGGAAATGCCCAGCGTACTTATATGAAAGGGCAAGGCAGGGTTTTAATAAACAATGATTGGGATGTAGCGGCTGTAAATTACAGGGGTTGTAGTGGTGAGATGAATATTAGTTATGCATCCTACAATGCAGGCAAAACGGATGACCTGGAGATTGTTATAGATTTTATCCTGGAAAAAGATAAATATAGTGAGATCGTGCTTGTAGGTTTTAGTTTGGGAGGTAATTTATTGCTGAAATACCTGGGAGAACGAGAATCGTTCCCAAAGCAAATAAAAAAAGGGGTTGCTATTTCTTCGCCTCTTAATTTAAAAGGTTCTCTGGAATCACTTGCCCATTATTATAATTGGGTCTATCGCACTTCTTTTTTATATAGTATGAGGAAAAAATACAAAGCGAAAATGACTCAATTTCCGAAACAAATGAATGTTCATGATCTAAAAAAAATAAAGTCATTACTGGATTTTGATACTATTTATACTGCTCCGGCGCATGGGTTTAATGATGCTTTTGATTACTACCAAAAAAACAGTAGTGGCCAATTTCTTCCAAATATTAAGATCCCGGTATTTATATTGAATGCCAAAAATGACTCTTTTTTATCTGCTGAATGTTATCCTGTAAGACTTGCTTCAAAAAGTAAAAACATCTATCTCGAAATCCCTAACTATGGCGGGCATGTTGGATTTCATCAAAATAACAGGCTTTACTATAGTGAGCAACGTACTTTGGATTTTATTAAGAAAGAGTAAACCTCATTTATCGTTTGGGATATAGGTGCTATGTGTTTCCTGAAATCTATTAGAACTAACCCTCCAACAAAAAAGTATACTCCCCTAATTTTACTACCTTTACCACAATTTTAATAGTAGCGTATGATTCAATCCATGACCGGATATGGTAAGTCTATAATACAATTGCCTTCCAAAAAAATAACTGTAGAAATTAAATCGTTAAACAGTAAAAATCTCGACCTTAATACAAGAGTACCTTCGTCTTATCGCGAAAAAGAATTGGCCATGCGTGATAAGCTGGCTAAATCGCTGGTTAGAGGTAAAGTAGATTTTAATCTATTTGTTGAAATTACGGGAGAGACCACCAATACTCAGATCAACGAAACTATTGTAAAACAATATATTAAGCAGCTCTCTTCTGTGGTTGACGGAGATCCGGTTGAATTACTAAAAATGGCGGTACGTATGCCAGATTCCTTAAAAACAGAGCGAGATGAAATAGACGAAACCGAATTTGATGCCATCCTTAAAGCAATAGATGATGCATTGCTGGCAGTTACAAACTATAGAAATGATGAAGGAAAGGTTTTGGAAGATGATTTTGTAAAACGTATCGACAACATATCAACGTTGCTTGACCAGGTAATTGACATGGACGGAGAACGTATAGATAATGTAAAGGAAAGATTAAGAAAAGCTGTGAGTGAATTGAAGGAGTCTGTCGATGAAAACCGTTTTGAACAGGAGCTTATCTACTATCTGGAAAAATATGATATTACCGAAGAAAAGGTGCGGCTTAAAAACCACCTTGAGTATTTTATCGAAGCCATTCGGTCAAAAGATTCCAACGGAAAAAAATTAGGGTTTATCTCTCAGGAGATCGGTCGTGAAATTAATACGATTGGTTCAAAATCTAATTTTGCTCCCATGCAACAATTAGTAGTACAAATGAAAGATGAGCTTGAAAAAATAAAGGAACAAGCCTTAAACGTTCTATAATGAAGAAAGGTGGAAAATTAATTGTTTTTTCAGCACCTTCCGGAAGTGGAAAAACAACCATTGTGCAATACCTGTTGCAACAGGAAGATCTAAATTTAGACTTTTCAGTATCGGTGACTTCGCGTGAACCGCGTGGAGACGAAAAGCACGGAGAAGACTACTATTTTATTACACTGAAAGAATTCAAACAGCATATAAAAAACGGAGATTTCCTGGAGTGGGAAGAAGTCTATAGAGACAACTTTTATGGTACTTTAAAAAATGAAGTGGAGCGTATTTGGGCCACTGAAAAAAATGTGATCTTCGATATTGATGTTGCAGGAGGGCTTCGTATTAAAAAGAAGTACCCGGAAAAAACGCTGGCAGTTTTTGTAAAGCCGCCAAGTATTGATGAGCTTAAAATACGGTTGAAAAAACGCAAGACCGAAAGCGATGACCGGATCAATATGCGTATTGCCAAAGCTTCGGTCGAATTGGCTACAGCACCACAATTTGATTATATTATTGAAAACAACAATTTGGATGAGGCTCTTAAGCAATCTCATGATCTGGTTGCCGATTTCATTCAGAAAAAAGATGACTCCAAAGTAAAGGAACAATGACCTCCAGTAAACGTATCGGCTTGTATTTTGGCACCTTTAACCCTATACATGTAGGACATTTGGTTATTGCAAATTACATGGTAGAATTTAGTGACCTCGACGAAATATGGATGGTAGTTACCCCTCACAACCCACATAAAAAAAAATCTACTCTACTGGAAGATAATCACCGCCTTACTATGGTACGCATTGCACTGGAAGACTATCCAAAACTAAAAGCAAGTACTGTAGAGTTTGACCTTCCGCAGCCCAACTATACAATAAATACACTTGTACATTTAGAAGAAAATCATCCCGATCTGGACTTTTGCCTTATTATGGGCGAAGACAATTTAAAGAGTTTTCATAAATGGAAAAACTATCAGGTCATTCTGGATCGATATGCCATTTATTGCTATCCCAGAATTTCAGAAGGAGTTGTAGAAACGCAGTTTAGCGATCACCCAAAGATCACAAAAGTAAATGCTCCAATTATGGAAATTTCGTCTACTTTTATAAGAAATGGTATTAGATCCGGCAAAAACATTCGCCCTATGTTGCCTTACGAAGTTTGGAAGTATATCGATGAGATGAATTTCTATAAATAAAACCGCCCCGACCAATAAGATATCAGTGGAGCGGTTTCAACTAAATAACCAACCAAAAAATTATTATGTGTTTTAGAAGTTGCTGATCTTTTTCATCTGCCTGGCTATAGCAGCCTTAGATTCCCGCAACTTTCCGTCTTTATTTTTATATTGAATATATCCCCGCCCCGTGAAACGATATAGCGTCCCGGATGCATTATGGAACAATTCAATCTTGTTATCATTAATAACGCTCAAGTCAAAGTATTCATTGCCCAGAAAATCATAATCCAATGTTAAATATTTTAAATATTGATCTCCCGGAACATCATCCACATTATAAACTCCGGTATAGTCCCAATAAATATCGTATGGATTTGTACCATTGGGATCCTGGGAGCTTTGAAAATTTCCATCACCTCCGCCAGGTAGGAATTGTACAAAGTTCTCATTATCAAACTCATTTATAACACCATACTCACTGGTATAGGTTTTTTCCCATGTAACAAATTCCTGAAGAAAATAATGGATATTATCATAGAAGAGTTTATTATAATCAAACGTACTTCGCTGGTAACCTACTAAAATATATGATAGATCCTGTTGTGGAAAATACAATTCGATTTCATTGTTCCTTAATTGGATCACATCAAAAGAATAGAATCCATCAATATCATGTGAAATATCCAGTATGAAATCGAAGGTATCGTAATATCCTACTGCAATCCCAAATCCTCCACCCTGATCACCAATACCGGAAAGATTATTATTAGCCATTAAAGTTCCGTTTCTAAATGAAACTGTAAATGCTTTTTGTAAAAAAGGAATGTATCCAGTTCCGGTTGTTCTGTCAATATCCACATACCATAACTCATAAGAGCTTACTAATTCCTCTAAGGTTATTGAAGGTATTTGATCATTATAATTATCTTCTACGATCACTTCGGTATAACAAGAAGTAAATACTGTTGCAGTTAAGGCAAATCCGAATAAAAGTCTAACTATTTTCATAACCTTTGGTTTTAATATATCTAATTAATAAGATTCCAAAAGCTATGCCAAAAACATATATCACTGATTTACAGAAATATACAATCCATTTTTATTCATTATTTTTGAAATGACTAAAATAAATCTATGTCCAATACACCTAAATTTGCTGTTTTTGGAGGCGGAAGCTGGGCAACAGCTATTGTAAAAATGCTTTGCGAGAATTTGGATGAAGTAGGCTGGTATATGCGAAGTGAACATTCGTTAGAGCATATTAAAAAAGAGCAACATAATCCTAATTATCTGAGCTCGGTAGAATTCAATGTAGACCAACTTAAATTAAGTAATGATATCAATGAATTGGTGGACTATGCAGATTATCTCATTTTTGTTATTCCATCCGCATTTTTAGAGACAGAGCTAAAAAAACTTACATCCTCATCACTTAAAAACAAAATCATCTTTTCTGCCATAAAAGGGATTGTACCTGAAAGTAGTTTGATAGTAGGAGATCATTTTTATACAAATTATAATATTCCATTTAAAGACATTGGTGTAATTACGGGGCCATGCCATGCAGAAGAAGTAGCACTGGAACGTCTTTCATATTTAACCATTGCCTGTGCAGATGAAAATAAAGCAAACATAGTAGCCAGGAATTTAAGTAGTAAGTATATTAAATGTTCTACGAGCGATGATATAAAAGGTACAGAATATGCCGCTATGTTGAAAAACATCTATGCTATTGCAGCCGGTATTGCTCACGGATTAGGATACGGAGATAATTTTCAAAGTGTCTTGATGAGTAATGCCATTCGTGAAATGAAGCGTTATGTTAAGAAAGTACACAAAATGAAACGTGACATTAATGGCTCTGCTTATTTGGGAGATCTGTTAGTAACCGGATATTCTACCTTTAGCCGAAACAGGATGTTTGGCACTATGATTGGAAAAGGATATACTGTGAAAAGTGCCCAAATGGAAATGAGCATGATAGCCGAAGGATACTACGCTACTAAAAGTGCGTATGAGCTTAACCAGTTAAAAGACAGAAAAAAAGCTAAGACGCCCATTATAAATGCTGTATATAATATTCTTTACAAAGGCAAAAACCCAAAAGAAGTCTTTAAAAAATTAACGGAAAAGTTAAGTTAATCTTTCTCGTTTTAAGAAAATAAGTAATTGTAGAATTAACTTCCTATTACTCCAGAATACAGTCCTTTTTGTCTAGATATTTTTTGAAAAGGTTCTTTTATTGAAAATACTTTTTGATTACCTTCTTTAACTTCATCAAGAATGTAAAACTCCAATTTGTCATGGAAGTCTGCTTTATCAAATACCTCCTCCTCAATCATTAAAAATTCAGAAAAATCATTATTTGTAACCGGAAGTGGCTCTTTTAAAATAGTATTGGTATTTATGAAAATATGTTTCATAAGAATTTGTGTTTAGTCAATTTTAAATAAAGATATACTAAATATTTATATGCTAATTTTATAGTCTAATTAGTAAATAAATACCCTTGAAATATGGGTACATAGATAAGTCATTACTACTCTCAATTTATATGAATCATAAATAAAACGAAGTGGTTATCTTGCAAAAACACCTTCAGAATCCAGCAAAGGAATTGCTATGGTGTTTTTTTCAGAAATAGAATTAGCTTCAAATATAAAACTGCGTTCAAACAGTTTTCCTTCGGCAAAGAATGTAACCAGGTACTCATTTGTAAAACCCAGCACATCTTCATTGATCATTTCGACCTTGGCAGTTGTAAAAGGCTCCATATTTCCCAAGCCATGTCGAAGTGTAGATGTTTTTCTGTCATCACTATTCCCCCGGGACATGATCAATACAGCCTCAATGGTATCTTCCCGATTGTTAATGAAGTATACATTCCAGTTTTGAGATAAAAAGTCCTTATCCCATTCTTTTATAGCAACGATCTGAATTTTTTCACCAACGTGGAAATCAATGTCTTTTTTCATAGAATTATGCCTTCTTTCTTGTTAATCGGCACTTTTAAATTGATCTAAAAATCGAATATCGTTTTCACTAAACATTCTAATATCCGGGATTTGATGCAATAATAATGCGATGCGGTCAATCCCCATTCCAAAAGCAAAGCCGGAATATTCGGTAGCATCTATCCCGCAATTCTCCAAAACGTTAGGATCTACCATTCCACAACCCATGATCTCCAACCATCCGGTCCCCTTTGTCATTTTATAATCTGTTTCGGTTTCAAGTCCCCAATACACATCCACTTCGGCACTTGGCTCAGTGAACGGGAAATAAGAAGGGCGTAGCCTGATTTTAGATTTCCCAAACATTTCGGTAGTGAAATATTGAAGTGTTTGCTTTAAGTCGGCAAAGCTTACACCTTTATCTACATACAGTCCTTCTACCTGGTGAAAAAAGCAATGTGATCTGGCCGAAATTGCTTCATTACGATATACGCGCCCCGGAGAAATGGTACGAATTGGCGGTTTGTTGTTTTCCATATAACGCACCTGTACAGAAGAGGTATGGGTTCGCAGCAATACATCGGGGTTGGTTTGAATAAAAAATGTATCCTGCATATCGCGCGCCGGATGATATTCCGGCAAATTCAAAGCTGTAAAATTATGCCAGTCATCTTCTATTTCGGGGCCTTCAGAAACATTAAAGCCAATACGCGAAAAAATTTCAATGATCTTATTCCTTACAATAGATATAGGGTGACGGGCACCTAAAGCAATAGGTTCGCCCGGGCGTGAGAGGTCGCCATAGTTTCCTTTAGAGCCTTCAGAAGAATCTACTGCTGCCTTTAGCACATTTACCTTTTCCTGGGCTGCATTTTTGAGTGTGTTTACAACTTGCCCAAATTCCTTTTTCTGTTCTTTAGGAACATTTTTAAATTCGGCAAAGAAATCATTTAGCAATCCTTTTTTTCCCAAATACTTGATCCGGAATGTCTCTATTTCTTCCTTTTTTGTTGAAGTAAAAGCTTCAACTTCATTAATATGCTTTTTAATCTTGTCTATCATATTCAATAAAAATGCTTTGGCAGCGCAAAACTACATATTTTCTAGTCAATCACTTCTTTTTCCAGGAAATACTGTACAATGGCCTCTTTCATTAAAACACTTTGCTCTCCTGCCTTTAAAGGGGGTAATTGTTCAACAATCTTATAATGTGGCCAGCCCTGCTCATCAAAATACTCAAACTCATAATACCCAAAAGGTTCTAACAGACGACAAATGGCAATGTGCATCAGGTTTATTTTTTCATCTTTCTTAAACTTTCTGTGCAATTGTCCTAATTCCTGGACCCCTACCAGGTAAATTACAGCGTCCAAATCCAACTCTTCACCATCTGCAAAACGATTACTAAGTAGTGTAACCACTTGCTTCCAGCGTTGCTTTAATTGTTCGTCTCTAGCCATAATTTTCCTGTGGTACAAAGATACATTTCTTGACAAACACTTTTAGTATCTTTACACTAAATACTTGTATGAATATGGTAGATATTGGTTTAGGAATTATTTTATTGATAGGCTTTTTCACCGGTTTTAAAAAAGGGCTTTTTGTAGCTTTAGCCTCACTAATAGGGTTAATTGCCGGGGTATATGGAGCTCTTTATTTTTCGGATTATGCCGCAGGGTATATTTCCAATTGGTTTAATTGGGGTGAGCAAACTACGCAACTTGCTGCTTTTGGTGTAACTTTTTTAGGGATTATCTTTCTTGTCTCCATGGCAGGAAAACTTCTTACAAAAGTAGCGGACTTCGCTATGCTAGGAATCATCAACAAATTATTAGGAGGTGTTTTTAGCGCAATTACCTATGCTTTTATTATTAGTGTAATTTTTATGTTTATAAATGCTTCTTCAAGTACAAGTGGTTATATTATTTCTGAAGAAAAGAAAGCCGAGTCTACATTATATGCACCAATAGCTTCCCTGGCTCCTATAGTGCTTCCGCATATTTTAAAAGAAGTGGACAGGTACGAAACTTATAAAGATGAAACTGAGGAAGGAGAAAAATAATTTATAGTTCTTTTAATTCCGATGTAGGAATCCATCCGTCTTTACCATCTGCCAGAACAATGCGATACCATTCATCATCTTGATCCAGTATTAGAACCTTGGTTCCTTCGTGGAGTACAAAAGCCGCTTCGCTTCCCATAGTTGGTTCACTTTTAACTTCGGTGCTTTCCGCAAAGATTATGGCAGGACGATCTTTTGTGTAATCATTGTATGTTTTAAAGGCCACTACCAATGTAAATAACAGTAAAAAGATACTTATAACCGACCCGGTAAATAGTATCCGTTTTTTTCTTTCTGAAACCGAGAAATAATACAGTAAAAAAAGCGCCACGAACAATATTGAAAATATAGTTGATGCCGTGGCCCAGCCATCAAAAGTAAATACTCCGGAGATAGATTTGTACCACCGCTTAAAAATAGTCTCAGGCAGTGGTTCTATAGCATCTATCTTTGCATTTTCAGCAAATGAAAGATTATTTCGAATATCACTGTCATTAGGTGCTAATTGTAGTGCTTTTTCATAATAGTAGATACTTGGCCCAATATTATTTAACTTATAATGTGCATTTCCCAAATTGTAATATAAGGCCGCTGAATGCTTATCACTTTCTAAAATTTTCATCCATGCATTCAATGCTTCCTGGTATTTTTCGGCTTTGTACAATTCTTTTCCTTTCTCAAACAATTCATCATTTTGAGCAACTGCAATAATTCCAGTTAAAAAGACAAGTATGAAGAGTATTTTTTTCATTTTTCTTTTCTGAAAAAGTTATTGTATCTGTTTATCTATAGCAGTTATCGTTTCAACTGCTTTGTTATAATCTTGCTGAATGGTTACATTGGAAGCAGGTGTATAACGAGCAAACTCACAACTTTTAAGTAAACCTTTAAAATGATCTATATTGACTCCTGAAACGTTTCGCTCTTCCAACAATACGGCAATTCGGTCTTTGGACATTTCGGAGGTTTCGATATTCAGTTTCGCTTTTAAATAATTATGTAATGCTCTTTCAAGGGCTTCATAGAATGTAGCCTTATCTGCTAAATTCTTCTTTGCTTCACTCAAATATTTTTTTGCCAGCCGGTCCGCCTTTCTAAGTTTGTTTCCTTGTATATCTGCCAATCTTTCTTTTCTTTTCTTTCCTCCTATGATGAACAGCGGGATAAGTAATAAAGGAGCTCCTATTAACGTCCAAAATAGTGTTGATTTGAAATACGATTCTTGAGTTACAGCTTCTAAATTGCTATCTAATTTTATGTATTTGAATTGATCTTTTGAAAGTACTACCGCTTTTTTATTCCCATTATTGGCTGTAGTCGATGTATTTTCTGAAGTAATCGGGCCGTTTTCAACATTCAGGATTATTTCTTCTGAAGATATTGTTGAATATTTTTCGGTTTTTGGGTTGAAATACGAAAAAGCAATGGGCCTAATAGGGTAATTTCCTTTTAACTGAGGAATGACAGTATACGTCTCTTTTACCTCTCCGCTCATTCCAGCTCGGTTGGTACGCACATTTTCTTTACGTTCCGGCTCATACATTTCTAATGAATTGGAAAGTTTTATCCCAGGCAAATCGAATAGCTTTAAATTTCCTTTTCCGGATACCTTAACATTTAATTGTAGTGCTTCATCTGCATCCAAAGTGGTTTTATTGGTGGTAACATCAAACTCAAAACTTCCTACGGCACCGGTAAAGTTATCTGGGCGGCCTCCAACAGGTAATGGTTTTACATCAATGGTCCTGTTCCCGGCAGAAATTGTTTTATTGACACGTGTCATTAGCCTTCTCCCAAAAATATCCCGACGATTTCCCTGTACATCAATAGGGACATCGAGTGTTAAGGGTTCAATATTCAATTTCCCTGTTTTTTGGGGATACAATACTGTGGTCCGCAAAACTACATAACGATAATCTTCTCCCTGGTACTTGCCTTCATAAATTTTAAAATTTCCCTGATTGTCTATATTCTGACTCCAAAAATCAGCATATTTTGGTGTATCAATTTCTCGCCAACTACTGGTAATGCTCACATTGTGAGAGACGTACATTTTATAAACTACTGTAATTGCTTCATTTAAATATGGGCTGGTATTGGAGATCTCAGCAACCAAATGTACATTCTCACTTGCTACATATTCAGCATTATTTCCGTCCTTAGGTTTATCTACAGCAGATGTAACCTCAACTTGTATTGGAGTAGTTTTATAGATCTGTCCTTCAATTTCAATGGTCGCCTGGCCAATTGTATATTTTCCCCGGGACTGAGGTGATAAAAAATAGGAGTACGTTTTTGAATAGCTTCGCTTTCCATTAATGTATGAATTGCTGATAGCCTGGTTTGGGCCTCCCACCACTCTAAACCCCTGGAAATCCGGTGGACTAAAATTATCCCCGTCATGATTCATTTCAAAATCTACTCGTAAACGTTCGTTAATGCCTAATCGCTTCTTGCTCAATTTAACCTCAAATTGAACCTGTGCATGTAACATATTACAGCTAACAATAAAAAACAGTACGTATATGAAATGTTTTAGTTTCATTAATTACCAGTCTTTATTAGATTTTATTTTAGCTCCTTTTTGCTTTTTAGCATTGATCTTATCCTGGACCTTTTTCTCTTCATTATTCATTGCTTCCAGTAAGTTCTTTATTTGTTGAGGAGATAATTGACCCGGAACCGGCTGCTGTTGTTGAGGTTTTTCCTTTTCTCCCTCACCTTCTTTCTTTTCATCAGGCTTTCCTTTATCCTCTTTATTTTCTCCTTCTTTATTTTCGTCTTTTTCGTCTCCCTTATCTTCGTTTTCTTTTTCGTCTCCTTCATCACCTTCCTTGTCCTCTCCTTTATCGTCTTTATTTTGTTGGTTTTCTTTATCCTTATTGTCCTGGTTCTCATCCTCATTTTCATCATCGCCTCCACCATTTTGTTGCTGTTCTTCGAGCATTTTTTTAGCAAGTGCTAAATTGTAACGTGTTTCATCATCTGTCGGGTTATTACGTAACGCATTTTTATAGGCTTCTACAGCTTCTTTATATTGTTTGGAATTCATAAAAGTGTTCCCCAAATTATGAAAAGCCTTGTGTTTTTCGGGCTTGTTCTTTGCAATGGAAGCCGCCTGCTTATAGCGACGCATTGCTTCGGTATTTAATTCTTTATTATAGTACGCATTCCCTAAATTATACTTTCCTGTTTCATCTACCGGGTTTAAGGAAATGGCCTTACGATAGTCTGCTTCGGCTATAGGGAAATCATTTTCCTGCAATCTTTCTGAAGCTTCATTAAGATATTCATTTGATTCTTTAAGCAGTTTTCGTTGTTCTTTATTTTGCTGTGTCATTCCGCTAAACGGAATAAGTAAAATGAACAACAAAAAAGCGCTTTTCCGAATTGTAAAAATTTCAGATAATAAACTCATTGTTAAGAATACTATGTTATGCTGTCCTTTCATTAAACAGGTTCAATTTTTTTAACCATGCGGTTTTTCTTTCCAGTAATAATACATCAAGAATAAGCAAAAATAATGCCCCTCCCAAAAACCATTGAAATTGGTCTTTGAAATCTGTAAACTGTTTAGAATCAAATTCTTTTTTATCCATTCCGTTTAAAATGGCTGTAACAGTTTCTACTACCTCTTTGGTATTGCTTCCGTCAATATATTCTCCATCGGCTTCTGCGGCAATTTCCTCTAAAGTAGCCTCTCCCAAACGAGTAATCACCTGTTGGTTATTCTCATCGCGTTTATAGTATTGAAGGGTTCCGTTACGTTTTATTGGAATAGGCCCTCCTTCAACTGTTCCAACACCTATTGTAAAAATACGGATCCCGTCTGCTGCAGCCGCTTCGGCAATTTCTGTAACGTTGCCTTCATGATCTTCTCCGTCACTAATAATAAACAAAACACGATTGGTTTGCTCTTCATCATTGTAATAGGTCTGCGCCATTTGTATGGCTTCGTTAATAGCAGTTCCCTGAGATGAAACCATATCCGTATTCATTCCCGATAAAAACAATTTAGCCGAAGAAAAGTCGGTAGTAATAGGCACCTGCGGAAAAGAACTTCCTGCATAACCAATAATTCCAATACGGTCCCCCGCCAGGCTGTTGATGATCTGTGTCGCCAATTGTTTGGATTTTTCTAAGCGGTTGGGAGCAATATCTTCTGCCAGCATACTCTTTGAAACATCTAAAGCGAACACTACATCTACACCCTCACGTTTCACCGTTTCAAGCTTAGTTCCTATTTTTGGATTTACCAAGGCAAAGCTTAAACAGCCTATAGCCAAACAAACAACCAATGCTTTTAAAACGGGTTTAAAAAGTGATTTATCCGGACTCAATTTTTTGAGCAATTGAGTATCTGCAAACCTCCTTTGTACTTTCTTCTTCCAAAACAATACTAATAGAAAAAGCACCACTACCAGCGGTATAGCTGCCAATAAATAAAAGTATATGGGTTCTTCTAATTGATACATATTTGTTTTCCCTTTATCGGGGTCTCATTACTTATTCATTATTTATACAAAACTTCTAAAAAGAGTATATCTCAAAAGTATTTCGAGTGCCAGTAATCCTAAAGCAAAAAGTGCCAGAGGGCGAAATTTCTCATCGTAATTTCGATACTTGAACTCTTCTATATCGGTCTTTTCCAGTTTGTTTATTTCATCATATATCTCTCCCAGTTTCGAAGTACTTGTTGCTCTAAAATACTGTCCTCCGGTTGTCTTGGCAATTTCTCTTAATAAAGCTTCATCGATCTCAACCTGTACACTTCCGTATTGAAAACTTCCATCGGGGCGAATTCCAATAGGAGACTGTGCCATTCCATTTGTCCCTAATCCAATAGTATATACCTTGATCCCAAATTCCACTGCCAGTTCACTGGCGATCTTTGGATCAATAAAGCCACTATTGTTGACCCCGTCTGTTAATAAAATTATTATTTTACTCTTTGCCCTACTTTCCTTTAATCGGTTCACAGACGTAGCCAAACCCATTCCTATGGCTGTTCCTCCTTCAATGATCGTGTTGTATTTTATACTATTTAAAGACGAAAGCACAATACTTTTATCACTTGTTAAAGGGGTTTTTGTAAAACTTTCTCCTGCATATTCAACTAATCCAATCCTATCGTTAGGCCTTGCGTTTATAAACCTTGCCGCTACCATTTTTAAAGCTTCCAATCGGTTGGGGCGGAGGTCCCTTGCCAGCATACTGGCAGATACATCTATCGCTATTACAATGTCAATCCCTTTTGTGGTTTTAATACGGGTTGACTCATCCACGGTACGTGGGCGAGCCATCGCAATAATAATTGCAGCCAATGCAAATAGCCTAAATGCAAAGAGTAGCGGTCGTAATTTTGCCAACCAGTTCTTCTTTGTTCTAAATCCTTTTGTACTCGAAATCTTTAATGCCGCTGTCTGTTGCTTACGCTTCAACAGGTACCATAGAATGAGTACCGGAAGTGCTAACAACAACCAGAAAACCTGTGGATTTACAAATTCAAAATTTTCAAACATTATTTTTCTGTAACTTCAAGTTCTACTGAATTAATAATTCTTTCTTTTATTTGAAATGCATATGCATCATCCTTTTTATAATAGGTAGCTAATATTTGAAGTGATTGTCCTTTTTTAAACAATAAAATTTCATATTCCAGCTTATCACTCTTTTTGGTATTGGACGATCCCGAGTAATCAAATTCTCCATATACTTTTTCTCCTTCGATTCCTTCATCAGTAGAAAAAGACTCTCTTTTTACAATCATATTCAGTGCTCCTTCGGCTTCTAAAGATTGCAATAATCTTTCAGAAACCACTTCAAAATCCAACTCGACCCCTTCTACATATGTTGATACGTTTAAGAGTATATAGAATTGTCCTGAAAGGCTTCCATACTGAAACATCTCATTAGAAACCACGGTTTGTTTGGCTTCTTCGGGTAAATTTACCTGCTTACGTACCAAAACTTTTGGCGTTTCCAAAATAATTGCCGGAATTCCATATTCACTGCGCACCCATCTTCCATCCAATAACTCTTTAGTTGGATGCCCTATTAAATTATCTTTTACATAGGCCCAGCCGTAGGTTGCAGTTAGAATTCCTCCTGAAATAAGTATGGCAAAAACACCTGTTACCATTCCTATTATAATTCGTTTGTTACGTCTTTTTCTTCGCTGCTGTCGAAGGTACTCCTCATTTTGAAGCAATTCTTCTTCGGTAGGTTCGGGAATTACTTCATGAGTTTCATTGATAATTTCTTCAATGGTATTTCTATCTGCTTCGGTTTGTCCTACTTCCTGCCTCATCTTTGCAAATTTTACCAGATCGGCTCGTTTCAAAATTTGGTCAAGATGCTTAATGGTTTCAGCATCAAAGTCAAAATGTCCGGCATCTTTATGTAACTGCAATCGAGCAATCAACTCATCACTTGTACTTTCCAAAGCAGCAGCATCCACCTCACGATCCAGGTAACGCTTTACAATTTCGGTAAGGGCAGAATAATACTCTTTAGATTTGTTTTCTTTCAGCAGGTCTGAATCGTCCAGTTCTTTTAATGCAACTATAGCTTCCTCATAAGCAGGCAGTTGTTTCTCTTCTGCTTCTTTTCTTTTTTTTCTTCGAAATAAAACATACCCCAAAATTCCCAGGATCACGAGAATGGGAACCACCCAATACAAAAGTTTTAAAAAATCAAAAGGCGGACTTTTTACTTCAAGTGCTTTTTTGATATCGAACATTTTTTGTTTTGTAGTATCTACGGGAACATCCCGTACTTCTACCTTAACAGAATCTGTAGCAAAAGGTTGCTCATTAATAAATACTTTTTGTGAAGGAATCGTGTAAGAACCGGAATCAAATTGCGTCAATCCGTATTTTTTTATAAGACGATACTTTGCCTGTTCATAGGTTGTATCTACTTTATACGACTCGATCACCTCCAACGGCAGAAAGGTTTGCCCTTCCGGAAAAACTACCAGGTCTGTAGTATCTGCCTGTACCTGTATTGTATACCTGAGCTCTTCTCCTATAAGAATTTGAGTAGAATCAATCCCGGATGTGACTTGTGAAAAGGCAAAGGATGTAAAAAAGAAAAAACCCAGAAATATAAAACCCCGAACTCCTTTTACTAACGATGTAGCAATTTGAAAAGATTTCTCAATATTATTTTTTCTGAATTCTATCATTTAAGGTCTATCGTCTTTTAAAATATCCCAGCAACTTTTTAACATAGCTCTCATCTACGCGACAGCTTAATGCTCCTGCTCCACTCTTTAAAAAGGCATCTTCAAAATAATCTACACGCTCCCGGTAATACGCATAATACTCATTTCTAACTCCTTTTGAAGCAGTATTTACCAAAAGTAATTCTCCTGTTTCCTCATCCTCCATTTCCACCATTCCCAAGTTTGGAATCCTTTCTTCGTGTTTGTCATAAATACGAATTCCCGTCACATCATGCTTTTTCGAGACGATCTTCAAGGTCTCTTTGTAATCATCCGTAATAAAATCTGAAAGGACAAAGACAATAGCCTTTTTCTTGATCACATTTGTTAGATATTTCAAGGCCTGGGCAACATTGGTCTTTTTACTTCTGGGTTCATATTCTATTAATTCACGAATGATCCTAAGTACATGTGATTTGCCTTTCTTAGGTGGAATGAACAATTCTATTTCATCTGAAAATAAAATAAGCCCTATTTTATCATTGTTCTGCATCGCTGAAAAAGCAAGTGTTGCAGCAATCTCCGTTACTATTTCATTTTTGAATTGTGTATCGGTTCCAAAGAATTCCGAACCACTAATATCTGCCATTAGCATCATGGTGAGTTCTCTTTCTTCTTCAAAAACTTTTACAAATGGTTCATTGTAACGGGCAGTTACATTCCAGTCGATATTTCTAACATCATCTCCAAACTGGTATTGTCGTACTTCACTAAACGTCATACCCCGTCCTTTAAAAGTACTATGATATTCTCCACCAAACACATGATCACTTAAGCGCCGTGTTTTGATCTCTATTTTTCGTACTTTTTTAAGAAGTTCTTTTGTATCCATTTCTTTAATATGCAATGGTTAGTGTTCAGCAGGCAGGAGTTATTATTACGTTTGGCAGTAGTTAAACCTTTTGAAAACCTAACTTCCTAACCAAATCCTACTTACCAATTAAGGGACTTCTATCTCGTTTACAATCTTATTGATGATGTCTTCGGAAGTGATATTCTCTGCTTCGGCTTCATAGGTTATACCGATCCTGTGGCGCAATACATCATGTACTACAGCACGAACATCTTCAGGAATTACATATCCACGTCTTTTAATGAATGCATAACATTTTGATGCCATTGCCAAATTGATACTTCCACGTGGAGAAGCACCAAAACTAATTAATGGTTTAAGGTCTGCAAGGCGATAATTTTCCGGGGTTCGTGTTGCGAAGATGATATCGAGAATGTATTTCTCAATTTTCTCGTCCATATATACTTCCCGAACCGCAGCCTGTGCCCTTTTGATCTGGTCTAAAGTAACAACTGGGTTTATGGTTTCAAATCCTTCCTTTAAATTTTGACGGATAATAAGTTGCTCTTCGGCAATTTGCGGATATTTTATAACTGTTTTAAGCATAAAACGGTCTACTTGTGCCTCCGGTAACGGATAAGTTCCTTCTTGTTCTATGGGGTTTTGGGTGGCCATCACTAAAAAGGGCTTATCTAAAGTAAACGTCGTCTCTCCAATGGTCACCTGCTTCTCCTGCATTGCTTCCAGTAGTGCAGATTGTACTTTAGCGGGAGCACGGTTGATCTCGTCTGCTAATACAAAGTTGGCAAAGATCGGGCCTTTTTTAATGCTGAAATCATTCAGCTTCATATTGTAAATAAGTGTCCCTACAACATCTGCCGGTAGCAGGTCCGGAGTAAATTGAATTCGGCTAAAACTTCCGTGAACTGCTTTGGATAGTGAATTAATAGCTAATGTCTTCGCTAAACCGGGTACTCCTTCCAGCAAGATATGGCCCTGCCCTAAAAGCCCAATAAGCAGTCGCTCCACCATGTGTTTTTGCCCAACAATTACTTTATTAATTTCTAATGAAAGAATGTCGACAAAAGCACTTTCTTTTTCAATTTTCTCATTTAATTCGCCAATATCCAAGGCTGTTTTTGTTTCTTCCATATTCTAGATTCTTTTCAAGTAAACATATTCTTAGTAACGACGACGCAAATTGGAGATTTATACTGAAAACTCCTGTTAACAATTGGTTAAAAATTATACAAAAATAAGGGCGTCTAAGATGCTTTAATGTCGCTTGTTTTTCTATTTTTAAAGAGGAGGCAAATTTATTTTATTTCAGAGAAAAATCTATAAAAATGATTCAAAAAACCGCATTAATTACCGGGGCTACTTCGGGAATAGGAAGATCCACTGCCCGGCTTTTTGCTAAAAATGGGATTAGGCTCATTCTTTGCGGAAGAAGGCAAGAAAGGTTAGATGATATTAGATTGGAATTACAAGGCTTCACGAAAGTTCATACCCTAAACTTTGATGTGCGTGATAAGGCAATGGTTTTTAAATTGATAAAAAACTTACCCGAAGAGTTTTCGGAAATCGATATTCTTATCAATAACGCCGGTAATGCACACGGTCTTGACACTATACAGGAAGGGAATACCGAAGACTGGGACGCCATGCTCGATATTAATGTAAAAGGGCTGCTCTATGTAAGCAAGGCCATTCTTCCAAAAATGGTGGAAAGAAGGTCCGGACATATCATCAATATAGGTTCTACCGCAGGGAAAGAAGTGTATCCCAAAGGAAATGTTTACTGTGCCAGTAAACATGCTGTCGATGCTATTAATCAGGGAATGCGCCTTGACCTTAATGGTAAAGGAATTAAAGTGAGTGCCATAAATCCGGGACTGGTCGAAACCGAATTCAGTGATGTGCGGTTTAAAGGGGATGGTGAGCGTGCTGCAAAAGTATATCAAGGGTATATTCCGCTCAAACCTGAAGATATTTCAGATATTATTTGGTTTGCAGTGACCCGCCCTCCACATGTTACTATAGCAGATCTAACCGTTATGTGTTTGGATCAGGCAAGCAGTACAATTGTCAATAAGCGTTAATAAATTATATATTTTGATCAACAAGCGCCTTCTTATTAAAAACCTGTTAGCTTACAACGATGAGAGTAGTTTCTATGATAAAAAAAGAAAGATCGATCTTGGAAATAAAGAAGGAAAAGCAAAGTTCTTAAAACATATTTGTGCTCTAAGCAATAGTAATCCAAATAACAATTCCTATATCGTTATTGGAGTAGAAGATGAATCCAACGAGATTCGGGGGGTGGATTTTTTTGACGATAGCAAGATCCAAAATCTGGTGAATGCTTATCTCTCCAATCCTCCGTTGATCATGTACGAAAATGTGGCGTTCCCGCACTTACCAGATGACAAGGTAGTAGGTTTAGTGACCATTCGTCCCAATGGGAAAATTACATCACTACGAAAGAATATATGGAAATACTGGGGAGGTTCCATCTTTTTACGAGACGGTAGTATCTCCATGCCCAAGGATTTCGATATCGTGATCGAGGATGTGAATTCAGAAATTGTTCAGGCCATTGAAAACAAGGCGAAGAACAATATTGAACTTACACTGGACGGGGTCATTGATTTTATAAATAACCGGCACAGTGACCTGGAAGCCGATTATAAAGTTTTCAAAGAATTGTTCGTGGTATGTTGGGCCGGGCATACAAAAAATGTGAAAGGAGAAACCTATTACTCACGTGTGGATATTGAACTTATTAACGAACAGGTACGCTTGTTTTACTCTGCTCTCGATGAAGTAAGCATTTCTTATTCTGAAGACGAGTTTAAAATTATCGAATATGTCCATTTGGGGTTAAACAACCAATTTAAATACTATCCGCTGGAAGAACTTACCATAACCTTTCGGGAAAACGGATCGCATCAAATCGATTCCAAACTAATATTTGAGCCTCCTAAATTCAATAAAAAAACATTGCACCACATCTACAACGCTAATAATGCTTTGGTTGAAAAACTGAAGAAAAATGTTCCGTTAACTCCTGCTGAAGAAAAAGACCTTATCAATTTACCGGCCACTTATCTTGTTTGTTACCTCAACGATTTTAGCAATGCAAAAGATAAATTGTACGAAGCAAAAGATTTTTTGAAACAAACTAACGGAAATGTATACCAATCATTTAAAGAATCTGTTAGGATTCTTCGGAAAGTGAAGTACAATTAATTGCTTCTCCAAGAATTTTTATAACTTTAAACTTCAACACTTTTAAACCTGAAACCTATGGGCATTTTTGATAAAATAAAAGAAAAATTAAGTCACGAATTTATAGATATCATTGAGTGGCTGGACTATACGGATGACACTATTTGTCACCGTTTTGAGCGCTACCAAAATGAAATTAAAAACAATGCCAAACTCATTGTCCGTGAAGGGCAAACAGCAGTCTTTATAAATGAAGGACAACTGGCAGATGTCTTTGGGCCCGGAACCTATACATTAAATACACAAAACCTTCCTATACTCACTACTCTAAAAGGTTGGAAATATGGTTTTGACAGCCCTTTTAAAGCAGAGGTCTACTTTGTAAATACACATTTGTTCACCGACGAAAAATGGGGTACTAAAAACCCAATTACATTAAATGATGAGCGTTTCGGGTTGGTAGAGATCCGTGCCTTTGGAACCTACGCTTTTAAGATCAATGATGCGGGAAAATTTATTATAGATATTGTAGGAACCGATAATAATTTTACCAATTTTGAGATCAACGAGCACCTCAAAAGTTTAATTGCCACTCGTTTTACAGATACAGTCGGAGAAGCCAATTTACCTATTGAACTATACGCCGCCAATACTACAGAGCTTTCCGAAACATGCCGGGAAGTGATGCAGCCGGAATTTGAAAGTGTGGGTATTTCGCTAGAAAAATTCTTCATCGAAAACGTTTCCATGCCGGAAGACCTTAAGAAGGAGATCTTTGAATACAGCCGCATTGATAAATTGGACCTGGACAAATTAACCAAATTCAAAACTGCAAAAGCCATTGAAGCTGCTGCTGCCAACGAAGGTGGAACTGCCGGTGCCGGAATGGGAATGGGAATGGGCTTTGTACTTGCACAACAAATGGGTGGAATGATGCAACCACAAATGGGCGGACAACAACAGGTTCCTATGCAGCAAACAGGTGCAATGCCTCCCCCAATGCCTGTTGCAGTACAATATTTTTATGCTGCGAACGGACAACAGGCCGGCCCCGTAACTTTTGAGCAACTTAAGGCCTTATTTGCTAACCGAACAGTAAATAAAGATACTCTTGTCTGGAAACAGGGAATGCAAAATTGGACGGCCTTGAACGAAGTGGAAGAATTAAAAGCCTTTTTAGGTGGCAGTACCCCGCCACCATTACCAGGACAATAACGAATTTCCGTTTCAAAAAAAGGACGCCTCTTTTCTTTTAAAGAAACTATGCAAAAGACCATTCCACAAGAATCTGAACTTAAAAAACCCTGTATTAACTGTGGTGCGGAGTTATTGTATGCTCCCGGAACTACCGAATTGAAATGTGAATATTGCAGTTATACCCAGGAAATCACTCCTTCAGAAAATGGTTTTGAAGAATTAGAGCTGAAACCCTATTTAGATGAGTTAGGTTCCCAATCGCATAGTGAAGAGATCACCATGTTGCATTGTAAGAACTGCGGGGCTCACCAGCATATTGAAGAACATTACAAATCCTTACACTGTGTATATTGCAGTATGCCGCTTATTGTGGAAGATATGTACAAAGAGGACTGGATCTTTCCGGGCGCTGTGTTACCTTTTCAAATAGATCAAAAAAAGGCGCACGCTATTTTTAAAAAATGGGTTAGCGGATTATGGTTCGCTCCAAATAATTTAAAAAAAGCAGCTATAGATCCACAGAATACAAAAGGGCTGTATTTACCTTTTTGGACATTCGATGCCCAGTTATTTGCAACCTATACCGGCCAGCGTGGAGATTACTATTATGTAAGTGTGCCTTATACCACAACCGTTAATGGAAAGACAGTCACCCGCACCCGACAAGAACGCCGTACCCGTTGGTCTCCTGCATCAGGTACAATTAATGGTTTTGTGGACGACACCTTAATAAAAGCATCAAGACAGCGATCCGGAGTGATCCCATCTAAAATTGCCAGGTGGGACCTAAAAAAACTTCAGCCTTTTGACAGCAGTTACCTGGCAGGATTTGTAACTGAAAAATATACGATCCCTCTTAAAGAAGGTCATTTAGAATCTAATAAAGAAGCTCGAAAAATAGCCGACCGCTGGGCTCGAAGAGACATTGGAGGAGACACACAAAGGATCACTTCAATTACCATGAACCTGAGCAACGAAACCTTTAAACATATTTTACTTCCGGTATATATAAGTGCCTATCGTTTTAAAGGAAAGCGTTATAATTTTTTTGTAAACGGACAGTCAGGGGCACTCTCTGGGCAACGGCCCTATTCGTTCTGGAAAATATTTTTCCTTGTGATCTTTATTATTGCAATACTTAGTATTATAGTTTTACTTTTACAATAATGAGCACATTTGTAATAGGAGATATTCACGGAGGCCTTCGCGCTTTAGAACAAGTATTAGGACGTTTGGAAATTAATTTGGAGGATCGTTTTATTTTTGTTGGTGATTATGTAGATGGCTGGAGTGAATCTGCTGAAACAATTTCATTTTTAATTCATTTTTCCGAAAAAAACGACTGTATCTTCTTGCGTGGAAATCATGATGAACTGGTCTATAAATTCCTGAAATATGATGACAATAACCCCATGTGGTTGCAGCATGGAGGAGAATCCAGTAAACTAAGCTATTCAAAGCTTTCCGAGTTAGAGAAGAAATCGCATATTTTATTTCTGGAAAACCTTCACAATTATTACATCGATGATAAAAATCGTTTGTTCTTACATGCAGGCTTTACCAATATGCACGGCCCTCAATATGAATATTATCCTAACCTGGTGTATTGGGACCGTACACTGTGGGAAATGGTGTGTACCATGGATCATTCGGTATCCAAAGAAGATAAAAAATATCCTAAGCGCCTTAAACTATTTAACGAGATTTATATTGGGCATACGCCCGTTACCCGAATTGGCCATACAAAGCCCGTGAACTTTGCAAATGTCTGGAATGTAGATACCGGTGCGGCCTTTAAAGGCCCTATTTCTGTTATGGATATTGATACAAAGCAGATTTGGCAAAGCGATGACGTATGGCAATTATACCCTGATGAAAAAGGGAGGAATTAACGGCTTTACAAAACAATACAAAAAAACCGCTTCAGTTGAAGCGGTTTTTTAGATATAGGTTAAAATACTATAGATCAAATTTAATTCCTTGTGCCAGGGGTAATTCTGTTGTATAATTGATCGTATTGGTCTGGCGGCGCATATACACCTTCCAGGCGTCACTTCCACTCTCCCGGCCACCTCCGGTATCTTTCTCACCACCAAAAGCACCGCCAATTTCAGCACCGGAAGTACCAATATTTACATTAGCGATCCCGCAGTCACTTCCTGCAACAGATAAAAACCGTTCTGCTTCACGCAGGTTATTGGTCATAATAGCGGATGATAATCCTTGTGCAACTCCGTTTTGGATGTCCAAAGCAGATTCTACACCGCCGCTATATTTCAATAAATACAACACAGGTGCAAAGGTTTCATGTTGTACTATTTCGAAGTCATTATTTGCTTCGGCTATTGCTGGTTTTACATAACACCCGCTTTCATATCCTTCTCCTTCTAAAACACCACCTTCAACAATTATGTTTCCGCCTTCTTCCACTACTTTTTCCAAAGCACTTTGGTACATTCTTACCGCGTCTTTATCAATAAGCGGTCCTACATGATTGTTCTCATCTAAAGGATTTCCTATTCGTAATTGCTCATACGCAGCAACTACAGCATCTTTTACCTTATCGTAAATGCTTTCATGGATGATAAGGCGGCGTGTTGATGTACATCGTTGTCCGGCAGTTCCTACAGCGCCAAATACGGCACCAATCACAGTCATTTTAATATCGGCATCGGGAGTTACAATGATAGCATTGTTCCCTCCTAATTCCAATAAGGATTTCCCAAGGCGTTCGCCGACAGTTCTACCAACAATTTTTCCCATTCGGGTGGATCCTGTAGCAGAAATCAAAGGAATACGCTTATCTGTAGTCATGTATTCCCCTACCTTATAATCTCCATTTACCAAACAAGAGATACCTTCCGGTAAGTTGTTTTCAGCAAATACTCTTGCAGCAATTTTTTGACAGGCTACTCCACATAAGGGAGCTTTTTCAGAAGGTTTCCAAACACATACGTCTCCACATATCCAGGCTAACGCAGTGTTCCAGGACCAAACAGCAACAGGAAAATTAAAAGCGGAAATTATTCCAACGATCCCCAATGGATGGTATTGCTCGTACATACGGTGTCCGGGGCGTTCAGAATGCATGGTAAGTCCGTGCAATTGTCTTGAAAGACCTACGGCAAAATCACATATATCTATCATTTCCTGAACTTCTCCCAGTCCTTCCTGATAGCTTTTCCCCATTTCATAGGAAACTAATTTTCCAAGGGGTTCTTTTAGCCTTCTAAGTTCTTCTCCAAATTGACGTACTACTTCCCCGCGCTGTGGAGCAGGTATTACGCGCCAGCTTTTAAAAGCCTCGGCTGCCTTATCTATTACTTTTTCGTAATCTTCTTTGGTAGTAGTGGTTACTTTTCCAATTAATTTTCCGTCTACGGGAGAATATGAAGCTATTTCTTCTCCATTGGAAAACCAGTCGTTTCCTGTGGATGTACCTTTATTGGTCTCTTTGACCTCAAGTTGTTCCAGTGCTTCTTCTATCCCAAAAGATGTTGCTACAGTTGACATAAATATAATGAGTTTTTATTCGCAATTTATTGAGGTGCGAAGGTACACAATAGTAAGAAGATTTTGAAATGAATATGAAGGTCTTTCTCAATAAAAATCAATCTGCTGTAAATCGGGGGTCTGTCTCCATAACTGTCCCGCAATTACTACAGGTACGAAGTTCTTCACTTCCGTAAAATTTTTCAAAATGTCTAAAGAAATCTGTCTCTACATCTTGCAATGTAAAATAGACCTCATGTAATTTTGTATTGCAGTTGTCACAAAACCATAAAAGGCCGTCTTTACCTTCCAGGTCATTTCGCTTACGTTCTACCACTAATCCAATGGAATTCTCTCCCCTGGCCGGTGAATGAGGGACCTTGGCCGGGTGCAGATACATATCTCCGGGGCCTAATTTCATGGTGCGTTTTTGCCCTTCATCTTGTACATGGACTTCTATTTCACCTTCCAGTTGGTAGAAAAGTTCTTCTGTTTCGTTATAATGATAATCTTTACGGGCATTAGGCCCTCCAACGATCATCACGATATAATCGCCCGCTTCTTTATAGAGGTTCTTGTTTCCTACCGGGGGTTTAAGCAGTTCCCGGTTTTCATCGACCCATTTATTTAAATTGAAAGGTTCTTGAATAGCCATTACCGTATTTTTATTGTTTGCATAAAAATACGGTAAAAGCTTTAAAAGAAAAAGAGATGAGTACTTTTACTTTCTATAGAAAAGTTGTGTAAAATAATATTTTCCTCTGGAGGATTTCATAATTCCAAAACCGGAATGTGTATAATTCCCTTCAATGATCTCTCTGTGGCCTTCACTATTCAACCAGGCAGTGACAACTGCTTCGGCGGTAGTATAACCAAATGCGACATTTTCACCAACAACCTTTGCTCCTCTATCTTTTAGTGCTTTAGAGCGAACACTAAAATTATCGTGGTTGATCTTTTCTATGTCGATCATGTATTGGGTATGATCAACCGCATAGGCAGAAGCATATTGTTGGTCCTTAATAATTTCTGAAAGGCCTATTGATGTTCGATGCTCGTTAATACGAACAAGTATCTCATCCGCCATCCTCCAATCGGTTTCCTGAGCAAGATTAAGATCTATTGAATAATTAACTTCTTCTGAAGCAACACCTTCGTCTTTTTGACAAGATGTAACAAGGCACATAAATATCATAGCCAGCAGGCCAGTTTTTAGTAGGTTCATAATACGGGGGCATCAAATTTGGGGCATGATGCTGAGTCAAATATAAAAAATATTCTTACAAAAATTGCTTTTCATCGAATATTTATTGCTTTTTATCGATAATATGTTAGATTTTTGTTTTAATTTCCTACAATAAAAATATTGATGACCTATAGAAAAACAGGGGATTTTGGACTATATTAGTGTACTAAAAAAGAATTATGAACAAAATTAAAATTTTAACGCTTTTCATCGGATTTTTTGTGCTTTTTAGCTGTAATAGTGATTTAAAATCATCGGAAAAAACCTACAAAAAAGAAAATATTGTTAAAAATAACGGTGAAAATTTTGGTATTGTCATTCACGGTGGAGCCGGAACTATCCTAAAAGAAAATATGAGTGATTCTTTAGAAATCGCTTACAAAGCAAAATTAGAAGAAGCCATAAGGGAAGGACATGAAATATTAAAAAACGGAGGCACTGCTTTGGAGGCAGTTACAAAAACCATTACTATAATGGAAGACTCCCCGCTTTTTAATGCCGGGAAAGGCGCTGTATTTACCCATGAAGAGACTAATGAACTGGATGCTTCAATTATGGATGGTGCCACGCTAAATGCAGGTGCCGTCGCAGGAGTGACTCGTGTTAAAAATCCTATCGACCTTGCTTTAGCGGTAATGAATGACTCCCCCCATGTGATGTTAAGTGGAAAAGGAGCCGAAACCTTTGCCGAAGAAAAAGGGTTTCAGTTGATAGACCCATCTTATTTCTTTACTCAAAAACGTTTTAATTCATTACAACGAATTAAGGATAAAGAAAAAACAGAACTGGACCATGATGGCAAAACAGCTTTTGCAGACCCAATCATCAAAGCTTCAAAATTTGGAACTGTAGGTTGCGCCGCTCTTGACAAGAACGGAAACCTCGCTGCCGGAACCTCCACCGGAGGAATGACCAATAAACGCTGGAACCGTATTGGTGATTCTCCTGTAATAGGTGCGGGAACCTACGCAAATAATGCAACTTGCGCAGTATCTTCTACGGGTTGGGGCGAATATTTTATTCGTGCCATGGTAGCTCACGATATTTCTGCATTAATGGAATATAAAGGAATTTCTTTGCAGGAAGCTGCCAGTGAGGTAATTCAGAAAAAAGTACCTGCATTAGGAGGTGATGGAGGAATTGTTTCCATAGATAAGGACGGAAATGTTGCTATGGAGTTCAATACTGCAGGGATGTATCGCGCACATATGGATGCTGAAGGGAAATTATTCATTGGAATCTATAAATAGAAAATACTATTGAAAACACCTTATTACGCCGTTATTTTTACCAATATGCAAACCGAAGACACCGACGGATATGCAGAAATGGCTGAAAAAATGGAAGAGCTTGCAAAACAACAGCCCGGATACCTGGGATTTGAACATGCCAGAAACGACCTTGCAATTACCATTAGTTATTGGGAAAGCCTTGAAGCTATTAAAAATTGGAAAGCAAACCTGGATCACCTGGAAGCCCAAAAACTAGGAAAAGAACGATGGTATCAATGGTATAAAACACGTATCTGTAAAGTAGAACGGGAATATGAATTTTCGAGAGAATAGTTTTTAATAAGGCACTTTCATCTTTGAGCTTTTGTTAAACTCTTCCCAAATGTTAAAATTGAACATACGAAGGAAAACGATTCCCCGTTCAAAGAAAACCACTTCCCCCTAAAAGACTAAAAGTTATCGTTTTATTACCTCTGTACCGAGGTTTTAATCATGGCTTTGCCATTGCTTTACAATAACTTTTACTGTACTTTTAATAACGTTTTAAAACCATCATTCATGAAAAATCTGCACTGCTTATTCGCTTTTGCCATTGTATTACTTCTTTCCTCTTGCGGCAGCAAAAATGACCCTTCAGAAACCGATAATCTTTTTAAGTTCAAAGAATATATAAGTTATAATACATATGGAAATCAATCTATAGCAAGTCCTATCCGTATTGAGCTTTCGCAGCATTTAGATGAATTTGACATCGATCAGGAACTTCCTCCGGAATACTTAAAAATAATGCCAAGAACAGAAGGTAAGCTTGTAATAGAGAACGGAAGTACGCTGCTGTTTCAGCCTACAGAATATCTAAAGCCTGATACCGAGTATACTGTAACAGTGAGATTGAATGAACTCTATGAAAATATTGAAAAAGAATTCAAGAATTATACGTTCAGCTTTAAGACCATTACGCCAAATTTTAAAATAGACCTGGACAATTTACAATCCTACAGCAAAAAATGGCAATATGTAAATGGGACACTGGAAGCTTCAGACCTAATTTCATTAGAAAAAGCAAAACAACTGGTTTCAGTAAATCAAAATAAGGAAGCCCTAAAAATCAAATGGGCTTCTGAAGATGGTTATGCACGCTTTTTTAATTTCACAATTGACAGTATTCAAAGAAAAACAGACGATTCGAAAATCGAAATACGTTGGGATGGAAAAGCTATTGACAGTGACACTAAGGGAACCTATAACTTTGCCATTCCCGGACAGAACAATTTTACAGTTGTAGATGTAAAAAGTTCCCTTTCGCCTCAAGCTTCTCTTTCGGTAAATTTTTCTGATCCCATAGAAGAAAGTCAAAACTTTGCCGGCCTGGTAGCTATCGAAAACACTACCAATCTCCGTTTTGAAGTAGATGGAAATGTCTTACATGTTTATCCTCCTAACCGTGTGATAGGAAATGTTCGTGTCACCATTTTCAATGGAATTAAAAACACAGAAAATTTTAAGCTGAAAAAGGAGTTTTCGGAACTTGTTTCTTTTGAACAACTAAAACCTGCGGTAAGACTTATCTCCAACGGAACTATTTTACCCAATGCGGCTTCCACTCCTCTGTACTTTGAAGCTGTGAATCTTTCTGCCGTAGATGTGCGTGTCGTAAAGATCTTTGAGGATAATATGCTTCAGTTCTTACAATCTTCAAACCTCAACAATCCAAATTATTATGATATACGGAAAGTAGGACGAAGAGTTGCCAAGAAAACCATCAACCTTCAGGGGAATAGCATAGGAGACAACGGATTGTGGAAAGCATACGCTATTAATCTTTCAGAATTTTTCAATGCAGATCCCGGAGCTTTATATCGTATAGAGCTTAGTTTTAAAAAAGAATACAGCAGCTACGATTGTGCTGCTGCAAGTACCGAAGGCCCACAAGACGATGAAGAATATTATGGAGACGAATACTATTATGAGGAAGATTACGGAGATATCTCAACAGGAGATGAAGATGAAAGAGAAGAACGCTATTGGGATAATGAATTGTATCGCTGGAGGAATTATACATACAATTGGCAACAACGGGATAACCCATGTCATCAAGCTTACTATAATGAAGATCGTGTTATCAGCACAAATATTTTAGGAAGTGATCTGGGGCTAATTGTAAAAAAAGGAAACAATCGCACCTACCATTTTGCCGCAAACAATCTACTCACCACTGAACCAATGAATGATGTAAAAATCAAGCTTTTCAATTACCAGCAGCAACTCATAGGAACGGTAACAACAGAAAGTAATGGACTTACTATTTACGATAGTGATAAAACCGCTGCCTTTGCCATAGCACAAAAAGGAAACAATTATGCCTATGCAAAACTGGAAGACGGGAATGCATTGTCGCTTAGTAATTTTGACGTTTCGGGACAACAATTACAAAAAGGATTAAAAGGGTTTTTATATACGGAAAGAGGCGTACATCGCCCCGGAGATCATATTCATTTAACTTTTGTACTTAATGACCTTGCAAATCCGTTACCAAAAAACCACCCCGTAAAACTGGAAGTAACAGATGCCAGGGGGAAACTGGTCCAGCGGAAGGTAGTAAATAACGGAGTGAACGGGTTCTATTATTTCCCTATCAAAACAGAAGCTTCATCTCCTACCGGAAATTGGAATGCAACAGTAACTGTGGGTGGTGTGCAATTCAATAAAAGCTTAAAGGTTGCAACCATTAAGCCTAATCGACTTAAAATAAAACTTGATTTTGAAGATGAGATCCTTGACGCCAGTAAGCCTGTTAAGGGAACAGTTACCGGACTCTGGCTTCACGGAGCTCCTGCCCGTAATTTAAAAGTTGAGATGAATGCCACACTTAGAACTACAAACACGGCTTTCAAAGCATTCAAAAACTATAATTTCAATGACCCGATTAGAACTTTCGATGAAGTTGAAATACCTGTGACAGATACAAAATTATCTGCAGAAGGGTTCGCTTCTTTTTCTGAAAATTTTGAGATAGGAAACAAAGCTCCGGGAATGCTAAAAGCTACTTTTTTAACTAAAGTATTTGAAGGTGGTGGCGATTTTTCAATTGATGTTTTTTCAAAAAATTTAGCTCCTTTCAGTCATTTTGTAGGCTTACGGTCTCCCGAAGCACATCGTTACGGCTCTTATTTTACAGATGAAAATACTGTTTTTAATATTGCTTGCGTAGATGCACAGGGAAATGCAAGCGGTAATAGAGAAATAGAAGTGAAAGTATTTAGGATAGAGTGGCGATGGTGGTGGAACAGAAGCAGAGACAACCTTTCTCGTTACGAAAGCTCCAGTATACACCGCCCGGTAAAAGAATTTAAAGTTACTACCAATGGCAGTGGAAAAGCAAACTTTACACTCAATATTCCTGAAGATGAAGGCGGCCGTTACCTTATTCGGGTGATCGACACCCAATCCGGTCATGCCACCGGACGCATTACCTATTTTTATAGAAATTGGTGGAAAGCACCTGTGGATGGTAATTCCGAAAGCTCAAAAATGTTAGTCTTTTCTGCAGATAAAGAGCAGTATACTGTTGGAGAAGAAGCGACAATTACTTTTCCTTCCGGTAGTGAAGGACGTGCGTTGTTGAGTGTTGAAAATGGTACCGAAGTATTGTCCACACATTGGATTGAAACCCATAAAGGAGAAACTAAAGCAACAGTAAAGATCACCAAAGAAATGGCACCTAATGTGTATGTGAATATTTCATTGCTGCAACCTCACGAGCAAACTAAAAATGATCTTCCCATTCGATTGTACGGGGTGATCCCTCTTTTAATAGAAGATCCCGCAACAGTATTACATCCCAAATTAGAAATGCCCGAAGTTTTAAAGCCGGAAGAAAAGTTTGTCGTAAAGGTTTCTGAAGTAGACAACAAACCAATGACATATACTATTGCAATGGTGGATGAAGGTTTGCTTGACCTTACGCGTTTTGCTACACCAAAAATTCATGAAGCATTTTATACCCGTGAAGCTTTAGGAGTTAAGACATTCGATATTTATGATTATGTTATTGGTGCTTACTCCGGAAGTGTAAATAATATCTATGCCATTGGTGGTGGGGATGAAGCTGCCGGAGCTAAAAACCGAAAAGCGGATCGTTTTAAGCCTGTAGTAAAATATTTAGGCCCCTTTGAATTAAAAAAAGGCGAAAAAGCTTCGCATGAGATCACCATGCCTAATTATATAGGTTCTGTGCGCACTATGGTGATTGCCGGAGAAAACCCTAAAAGTGCTTATGGAAAAACTGAAAAAACATCTCCGGTCCGGAAACCTTTAATGGTATTGGCATCTCTGCCGCGTAAATTGTCTCCGGGGGAAAAAGTTACACTTCCTGTAACCGTTTTTGCAATGGAACAAAAAGTGAAGAACGCGGCTATATCTGTAAAAGTAAGTGATGCTTTAAAGCCTGTTAGTGGAGTAACAAAAAATATTTCTTTCTCTCAACCAGGAGAGCAAATTGTAAATTTCGAATTTGAAGTACTGCCGGCCAAAACACTGCAAACCATTGAAGTGGTAGCTTCCGGAAGTGGCGAAACTGCCCGCTACAAAGTAGAGATTGATGTGGAAAATCCAAATCCGATCTCACAAAAAACCGTTCAGTATACACTTTCGGAAAATGGAAAAGAAACCATCGATTTTGAAACATTTGGCGTCGCCGGAAGTAATGGAGCCCTCCTAGAATTTTCTACCCTGCCTCCCATGAATTTTGGAAAACGACTGGAATATTTAATCCGGTATCCACATGGCTGTGTGGAACAGACTACTTCTGCTGCATTTCCGCAGCTGTTTCTGGCCGATGTGTTCGACATCACATTCGATAAGAAGAAAGAAATACAAAAGAACATTGAAGCTGCTATCAAAAAACTGGGAACATTCCAGAATACCAGTGGTGGTCTAAGTTATTGGCCGGGTGAAAGTGAATCCAACCAATGGAGCACTAATTATGTTGGGCATTTTATGCTGGAAGCCAAACAAAAAGGATATGCTTTACCAATTACTTTTATGAGTAACTGGTTGAGATACCAGCAAAATACGGCACGTCAATGGCGAAATAGTAATACACCTTATAATTCCAGCCTAATACAAGCGTACCGGTTGTATACTTTGGCTTTATCCGGTCAGCCGGAGCTTGCGGCAATGAACCGCCTGCGTGAATCCAAACATATGAGCAATGATGCCAAATGGCGTTTGGCGGCTGCTTATGCACTTGCAGGGAAAAAGAATGTAGCAGCACAGATCGCGCAAACAGCAAATATCGATTTTCAACCTCAACGATATGATTATTATACTTATGGATCCCCTTTCAGAAATAAGGCTATGGCTCTGGAAACCATGGTATTGTTAGAAGACCCCAAACAACGTGAAGTAGCTCTTTCTTTGGCAAAAGCGTTAACGTCGCAGCGATGGTATAGCACACAAGAAACCGCATATGGATTACTGGCCATGGCAAAGATGGTCAACAAAAATGGAGGAAAAGCGATGGAACTTTCATTTGCTCAAAACGGAAAAGTAACAACAGTAAAAACAGACCGTGCTGTAGCACAACGTGAAATTGGAGTTTTAATGGGAGAAAATTCTGTAACGGTAACCAATGCTAAAGGGAATGTGGTATATGTTACTTTGGTTCAAAAAGGAAAATTACCTTTAGGTAAGGAACTTACCGAGCAACGCAATATTACCGTAAGATCACAATATTTAGATGGAGAAGATAATCCGTTAGCTATTTCAAAATTACGCCAGGGCACTGAGATCACTGCCAAAGTGGTAGTTACAAATACTTCCGGCGATTATATTGACAACATAGCCTTATCGCAAATCTTTCCAAGCGGGTGGGAAATTGTAAATACGAGCTTTACCGAATTAGGGGGAGGTGCAAAAGGTAATGCCCGTTATACTGATATTCGTGATGACAGGGTGAATTTCTATTTTGATCTCAGGTCGAAAAAATCGAAAACCTTTACGGTAAAACTAAATGCTTCTTATCTGGGTAAGTATTATTTGCCTGGAGCTCAAGCTGAAGCAATGTACGATAATACCTATTATGCCCGTAATAAGGGACAATGGATCGAGGTGGAACAGTAGCAATAGCAAAGAAGAACCTTTTGAACATTAGCAGGCAACATATCATTTACTGGATCGGGAAGCACAAGGTTAAATTAACTTTACTCTCTGTGGTATTTGTTCTTTGGCTATTTTCTCTTCCTTCGCCCCTATTTGACAGCCCTACAGCTACAGTAGTGGAGAGCCGTGAAGGATTTATGTTAGGTGCGCGTATAGCCGATGACGGCCAATGGCGTTTCCCTAAGATGGATTCGGTCCCAATGCGGTTTGAGCAATCCATTCTATTGTTTGAAGACGAATATTTTTACATACATCCGGGCTTTAATCCGGTTTCTATCGGAAAAGCTCTTTGGCAAAATCTTACAACAGATAAACGACGTGGCGGTAGTACACTAACCCAGCAGGTAATTCGTCTTTCCAGAAAAAACAAACAACGAAGTTATGTGGAAAAGCTTATCGAAATTTTTCAGGCTACACGTTTAGAAGCGGGATATTCAAAAAAGGAGATTTTAAATCTATATGCATCGTACGCACCTTTTGGTGGAAATGTAGTAGGCCTTGAGACAGCCTCATGGCGATACTTTGGAATTCCTGCAGAAGATCTAAGTTGGGGGCAATCTGCTGCTTTGGCTGTATTGCCTAATGCCCCTTCGTTAATATTTCCGGGGAAAAATGAAGCTATTTTAAAAGAAAAACGCGACCGTTTATTATTAAAATTATTTCAGAAAGAAATCATTGACCAAACTACCTACGAGTTGGCCCTGGATGAAAAACTTCCCGGGAAACCATTTGCCCTTCCGGAAATTGCACCACATTTAACGGAAAAGATCCGAAAAGAACATAGGGGAAAACGAATACAATCAACTGTGGATTATTCCCTTCAGAAAAAAATAAATAGAATTACCAAAGAACATTATTACTCCCTGGCTCAAAATCAAATAAACAATCTTGCTGTCCTTATTTTGGATGTAAATACCCGTGAAGTATTGGCATATGTGGGGAATGCCCCTACAACACCTGAGAATAATAATTATGTAGACATCATCGATAAATCCAGAAGTACGGGAAGTGTTTTAAAACCCTTTTTATATACTTCTTTACTGGACAGTGGTGAATTGTTGCCCAACACATTGGTAGCAGATGTCCCTACTACAGTTAACGGATATAGTCCGGAAAATTTTGACAAGAAATTCAATGGAGCAATTCCTGCCGGTATAGCATTGTCTAGGTCCTTAAATGTACCGGCTGTAAGGATGTTACGTACATATGGCCTGCAGCGATTTCATAAAAAGCTGGAAGAGTTGAATTTTAGAGGAATCGACCATCCGGCAGATTATTATGGGTTGTCCCTTATTTTAGGAGGTGCAGAAAGCTCCCTGTGGGATATTACCAATGCGTATGCGGGAATGGCTTCTACTTTAAATTACTTTAACCGTTCTTCAAGCGAATATCAAAGTCGCGAATTTATAGACCCTGTATATGTAAAGAACATGTATGCAGACTTCGGAAAAAAACGAACCGACTCACCAATATTCAATGCCGGAGCCATTTATCACACACTTAATTCGCTTCAAGAAGTGAATCGGCCCGAAGGAGAAGTAAACTGGAACTTTTTTAGCGATTCACAGCCTATTGCCTGGAAAACCGGAACTAGTTTTGGTTTTAAAGATGCATGGGCCATAGGTGTAACCACTAAATACGCTATTGGGATTTGGGTTGGGAATGCAGATGGTGAAGGGCGTCCCGGATTGACCGGGGTTCAGGCTGCGGCCCCTATTCTTTTTGAGGTATTGGACGTACTGCCCAAAAACGAATGGTTTGCTGTTCCTTATGACGAATTAATTGAAACCGAAATATGTCACAACAGTGGTCACCTGGCAAGTGTATTTTGTGAAAAGACAAGTTTAGAATGGATTCCAAAAGAGGGAGTAAGAAGTAATGCCTGCCCTTATCATCAAAAGGTTTTTTTGAATAGTGCAGAAACTCTTCAGGTAAATTCCAGCTGCTATCCTTTGCCAAACATGAAACAAAAAAACTGGTTTGTACTTCCCCCTGTCCTGGAATATTATTATGCCCCTTTACATCCTGAATATAGGACCTTACCTGATTTTGCCAATGGTTGCCTTAAGGAAGGTGAACGAAAGATGGATTTTATCTTTCCGAAGAAAAATGAAACGATTCTATTACCAAAAGACTTTGATGAAAACATAAATGAGGTGGTTTTTAAGCTTGCACACCGCACGCCCGAAACTACTGTATATTGGTATTTGGACTCAGAATACATTGGAACAACCGAGACCTTTCATGAATTGGCATTGGCACCAAAGCCGGGAACCTATATTTTAACTGCTACGGACCAGGAAGGAAATGAGTTGAAGCAGCAAGTTGAGATTAGTAAAGTGTCTCTTTAAAATGTCTATTTTAGAGGATTAAAAAAAGGGGATGATAGTAGAAATATGCGCCAATAGTTTTGAAAGTTCTAAAGCTGCCCGGGAAGGTGGTGCCGACCGAATTGAACTATGTACCGACCTTTCGGTAGGTGGGCTAACCCCCAGCCATGGTTTGATTGAAAAAACAGTGACTGAGCAAAACATTCCCGTTCATGTCTTAATAAGGCCGCGAAGTGGAAACTTTAGTTATTCTGAAGCCGAGATCGATGTAATGCAAAAAGATATCGCATTCTGTAAAAAAATAGGCTGTGCAGGAATTGTAAGTGGCTCTTTGACTGTGGAGAACACTATCGATATTGAAGCTACAAAATATTTAATTGATGCCTCCAAAGGAATGGAATTCACCTTTCACCGTGCTTTTGATTGGTGTATCGATCCCTTACAGGGAATTGACACACTTATACACTTAGGTGTAACTCGTTTATTAAGCTCCGGACAGCGATCCAAAGCAATTGACGGAATAGAATTATTGAAGAAATTAAAGTCCCGCTCCAAGGGACAACTTGAAATCATGCCGGGAAGCGGTATTAACGAAGAAAATGTATTACGTTTTAAAGAAGCAGGTTTTACCAGTGTGCATCTTTCTGCAACAAAGAAAAGACAAATGTTACTTCAAAAACCGGCTATTTCTATGCACAGCCCTTCTTTTTTTGAAGAAGGAGTTGTAGCTGCTTCAGATAAGGAAACTATCCGGAAAATAATAACTCTTTTATCGTAACGGGAAACCTTTAGCCGCCCACCAGGGGTGGATTTCAATCTCTAAACGGCCTGCCTGCACCATAGGGTCCATATTTGCAAGGCTATCTGCTATTTGCAATGTAGGGACATTATAAATTGTTATCCCGCGGATATCGCCGTCATCTCCAAAAGGTCCAGAAATATCTGCATATCCTTCTTCGTACATTCTGCCAAGATGAGCCATATGCAATGCCTGAAGGCTATCGGTTTCTGTTTTAGACTGCGAACTGTTAGCGCCTCGTTTTAAAAAAGCAATGAAATACTGCTGCATCAAAATGGTATCCCCGGTCTTTTCGTCTATATAATCAAATATCTTATACCCTTGTCCGGTTAGCTTATTCTTAAGCTGGGTAACGTCCTTTTTTTCTGTATCTGAATTACTTTCTACTTTCATTTGGTCATGGCTGTGTGCATCGTGGGATTCTTGCTCATTTTTGCAGCTTATAAACGCTATTACTAAAAAGAGTAGAAAGAATAATCGTTTAATTTTCATTACTTCCAGGTTTTATAAGGTTTTTTGCTCAATTGCGAATTGTAATATTTGATCTGGCCCGTAACTTCTTTGCCAAGCCAGGTTGGTCTTTTATAAGTTTCATTTTCTGATGAGAGTTCTACTTCTGCAATGGTCAAACCTGCATTATCCCCTAAAAATTCGTCTACTTCAAAAGTATGCATTTCTACATTTATTTCATATCTGTTCTTTTCGATCACGGTTCTTTCACACAATTTTAGAAGAGTTTCGGCATCGGTAACCGAAATTTCCTTTTCCCATTCGGTACGGATGGTTCCGGCCTTATTGGATTTTCCTTTTATAGTCAAGAAAGCCTGCTCTCCTTTTATTCGTACGCGAACAGTTCGCTCAGGATGTGTATTTAGAAATCCCTGAACGATTCGTGTTACTGTAAAAGCCTCAGACCTGTACTCTTTGGAAGTAACTAAAAATTTTCTTTCTATTTCAAGCACTTACATTAATCTTTAATTCTCCACGGAGGATTCTTTCTGTTGTTTCCTGCATGAAAAATGATGATTTGATTTCCGTCAGGATCTCTCAATCTGGCCTCTTCCCAAAGCCAGGATTTTACCGAAGGCATTTCTTCAAAATGAACCCCTTTCTCCAGGAGTTCTTTTACTTTTTCAGAAACATTTTTCACTTCAAAATATACATATGCCCCGTCTCCTTTCGGTAAAGCTTCTACTTGATGGATCGAAAAAGTAGCGTCCCCCACAGGACATTCAAACCTTGCATATCCGGGATGTGTCATTACAATTAGTTTTAACCCTAACTTTTTATAGAATTGTACTGCTCTTTCGACATCTGTAGACGGTACCGTAACCTGATTTAAATTCATATCTGTTAGAATTGTAACTAAGATATTATAATTTTATGGGATGGAGGCCCAATTGCCTATTCGAAAAATAATTCACGTAGATATGGATGCTTTTTATGCCAGTGTAGAACAGCTGGACAATCCGGATCTGCGCGGAAAGCCAATTGCCGTAGGGGGAAGTTCCAAAAGAGGTGTGGTAAGTGCAGCAAGCTATGAAGCACGAAAATTTGGTGTTAGAAGTGCTATGAGCAGTGTCTTGGCAAAAAAGCTTTGCCCGGACCTTATTTTTGTAAGATCTCATTTTGATCGCTATCATGAAGTTTCAAAAAAAATACGTGAGATCTTTTTTGAATATACAGATCTGGTGGAACCATTATCACTTGATGAAGCATATCTGGACGTCACTCAAAATAAAAAAGGGAATCCAAGTGCTACTCTTATAGCAAAGGAAATACGGCGCAAAATAAAAGAAAAAACAGGGTTGAATGCTTCAGCCGGTATCTCCATTAATAAATTTATCGCAAAAGTAGCAAGTGATATCAATAAGCCCAACGGGCAAAAAACGATTCCTCCGGAAGAAGTGCAACAGTTTTTAGAAGAATTGGATGTAAAAAAATTCTATGGTGTTGGAAAAGTAACAAAAGAGAAACTATATCACTTAGGAATTTTTACCGGAAAAGACCTTAAGGCCCGGTCGCTGGAATTTTTGCAAACCCATTTTGGCAAAAGCGGAAGTTATTATTATAATGTTTCCCGAGGGATACACCAAAGTAAAGTAAAGCCTCAACACACCCGAAAATCACTAGCTGCAGAGCGTACTTTTAGTGAAAATATTTCTTCAGAACTATATATGTTAGAACGCCTCGAAGACATTGCTGATGAAGTGGAACGCCGGCTTTCTAAAAGTAAAGTAGCAGGAAAAACCATTACTTTAAAAATTAAATACAGTGATTTTACGTTACAAACAAGAAGCAAGACATTGCCCTTATATGTTGCCAGTAAGGCACTTATCATGGAAACTGTTAAAGATTTGTTATTTCAGGAAAAAATGAAGGATTCGGTACGTTTGTTGGGAATCTCTTTGTCTAACCTTAACAATGAAGATAAAAAAAAGGTGAAACCACCTCCTGAAAAAACAATAGACGTACAACTTAAATTCGATTTCTAATGCTGTAAAAACTACTTGAATTGATTATTAACAAAACCTTTACGTTATGAAAAAAGTAGTTTTTTCCATCCTTACAGTTGCTTTGGTAACTTTATTTGTTTCGTGCAAAAACGAAACCAAAGACCTTCAAACCGATACAACGGTTAACGACCTTGCCATTGCCGATACTTCTTCCGAAGAACCTTCAAAAGAGTTCTTGTATGTTATTGCACATAGTGGTTTAAGCCTTCGGGAATTCGATAATTTGAATAGTGAAAAACTGGCAGTAATGCCTTACGGAACAAAATTAAAAGTGATCTCTGCTGAAGATAAGTCCACAATGACCGTTGGAGGTATTAAGGGGGGAATGGATGAAGTAGAGTTCAACCATAAAAAGGGCTTTGCTTTTAACGGTTATCTCTCTAAGTTTTTCCCGCCGGAGCAGGATATTTCTGCAAAAGCCTATGCCGAAGAGCTTCAAAAACTATTTCCAAAAGTGAGCTACTCTGAAGCTACCGGGGGCACCGCAAGCAGGCCTTCAAATAAAGAGACCATTATGATTCCCACTACTCAATGGCATGAAGGGTTTTTTATAGCACAGCGATTGTTTGATTTCCCTAAAGAGTTTTCCTTTCCAAACCCAAAAGGAAAGGACAAACAAGTCATTAAGGACAAAATGCCTAAAAAGAATGTATGGGTAAGCGAGCTACAAATAGACCGTACAAATGATGGATTACAAAAAATTGAGTATACATATAAAGCTAAAAGAATTAGCAGCACAGTAAGCATCACTCAAGAGGGTGACCTTATGAAAATAGAAAAGACCGAGGTCGTGGAATAATTTATTTCACTTGCGAAACACGTAAGGTATTTACCATTCCTTTGTCTGCAATAGGCATTGCTGCCAAATTGATTAAATAGTCGCCTTTGGATACGAATCCACGTTCAAAGGCGATCTTATTTATGTCTTCCACCGTTTCGTCCGTACTTACAAATTTATCATAGAAAAAAGCTTTAACTCCCCACAATAAATTTAGTCGTGAAAGTATCCTTTGATTGGAGGTATACACTAAGATATGTGCCGAAGGGCGCCAGGCAGAGATTTGAAAAGCGGTATAACCACTATTGGTTAAGGTGCAAATCGCCTGTGCTTCAATCTCATTGGCCATAATAGCTGCATGATAGCAGATCGATTTTGTAATGTAACGATTGGTACGAACATGTGGAGGCTCTTGTGGTACGGTAATCAAAGAAGAGTTTTCAACGCTCTGCACTATTTTCGACATGGTTTTAATTACATCTATTGGAAATTTCCCGATAGATGTTTCGCCACTAAGCATAACAGCATCCGCTCCATCCATCACAGAATTTGCCACATCATTTACCTCTGCGCGGGTAGGGGTTAAGGAAGTGATCATTGTTTCCATCATTTGCGTGGCAATAATTACCGGTATTCTAGCTCGTTTTGCCGTAAGGACCAGTTCCTTTTGGATGAGCGGGACCTCTTCTGCGGGAACTTCAACTCCCAGGTCACCACGAGCAACCATCAAGCCATCACAGTATGCAATGATTTTATCAATATTTGCAACGGCTTCCGGCTTTTCGATTTTTGCTATAATAGGTATTTTATATTCGCTATGTGCCTCAATAAGCGCCTGTAGCTCTTTAAGGTCTTCTGCGTTTTTAACAAACGACAGCGCGATCCAATCCACTTCTTGCCCTACGGCAAATATGGCATCTTGTTTATCCTTTGCCGTTAAAGCCGGCAAAGACAACTTTGTATTTGGAAGGTTTACTCCTTTTTTGGATTGCAATGGGCCTCCCTGTAGTACTTTTGCCCTTACTTTATTGGTATTATTTGTTTCCAGTATTTCAAAAATGAGTTTTCCATCGTCCAATAAAACCTGTTCTCCCGGATTTACATCTTTAGGAAAATTATCATAGTTCATATAAACTTTCTCCCGAGTACCTTCAAACTCATCTCCGGTACAAAAAAATATTTCGTCTCCGGGTTCTACTATTACCTCTTCTCTCATTATTCCCACACGCAATTTTGGCCCTTGCAGGTCTGCCAGTATTGCTGTTGAGGTCCCTAATTCTGTTCCAAGTTCTCTTATGGTAACAATGGTCTTTTTTACTTTGTCATAGTCTGCATGTGAGAAGTTGATCCGGAAAACATTAACTCCTTCTAAGATCATTTCCTTAATTACATCCCTTGTAGATGAAGAAGGGCCTAATGTAGCTACAATTTTGGTTTTTTTCTCTTTTGGCATTAGTCGAAAATTAGATTGCTTTTAGATTTTATCGCTTCAGGATCTACGCTATATGCTGAAATAACCTGCTTTATTTCATTTATATCTGAAACAAGTTTGCGAAGCGGGATTAATTCGAAATCTGAAAATATTTTCAGAAAAAAGTCTGCCTTTTTAAATTCCGGAAGTAAATAGGTTATTACTGTTTCTGATATATCATTACTAAAAAGTCCGCTGGAACTCTGCATATTTGCAATTAACGACCTGCATTTGTTTGCTACCAAATTATAGGTAGTGTATTGCATTGCATTTTCATATTCAAATAAAGAAAACGTGATCTCTAATCCATCATTGGAATATTCTAAATCTACTTCTTTTCTCTGCAAATGTAGTCCAAGCTGTTTATTAAGCAAAAAAGCCATTTTATAAGCTTCTTCACTACAATGTATGGCAACTAAGGAATATGTTTCCTTAATATCATCATCCAGTATTAATTTGTGATGTGCCATAGCGGATTTTAACCATAAATGTAGGTTTTCCTTTCCGTAATTTAAAAAAGATTACTCTCTTTTACCGTCTATTTTCTTTTGAAGTTTAAAATAGGCTCTTTTTGCAGCTCGTTCTTCAGCTTTCTTTTTTGAAGTGGCTCTCGCTTTGGCAACAGTGATATTTTCTAATTGAAGCTTTATGGCAAAATGTTTTAATGTGTCTTGCCCTGTATCTTCATAGACTGCAAATTTAAATTGCTTTTTGTTTTTTTGGCACCATTCAATAAAAAGACTCTTATAGCTTATAACTTTTCCTTCCAGTTTCTGTATATCTACATACGGCCTAATTACCCTTTTATAGATAAATTTTTCACAATATCTATACCCTCTGTCTAAATATATGGCACCTATTAAAGCTTCAAAGACATTTCCGTGAATGTTTCCTCCAAACTGTTGTGTTGGGATGGTCGTTTTTACAAATTTAATAAGGTTTAAATCTCTTCCCAACTCGTTAAGATGCTCTCTACTTACCACCTTAGAGCGCATTTTTGTTAGGTATCCTTCATTGCCTCCCGGAACTTTCTTAAACAAATGAGATGCAATAACTGCACTAAGCATTGCATCTCCCAAAAATTCCATCCGTTCGTAATTCTGTGAATGGCCTTCGCTATTTTTTTCATTGGTGGAACGGTGCGTAAATGCTTCTTCATATATGGAAATATCTTTAGGTTTAAACCCTAATATCCTTTTAATTGCATAAAAAAAATCCCCGTGCTTTTCAGCACGAGAATTAAATATGTTCTTAATTGAAGTCATTTACATTTTTAGGCATCAATTCTTTTAAAGAGTACACAAGCGTTGTGGCCACCAAACCCAAAGGTATTACTCATTACCACTTTAATATCTCTCTGTTGTGCCTTATTTAAAGTAAGATTTAATGAAGGGTCTATTTCTTCATCAACAGTTGTATGATTAATTGTTGGAGGCACCAGGCTGTTTTTCATTGCCAAAATTGAAGCTATGGCTTCAATGGCTCCTGCAGCTCCTAACAGGTGTCCTGTCATAGACTTGGTAGAATTGATATTAATGCTTTTGGTATGTTCTCCAAATACTTTAGATATGGCGATAAGTTCTGCTACATCTCCTAATGGTGTTGAAGTTCCATGGGTATTTATAGCATCTACCTCTTCGGGCTTCATTCCTGCATCGTTTAAACAGTTAAGCATTACCCGCTCTACGCCAATCCCATCGGGATGTGGGGCTGTCATATGATAAGCATCACTGGACATTCCGCCTCCTATTACTTCTGCATAGATCTTTGCGCCACGTTTTTTTGCATGTTCATATTCTTCTAATATCAATGCCCCGGCTCCTTCTCCTAAAACAAACCCGTCACGAGTAGCATCAAAAGGCCTTGATGCCGTTTCCGGGCTTTCATTTCTGGTAGAAAGGGCATGCATGGCATTAAAACCTCCCATTCCGGCGGGAGTTACTGCAGCTTCGCTTCCTCCGGTCACAATAATATCACAATGCCCCAAACGTATATAGTTTAATGCGTCGATCATTGCATTCGCTGAAGAAGCACATGCGGAAACTGTAGTATAGTTAGGTCCCATAAACCCGTGTTTGATCGAGATATTCCCGGGGGCGATATCCGCAATCATTTTGGGAATGAAGAAGGGGTTGAAACGAGGCGTTCCATCCCCTTCTGCAAAATTTATTACTTCATCCTGAAAAGTCTTTAAGCCACCTATACCGGCTCCCCAAATAACGCCAACGCGAAACTTATCTACCTCATCAAGGTCAATACCTGCGTCTTTTATTGCTTCATCACTTGAAACCAATGCATATTGAGCAAAACGATCTAGCTTTCGGGCTTCTTTCCTGTCAAAATGATCCTCTGGATTGTAATTTTTAACTTCGCAAGCGAATTTAGTTTTGAACTTTTCAGTATCAAAATAAGTTATAGGTGCACAGCCGCTTCTCCCATTTTTTAATCCGTTCCAATATTCCTCAATATTGTTACCAATTGGGGTAAGTGCTCCAAGGCCTGTAACTACAACTCGCTTTAATTCCATAAAGAAGTAGTTTATTTAGCTTCTTCTATATAGGAAATTGCTTGACCTACTGTAGCAATGTTCTCAGCTTGATCGTCCGGAATTTGAATATCAAATTCTTTTTCAAATTCCATAATAAGCTCTACCGTGTCCAGAGAGTCGGCGCCCAAGTCATTTGTGAAACTGGCTTCGTTAACAACTTCGTTTTCGTCAACTCCTAATTTGTCTACGATAATCGCTTTAACTCTTGATGCAATGTCTGACATAATTTTAGTTTTTTAAATTTAATTATAATTGGCAAAAATAAAATATTTTAATTTAAAACACCATTTTAACTGTAAAATGTGATAGCAAATTAAACAATTTTGAGCGAAGTAAAACTCTATTGCCGTACTTTTGTTATTTATTTATATGATAACTTCTAAACTCCCAAAGAAACTCTAATGAAGAAGCGCATTGTTATTTTTGCTTCGGGTAGCGGTACCAATACTCAAAACTTAATTCAATACTTTCAGCAAGTAGACTTTGCTGAGGTTGTCCTTGTGCTCACGAACAAGAAGGATGCCAAAGTCTTGAAACGATCTAAAAACCTAAAAATCAAGTCATTGCATTTTGAAAAAAAAGAACTGGATGTTGAAAACGGCGTCTTAAGAATTTTAAAGAAGGTAAAGCCCGACCTCATAGTACTCGCAGGGTTTCTTTTAAAATTTCCTGAAATTATTTTAAAAGAGTTCCCAAATAAGGTTGTCAACTTGCACCCTGCACTTCTTCCAAAATATGGTGGAAAAGGAATGTATGGTCACCATGTACACGAAGCGGTAATTGCGAATAAAGAACCTGAAACCGGTATAACTATACACTATGTGAACGAAAATTACGACGAAGGAGCCATTATTTTTCAGAAAAGTATGAGGGTTTCGGAAAAAGATACTTCGGAAACTGTTGCCGAAAGAATACATAAACTGGAATATAAATATTTTCCTAAAGTAGTAGAAGATCTTTTGCTTTCAGAAAAAAAACCATCCATCCCCACAGACGATAAGAATGACTAAAAAAGAAAAGTTTTACGTAGTTTGGTATGGAAATCCTGCCGGTATCTTTAGCTCCTGGGAAGAATGCAAACGGTCCATTGCCGGTGTAAAAGGAGCTCAATATATGTCTTTCCCTTCTTTTGCAGAAGCAAAACTTGCTTACAACAAAGAGTATATAGATTATAAAGGCAAAAACACTAAAAACAAAGTACTCACCAAAGAAGAGCTTGCTAAGATCGGTGATCCTGATTTATACTCTATCTCTGTAGATGCCGCTTCCAGCGGTAATCCCGGGAAAATGGAATACAGGGGTGTAGATACACAAACACACAAACAGCTATTTCATCAAGGTCCTTTTCTGCAGGGTACAAATAATGTTGGTGAATTTTTAGCAATTGTTCACGGTTTGGCATTTTTACAGCAACAAGGTAGTGATAGGCTTATTTACACGGACTCCCGTATTGCAATGGGTTGGGTTAAAAAGAAGAAATGCAATACCAAGTTAAAGCAAACTTCTAAAAACAAAAAGCTCTTTGAGCTAATTGCACGTGCCGAAACATGGCTAAAAAATAATAGTTATACAACTAAAATAGTTAAATGGGAGACTAAAGCTTGGGGTGAGATTCCTGCAGACTTTGGAAGAAAGTAGCTTAATTTAAACGTAGCATCCGGATTTTCTCTAAATATTTATTTTAGCGATCCAGACCTTTTTAAAGTATTCCATTTCTCTTAATTTTTTCTTTTTCAGATAGACAAAAGAAGGGTCCGCACTGTGGAATATATAAACATAGTGCCAGTTATTTTCCGGGTTTATATACGTTAGAGGCGTATATCCTTTTTCTTTTAAAAACCGAGTCCATTTTTTTGCATTGCCCTCTATTGAAAACACATTGGTGATCAGGTAATACCCTCTTGTTAAGGAAGGGATCGAGACAGACTCTTTGCTCTCAACTTCTTCTATCTTAATACTGTCAAAGGACATATCTGTTTCGTCCAGGGTAACAGTTTTTTCTTCTTTAACCACTAAATCATCCTGAATGGGCTTTGGGATAATTACTTTAGGTTTTTCTTTTGCTTTAGGTTCTTCTTTAATTGCTACAGGCTTTTCTTCTTCAATCACTATAGGTTTCTCTTCTATGATTACTTTAGGTTCTTCTTCAATCACTATAGGTTTCTCTTCTACTTTTATTTCCTTTACTACTTTAGTTTCTTCTTTTGCAATAGGTTTAGGTTTCTCCTCTACTGTGACTTCTTCTTTTGTTTTAGGAGTTTCATTAATAGTTGAAACTGCAGTGTCTATTACCGGAGCTTCCACAGTATCTGTGTTTATTACTTCTGTAATTACGGGTGTACTTTCCACTATATCATCTAAAGGTTCTAAACCTCTTTTCTCCCGGTAAAAAGCATTGTTTATTTCGGTTTCAAAAGCAGCAAAGAACAAATAGAAGCGGTCTGCTTTTGTTTGGAACTTCAACGTAGCTTTAGTAGTATTACTATCTATTATTTGGTTCCCAGAATTTGGAACTTCAATTTTTAACAGGTCAAATCCAAGTGTATTGATATTATTCGGGTTTCTATCGTTGAATATTTCAGAATATGTAGTGATCGAACTATTAAAGAAATTTTTCGGGTCCCTTAAAGAATTACTAATATTTTCATAGGTGTTGGTTTTGGAATTATAAATAGCACATTGATCTGTTTTTAGCTTTCTGTCTCCTTCAAGGGATCCTATGGCTATTGTTGTATTTATATCACCGGCTTTTTTCGTTTTAAAATCTTTGAACGTTATCTCTACTGGTTTTTTGTTTACCTCAACAAGTCCATTATATGTTGTAAAGTATTTTGGGCTCTCTAACGGGTTCTCATAAACAATGTACAAAAGCCATCCGGCAGAACTGCCTCCGGAAATATTTCCTTCGGTTGCCCTAATATCTGCTACCGTATAGGTGCCGTTAAAACCTGGCTTTTTTTGTAAATGTTCGGTCACATCTGCATAACACACATAAGGAGAACTCCCTGGAAAGATCCCTTTTTCAAAACTATCAAATACTATGTCTCCCTTTATCATCTTATACTCATCATTAGGCATCTTGAATAAAACCAGATCTACATGCGGATCCCTGCTCCCTTGTCCCCTGTGTACCATTTTGTCTCCGGATTTTCTCAATACTCCGGACTCATACGGATAAAGAGCGCTCCAGTATAAAGCCGCATAAGCAATTTTAGAATTATCATTAGGAACATTTATTGTTGCCTGACTTGAACTAAAGGTCCTTTTGTCATTATCAACATCTATATATTTCATTTTAGTAATATCATTAGGAACACTTACATCATTTAGAGGTTTTGATGCATGGTCGCTTAGAATATTATTACCTATAAGAATAGAATTTCCCCGGAGATAAAGCTTATTGTTTTCCCGGAATGACATTCCTTCCTGGGAATATCCTATCTGAATTATTAAAAACGCAACAATTGTAAGACATAAATTTCTCATAATAAGCCTTTAAAGAATGCTTGAATTTACTATATTTTATTTGAACTCATCTGTTCTTTTTTGGAAAAATATCTTTCAAAATAACCTTTTCACATGGCCCCGTTAAAAAAGACCTCTAATGCTGTAGAAGGGTTCACGGTTATGGTATGCAATTTAACTTTTTTTGAAACAGAAAAAAAACGAACCGGATATTAAAGACAGACAGGAAACTTCAAAACATCTCGGAAGAAAATAATCAAAATGCAGGGGTTAGTATTTATCTGTACAAAAACGTATCTTTGCACCTTCATTTAAAACCCTCTTATGAGCAAGCTTGTTATTGTTGGTACCGTTGCTTTCGATGCTATCGAAACACCTTTCGGAAAGACAGAAAAAATTCTAGGTGGTGCCGCTACATATATTGGCTTGGCAGCTGCTAAATTTAACGTAGATGGAGTCATAGTTTCTGTTGTGGGAGGTGATTTTCCAAAAGAATATATCCATATGCTAACCGATAAGGGAATGAATATCGATGGGCTGGAAATTGTGGAGGATGGAAAGACATTTTTCTGGAGTGGAAAATACCATAACGATATGAATTCGCGTGACACGCTTGCAACCGAATTAAATGTGTTGGCAGATTTTAACCCAAAAGTACCTGCTGCATATCAAGATTCCGAAGTTGTAATGTTAGGGAATTTACACCCCTTGGTTCAATTAAGTGTTATCGAACAAATGAGCGATAGCAAATTAATAGTATTGGATACCATGAACTTTTGGATGGACAATACTTTAGATGAATTAATGCAGGTTATTGCCAAAGTAGATGTAATTACGATCAACGATGAAGAAGCCCGTCAATTAACCGGCGAATATTCTTTAGTTGTTGCCGCTCAAAAAATCATGGCAATGGGCCCTAAATATGTAGTTATTAAAAAGGGAGAACACGGTGCGTTGTTGTTTCACGATGATGATATTTTTTATGCTCCCGCCCTTCCCCTGGAAGAAGTATTTGACCCAACAGGAGCAGGAGATACATTTGCCGGAGGATTTTGTGGTTATCTGGCAAAGACCCGAGATTACAGTTATGAAAATATGAAAAACGCAATTATATATGGTGCGGCATTAGCATCGTTTACAGTTGAAAAGTTTGGAACGGAGCGATTGCTTGAGCTTTCAAAAAAAGAGATGCATCGACGTTTGCAGCAATTTAAGAATTTAACGCAATTTGATATTGAGCTAACATAAAGACACGCCCTGAAAATTCAGGGCTTTTTTTGTAGCTTTAAATAATAATTTTTTATAAAAAATGAGCGACGCTTTAAAACACGAATGTGGAATTGCAGTAGTACGATTACTGAAACCCCTGGAGTATTACAAAGAAAAATACGGAACGGCTTTCTATGGTGTCAACAAAATGTATCTAATGATGGAAAAGCAGCACAATCGCGGTCAGGATGGTGCAGGTTTTGCAAGTATTAAATTAGATGTAAACCCCGGAGAGCGTTATATTAGCAGGGTACGTTCAAATGCGGCTCAACCTATACAGGATATTTTCGCACAGATCAACGAAAGAATTAATCTCGAATTTGAAACACACCCCGAATATAAAAACGATGTTACCGCTCAAAAAAAGAACATTCCTTATATTGGAGAATTACTTCTGGGACATGTACGTTATGGTACTTTTGGGATCAATAGTGTAGAAAACGTTCATCCTTTTTTAAGGCAAAACAATTGGATGCACCGTAATCTAATTATTGCGGGGAACTTCAATATGACCAATACAACAGAGCTGTTTGACAACCTCATTAAATTGGGAATGCATCCAAAAGAAAAGGCGGACACTGTTACTGTGATGGAAAAAATTGGTCACTTTTTGGATGATGCTGTTCGCAAATTATACAAAAAGGCCAAATCTAAAGGAATGACCAAAATTGAAGCGTCTCCTTATATTGCCCAAAATTTAAATGTTGCTAAAATTTTACGTAAATCGGCCAAACTATGGGACGGAGGTTATGTAATGGCTGGCTTGCTGGGACATGGTGACTCTTTTGTATTGCGTGACCCTGCAGGAATAAGACCAGCCTACTATTATAAAGATGACGAGGTGGTTGTTATCGCTTCAGAAAGACCCGCCATACAAACTGTATTCAACGTTCCTTTTGAAAAGGTAAATGAAATAGAGCCCGGTCAGGCAATAATTATAAAAAAAGACGGAAATTTTTCAGCTTCACAAATATTAGAGCCTCTGGAACGCAAATCTTGTTCTTTTGAACGTATTTATTTCTCCCGCGGAAGTGATGCTAAAATTTACCAGGAACGTAAAGAATTGGGACGCCTGGTGATGCCAAAAGTTTTGAAGGAAATTGAGTATGATACTGAGAATACCGTATTTTCATTCATTCCGAATACCGCAGAAACTTCTTTTTACGGAATGTTGGATGCTGCTCAAAACGAACTCAATAAGCAAAAGAATGAGGCCATCCTAAAAGAGGAAGGAAATTTAACCACAGCCAAGTTAGAAGAAATTCAGGCTCTTAAGATACGTACCGAAAAAATTGCGATCAAAGATGTGAAGCTTCGTACATTTATTACAGACGACAGTAGTCGCGACGACCTGGTTGCACACGTTTATGATGTAACCTACGGAGTTGTAAAGCCCAGCGATAATCTGGTTATTATTGACGATAGTATTGTTCGCGGAACTACTTTGAAAAAGAGTATATTAAAAATGCTTGACCGCCTGAACCCTAAACAAATAGTTGTGGTTTCTTCCGCCCCACAAATAAGATACCCCGATTGTTATGGTATTGATATGGCTCGTTTGGAGCACTTGGTAGCTTTTAATGCTGCTTTAGAATTGCATAAGGACCGCGGAACTTATGACATCGTCGAAGAAATATATCACAAGTGTAAAGAGCAGCAAAAACTAAAAGATAATGAAGTGGTCAATCATGTAAAGGAATTGTATGCATCGTTTACAGATGAAGAGATCTCAGATAAAATTGCCGAGATCATCAGTGATACTACTATTAAGGCTAAGGTCAAATTAATTTTTCAATCGGTTGCAGATCTTCACAAGGCATGCCCTAAAAATCTGGGTGATTGGTACTTCACCGGTGAATATCCAACTCCGGGAGGGAACCGCGTAGTGAACAAAGCGTATATAAATTTTTACGAAGGCAATCCGGAAAGAGCTTATTAAATAGTTAAATTGTAGTCATAAAGCACCCAAAAGGTGCATTTAATCGGTATAAAAAATCACTTTATCCAAAAGTAGGAAAAGTCTGTAGTCGGTCTATAAATTTGACTTATATTTGATCCATACCATAGCATAAGTAGGTTAAGTTCATGGTAAGATTTGGGGCAAAAAAGGTAAACACTTGTTTACCTTTTTTTTATTTTACAGTAGTATAAAATTGCGCTATAAAACGTAAAAGAATTTTAGTAATTATTTACTATCCTATCAATTTAATAGGCATTTCTAATAAAATACTTGCTTTTTAACGAAAAAAACAGTTATTGGTCTAAAAGTTTATTTTATCCTATAATTTATAACATATATTTGATCTATACCATAGCATAAGTAGGTTAAGTTCATGGTAGATTTGGGGCAAAAAAAGGTAAACACTTGTTTACCTTTTTTTATGCGTTATTGTGAAAGTAACACTTTTTTAAAAACAGAAGAACCCTACACCTGACAGGTGTAGGGTTCTTCTGTTTTTATATCATTTAACTTTATTTGTTCTCCTGGTATCGCGCCGATACTTCGTTCCAATTTATAACATTAAAGAATGCATTTACATAATCCGGCCTGCGATTTTGGTAATTTAAATAATACGCATGTTCCCAAACATCCAATCCTAATATTGGCGTCCCTTCACAAGTAACACCCGGCATTAAAGGGTTATCCTGGTTTGGCGTAGAGCAAACCTCAACTTTCCCGCCTTTATGAACACAAAGCCAAGCCCATCCGGAGCCAAATTGTGTTTTTGCAGCAGTAGAAAATTCTTCTTTAAATGCATTAAAATTCCCAAAAGCGCTATTAATGGCTTCAGCCAGTTCTCCAGAAGGTTCTCCCCCTCCATTGGGTGACATAACTTTCCAAAACAAACTGTGATTATAATAACCTCCTCCATTATTTCTAACAGCTTTATTATTCATATCCAGGTTGGTTAGAATATCTTCTATAGATTTTCCTTCCATATCGGTCCCCGATACGGCAGCATTTAAATTATTAGTATAGCCTTGATGATGTTTCCCATGATGTATTTCCATTGTTCTTGTATCAATATGTGGCTCCAATGCATCATGTGCGTATGGTAATTGTGGTAATTCAAAAGACATAATTTTTAAAATTTTCTGGTTATTGCTTTATTATAATTACTTCAAAAGTACGTATTAATACGATCAAAAACTGTTATAAGTTTTATAAGATTTCTATACGACAATAGATTATCTTTATAAACTGTTTTTAATAGTTGCGCTTTTAATATCTTAGTAAAAAAGTCTTTTGCAAAAAACAACCCTGTTTACCATTTATAATGCATCTGCCGGAAGCGGAAAAACATTTACGCTTGTAAAAGAATATCTTAAACTAATCCTACAAACTAAAAAAGAAGGATATTATAAATATTTGCTGGCCATTACTTTTACCAATAAGGCAGTTGCCGAAATGAAACAACGCATTATAGATAATCTGGTTTTATTTTCTTCTCCCGAAACTATTTTGACTCCCGGTGAAATGCTTTCTCAAATTGCCGAAGAAACCAACCTTACAATTGAAGACCTTCATCTTCAATCTCGAAAAATACTAAAGCACTTATTGCATCATTATGCCGGTTTCAATGTAGAGACCATCGACCGGTTTAACCATCAACTTATTCGCACTTTTGCCAGAGACCTGAAATTACCGCAGAACTTTGAAGTAAGCCTGGATGTTCCTCAATTAATAGCAGAAGCCGTAGACCAACTCATCAATAAAGCAGGTGAAGATTCAGAAATTACAAAACTGTTGCTGGAGTTTGCCATAGAGAAAACAGACGATGACAAATCCTGGGATATTGCCAAAGACATTACACAAGCAGCCCAAATACTGTTAAATGAAAATGATGCTCCCCATGTTGCTAAACTCAAAGAAAAAGCATTAAAAGATTTTTCAGATTTTAAAGCAACGCTTATTGCCACAAAAAAAAGCCATGTAGCCGTAATTAAAAAAACCGCTTCGGAAACATTACAATTAATCGATGAAAGCGGTCTGCAATTTGATGATTTTAGCGGCTCGTATTTGCCTAAGCATTTTCAAAACCTGGCCTTTGAGAATTTCAACATAAATTTTAAAGCGAAGTGGCAAGAAACCATGGGTGAGAAGCCGTTATACCCTCAACGGGTAGATACTGGAATCGCTTCGGTTATTGATGAGCTAACCCCTGTATTCATTACAAGTTTTGAAACTACAAAACAGAAGGTGCATCAGGTATTATTTATAAACTCCATCCTTAAAAACATCACACCCCTTTCTGTAATAAACCTGGTAAATCAAGAATTGGAAATAATCAAAGAAGAACGGAAATTGTTACCTATTTCAGAATTTAACGCACTAATCAATAATGAAATTAAAAATCAACCCGCCCCATTTATCTATGAACGTTTAGGGGAGAAATATCGTCATTTCTTTATTGATGAATTTCAAGACACTTCGTTGCTGCAATGGCAAAATTTAATTCCATTGATCGATAATGCATTAGCTCAACAAACATTAGATGGTGAACAGGGCAGCCTCCTGTTGGTAGGTGATGCCAAACAATCTATATATCGCTGGCGGGGTGGTTTTCCGGAACAGTTCATGAGCTTATACGGGGCAAAAAACCCTTTTTCAATCACAGAAAAAAAAGTGTTGAACTTAGAAACCAATTACCGCAGTTGTAAAAATATAATCGAATTTAACAACACCTTTTTCAGTTTTGTGGCAACACATTTTGGCAATTTGGCACACAAAAACCTATATGAAATAGGGAACCGGCAATATAGCACCAAAAAAGAGGGCGGTTACATTAAATTTGAATTTATAACTCCCAATAATAAAGCTGAAGCTCATAAGGTCTATGCAGCCCGTGTGCACGAAACTATTTTACATGCCTTGCAATCCGGTTTTAATGAAAAAGACATTTGTATTTTAACGCGAACAAAGAAAGAAGGAGTTTCATTAGGAGCATATCTTATGGAGCAAGGCATTCCAATCATCTCTTCTGAAACATTACTACTTCAATCCTCGCAGACCGTACAGTGTATTATTGATACGATCACTTTTCAATTATTCCCTGAAAATGAAGCCGTAAAAATTAACCTTTTAGATTATTTATATGATCATTTTCAGGTTAAAGAGACTAAGCATTCATTTTTTAGTCATTTTTTAAATAGCTCTTCCGAAGCATTTGAAAAAAAACTGAAGGACTACCATATCGATTTTAGTTTCAATACCCTGCAATCTGTTTCGTTGTATGAAAGCTGTGAGTATATCGTTAAACAATTTCAGTTAAACCGAACCCCGGATGGATATTTGTTTGGGTTCATGGACCTGGTGTTTGAATTTCAGCAACAGCCTCAAGCCGGAAAACTGTCCTTCCTGGACTATTGGGAAACAAAAAGAGAAAACGCTGCGATTCTCGCCAGTGAAAACACAAATGCTGTACAATTAATGACCATACACAAATCCAAAGGGCTAGAGTTTCCCGTGGTACTCTTCCCTTATGCCGATGTAGAAATTTATGGCGAAAGAAATGCTAAAGCCTGGTTTCCATTAGAAAATGAAACAAGTGGTTTTGATGAGGTTCTCATCAATTACAACAATAAAGTAGCGGAGTACGGAGAAACGGGAGCTGCAATATACCGGGAACGTAGAGATACCCTGGAGCTGGATGCCATCAACCTGCTATATGTAACGCTTACACGTGCTGTTGAACAATTATATGTTTTTGCCTGCACCCCAAAAGAAATCACGAATAGTGCACCCAACAACTTTAATCAATTGTTTGGGGCATTCCTGAAGAATATCGGAAAATGGAATGATGCAACATTGATCGCCGAATTTGGCACTCCCAAAAGGCTTTTAAAAAATGAAAATACTGAAACCATAACTCAAATAGCCCCAAGCTATATAACAAGCCCTCCTAAAGAGCATCATTTAAAGATTGTATCTGCAGATGCCATTTTGTGGGGTACCGAAGCTCAGGAAGCCATTGCCATCGGTAATCTATTACACGATACAATGGCACTTATTAAAAATATAGGCGATGTAGATGCTGTTTTTGACGAGATGGAGGGCCATGAAGCTATTTCTGGCGAGGAACTGGATTTATTGCGAAAAACTGTAGACGCGATTGTAAGACACCCCGAATTACAACATTTGTTTAAAGCCGATAAAGAAACTATAGAGAATGAACGTGAGATCATTACAGGAAAAGGGCAGTTATTACGCCCGGACCGGTTAAATTTTCACACAAATGACCGGGTAAGTATTGTAGATTACAAAACCGGAGCCCCAAGACCCTCACACAATAGTCAGATTGAGAGCTATGCCAGGGCACTGGAAGAAATGAATTTTAGTATTTCAGAAAAAATACTGGTTTATGTTTCCGAAGAAGAAATAATGATAAATAAAGTATAAATTTGAAGTCTCAAAAATTGACTTATCATGTACGGAAAAATAAAAGAACACCTCCAAAAAGAACTACAAGACATAAAAGACCAGGGTCTTTATAAAAAGGAACGCATAATCACCTCTCCGCAGGACGCTGTAATTAAAATCTCTACAGGGGAAGAAGTGATTAATTTTTGTGCAAATAACTATTTGGGGCTTTCCTCGAATAAAGAGGTGATACAAGCCGCTAAAGATACCATGGATACTCATGGTTTTGGAATGTCTTCTGTCCGTTTTATCTGTGGAACACAAGATATTCACAAGGAATTGGAACAAAAAATCGCCAATTATTACCAAACGGAAGATACTATTCTATATGCTGCTGCCTTTGATGCCAATGGAGGTGTTTTTGAACCGTTATTGGGCCCGGGAGACGCTATTATTTCAGACTCATTAAACCACGCTTCCATAATTGATGGGGTACGGTTATGTAAAGCGGCGCGTTATCGCTATGAAAACAGTAATATGGAAGACCTGGAAAAGCAATTGGTTGCTGCAAATGAAAATGGTGCCCGATTTAAAATCATAGTTACTGACGGGGTTTTCTCGATGGACGGTTTGGTTGCGCCTTTAGACAAAATCTGTGACCTTGCTGAAAAATACGATGCTTTAGTGATGATAGATGAATGCCATGCTGCAGGGTTTATAGGAGAAACCGGCCGTGGAACCTTAGAAGAGAAGAACGTAATGGGAAGAATTGATATCATTACCGGAACCTTAGGAAAAGCGTTGGGAGGTGCAATGGGAGGCTATACTACCGGGAAAAAGGAAATAATTGAAATATTAAGGCAACGTTCACGGCCTTATTTATTTTCAAATTCATTGGCTCCGGCTATTGTAGGGGCATCCATTAAGGTTTTTGATATGCTTTCCAAAGACACTGCATTGAGAGATCAATTGGAGAAGAATACATCTTACTTTAAAAATGGCTTGAAAGAGGCCGGTTTTGATATTATTGATGGGGATTCAGCTATTGTTCCTGTGATGCTATATGACGCGCAACTTTCTCAAAATATGGCAGATATGCTGTTAGAAGAAGGAATTTATGTGATAGGGTTCTTTTATCCCGTAGTACCAAAGGGAAAAGCAAGAATTAGGGTACAATTATCTGCTGCTCATACAAAAGAACATTTAGACAAAGCAATAGCAGCATTTAAAAAAGTTGGGGCAAAACTGAAAATAATTCATCCCTAATACGTTTTATTTCTATATTAATCCCTTTGTGTTTACAAAAAATTTAATAGATTTGCTTTTGTTTATAAGTTTTAACAACTTACTTTTGCTCTAATTAACACTTAAAAATTAAACAATTTAATATGAAACATCTTAACACTTTTTTAGTTGCTACACTTTTGCTTTTAGGAGTTGGAGTAGCTAACGCACAAGACGCAAACAATCCTTGGGCCATCGAGGTTGGTGTGAACGCTGTTGACACTTTTCCGGTTGGTCTAAGAGACGGGCAAGCCGATTCTGATGATTTAAACGGAGATCTTTTCGAAGAATTCTACAACGTTAATGATCACTGGAACATTGTCCCTTCAGTTTCAAAAGTATCTATTGGTAGGTATATAGGTGATGGATTTACATTTGCTGCCGTTGGTACTGTCAATAGAATTGAAAGAACTGGTGATGTAGAAGTAGATGATTTATCTTACATCGCGGCAGACGGTGAAATTAAATATAGCTTTAAAGACCTAATTGGTTCTAGTTGGCTAGACCCTTCTATCGGTATTGGTGGAGGTTATACATGGGTTGATGATATAGGTTTTGGTACAGCCAACGGTCTTGCATCAGTTCGTTTCTGGTTAGCTGAAAACATCGCTTTAAACTTCCAGTCTGTTTATAAGCATGCTTTTGAAGATGAATATGGTATTAAGCACTTCCAGCATTCTATAGGTGTTGCATTTAAATTTGGTGGAAAAGATACTGACGGTGACGGAATCTTTGATAAAGATGATGAGTGTCCGGAAACTCCTGGTTTACCAGAATTCAACGGATGTCCTGATACTGACGGTGACGGTATAGAAGATAGAAATGATGCTTGTCCTAACACTCCTGGTTTAGCTGAATTTAACGGATGCCCGGATACTGACGGTGACGGTATAGCAGATCCTCAGGATGCTTGTCCTACTGTTCCTGGTCTTGCTTCACTTAACGGATGTCCTGATGCTGACGGTGATGGTATCACTGACGCTGAAGATGGTTGTCCAAACGAAGCTGGTCCAAGATCTAATAACGGATGTCCTTACCAAGACAGAGATGGTGACGGTGTATTAGACAAAGACGATCAGTGTCCAGATGTACCTGGTACTGTTGCAAACAATGGTTGTCCAGAAGTAACTGTTGAAATTATCCAGCAATTGAACGATTATTCTAAAACGATCTTGTTTGACACTGGAAAATCTACAATTCGTCAAGAGTCTTATGCTGTTCTTCAGAATATCGCAGATATCATGAAAGAATATCCTAATGCTAATTTCGTAATTGAAGGACATACAGACAGCGTAGGTAGAGAGTCTACTAACCAAACTCTTTCTGATAACAGAGCTTCTTCTGTTAGAGATTATCTTACTACCATTGGAATGAGTGGTTCAAGATTGACTTCTGTAGGATATGGTGAGTCAAGACCTATCGCTACTAATGCTACTAAAGCAGGAAGACAGCAAAACAGACGTGTTGAAATTTCTTTGAAGAAATAAGAAATACACACTATAAATAATTAAGAAACGCCTCCTTTTTACGGAGGCGTTTTTTATTTTAGTAGCATGCAAACTTTTCTAGAAGATACGTTACATGCTATTCATAAAAAACATCCGGATACTGCTGAACTTATACTTATCCTTCCCAGTAAACGTGCAGGAGGCTTCTTAAAAAATTATCTTCGGAAATTAGCTTCAAAAACATCTTTCGCTCCCAGGATCATTAGTATTGAAGAATTCATTGAAGTACTCTCCGACCTAAAAATTATTGAAACTACCGAACTCTTTTTTAAAAGCTATGAGGCATATCTTAACACTCAGGGCATTTCAAAAAAAGAAGACTTTGAAAGTTATACCAACTGGGCCACTACACTGCTAAATGACTTTAATGAAATCGACAGGCATTTAGTAGAACCAAAAGCTTTTTTCAGTTATTTAGGCAGCATAAAAACATTAGAAAAATGGAATGTTGCAGAAGAAGAAAGAACCGAGCTAATTGACGCTTATATTAAGTTCTGGAACCAACTCCCCGAATTCTATGAAACCCTAAAGCAATTACTTTTAAATAACGCCTGTGGCTACCAGGGGTTGGTATACAGGAAAGCCGCCGAAGATATCGAACATTATATAAACAACCACGGAAATAAAAAGCACATTTTTATTGGATTCAATGCATTGAATAATGCCGAGCAAAGTATCGTTCGGGAATTACTGGAAACAGGGAACTCCGAGATCTATTGGGACGCAGATTCTTTCTTCTATAAAGATGACAGGCACAGCGCTTCCTTTTTTTTAAGAAAGTATATAAAGCAATGGAAGTATTTTGAAAATAACCCTCCTCAAAGTATTTCTAACAATTTCACAGATGAAAAGAGATTTCATTTTGTAGAAGTTCAAAAAAACATCGGACAGGCAAAATTCTTAGGAGACCTGCTATCCGGTTATTCGCAAAAAGAACTCGACAATACCGCCATTGTCCTTGCAGATGAAGCTTTACTAACCCCTGTCTTAAACTCCTTACCTTCCAATGTCCTAAATGTGAATATTACTATGGGGGTCGCCATAAAGACATTTCCGGCAACTGTTTTTTTTGAAACGCTTTTAAACATTCATCAAAAGGAGTCCGGATCTATTTATTATAAGAACATATTATCCATTTTAAATCATCCCCTGGCAGCATTTTTAGTAAATGACCCCCAGGAGATTACATTAAAAATTGCACAACAAAACAGCACACATGTTTCATTAAAGGCACTTGAAAGATTAGCTGGCCCGTTAAATAAAGAAGCAATTAACCTGCTGTTTGATGATTGGAAAGATGACAGCGGTATTGCCTTGCAGTCCTGTATCTCACTTCTTCTAAAAGCTAAAGAAAGATTTGAGCCACATAGCATTGACCGTATTGTACTTTTCAATTTATATACAATCTTCAAAAAAATAGAAGTATTAAATACCCGCTTCCCGTATGCAAGGACCATAAAACCTGTATATAACCTATTTTTAGAGTTAATTGCATCTACATCTCTCGATTTTGAAGGAGATGCCTATAATGGGCTTCAGCTTATGGGTGTATTGGAAACCCGTGTGTTGGATTTTGAAAATGTAATTATGCTTTCAGTAAATGAAGGGATCCTACCCTCGGGAAAATCGAATGCATCATTTATCACCTACGACCTAAAGCAACAGTTTGGCCTTCCGCTATATACAGAAAAAGATGCTATCTATACCTACCATTTCTACCGCTTGTTACATCGCGCTAAAAATGTTACCCTTATGTACAATGCCCATTCCGAAGGATTGAACTCCGGAGAAAAAAGTCGCTTTTTATTACAATTAGAAATTGAAAAATGCCCAAAGCATCATATTAAAAAAACAATTGTGAGCCCGCCGGTATTTATGAAACCAAAGGAGCTGAAGACCATTGCCAAGACAGAGGCGATCATGGAGCGGCTTAGTGAAATTAGCCAAAAGGGGTTCTCTCCCTCTTCTTTAACCAATTACATTAGAAATCCATTGGATTTTTACTATCAAAAAATCCTGAAAATAAATGAGTTCCAGGAAGTAGAAGAAACGGTGGCTTACAATACGCTAGGGACCATAGTACATGATACGCTTCAGGAATTTTACCAACCTTTGGAGGGTGATTTTTTGACCATGGAGATGCTTCAAAAAATGAAACAACAAATAGATGATGAAGTAACACATCAATTCAAAAAAACATTTAAGGAAGGTGATTATTCCAAAGGAAAGAATCTTATCATTTTTGAAGTGGCCAAACGGTATATTTCCAACTTTATCGATCACGAGATCTCCGAAATAAAGACCGGAAACCAAATAAAGGTGCTAAAAATTGAAAATGACCTTCATGTTGAAATTCCTATTGACAAAATTAACTTCCCCATACGAATAGGTGGGAAGGTAGACCGCGTAGATGAATTTAACGGAAAGCTTAGGATCATCGATTACAAAACCGGATTAGTACAACAAGGTGACCTTGAGCTTGTAGATTGGAATGTAATTACAGAAGATTATAAATATAGTAAAGCATTCCAGGTATTGGCCTATGCGCTTATGATCCAAAAAGAAATGCCAATTACAAATGCAGAAGCGGGAATTATTTCTTTCAAGAATCTTAACAGTGGATTTTTAAAGTTTGCAACAAAACCAAGCCCCAGAAGTCAAAAAAAGGATCATGATATAGGCGTGCAAACATTAGAGCTGTTTATCGAAGAACTAAAAAAATTAATTCTGGAAATTTGTAATCCGGATATTCCTTTTACCGAAAAAGAAATTGAGTAATATGTTTATAGAGCAAAACAAAGTTTTACTTTCAGAAAATAAGAAACCCATCCTCTATGATATTTATCACGACGGTTCTTTAAGCCTTAAGCCTGTTGTAGTATTTTGCCACGGTTATAAAGGCTTTAAGGATTGGGGTGCCTGGCATTTGGTGGCTAAAACTTTTGCTAATGCAGGGTTCTTTTTTTTAAAATTCAATTTTTCACACAATGGAGGTACTGCAAAGCAACCTATTGATTTTCCGGACCTGGAAGCGTTCGCACAGAATAATTTTAGTAAAGAACTGGATGACCTGCACAGGGTGTTGCAGTTTATAATTTCTGAAAAAAAATATTCATCGGTAATAGATGTAGAAAAGATAAGTTTAGTTGGGCATAGTCGTGGCGGCGGAATTGTTTTGATCAAAGCCGAAGAAGATCCACAGATTCACAAAGTAGTTACCTGGGCCGGTGTAAGTGACTTTAAGGTTCGGTTTCAGGAAGGGACCGAAACGTTCCTGCAATGGAAAAAGACCGGGCGCACCTATGTGGAAAACGGAAGAACCAAACAACAAATGCCCCACGATTGGCAATTCTATGAAGATTTTAAGGCTAATGAAGAACGGCTTACAATTCATAGAGCTGTTAAAAACCTAAAGAAACCTCAATTGATCGTTCACGGTAGCCAGGACCCGACCGTTCCTCTAAAAGAGGCTCAGTTACTACACAGTTGGAACCCTAAGAGCCAATTAGAGATTATCTCAGATGCTGACCATGTTTTTGGTGCCGGGCATCCGTGGGTTCACGATAATTTGCCTGAAGATCTTGATAAGGCTGTACATGATAGTATCGCTTTTTTAATGTAAAGCGGACTTTTATCCAATTACACTGCTTAGTTTAAACATGGGGAGGTACATTGCTACGAGGATTATACCAACAATTACTCCTACAAAAAGGGTAAGCATAAAATTAAAGACCGTGGTAATAATTTGTCCTTTGTATTTTATTTCGGTGCTGTATTGATTGTATAATTTTTGAAATATATATTCGGTTTGATTGGTCTCTTCAGCTACTTTTAAGAGCGCTATCATTTTTTTATCATATAAAGGATGCTTTGCGAAACTATCATTCAATTTCTCCCCTTGAATGATATCCTTCTCAACTGCTTCAAGCGTACGCTCCAGAGGGTAAAACCGAATCATTCCCCTTACAAGGTGAATTCCCGTAACAACCGGAATTTTGGCATTAGTAAGTAGTGCCATAGCCTGCGTGAACTGGATGAGATATATCTTTTTTAAATAATTCCCCAATACAGGGATCTTAAGTTGTAATCTTCCTATCAATTTATAATACCATTGGGTCCCCGAGGCCCACTTTAAAGCAATCGCCAAAACGATAAGACCAAAAAGTATAACAAGCCCATTCCCTGTGACAAGATTGGAGAGTTTTACAATTTGCTGTGTAAGCCAGGGGAGCTCCACACGGTTTTGTTCAAAAATATCCACAAACATAGGAACGACGTAGCGAAGCATAAAAAACACCACAAAAATAGCCAGAATTAAAACTATGATCGGATACGATAAGGAAGATACAAGTTGCCGTTTCAATTCATTCTTTCGGTTGAAGTATTCTCTAAGGTCTTCAGCAATTTTATGAAGTTGCCCGGTCTGTTCTCCAATTTTAATTGCCTGATATTCGTAAGAAGTGAAGTTCTTGTTTTTCTCCAATGCTTCCGAAAGTGAACTTCCACCTACTATTTCAACAGATAGCTCATCTATGAGCTTTTTGTCTTTTTCCTTTCTTTGCATCTCTGCAATAAGGTCCAAAGACCTTTTTAAATTAACTCCGGAGTTTAACAATACGCTTAGCTCTGCATAAAATTGTTCTTTTGACTTATTGGAAAAAGGGTTTCCAAATAGCGTGATCTCTTTATTTAAAAAACTGGTTCTTACCTCTTTTTTCCGAGCATCATTGGGCGTAGATATGTTTTCAAACTTAATCCCCATTTTCTATTATGTATTGAAAGGCATCCATTTCTTTGTAAAAGAACAAAAAGGTATGCTTTTCTCCTTCATTAAATTCAATTTTTAACGCATCTATTCCCCCCTGACCTGTTTCACTTCCCTTATATAAAAAGGTCTTCGAATACTTTTTTGTCACTAAAGTATCCAAGTTCCTAAGAATGGTGTCTTCAGAAAACAAATAGGTAATAGAGTCTAATGGGGTTTTCATTTCTAAGATCTCACTTCCTAAATTGTAACTTATATTATGAAATTTGTTGAAGTCAATTGTGAGTTGCTGCTCCAGCAAATTAAGTTGAGCACTTTGGTTATAGTTATTTTGGATCAACCCGATATTTCTTCCAAATAGTGTAATAATGGTAAAGGCCAAACCTGCTACAATCGTAGTAATGGCTAGCACTATTAACATTTCTGTTAAAGTGAAAGATTTTATTTTCTTAGCGCTTTTCATCAATTATTTTTTTCTTTTTACTATTGGACGGCTTGTGTAAAGCCTCCATAGTTATAACCCCCTCTTGTGTTTCGATAACAATATCCCATTGTTCCGTTTCTTCATAGAAAGGAAGGGCGACCTTATTATTTTTAGTAAAATATGTAAGTTCCTTTATCCGGTTTTGAAACTGCGCATCATTGTTTTTTACAACCCCTCTAAAAACATTGTTCAAGCTAAGGCTGGCAATTAAGAACACGATCATGATTATTGCTGAAGCTACCAGAGTTTCAACTAAAGTAGCAGATCGTATTTTCTTAAGTATGAACATTATACAACGTCTTCTTTTGAATTCAGGTTTTGAGTATTGGCCCGCTATAGTACCATGAAAAGGCCTAAAAAGTAAATTTCATGAGGGAGTGATTATTTTTCAAAGATCACAATATTGGGAATTCTTTGGTCTTCCCTTGATAGCGAAGCTTTACTTTTTCTTTGCCCCCCCTTATAAGCTCGATCTCTTCAATTATATCTCCTCTTTTAAGTAAATGCTGTTGCCCATTGATCTCAATGATGAACACACTGGATTTCGAATTCTTATCAGATACAATTCCAAAATAACTGATCGTGGGCCAAACTATATTTTCTTTTGATGTTGATGCTCCATTACCGCTGCCTTTGCTCTTTGCTTTTGAATACATCGTACCTAAAAACGGATCCTGCCCTACCGGAAGCAATGAAAACGTGTCTTTTTTTTGAGTTTTTGGAGCCGTGAAATTTGTTGCTATTGTTTGGGGAATTGTTGAGTCCTCCGGGTTAAAGGCTTCATAAATCTTGTACAGCAACACTCCCCATATAATAATCACTATAGGAACAAGAATCTTTATGTTCTTTTTGTTTTTCACTTTTATTCATTTACCGTAAAACTAAAAACCGAACTGTCCGGACTTTCATTTCCGGCTTCATCGAACGCTTTTGTAAACCAATAATAGGTGTCATTTACCAGTGTAGCATCAAAAGGCGATGTGGCTCGATCTTTCACTGCCAGATCTGTTAGGTTTACATCCCGATATACGTAGATACTATCAAATTCCACACTTCCCTGAATAGCCGCCCTGGTCCACTCAAAGGATACTCCCCCAGAAGTCAATACAACTTCATCCACCGGTTTTGTAAGTGTCGGTGTATTGGGGTTGGTAATATCCACTAAAATCTCCCTTGAAGAATAAAGCGTGTTTTCCGTACCATTTTCTGCTCTTACCTGCCAGGTATGACTTCCTTCGGGAAAGGTAACATCAAGATTTGTTGCCGCGGTGGTTTGCTCGTCGGTAATTGTTCCGTTTTCGAGTATCTGGATACGGTATAAGGTAGCTCCGTCAATGCTCTGCCATTGCAGATTTTGACCAGCAACATTAGTTACAAGGTTATTTGCCGGAGCAGAGAGAACAACGATATTATCGGAAAAATTTGCCGCCTGTACCACTTTAAAAGAAGCTGTGGTATATGCAGTTTCATAATTACTGTTCTTAGCACGTACGCGCCACTCATAGTTTCCAGTATTCAATTGCTGTTCATAAGAAGTGATCGTGTCTGTTACATTAACGACCAGTTGTTGCGGGTTATCAAAATCCGGAGTAGCTACCTGTATTTCGTATGTGGTTGCATCTTCAACAGCAGCCCAATCGAAAAAAACGACATTAGAAGCCACCTCAACACCATCTCCCGGAGCTAGTAATACCAGTGTCTTATCACTTATATCTGTTTCTATAAGAAGGCCCCCTTCTTCACAAGCCCACAAAGAAAGCATAGATAGTACTGTTATTATTTTTACAATTTTCATTTAAAATCTTATCTCGTTTTTTCGTTCTGCTTTTCTTGCCGAACCATAGGTCCCACCACCACAAACATCATCTACGGCAACCAGATCCAATATTTCGACCTTATAACCTGTGCTGCCCCAACAAAATTGAGAGGCCCTGAAATTAACTATGTTTCCATCTGTAAATTCTATCACTTTAAAGGCCTTACCGTTCTTTCTAAGTTCAACGGAAAGTGTTCTTTCTTTGTTTTGAATGAGATATGTTTCATCTGCAGCGTAAAATTCGGATAATATATCTTCCGGATAATTGACGGTAACCGAAGTGACAACACGTAAATTCTCTCCCTTTTTTAAATATTTGAGAAGTTCTTTATTTTTATTGATCTGCCCGATCATAGATATTTTATCCAATATTTCTAAAGATACCAATGTACTGTCCTTTCCGGGTTTAGAAAGAGAATCTTTTTTTACAAAGATCCTACGCTTAGAAACATCAATGTTTGTTGTACTTAAGCGCAAGGGAGATTTTATATTACATACCGTTTTAGCATTTCTTTTGTTTTGAAGCGCATAGGTTTCAAAAACACCTATGGTCCCTAATTCAGGTAAATTTTTCTGTATTGTATGTTTATACTGAAGGGCATTACAAGAAGAAAAGAGAATGACAAATACTAAAATTATAGCTTTCAAATTCTAAGAAATTAAGTTTTTAAAGATAGGCGAAGGATTATTAATTTACAAGGTTTTCACCTCTCTTTACCGGAAATATTTCCTGCATTTATTAAGAGTGTTTTCTTCAAAGCCAAATAGTTGTATACTTATACTATCACAGGACGGAAACAACCTGTCAAATGATTCAACAAATTATTGGGGAGCTGGTAAAACTATACATCTTTTCTAATATAAAATGTGGTAGGGTACCATATTTCAACATATTTTTTCGATAAATGACCTATACATTCGTTAACTTATAGTAATTATCTATGATCTTTTGTAATTTAAATACAAGCTGAGGTTGCGGATAGCTCCTTAGCTTTTAAAAAATTATTTTGGGGGACAAGGACATGGCTGTACATGCTTTTTGACAAATTGGGTAATTAGGTCACACTGAGCTTCCATTAAAGCGTTTCCTTCGGGTGCAATCACCATCAAGTTTTGTTTTCTTTTGGCCCAGGCTTTCATTTTCTTCTCAGCAGAGCCAAGCTCTTTTTTAGCGGTTATTAATGCCTTTTGGGCCGCTTTTAGGTCACGGGTAGCCTGCTTCATTCCATTTTCGAGAGCATTTGCCTTTGTCTTTATCTGCTGGTATTCTTGTTTCTTTCCTGTTTTTGGGGCAGAGACGCGGCCTTTTTGTTTAATTTTCGTCCAGATTTTAACTTTTCGCTTTTCTATTCTCTTTCGGTATTTCTTTTTTACACTTTCACTTTCCGTATCTTTTATATTTTTTAAAAGTTTTTTGATCTCCGAATCGTTTTGAAATAATGTTTCCTTAAAAGTGGTGAGTTCGCTCAGAGCGGTTTCTTTGTTTTTTTCGAGCCGGGTAACTGTCGTCTGGGCCTTGGTATGGGCTGTTTCCTTATTTTCGAAAGCTTCCTCTGCTTTTTTATTGCATTTTTCAACTTTTTCGGCCTCCTTTTCGGTTTTGGCAAACCACTCAGGCGGTTTTTCAACTTCTTCATCAACATGATGACTATGACTCAATCCATGTGCCAACTCGTGAGCAATGGTTCTAGAGATCGTACTCCATTTTTGATTATCCACAATCGCAACCGGCCTGTTTTTAATATGTGTTCCAATACCAAGGGTGTTATTTTCACCTACTCGTTCCACATCGTTAACAAAAAAAAGAAATGCGCATTTGGTATACTTGGTACGAATAGTTTCAAACGAACTTAGAATGTCAATGTGGAGGGTAGAAAGGGGGTCGGGGGGATTATCATCTTCTCCGGATTGAGTTATTCCTTTTTCATCGAATAGTGCCTCCGCCAATGTTTTTGTAGTATGTAAATCCGGAATGATATCGGCATCGAGCACATAGGTTTCACACACGTGGACCGCCAGTCCGCATTGCATCAGAATATCACTTGCTCCTGCAACAGCCATTTTCATTTTCGAGGCTTCTTCTTTCGAAGCACTGAGCAAGCCTTTGTGTTTTGTCTTGACAGCATTTTTCCCTAACGTAGGGTGTCCGCCCTTTCTTTTTTGACTCACAACAGCAAAAGCTATAACACCCAGATCGAGTTTTTTCTTCTGCTTGGGTTCCGGGTCTCCACATTCGTCCTTTTTCTTTTGCTTATCCTGTATTAAGCGTGCTCCTCCCAATAATAAGAGGATGGCTAACAAAAGTAAAAGAACCTTGAGCCAGGGATCTGTTTTTCCAATTTCACTGTAGGTAGCTACAAATTCCCACACTAAAACTTCATGATTGCCTGCTCCCGCTCCTGTTCCAGATGTGAAACCAACAAAGGCCTTTTGAGAGCCTATCTTTTCAGACAAATCCACCTCAAAAGATAACAGTGGTTCTTGTGGCCTTCCCTGTTCCCGAGAGGCCCTTACCTCCAATATATGAGTACGCCCGTTATAATCTACCCAAGCATGCCATACGCCGCCGTCATCAATACGGCTATCTGGGTTGGCAACAGCAACCGATCGCATATTACCATCCAGGTTAATGCCTATATGGTTTCCATCCCCGTCAATAGAATTATTGTAGGTGTCGAACTCAACCCCAACGCTGGGAGCAATCCCTTCATACCCAATACCCCCTCCGGCACTCCCTACATTATTGGCCAGGGTTTGTACCACGAAAACAAGGCCATCGGCACCCCCACCCAACCCGTGGCGGTCTAAAATTTGAAACTGAAAATAGGTGCTAAAAGAAGCATCTTTCCTTAACTGAATCGGGTTGGTACAGAAAGCGCTCGAGCTTTGCCAAAGCTTATTGGTAAGATGTAAAATTCCCGAATTGTTGTTGTTAATCTCCGCAGCGTGCCCGTTGAGTGTGAGATCAGAGAGATCATGAAAGTCAATATAGTCCACCTCTTTTTCACAGGCGAAGAGAAGTACAACCAGGCAGACAAAAAAGCGTTTCATGATTGCTTTTTAATTATCATCTTAAAAGATACTGATTATAAACGTTTATTCCAAAGTTTATAACAAGATCAAGTCAGAACTTAAAGCATCTATATTCCTCAAGTACAAACCGTTGCATTTTGTGTTTAATCTTTCTCAACCTTTATACGTACATCTACAGCAGTAATCGAATCTTTGGTGCCAATCAACGGATTAATATCCATCTCTGTAATTTCCGGTGCGGCTTCTACCAGTGCAGAGACTTTTCTAATGATCTCCACAAATTGCTTTTCATCCACACCTTCTTTTCCACGGGCTCCCTGTATGAGTTTGTATCCTCGTAGCGAAGTGATCATTGTCCTGGCTTCAGAAGTAGATATCGGGCTTAATCCTGCCGAAACATCATTTAAAATTTCAATATAAATTCCTCCCAATCCGCATAGGACCGTATGGTTAAATCCTGTTTCCTTTTTAACACCCAAAAATAGTTCGATCCCCATTAACATAGGTTGTACCAATACCCCGATAGCATTTTCAATTTGCATTAACCGGTCAAAATTACGAGCAGCTTCGGACAGTGATCTCACATTTAGGATCACCCCCTGTGTATCTGATTTGTGCAGGGGCCCTACTACTTTCATCACTAAAGGGAAGGCCATTTTTTCCACTTTTGAAAGCAACTTTTCTTTACTGTCTTCAACTATTTCGAAGGCCCTGGGTATTTGTGCAGCATCCATTAGAGCAGCTACTTCCCGGGTATTCAAATATCCATTTGAAGTTGCATCGATAATGGTTCTTATTTTTTGGGTGTCTACCTCTGGTAATACTACCTCTTCAAAAACAGGAGCAGGAGTTTTGTACACTTCAGCCAGTGCTATTCCCAAAACCACTTCATCCGGGAAATTGATATTTCCTTTGGTTAAAAAGGCTTCTATTTCCTTTTGGGCATTAACAACAGAAGGTAAAACCGGAAAAATAGGTTTTGAGCATACATCCAGTTTTACGCTTAAAACATTGTAAACATTTTCCACATCAAAAAGGCCGGGGCTTCCAAAAACAACTACCATTCCATCAATAAACTCAAATTTATGTTCACAGTAATCAATAATGATCCCCAATTGTTCGGCGGTTCCCGTAGCCAGAAAATCAATGGGATTGTTAACAGAAGATCCGGGATATAGAAACGTTTTTAGCTTCTCAGCATCTTCGCCTTCAATAAGCGGAACTTGCAATCCTCCTTTTGAGAGTACATCGGTAAGCATTACTGCCGAGCCTCCCGCATGAGTAATAATCGCAATATTCTTTCCTTTCAGTTCTTTATAATTGAATATGGAAGCCACGCTTAACAGTTCCTCCCGGCTACTACAATAGATAATTCCTGCTTTTTTAAAGAGGGCCCTTACCGTTATATCACTGCTGGTAATGGCGCCGGTGTGAGATGTAGCGGCCCTGCTGCCTTCTGTAGTGCTTCCAGCTTTGATCGCTGCTATCTTTGCTCCTTTGCGAACCAGTGAAGATGCATGTTTCAGGAGTTTTTGGGGGTCCCTAATGGTTTCAACATACAATAATTTTATAGGTGGGTCCGTCGCAGCATTGTAATGAAGGTCCATATATTCCAGAATTTCTTCAACTCCGGTCTGGGCTCTATTTCCAACTGAATATACATTGGCAAACCGTACACCCAACAGTGTTCCGGCTTCCATAATGAATACTGCTGTGGCGCCGGAGCCGGATATTAGGTCACAACCTTTGGCACTATACTCAGGAATAGGAGAAGTAAAGACACCTTTGTAGTTCTCGTTTAAAACACCTATGCAATTAGGGCCTATCAAACAACTATTTACGCTATTTACTACGTCTACAATTGCTTTTTCTACGGCACTTCCTTCTTCATTGGCTTCGGTAAAACCCGCTGAAATAATTATAAAGGCTTTTACATTTTTTTGCCTTGCCAGGACCGTCACTGTTTCAAGGCAATACTTTGCAGGAATGGCCAGGATGGCCAGGTCTGTATCTTGAATATCATTTACACTTGAAAAGCATTGTATTCCCTGTACCCGATCTTCTTTTGGATTTACCACACTTAGAGCTCCCCGGTAATCTCCGTCAATAATGTTTTTTACAATTTTTCCTCCCGGTTTTTTTATATCATTGGACCCGCCAATAATTACAATGCTTTGAGGGTCTATTAATTGTTGGTTTAACATAGGTATTTTATAGAAGCCATAAAAGTAGATATCCCTCTTCGCTTATTTAATGACAAAAATCATATTGCTCCCGAAGAAATAATCTGATTTTTACATAACTCAATCAGAAGGATATGAGTGTATTTTATGAGGATATAAACCCGTTGACTGCAATTTGAAAAAACTACTATTTATTCTGATATTACTGATAGTTCCGGTAACTATATCTGCTCAAATTGATTCTCTTAGGTCCAAATTAGTTTTTGATTCGGATTTTCGATTTCGAGTTGAGCAAGATTGGGATTCGAAAAAATCGGACGGTACGTTCAGGGATGACAGGACCAGGCTTCGCTACAGATTAAGGGCGGGAGTTACATACGGGGCCAAATGGTATGAAGCAGGGTTTAGAATAAGAACGGGCAACCCCCGCAAACAACAAGATCCTCAATTGACCCTTGGAGATGGATTTAAGGAATTTGGAACGTTGTCCATTGGTATAGAAAAATTATATTTTATGGGGCACTGGGATACCTTCAGGTTTTGGGTTGGGAAGAATACATTTCCTTTTGAAAAAAGTAATGAACTCTTTTGGAGTGATAATGTATATCCGGAGGGTATTTCTCTTGAAAAGGGCTTTGGAATAGACTCAAACATTGTAGATTCCTTCATTCTTAGAGGCGGTTATTATATTATAACTACTTCCAATAAGTCTTTAGACCTGGACTCTTATTTTCAAGGTTTTCAAATTTCCACTTCATTTTTTAATGAACGATTGGTATTATTTCCCTCGTTGTACCTATTTAGAAATATCCCTAATATACCCGATGGCAATGATACCTTCCTACTTGATTATTCTATAGGGCATATAGGTACAAAATTCAAGGTTCTAAATAATGAACCCCTGAATATTGAATTGGATTACTATATAAATCTACAAGATTACAGTAAGAACGATTCCATACCCAACATATTTAAGGACCAAAGATCCGGATGGGTATTAGGCTTAAAATATGGCACATTAAAGAACAAAGGGAATTGGTTGTTTAGTACTAGTTATGCCAGGCTTCAACAATATTCGGCAGTGGACTTCCTTGCTCAAAATGATTGGGCCAGATGGGATTATTCTTCATTTGGATCCCCAGACGGAAGGCTAACCAATTTTAATGGGGTGGAACTTGTTGCCGGATATAAAATTGATAAAAAAATAAGCTTAAAAATGAAGTATTATTTTGTTGAACAACTCGTTCCTTTGGGGACAGCAAAGGAAAATGGGAGCAGAATAAGGCTTGATATGGATGTTAAATTTTGAATATTGAAATGCTTGTAATGGGAAGCTGTACAAGATGATTAAAGAAATGTAATTGTAGCGATCCTGTCGTTTCCATATTTAGGGCTTCATACAAGTGAAAAACCACTAGGCTAAAGCCTAGCGGTAGCGAGGTGAAGAAATTCTTTATAAAGAAAAGCCTCATAAAAATAGAGTTTAGATTTGTAGAAATAAAAAAAGCAACCCAAACAAGGCTGCTTTTTTAAAACTTAGTTATGATAATAATCAAAATTATTTACTCCTCTTTTTGTTGGGGGGAATAATAACTTTTATTTCTTTTACAAGTGTATCCTTTTTTTTGATAAGAAATTTTTTCATCTCTTCAATAAAACGGTCAATTAAAATGTCATCACTTTCATTATTAAATTTTATATCAATAATGTTTGTATTGTGAGACACTCGATAACCATTTTTAAAGCCTTCTTCAATAAATTTTTTTCCATTGTCTATTGATAATATTCTTACTAAGTTAGATGAGTCGTAGATTTTAAAAATTCCTTCTGGGTGAATATCTTTAATCAACATTTTATATCTAAAAGTTTCTCCATGTGAATCTTTAGTTTCCAAAGAAACTATTTGTTTTTCAGAATCTAAATATCCCGTATAGTTATAATTGTTGTTAGAGATTTCTGAATATGTTTTTAAGAAATCTGGAATACTATCTTGCTTTCCAACCTGTGCTTTACAGGAACTAAAATGAATTAAGAAACCTATAACTATTAAGGTTTTATACATAATGATTACTAATTCTTATGATGCTTAAATGTAAAGTTTAATAATTCCCGATGCTCACTATCAATATCTTTTAACTTTCCAACATAAAATGTTCGTGCAGGTTGTATAGTATATAGTAATTCTTTTGTGTCTGGATCATACCTTTCCACTTTGCCTAAAGTTTTCTCAAAGTATGCATGCATACTATTTGAGTCAATTTCTTTTGCTTCTTCTTTACTATTTATTACTACAAATGGAATCTCTGTTCTTTCACCTTTATTATTCAAATAAAAGAATTGATGATTTTGAATTCCATAATTTGGTTTAAATTGAGTTTTCAAAACTCCGTTTTCAGGTATTCTGTAAACTCGTTTCCCTTCTTCATACTCTTTTGGAGCACCATCCTCCTGATTGAATATAATTAAAACTGCTCCTTGATATCCTTCTGGTATAAGTCTAATTGAATCTTCTCCTTGTTGAGCACAGCTACTAATGCAGATTAAAAGAACAAAGTATTTTAGCTTTTTTAATAAATGCATCTTATATTTTTAATTATTATCCCTTAGTGAGTTAGTCTATTCTCATTAATAATGACCTAGCCTTAAAAATTTCAGTTGATCATCGGAAAATTTATTTCTCTCTCGATATGATTTCTCAATATTAAGAAGGTTTCCGATAAAAAACTCTCTCGTTGGAGGGATCTTAAAATTCCCAATTTCAGAATCAAAGCCCGACCCTCCACTAGGAGCACGCTCTGCAAAGGCATATATTTTTGATTTATCTTCTATCTTCGAAAGGGAATCTTTATTCTGGTCAAAAACAAATTGAATTTTCGTTCTCGAACCATTTGAGTCAACATAAAAAAATTGATGATGTTGAATACCGAAATTCGTCCCAAATTGTGTTTTAAGTACTCCATCCTTAGGAATTCTATATAACCTCTTTCCATCTTCATATTCCTCTGGTTCTCCGTCTTCTTGATCAAAAATGATCAATACTGGTCCAATATAATCATCCGGAATTAGTCTAATAGAATCTTCTGCCTGCTGCGCACAACTTATGAAAGCTGAGACAAGAATTAATATTCCTATAATTTTTTTCATATTCAATAACATCTAATTATCCCCAAATAACTGCTTGTAATAGTTTCCATACTGTTCTCGGAATTCATCCACACTCATAGATTCAAAATTTGCGTTCCATTCATCTATTGTTATTGTCTGGCCTCCTGCCTCTATCCCAGTAAATATACCATTGCTATCCGTCATAATCGATAAATTTATGTTAGCCATCATTGGCCTGCTATTGTCAAATGGGAGTTCAGTTGCCATTCCCGTTTGTAGACTCGCTGCAGTAGCAAATATACCTAAGAAAACAGAGTTGCCATTGGCATCCTCAACAAAAGCTTCTGCATTTGGAAAACCATCACCAGAGATACTTCCACTGATATTAAGTATTTGATTTCCGTCTTCCAACTGAGAAACCTCAATATTTAAGTTTGTATGGATATCAATATTTGGTGAAGGAACAAATCCGTCTGGACCAACTCCAAATCCTGGTAATATTGCATCATTCTTACCATACAAGTGTGAACTTAAAGTTCCTAACGCTGTACCTGTATCATTAACATATGCATTCGAATACGCACCAGCACCATATCTGCTATAACTCCAAGTTCCCTCCGCATTATGAGAATAGTCACCATTATCTGTTTCATAGTTGGAAGTTTGATGAAGTCTTGAAGCTGCACTTCTATTTGTACTGAACCCTCTACCATCACCTGTCCACATATTTCCAAAAGCAAAACGTTTTGTTGGTACAAAACTCCTCACGTGGAAAGTTATTGGAAACATTCCATCTGGGTCGAAGAAGAGAAGAGGATTGTTAAAGGCATAATTATAAGGAGAATTATTTCTCATTTGGTCTGCTAATGGATCAACATTCATCCAACGAGCTAATGCCGGATCATAGTTACGAGCTGAGACATCATACCAATTGAGATTCAATTCCTCTTGGTATTGCTTCCCTGTGAATTTCCACTGCTGCGCCAGTGCATTTCCACTCCCTGTAATTGTGGTATTATACCCGTTTTGTTTGAGCCCAAAGGGATAGTAATTGGATTCTTCAATAATTTCATCATTCAGATCGATAGAGCCATTTAGGTCATCATCACTATAACTTAGTCTTATATTTCCTAAATGATCTTTGAACTGGAACACATATTTAAAAGCACTATAGGTGATCTCCCCGCTCCCTGCATCATAGCCTTTTACAGATTTTGTGGTGTTATTAATTACAGGTTCTACATATCCTTCCGGGTGATTAAAGAATTGTAATTGTAGTGACCCTGTCGTTTCCATATCTGAATATACATAATTTCCCGCATACTCGGTATGTATAGCTGCATTGGTGCCGGATTGTAAGGTCTTTTTAAGCTTTATTCCCGTAGCATCATAGACATAAGTGATCGTGCTGCTTTCGGTCCCATTGTTTATGGTGATCACTTCCGGGAGGTTTAAATGGTTGTAACTAATATTGCTAATGCCTTTGTTATGGTCCACTGTCATATTCCCATTGGCATCATAGTCATAATCTTCGTCCAGATTGGTCGCATCTTTAAAGCCTTTATCTTTATAAGCAGCAACCGTAGCATTATCATCCACTTGTTGCAGCTGATTGCCAATATAGTGATAAGTAAGGTCGTCCCACACTCCATAGGCAGTTTCATTGTCATTTGCCCCATTACGCTCAAGGGAAAGGATATTTCCATTCTGGTCATAATCTATACTTTCCAGGTCATGATAGTTGTGAGTGGTCATAGTATTTAAAGTACCTCCTTTATAACCGTTGGCTTCTTTAATTCTGTTCAAGTCATCATAGCCATAGCTGTAGGTTCTTATAGTGGCATCATCATTGGCACTCTTCCAGAGGGCCTGTGCAATATTACCATTGTAGAGCGGTGTTCCTGTTATACCACCATCAATACGATTGTAATTGATCCTGAAATTAAACAGGTTAGGGCGTTTGCTACCACTATCTTCTATATTGTTGATATCGGTAAGCCAGCCTCTAATATTGTATTTGTAGTCTACCGATTGTAAAGAATTATCAAAACTGGTAGCGTAAAACTGAAGGTCCCTTATGGAGGCCCCCGGAGTGTAAAACGAAACATCTCCTACTAAAGCCGGGTTTGTCTGCGATATGTCATAGGTGTGAAGGGTAGTACCGTTATGCATAAAGTGAAGGATGTTATCTTCTCTCTCAATGGCAAATTGATCCCCTTCATCGTATTGAATGTAGGTTCCGGTATAGACGGTCACATTGTTTTCCCTGATGCGTACACGGGCCCTGTTGGGGTTGGAACCTGTTCCCAAAAAGAAGAAAGCATAATCGATCTCTC
>JANQSO010000014.1 GCA_028284005.1 Flavobacteriaceae bacterium | reverse complement strand
TAGTGCAACCCCTGCTACAACAAGTAAATTTGATGTAAATATAATGACGCCAAGCACTTTAGAGGCCAAATTTTTTTGTTGAGATGTCTTTGAGGCCCATCGAACACGTTGCCTTACAACCGAAGCCCAGCTTTCCTGGGGCCGTGTTGTAACAATGGCATCTCCGGACTTCAAATAATACATATCTTTTGGGAAGGCCTTTTTCATTTTTTCCAACATGAAAATATCATCCCCACTGGCTATATGGTCATTACCCGCAAATCCGTTCACAGCTTTATAAGCATCTTTTTTGTAAGCCAGGTTGGCACCATTGCAAAGTAACGGATCAGCTAACCCAAAACTACCTCTTGTTACACTCTGCAGGCTCCACGAGTCCAATTGCTGATAGTGTTGGAGGAAGGTGGTATCTACTTTAAGATCAACCGGCCCCGCAACTAATTTAGGATCATTTTCTTGAATAAATGCGTTGTAAGTAGCAAGCCATTTTTGAGGTAATTGGCAGTCTGCGTCGGTGGTAAGGACCCATTCGTATTTTGCAATGTTTATAGCTGTAGCGATCGCATCTTTTTTTGGGGATCCGGTAACACGGATATTTGAGATCACGGTATAATTTAAAGGCTTCGGATAGGATACAAGTGCCTCTTGTATAATATTGGCCGAAGCATCTTCAGAGTCATCATCTACAAAAATTATTTCAAATAATGTAAGAGGATACTCCAGTTTTTGAATTGATGCTAACAATTTCAGAAGGTGCTGTGCTTCGTTCCGAAAAGGGATAATAATGGAAAAACGGTTTTTCGGTGTTTTTTCTTCCGAAGAAAATTCAGGCAATTGCAAATTGCCAATAAGTAAGATTCCAATGGAAATAAAATATATAAACCCGATAAAGATAACAGCAAGGATCATGATCTAATAGGTTTGTAGGTCATCATGTAAAAGCTGCCAAGTACCGAAGGGAATACAAAATTGAGTAGCCACATGCCCAGAACACTACAAAGTACCGTAAGCTCGGGGATTCCGGCCAATGAAAATAACCAAACTGCAACACCTCCCCGTACGACAACATCAAAAATAAAGACTGTTGGGATAACAGATACCAAAAGATACATGGTAAATACCAGTGGATAAGCCTGTGACAGGGCAATATCGGCTTCAAAAAACCGAAGGAACTTTAAAAACAAATAACTAAAACACAAATACCGTATTGCAGAATAAACAAACACTTTCCGTTTTAATACAGCAGGAAGCCCTTTCACATAGCTCATGATATTTTTAACCGATAGGCCTTTTATAAGCAGTTCCTTTTCTTTAAAAAGATACCCAATTATAACCAGGAAGATCAATGCTAAAATGAATCCTGCTATTTTTAAAACCGAAAAGGATAAGCTATAACTTACTATTACAATGGACAGTCCTATAACACCAAAGAAAATAGTACATGCCATTTGCGCTACATTCCCCAGGAAGTTAAGTAAGAGCACTTGCTTTCTTTTTTCGGAAGGAAAGAAATATGCTTTGGCACCATAATCTCCAATTCGGTTTGGAGTAACCAAAGAAGCTGTAAGTGCTGCTAAACTTTGCTGGGCAGCTTCTTTAAAAGATATCCTTTTAACGGGAGCAATAACAGTCTTCCATTTTAAAATTTCAAAGGACCAGTTTGCAACTGCCAAACTCAAAAACAAAAACAAGGGCCACAAGCTTTTATGTTGTAATGAGGTTATAAAGGTGTCAAGAGGCAATGAATTTTCATGGGTCAATTTTGAATAGATATACCAAAAAGTGATCCCCAATATTAAAACCTTTAGGGTAACCAACAGATATTGTTTAGTTTTGTGAGACAGGGCTATCATCGAAAACGAATTTACTACTTTTTGATTTGTTCCGTTTAATAAGTGCTGTATGTTGAGAAATGAATTCTGAAAAAATAATCTTAGGTATTGACCCCGGGACTACTATTATGGGCTTTGGACTTATAAAAGTTGTCAAAAAGAAGATGCAATTTATACAACTGAACGAATTGATACTCACCAAATATGACGATCATTACCTGAAACTGAAACTTATTTTTGAACGTACCATTGAGCTTATCGATACCCATAAACCGGATGAAATTGCCATTGAAGCACCATTCTTTGGTAAGAATGTCCAGTCCATGCTCAAATTAGGAAGAGCGCAGGGGGTAGCAATGGCGGCAGGGCTTTCACGCCAGGTTCCCATTACCGAGTATTCCCCGAAAAAAATTAAAATGGCGATCACCGGTAATGGAAATGCAAGTAAAGAACAAGTCGCCAAAATGCTACAGAACTTGCTGGAATTAAAAGAACTGCCTAAAAACCTGGATAGCACCGATGGACTGGCTGCGGCTGTATGTCATTTTTACAACGGAGGTAAGGTTCAGGCAGGAAAAAGTTATACTGGTTGGTCTGCTTTTGTAAAACAGAATGAAGGACGCATAAAAAAGTAAGTGATATTCTGTAAACTCTAAGATATTAATGTCCGGAATCTATATCCATATCCCATTTTGCAAACAAGCTTGTCACTACTGTGACTTTCATTTTTCGACTACCTTAAAGAAGAAAAAGCAACTGGTAGATGCTATTTGCAAAGAAATAGTACTTCGTAAGGAGGAACACAATGAAAAAATTCAAACTATTTATTTTGGAGGCGGAACACCCAGTTTGTTGACGGCGGAGGAATTACAGCAAATCTTCACTACTATTTACGCTAATTATATGGTTTCGGAAGATCCGGAAATTACACTCGAAGCCAATCCGGATGACCTGTCTGAAGAAAAGATCGATGAATTATCCAAAAGCCTAGTAAACCGATTAAGTATAGGAGTTCAATCTTTTTATGAAGAAGACCTAAAAATGATGAATCGCGCTCACAATGCTACAGAAGCTTTGGAAAGTATTAAAAATGCAATTTCCCGTTTTGATAATGTTAGCGTTGACCTTATTTATGGTATCCCGGAGATGACTAAAGACCGTTGGCTGAAGAATCTTGAAACGGTAATTTCTTTGAATGTTCCACACCTGTCGTGTTATGCATTAACGGTGGAACCAAAAACAGCATTGGAATCATTCATTAAAAAAGGGATAGTTGCCCCTGTAGAGGATGAAGTGGCACAAGAACATTATGAGATATTGCTTTCAGAAACCGAAAAATATGGATATGATAATTACGAATTCTCCAATTTTGGAAAAGAGGGCTACTATTCTCAAAACAATACCGCCTATTGGGAGGGAAAGTCTTATTTGGGGATAGGGCCATCGGCACATAGTTACAACGGTGATATACGTAGTTGGAATGTAAATAACAACACAAAGTATATTAAGAGCATTGAAATGGAAGAACTTCCCCTGGAGCGTGAAACACTTTCTAAAAAAGACAAGTACAATGAGTATATAATGACTCGTTTACGCACCAAGTGGGGGGTTTCGCTTCAGGAAGTTGAAAGTAAGTTTGGGAAAATATACCGAAAATACTTACTGCAACAGGCACAACAACATGTAAAAGATCAACTTTTGATCCTTGAAAAGGATAGGATACACCTCACAAAAAAAGGAAAGTTTTTAGGTGATGGAATAGCCTCAAACTTGTTTTTACTAAATTTAGAGGCGATTAAATAGAAAATTTGAAGGCTACCTTTAAAATAGAAGAACAATTATTTACTGTAGATCTTTCAGAACCCGTGGATATATCTATCCCTCTGGAGGCTTCCGAAGAGAATCCATTGGCCTGGTACCTGGATGCTCCAAAGATTGAACCGGTAAAACTGGACAGTTGGATAGGAAAGGTGAGTGAAGGTGCTTCTGTAAATTTTAACAATGTGTTTTTTAACCCACATGCTCATGGGACACACACAGAGTGTGTAGGGCATATTTCGGAAGAATTTCATTCTGTAAATGAAGTCTTAACAGAGTTCTTCTTTTTAGCCGAAGTGATCTCGGTAGTACCTGAGACCATTGGAGAGGACCAAATTATTTCAGCGCAACAAATCAAATCAATGCTAAAAGGCAGATCACCTCAGGCATTGATCATACGTACATTACCCAATACATCCTCAAAAAGGTCCCGGAAATACTCAAATACCAATTGGCCGTATTTACATAAAAAGGCAGCTCGGTATATAAAAAAAGCAGGGATAAAACATTTGTTGATCGATCTTCCCTCGGTAGACAAAGAAAAGGACGACGGACAGTTATTGGCGCATAAGGCTTTTTGGAATTTTCCAAAAGCTCCTCGATTAGATGCTACCATTACAGAGTTTATCTACGTACCCAATACCGTAAAAGACGGGTCGTATCTGTTAAACCTCCAGATAGCACCTTTTCATAATGATGCGTCTCCCAGTAAACCGGTATTATATAAGTTTATTTAAATGAAAAACATCCTTAGGAAAAACAGGAAAAAAATAATATGGAATTACTCTTTATAGGTTTAGCAGTTGGAGCGATCGTCGCCTATTTTCTTTTTGCCAGGTTTTCCGGAGGCAGGAAGAAAGAAAAGATAACTACTCAGTCTGTTATTTTAATGGAAAAGATACGGAGTGTATGTAAATTTATAACGGTAGAAGGCGATTTTTCTGAGATCTACCATTACGAAAATGTAAAGGACAAATGGTTCAACTTAATCCTTGGAAAGAAGAAAGCTCTTGTCTTAATTGAGGCAAAGGCACATATTGGTTTTGATCTTACAAGAATAAAAATGGAAGCCAATACTAAGGCCAGAACTATTAAATTGACAAATTTCCCACAACCTGAAATTCTTACGGTCGAAACCGATTTTAAATACTATGATAAAAAGGAGGGATGGGCAAATCCTTTTACAGCTTCGGACCTTACAGAAATCAATAAGGAAGCCAAACAACATATTGTGGATAAAATTCCCGGAAGTGGTTTGCTCCAGGAAGCTTCTAATCAAGCGTTGGAAACCATTAAACTAATGGAAAAATTAGTAGAGACCATTAATTGGAAATTAGATTATTCGGCACTGGAGATTCCGCAGAACACAAAAAATACAATTTCAGAAAAATAATGAAGTCATGTAAGGTCATAGTATTTGTTTTGTTTGGGCTGGTAACTTCGTTGGCTTTTTCCCAGGATTATGAACGTATTGATGCTACTATTCTATTGTATCCTAAAACGTTCGATTCATCCGAAGAATTATCAAGACTCATAACACGCGATTTCGAAACCGAAGAAGAAAAAGTCCGTGCAATGTATAGCTGGATCATCCAAAATATTGCCTACGAACCAGATGAATACAAGCAATTTGACTTCAAATTTAAAAATTACAGGGAACGCAATAAAAAAGAAGAAAACACCCGAAAAAAAGTTATTAAACGTACGCTTCAAAAAGGAGTTGCCGTTTGCGAAGGCTATGCAATGCTTTTCGAAAAACTTTGTGAATTGCAAGGCATCAATAATTATCTGGTACGCGGAGACACAAAGACAAACTTCAACGATATAGGAAGGCCCTTTGCCAAAAACCATATGTGGAACGTTGTCTATATAGACGAAAAACCCTATTTGTTTGACCTTACCTGGGGAGCAGGCAAGTACAATGGAAAATTTATAAAAGAACCAACCTATTTCTACTATAAAACTCCGCCGGAACTGTTTTTTAAAACACACTATCCCGATATGTTCGAGGATGCGTTTATAGATAGAATAATTGACAGGGAGGTATTTTCATCAATGCCATTGATCATTGCAGAAACTTTGAGGATGGAAGACCTGGAATTACCCTTGAACGGAATTATCCGCTCTGAAGAATATTTCGACTCGGTTGCTTTTGTCATCAATAATAGTGACCCGAAAAGTATAAGCTATTCCTATGGAGATGAAAAAAAAGTAATAGAGAATGTAGAAAGGTCTGAAAACAAAATAAGGTTTAGTGTGCCGCTACAATTGGGTGTTAGGGATCTACTAATCTATTTCGATGATAAACCGGCTATAGGGTATAAAATAAAGTGAAGTACAACGATGAATATAGAAGAATTTCGTGATTATTGTCTTTCCAAAAAAGGAGTTACCGAATCTTTTCCTTTTGATGAAAAGACTCTTGTGTTTAAAGTAATGGGAAAGATATTCACAATTTGTGGCTTAGAACGGATTCCTACCCAGGTGAATTTAAAATGTGACCCCGAACGTGCTATCGAGCTTCGCGAAGAGTATGACGGACTCATCTATCCCGGTTACCATATGAACAAAAAACACTGGAATACCGTTGAGATCGAAAATAATATTCCACGACAGGTTTTGTTAGAACTAATTGACCACTCCTACGATTTGGTAGTGAGTAGCTTAACAAAAAAATTACAAGCCGAGTTACAAAACCTATAAGACAAATTGCTTTCGGTACTCACGAGGTGTTTTCCCTTTACTGTTTTTAAATCTTCTGTTGAAGTTGGAAATATTCTGAAAACCGGATGTCTCGGCAATTTCTGTAATCGAAAGGTCTGTCTTAGTTTGCATTAACTTACAGGCTTCCTCGATACGAAGCTCATTCAAAAAAGTAACGTAGGTTTTGTTGGTACGCTTTTTAAAATATTTGCAAAAAGCATTTTTGGTCATGGCAGCTTGTTGTGCAATTGTTGCCAAGGGAATTTCTTTCCGAAAATTATTTATGGTGTATTCAAATACTGCGCTCATGCGGTGCCCTTCATTATCACTATACTTTTTTTCTGAGATAAAAGAAGACAGGTACTCGAACTTAGCTTGGTTCAGCACCTTTAAAAGCTGAAAAAACACAATGAAACGATCCAGTTTGGATTCTTTGAATAATTTTTGAAACTGAGTAAAAACAACCTGCTTTTTTGAGGTTATTTTGAATCCGTTTTCTGCTTTTTTGAAAAAAGACCGCAATGATTTAAGCTCTTCTATTTTAAAGAAATCATGGCCAAAGGACGCTTTCGTAAAAAAAACGGACAACATATGAGATTCTTCACTTTTTAAAGTATCACTCGTAAAGACATGAGGCAGGTTTCCTCCTAATACGATCACATCTCCCGGTTCATAAAGGCTTATGGTATCCCCTACGATCAGTGCTCCTTCACCACTAAGAATATAGCTTATCTGAAACTCTTCATGTTGATGTAACAATTCATAAAATGAAACATCTTTATCCTCCTGAAGAATTAAAGTGTCTCGTTTTGATTTTGGAATAGTAAAAGGAAGTACTTTCATAAATAGGATAATACTATTCAAAAATAGAAAATAAAAGTTAAAGCAGGATAATATAGTACAAGTTTAGGATAAATAAGCATTAACTGAATATATGCTTTTCAGTGTAATTTTACCTCCAAAATTAAAATAGTATGGAGATCAAATGGAAAGGCGTTATGCCTGCGGTAACTACCAAGTTCACAGATAATGATGAACTGGATCTGGAAATGTTCAAAGTAAACCTACAGGCACAATTAGATGCCGGAGTTCATGGAATTGTTCTTGGAGGGACTTTGGGTGAAGCGAGTACATTAAGTGATCCGGAGAAAAGAATACTTACGCGTGAAACTGCATCTTTTGTCAATGGAAAAGTTCCGGTGCTCATCAATATAGCCGAACAAACTACAAAAGGCGCCATAGAAGCTGCTCATAAAGCGGAAGAAGATGGAGCAAATGGCCTGATGATGTTACCTCCTATGCGTTATAAGGCCGGAGACCGTGAAGTTGTTGAGTATTTTAAGGCAGTGGCCAATAATACATCACTTCCTTTAATGGTCTATAACAACCCTGTAGATTATAAGATCGAAGTAACTCTCGATATGTTTGAAGAGTTATTGAAATGTGATACTATTCAAGCGGTCAAGGAGTCCACCCGGGATATATCGAATGTTACCCGAATTAAAAATCGTTTTGGAGATAGGTTGCGTATTATGACCGGAGTTGATACTTTGGCATTAGAGAGTTTATTGATGGGTGCCGATGGCTGGATAGCCGGCCTGGTAGATGCTTTTCCGGCTGAGACCGTAGCTATTTATGAACTGCAAAAAGCTGGCAAAATAGAAGAAGCATTAAGTATCTACCGTTGGTTTTTACCTTTGTTAGAGTTGGATATTAACCCTAAATTAGTACAGAATATTAAACTGGCAGAGGTTGCTACCGGTATTGGTACGGAAAATGTGCGTCCTCCTAGATTACCATTAGTTGGTGAAGAACGTGAACATGTTTTAAATGTGATTGAAGAAGGATTGAAAACCAGGCCTCAATTACCGGATTACAAGAATTTATAATGTTAGAGATCAGGCCTTCATGTGAGCATTGTAATAAAGACTTGCCTGTGGATTCGGCAGACGCAATGATCTGTACTTTTGAATGTACATTTTGCAGGGATTGTGTTGAAAATGTATTGGAAAATGTTTGTCCCAATTGCGGAGGTAATTTTACGCAAAGGCCGGTTAGGCCGAAGCATTTATTGGAAAAATATCCGGTTTCAGGAAAAAGAATTTACAAACCTGTAGATGTGGAAACGCACCTGCAAAGGATCAAGAACTTATGATTACAGGAAAGAATTTTATAGGAAATATGTTGTCTGCCAAAGGCAGTAAAGAATATAGAACATTTAATCCACAGCTAAATTTAGAGAACGAGAACACCTATACAGAGGCTACGGAGGAGGAAATCAATGAAGCTGTGAAGTTGGCATCAAATGCCTATAAGATATTCAGTAAAATTTCCGGACCGAAAAAAGCAGCTTTTCTGAACGCTATTGCCGATGAGATTTTGGCACTGGATGATGTATTGGTACAAATGTATTGTTCCGAAACAGGATTACCGGAAGGGAGAGCCAGAGGGGAAAGAGGAAGAACGATAGGGCAATTACGTTCTTTTGCCGACCTGGTTGAAGAAGGGTCTTGGGTAGAAGCTACTATAGATACTGCACTCCCGGAGCGTAAACCTATCCCTAAACCGGATCTTCGTAAGCTATTGGTGCCACTTGGGCCTGTTGTGGTCTTTGGAGCCAGTAATTTTCCATTGGCATATTCTACAGCCGGAGGGGATACGGCAGCAGCGTTTGCAGCAGGGTGTCCCGTAATTGTAAAGTCCCATCCTATGCATGCCGGAACAGGAGAGTTAGTTGCTTCAGCTATCATAAAGGCAGCAAAAAAGACCGGAATGCCAAATGGAGTATTTTCAAATTTGAACAGTAGCGGTATTGAAGTAGGTCAGCAACTAGTAGTACATGCAGGTGTGAAAGCAGTTGGTTTTACCGGAAGTATTCGTGGAGGCAGGGCACTATACGATCTGGCGGCACAACGAGAAGAGCCCATTCCTGTATTTGCTGAAATGGGAAGTATAAACCCTGTGGTCATATTACCGGAAGCGCTAAAAAACAGAGGTGAGAGTATTGCAAAGACCTATGCCGGATCCATTACGTTGGGAACAGGCCAATTCTGTACCAACCCGGGACTACTATTGGGGATCAAAGGAGAGGCATTAATGCGTTTTATAGAAGTATTATCTAATGAGATACTAACTATTGAACCTTCTTGTATGTTACACCCAAATATTATAGGAGCTTACGAGGCTAACAAACAAAAGGCTATCTCTCAGGATGGTTTAACGGTATTGGCAGATTATGGTTCAGATGTGAGAACAAATTATGCAAGGCAGGCTATTACTACCGTTGAAGGAGAAACTTTTTTGAAGAATACAACTTTGCACCAGGAGGTTTTCGGCCCTTTTTCTATGGTGGTACAATGTAAGGATACAAAACAATTGGAAGCTATAATCTCAAAACTGGAAGGACAATTAACCGGAACCCTGATTGCTGATGATAGAGAAGCAGCCGATAATCAAAATATCGTTGATGCATTACAAAATCGTGTTGGACGCATTATTTACAACGGAGTTCCAACTGGTGTTGAAGTATGCCCGGCTATGGTACACGGAGGGCCCTATCCTTCATCGACAGATAGCCGCTTTACTGCGGTTGGAATACATTCCATAAAACGTTGGGTACGACCTTTTTCCTATCAGGATTGGCCCAATGGATTATTACCCGATGAACTAAAAAATGAAAACCCCTTGGAAATCTCAAGGTTAGTGAACAATGTCCAAACAACCGATAAAATTTAAAAACAGCTGTGAATTTTTTTAACACAGTCCATGATTTAAAAAAACTGTATATATAGTTTTATTGAAAAAAACAGAAATGAGTAAAACTATCTTTAAATGTATTGATGCACATACCTGTGGAAACCCGGTTAGAGTTATCAAAGAAGGAGCTCCAACTTTAAAGGGAGCAACTATGAGTGAAAAGCGTCAACACTTTTTAAAAGATTATGATTGGATTAGAAAAGGGTTGATGTTTGAACCTCGCGGCCATGATATGATGAGTGGAAGTATTCTGTTTCCGCCACATGACTCTGAAAACGATTTTGCTGTTTTATTTATTGAAACTTCAGGTTGCCTGCCAATGTGTGGACATGGAACCATAGGAACCATTACCATCGTAATTGAAGAAGGACTGGTAGTCCCAAAGATTCCCGGAAAGATCAATATGGAAACTCCTGCCGGTCTGGTACACATAGAATATCAACAAACCGGGAAAAAAGTGGATTGGGTGAAATTGACCAATGTGAAAAGTTTTTTGGCTGCAGAAGGCCTAACGGTTGATTGCCCGGAATTAGGAGTACTAATTTTTGATGTTGCTTACGGAGGAAACTACTATGCCATTGTGGATCCACAGCAAAACTTTTCCGGGGTGCACAATTTTACGGCTAGTAAGATCATTCAATATTCGCAGGCAGTTCGAGACCAGATCAACAAAAAGTATCCTGAATTATTCATTCATCCTGAAAATACTACCATTAGAGACGTTACACATATGCTTTGGACCGGAAATCCTATTGACTCCACATCATCAGGGCGCAATGCTGTATTCTATGGAGATAAAGCTATAGATAGAAGTCCTTGCGGAACAGGAACATCTGCTAGAATGGCACAATTACATGCCCGGGGAAAATTAAAAAAAGGAGAACAATTTGTACACGAAAGCTTTATTGGAAGTAAATTCATTGGTTGTATTGAGGAAGAAACTACATTAGACGGTAAAATAGCTATTGTGCCAAGTATACAGGGCTGGGCAAAAGTCTATGGATATAACACCATCATAATCGATGATGAAGATGATCCTTATGCACATGGGTTTCAAGTAATATGATATGGGTAAAGAAGTAATCATTATTGGTGGAGGAGTCATAGGTTTATGTACCGCATATTATCTTGAGAAAGAAGGCCATAAGGTTACGGTTATTGATAAATCTGACATCTCTCAGGGAGCTTCCTTTATAAATGCGGGATACATTACCCCAAGTCATTTTATCCCTTTATCCGCTCCCGGAATGATAACCAAAGGGCTTAAATGGATGCTCAATCCGGCAAGTCCATTTTATGTAAAACCTAGATTAAACAGAGAGTTTTTAGAATGGTCCTGGGCGTTTAAAAGATCGGCAAAAGCTTCAAAAGTAGATAAGGTAATTCCGGCAATAATAGATATCAACCTTTTGGGAAGAGAACTATATCAGGAAATAAAAGTTTCCAATGAATTTGATTTTCACCTGGAGCGTAAAGGATTGCTGATGTTTTATCAAACTGAAAAAGCAGGGGAAGAAGAATGGAGAACAGGGCAACGTGCTATTGCTGAAGGATTAGATGTAAAGCATCTTACCAAAGAGGAAGTGAAAGCGTACGAGCCTGCTATGGATTTGAATATAAAAGGGGCTGTTTATTATGACAGTGATGCGCATATGACCCCTGGAGAGTTTATGACAGAGATGCTTTCCTATTTAAAGGAGAAGGATGTCAAATTTTATACAAATGAATCTGTAGATGATCTATTGGTTTCAGAAGGAAAGATCACGAAGGTCAAAACTTCAAACCAAACATTAAGTGCAGATGAAATTGTAGTGGCAGCTGGTTCCTGGAGCCCGTTATTAACTAAAAAATTGGGTGTTAAAATAGCAGTTCAGGCAGGGAAGGGGTATAGTATAAATGTAGCCAGGCATACAGGAATACGAACACCGGCCATTTTGGTAGAAGCAAAAGTAGCAGTGACACCTATGAACGGATTTACACGGTTTGCAGGAACTATGGAAATAGGAGGGATTAACCATGAAATAGACCCGGTGAGAGTAAAAGCTATTGCAAGAGCTGCTTCAAATTATTACAATGGTTTTAAGGTTGAGCAAAAGGAGATCGATACTGCGGCTTGTGGTTTAAGGCCTTGTTCTCCTGATGGATTACCATATATTGGTAAAACTGAAAAGTATAAGAATTTAACCATTGCTACCGGCCATGCAATGATGGGGTGGAGTTTAGGACCTGCTACCGGTAAATTGGTTTCTGAAATAATTTCGGATAAGAAACGATCCCTGGACCTAAGGCTTTTTCATCCGGATAGAAAATTCTAATACTAGAGGTCCAGATCTTCAATATTTAAACGCATATTGATCATATGCTTTTCAAAACCTGCTTTTCGGTAGGCGTTTATTGCCGGGATATTTACATCATAAACATCGAGCCTTATTTCAAAGATTCCTTTGGCTTTACACCATTTTAACAATGCGTCCAGTATTAACTTATTAAGCCCCTTTCCTCTATGTTCTTCCGGAACGAACATAAAGCCAAGATATCCTTGCTTTTTATGTTTCAAATAAGGCCTGTCGTCCTTGATCTTTGCATAACCCGAAGCAACGATTTCACCCTCCATTTCCACTACGAAAACTTCAGAGTTTTCTTCTTTGATCAAGATGGAAATATCATAATAGCTAATCTTTCCGTCTTTTATGGTTGGATCCATTGGACGCTCTGCATTTATGAGCCCCTGCTCAAATTTCAATAGAATTGGCAGGTCACCTAACGTAGCTTTTCTTACGATATATTCCATGTTTTTTAATATATATTAGCAGGACATATCTGCCACGATCTTCCATTCACCATTGATCTTTTTAAAGATAATTAGGAATACACCGTTAGCATCTCCAACACTTCGTTTCAGGAAATACTCGCCCATCACCCAATAACTGTCATCGTCTATTTTTGAAATATCATTGACCTTGAATGTCAATGTACCGGAATGTTCTTTTGTAGGGTATCCCTTTTTATAATTGCCTAAAGTTTGCTGCCAACCTTTAGTAAGCCCGTTTCTACCATAGAACTTTAGAGAATCACTTTTCCAGTAGCCTTGCATAAAACCTTCCAGGTCATTATTGGACCAGGCTTCTTCCTGCATTTTCATTACGGAAAGAATAGCTTCCTTATCTTCAGTTTCTGTAGTTTGCGCCAGACAGCCCATGGATGCGGTAAGGCAGAATAATAAGAGTATTTTTTTCATAACCAATAGTGTTTCATAAAGTCTTCGGCAAAAACCATTTTCAATCTAAAGATAAGTTCTTTTGCATTCTCCATACTAAAGACCATTGGAGGTTTAATTTTTAATACATTATGATCGGGGCCATCGGTACTCATCAAGATCTTGAAAGCCTTCATTCTATTGGCAAGATAAGCAGCATGTTCCGGTAAAGGATTTTTTTCAACATCAGTTAATTCAAAGCCCAAAAACAATCCTTCTCCGCGGACATCACCTACAATTGGAAATATTCTTTGAAGTTCTTCTAATTGAGTTTTCAAAAAACTTCCAACTTCCAGGGCGTTCTGTTGCAATTTTTCCTCTTCAATAATTTCCAGAACAGTACGGCCAATGGCACAGGAAACCGGATTACCACCAAAGGTGTTAAAGAATTCCATTCCGTTTGCAAATTTTTCGGCGATCTGCGGGGTGCAGGCTACCAGGGCAAGGGGGTGCCCATTTCCGGCAGGTTTTCCCATAGTAACTATGTCCGGAGTAACATCAAATAATTCAAACGCCCAAAAGGATTTTCCCATACGCCCAAAGCCGGTTTGTACTTCATCGGCAATACATACACCTCCGGAATTTCGAACGTGTTTATATACCTCCTTATAATAATTGGCTGGCGGTACGATCTGGCCTCCACAACTTATCATCATTTCACCAATAAATCCGGCAATATTTTTCCCTTTTGCTTTAACAGAATCGATTAATTCTTTGGCATGTATGGCATATTTAGTTCCGTCGGCACTCCCTTCGTATTTTCCGCGAAAGGGGTCAGGTAACGGTAAGATATGTGTAGTTTCAGGCTTTCCTTTACCGCCTTTGCCATCAAACTTATAAGAACTTACATCGATAACAGCATTTGTATTTCCGTGATATCCCACTTCAATAGCGAGCATATCTTTTTCTCCTGTGAACGCCTTTGCCATTCTAATGGCAAGTTCATTAGCTTCACTTCCCGAATTGACTATATGTAATACAGAAAGCTCTTTAGGAAGTCTTTTCAGTATGGCATCTGTATAGGTAATGATCTCTTCATGAAGATAACGCGTATTTGTGTTAAGTAATGCCATTTGCCTCTGTCCGGCTGCAACTACCCTGGGATGCTCATGGCCTACATGAGCTACATTGTTCACTGTATCCAGGTATTTTTGCCCTAAAGAATCTAGCAAATAAGCTCCTTCGCCTCTCACAATATGCAACGGGGAATCGTATGACAAACTCATACTTTTTCCCAAATGTTTTTTTCTGAAGGTAAGAAGGTCTTCTTTGGCCTTTGAATACTGAGTAACTAAGTTTTTATTTTTGAAAAGTATATTGGGGTCCGGACATATACTTCTCCAAACAGGTAATTCATTAACGTAAGTAACCCCCGGGAAGTCATTTGTGTAATCTAACATTGACAACATAAGCTGAAAATGCAAATGTGGTACCCATTCTCCATTTTCTTTCGGGGTTCCCAGATAACCAATACAATCCCCTTTTTTTATGGGATCGCCAACGTTGAACTTAGCTGCGCTTTCTACAGAAAGGTGCCCGTGGAGGGTATAAAAAGTGATGTTGTCCTCATAATGTTTCAAAATAACGAGTCCTCCATATTCCTTATACCCGGCATCATTGACAGCGGTATATATTTCAGCGTCAAATAGAGCGTGTACGGGAGTTCCGGCAGGTAACCAAAAATCGATACCCAAATGGATTGTCCGGCTTTCCGGACCGTTATTTCCTTGTCTTTCGTAGGCGGTTGATGTATATAGTGGACGAGGTTCGCAATATCCTCCGGCTATCAATTTTTTTGGATGTTCTTTTTGAAGCTGATCAATTTTGAACTGAAATAATTCCAGATCATTAAACTCTGTTTGGCTGCCCATCCATGTACTGGAAACCTTCAGGTCAAGTAATTGAATTTCTTCTTTTTCTTCAGTAGGAAATAAATCTGAAAAAATGAGTTGTTGTTTTTCAGTCCAGCTTTTAAAAGTATCTTCATTGGGGTGGGCATGATATCCACAACTATTTCTAAAACTGAAATATGCGAATTCTTCATTAATGGCAAACCATTTTTCCAATAAGTGCCACGCCGGCCTTTCGCTAATAACGTGATATTTATTTGTAGGATCTTCTTCTTTACGAATGGAAGATTTGGTTACCGAAGTAATTAAACGCATTCCAATCAGGGCATACAGACATTCAAGTTCTTTATCGGAAAAAGTGAAGGTGCTATTATAGCCTTTTATTATTTCCGTAGCAGCTTGAAGCGGATCTGGGACATCCATGATGGCATATGCCAGGACGATAGCAAGATCATTTATGGTTTGGGTGTAGGCGGCATCACCAAAATCAATTATACCTGTTACCACAGGATGTTGTAAATCTTCGGAAACGAGGATATTGTAATCGTTTATATCGTTGTGAACTACACTTTTAGGAAGCTTTTGATAGATGTTCCTGATCTCCGAAAACCGCTGCTGAAAATAAGCGACGATCTCTTTTTCTTTCCCTTGAAAGCGATCTAAATGCTGAAAGGTCCAATGTGCATTTGCTAAGTTCCAATCAAATTCACGGTGTGCTTTGGAATGATCGAAATCTTGTAATGCTAAAGTCAGTTTTCCGCTTTGTTCACCCAAACTGGCACGTAATGCTTTATTTTTCGGGTTCACTTTTGCCCATAACCTGCCTTCCACCCAACTTAGCAGGCGTACTTTTCTTTTTTTTCCTTCTTCTGAAGTAATTGTACTTAAGAACTCACCTTCGGTATTAGCGATAATGCGAGGCAGGGAAAGGCCAGTTTTTTTGGTAGCAATATGCTTTAGAATCTCATTTTGAAAATCAAGGTAGCCAGGGTCTTCTTCAGGAAGTGAAATTTTCAGGATATATTTTTTGCCGTTTGCAGTTTCCAGCATAAAATTTTCATCTGTATCCCCCGGAAGTTGAGATACACGTGCTTCAATGTTGAATAACGTGAAAGCTATTTCCGAAACCTTTTCCAAAGTGGTATTGCCAGCCATTGAAGTTGTACTAATAGGCTAACAATATTAGTAAAAAAAGCTAGTTTGAACTACCTATAAAATACTTTTCTGCTTTTTATAAAAGGCATCTGCCTGCATCTGCATTAGTTCACGGGCTTTCTTGCGTTTGTAGTCATATAACTCTTGTTCTTCGGCTATATCTGCATATACGCGATTATTTACATCACGATCGGTAGTTACTAAGATGTCACGCTGGCCTTTTTGTTGTACAACCCAGGATGAAACAGCACTTTCCTGTTCTTCGAGCTTAAGGTCATACGCGCCTTTGGGAGATAATAGTTTTGCAATAATTGGTGATGTTTCAATAGCAAGAAATAGCAGAAAAATAAAAAATGATGGAAGCCATGGCAATTTATTCAGTGCATTCACCCGGGCCATCAACCCATCGAAACCGTCAATAACCGGTTGCGTTTCAGTAATTTTCGCCTGATATTCGGTAGCGAGTGTTGCAATTTGAGCTTCGATAGCAGCAATTTTATTGGTATTGGTAGTTCGTAATTCCTGTAATGCGGCCAGTTCTGCATCATGTTTGTCTCTCTTTTCCTGATATACCGGCCCCTTTCCAATGATCTCCGTTCCTTTTCGGCCTTCAGCTTCTGCAATATAGGTTTCATAAAGTGCATTAACTTCAGTTTCCTTATCGGTTATCTCTTTTTTCAGAGATTCTATATCCGAAGTTAAAGCCTCAACTGTTGGAGTGTATTGCAGTGCCAATTGATCTTTATTGGCAAGTGTCATTTCGTTTTTTTCTTCGAGTAAAACCTGGTTGATTTCTTTCTCAAAGATCTTTAATTCGAGGGGTTTTGCAATTACAATAGCAATTATTACCGCTAAAGCGATCCGTGGAGTGGCCTGCAAAAATTCATCAAAAAAATTGTCCCGTTTTTTGATAGTGGATACAATAAAACGATCCAGGTTAAAAATAAGCATACCCCAAATAAGCCCAAAGAAGATAGCGGTTGCATAGTTATCAAAAACCGTATAGAGAGCATAGGCGGAAGCTATGGTTGCCATTACAGCTGTAAAAAATACTGTAGCCCCGATCCCTGCATATTTAGTGCGTTCTCCTGCGGAGCAATCCTCTAGAATATCGGTATCGGCCCCGGAACAAAAAATAAAAAAGCGTTGTAACATAAATGGAAGATTTAGCGATTGATGAGATTATATAACGCAAATAGTAGGAGAATGTTACATAAAAAAAGCTCCGAAACATCGGAGCTTTTGGATTTTGGAACTTTTAGTCGTCTATCGTTATTCCATACTTAGAAATCTTTACTATCGGATTCTTAGAGTTGATCCTTTTGGTTTGAATGTTCAACCGCTTATTCTTTTTGATAATTGAGATCGCTTTGTCGGAAGATATTTTTTTTTCTTCAAAGTAAAAGGTCGCATTCTTTTTTGCCATACTAATAATGTGATCTATAGGGTCTTCCGGCACAGGTGGCGGAGGAGGTGGAGGGATATTGCTATCCACATCGTTTATCCCTTTGATCACTTTTGGAGCATTACCGACGTCCGGAACCCTTTTAGTATTAGGGACTCTTTGAGGGTCCGGTTCTTTAAAGGGAATTTCATCCACAACTACTTCCAGGGGGGGTTCTTCTACAACTACCTCTTCCGGTATATCAACAATAGGAGTTGGAGGATTTGGTGGAGGTGGAAAGTGTGGAAAAGGCTCTGCATTTGCACGTTGCTTTGAAGACATTTTTTTATAAATGAATTTGAGGCGTTCCACCTCTTTTTCAAGGATGTATCTATTTCCGTCTTCTTGAGCATTATACTTTTTTGCCAATTTGGTATACTCGGCCATTTCTTCCCGTGATGCACTTGTTTGAACGTCTTCTGCAGCCGGGTTCTCAATTTCAATTTGTTGAGTTGTACTAAAGCTGAAAAGCAGAAAAGCTAACAAAGGCAACAATAATAAACTTCGCAGCCAAAAGGCCTTTTTAGATGTTTGTGTTTTCATAACTGTAAATCGTTTTTTGATGAATGAATAATTAATGGCATTAGCCAGGTTGTTTTCTTTGACATTTGATGAGAATGCCAGTAAGAGATTTTGATAATTGGCAGTAGCAACTCCTTTATTAAGGACGGCTCTGTCTGCCAGAAATTCGTGATTTAATTTTATAGAATGTTTAATAAGGTATATAAATGGGTTGAACCAAAACACAACTTGAAGTATTTCAATGAACAGTATATCCATACTGTGTTTTTGCCTTGCATGAGCTTGTTCATGAAGCAATATTTCCTCCGGGATCTCCCGAGCTTCAAATTTTTGCTTGTTCAAAAAGATATAATTGAAAAAAGTATGAGGACTTACGGAATCATTTAGCAGAACATTGATAAAAGTATGAAGTCTTAACTTCTGATTTTGTTTGATCTTAAATAATAATCCCATAAGATTTCTCCCAAACCTTAGGCTGAAAAACAGCGCGCCTGCGATATACACACTCCACAAGATCCAGGGAAGATATTCCAAAAAAGTACTTGTTTGAGAAAGGTCCGTTTCCGAAGCACTTGTAGTGATGATGGAATTAACGATGTCTGAAGCCTCTATGTATGTAGTAAAGGTTATTAATGGAATTGTTAACCCAACCAGCAAAGCCCCTATTAAATAAAACCGTTTGAAAGCATGCATTGTGGTCTTTTCTAAAAATAGCTTGTAAAAAAGATAAAATACAGCCATACATGCCCCGGATTTTAATATATAGATCTCCATAACTATTTCTTTTTGATTTCGCTATCGATAATAGCTTTTAAATTTTCCAATTCTTCTTTGGTCAAGTTGGTTTCCTGTGTAAAAAAAGAGGCAAATTGAGAAGCACTGTCATTAAAGAAGTTCTTGATGAGCCCATTTACATGTTTCGAAAAATAATCCTTCTTTTTCACCAAAGGGAAATATTCTCTGGAACGTCCGGACTGCTTATAATCCACAAATTTCTTGTCTTGCATTCGTTTTAAAAGCGTTGCGATGGTTGTAGACGCAGGCTTAGGTTCCGAATAGGCATCCATCAGGTCTTTCATGAAAGCTTTTTTTAACTTCCACAGATGATTCATTAATTCTTCTTCGGTTTTGGATAATTTCATGGCAGTATTCAAATTTTGTTCTACAAACATAGAATTAAAATTTTAATTCTACAAATGTAGAGTAATTTTTTTTCGGAAAGTTTGAGATCATTTGGCTTTACTTCAGATTAAATTACCTTTACGACAAAATTTATTGTCCATGAGTATAGAGCGTACACTCCAACAACGAAGTGATTCTAAGTGCGAATTATGTGGTAGTGAAGAAAACCTGAATGTATACGAAGTTCCTTCTTCACCAAGACCTGGAGTTGAAGCCAGTATATTGGTCTGCCATACCTGTTCTAATCAAATTCAAGATGCAGATGCCAGAGATCCTAACCATTGGCGTTGTTTAAACGATAGTATGTGGAGTGCTGTTCCTGCCGTACAGGTAATGGCCTGGCGCATGTTGCAACGATTAAAAAACGAGGGTTGGCCGCAGGACCTGTTGGATATGATGTATTTGGATGAAGAAATGCAGGAATGGGCAGCTGCCGAAGGAGACGGAGTGGATACAAGTGATGCGTTGGTACACAGAGACAGTAATGGAGCTGTTTTACAGGCAGGAGATAGTGTTGTACTTATAAAGGACCTAAAAGTAAAAGGCTCCAGTATGGTAGCAAAACAGGGTACGGCGGTACGCAGGATTTCTTTAGATCACGAAAATGCCGAATATATTGAAGGAAAAGTTGACGGGCAACAGATCGTGATCATCACTAAATATGTAAAGAGGCTCTAGTCTTTAAAACAAGTAAGTCCTTATTATTTGCTCATCTCCGTGAAATGATGATAAAATTGAGGGATGGTCTCAATTCCTTTTAAATAGTTCCAGATTCCATAATGCTCGTTTGGAGAATGTATGGCATCACTGTCAAGGCCAAAGCCCATAAGGATGGTTTTGCTTTTTAGTTCTTTTTCAAATAGGGCCACAATTGGGATACTTCCTCCGCTTCGTTGTGGTATAGGAGTTTTACCAAAAGTGGTTTCATAGGCTTTTTCAGCAGCACGATATCCAAGGCTGTCTATGGGTGTTACGTAGGCCTTTCCTCCATGATGAGGTGTTACTTTTACACGAGTACCAGCCGGGGCGATGCTTTCAAAATGAGAAGCAAATAATTGGGTGATCTTTTCCCAATCCTGATCCGGTACCAAACGCATACTGATCTTAGCAAATGCCTTACTTGCAATTACGGTTTTAGCACCTTCGCCTATATACCCTCCCCAGATTCCGTTTACATCTAAAGTCGGGCGAATAGAATTTCGTTCGTTCGTTGTATAACCGGTTTCCCCGTATACATCATCAATATCCAGTGCCTTTTTATAAGCTTCCTTGCTAAACGGAGCTTCCGCCATTTTAGCTCTTTCTTCGGCAGATAATTCTTCTACATCATCATAAAACCCGGGAATGGTAATGTGTTTGTTTTCATCATGCAAAGAAGCTATCATTTTGGTTAAAACATTAATTGGATTTGCTACGGCACCGCCATACAAACCGCTATGCAAGTCGCGGTTAGGTCCGGTAACTTCTACTTCCACATAGCTTAGACCGCGTAATCCTGTAGTGATGGATGGAACATCCGGTGCTATCATCCCCGTATCACTAATTAGAATAACATCATTCGCAAGTTTCTCACGATTTCGCTCTACGAACCATCCCAGGCTTTCACTGCCAACCTCTTCTTCACCTTCGATCATGAACTTCACGTTACAGGGAAGCTGCCCTGTCTGTGTCATATATTCCAATGCCTTTACATGCATATACATTTGTCCTTTATCATCACAACTTCCGCGTGCGAAAATGGCACCTTCGGGATGTAGTTCTGTTTTTTTAATAACAGGTTCAAACGGAGGGCTGTCCCATAGATCCAAAGGATCCGGTGGTTGTACGTCATAATGTCCATATACCAGAATGGTCGGTAAGGATGGATCTATGAGTTTTTCTCCGTAAACAATTGGATAGCCTGGTGTTTCACAGATCTCAACAGTATCACAACCGGCTTTTGAAAGACTTTCTTTAACAGCTTCAGCGGTTTTTATAACATCATTTTTATAGGCCGAATCTGCACTTATTGAAGGAATTTTAAGTAGTTCTATCAATTCGTTCAGGAAACGTTCTTTATGTTTTTCTATATAGGGTTTTGCGCTTTTCATGGAATAGAGATAAAATTTGCTTAAAAGTACTAAAATTGAGCTAAATTAGAAGGCCAATTTCCGTTGTTTATATGAAGAATATATTTTTTAAATTACCATTTACTTTTTCAGAAAAATTACTTGTATCCAATCTTCAGATCTGCGACCAATATCAATATACTCCTCATTTCAATACCGCAGATTACGATGGAGACTGGACCTCTATATCACTACGGTCGCCTTCAGGTGAAATGGATAATATTTGGGCACATTCGGCAAATACCAAAGCGTATAAGGATACTCTACTAATGGAAAAATGCCATTATTTTAAGGAAGTTGTTGATACGTTTCAATGTGAGAAGGAGTCTGTTCGGTTGCTTAAGTTGGCTCCGCATAGTAAGATCAAAGAACATAGTGATTATAATCTTTCTTATGAAGACGGCCTTTTTAGGATCCATGTTCCGATCTTGACAAATGACCGGGTATATTTTTATATTCAGGATAAAAGAGTTGAAATGGAAGTAGGTAGTTGTTGGTACGGTAATTTTAATTTGCCTCATAAAGTAGAAAATCAGGGTGACACGGATCGCATTCATTTGGTTATAGATTGTAAAAGGAATGCATGGTCTGATGAATTATTTAAAGAAATGGGCTATGATTTTGAAGAAGAGCATAAACCTGTTGAGTATACAGATGAAACAAAACTCAAAATGATCGAGGCTTTGGAGCATTTGGATACGGAGGCTTCCAGAAGTTTATTGAAACAGTTACGATCTGAATTAAAAGCTAAGAGGTAATGATTTTTTAAAAAAATAATAGAACTGCTTTTGGATTCACTAGGATTATTTATATTTGCAGTCCTTTAGCGGGCGTGGTGGAATTGGTAGACACGCTAGACTTAGGATCTAGTGCCGCAAGGTGTGAGAGTTCGAGTCTCTCCGCCCGCACAAACAGAAAGCCGAGATTTTTGTCTCGGCTTTTTTGTTGGCTACAAATAGGTACAGCTTTTTGTATATAATCTCTGAAGATCTCACCTTACCTGAATAGAATATTAGATAAGTAAAATCTATTTAAAAAGTACAATTGCTTTTTCTGCTAGTACAATTTTATTCTGTAACAATTTTGGCGGGGAGCCGTCCTACATTTATTGATTTATATAAATGAATTCAAACCTTTGATTTTGTGTTAACAAATAATTTTATACTTGTTCTGGCATCCTTAGGTTTAGCACAGGGGCTTTTTTTAAGCTTTTATTTATCCACTCTTAGAAAGGGAAACAAAGCGCCCAATGTTCTTTTGGCATTATTTCTATTAGGTTTAACTATAAGAGTTGGCAAATCGGTATTGAACTATTATATGCCTCTGGACGCTTGGCAACGCAACATAGGTATTTCAGGAATTCTACTTGTGGGGCCGTCTTTGTGGTTTTATGGTATGGTGCTCTTTGAAAAGAACAAATCTTTCTCGCTAAGAAATTACATTCATTATATTCCTTTTGTACTTTTTCTTTTTCTCATCCCTGTTATTCCAAGAGATGGAAAGTTTATAGCGTTATGGGATTATGGATTAGTGGTTTTTCATTTATTAACTTATTTGATACTTTCTTGTTCTGTTCTGTATAAAAATCGTTTAAAGATTTCGAAGAATGTATTGCATTGGTACCGTAATATATTGATTGGTATAATATTGATTTGGTTTTACTATGTAAGCAATCTTTTTAGTTTGTCATTAGATTACATTACGGGTCCAATATTTTACACCTTTTTGATATATGCATTTACTTATCTCTTTTTGAATCGCCATAAGTTTTATCTGGAGAAGTATAGTAATTCTAGCTTGGATAAGAATAGTTCTAGAGATTTATTTGAAAAGATCAAAGAACTTTTTGATAGTGAACATATCTTTTTAGACGAAACCATAACACTTAATTCTGTTTCGGAAAAATTAAATGTGAAAGCTCGAGAAGTATCTCAAGCCATTAATGAAAATAAGCAGCAAAATTTCAATGAGTTTGTAAATCATTATCGTACTGAAAAAGCCAAAACTTTATTAAAAGATTCAAAATATATAAATGAAAAAATAGCTACAATTGCTTATGAGTCTGGTTTTGGTAACGTCACTTCTTTCAATACTGTCTTTAAGAAAAAAACAGGATTAACACCTTCACTATATAGGAATAAGGTAAACCCTTTATAATTTTTTATTCAAAGAATCGTGTTTTTTAAAGCCTCTTGGCAACTTATTATAGAATATTGTCAAATATAAATCTTGAGACACTTTTCTTGTGTCCGTAAACAAATTCTTTATCACGATGAAAAAAGCAGTAGTAATGATTATTAGCTTGGCAATACTATTTATGGCAGGATGCCAGGGAAAATATGGGAATAGTAACTATGGTAGTTTAACAGCATCAGAACAGAATGCAAATCTAACACCTCTAGAAATTGTAAATAAAAGGATGTCTTTTTATAATGAACATAATTTTGATGCATTTATAAAATTATATCATAAAGACTTCAAAGTGTATAATTACCCAGATAAATTAATTGGAACAGGAGCTGATAGATTGGTTTCAATATTTAAATCTGATTTTGAAAATAAATCTATAAAAGTTCAGGTCATCAGCCAAATAAGCAACGGAAGATACGTCATCAATAACGAAATAGTCACTCATAATGGTAAAGAAACAAAGTATGTTTCTATTTATGAAGTAAAAGATGGGTTGATTAACAACGTTAGCTTTGTAAGATAATCAGATCTCCCAGATTTAAGACACAATGACGAAAGATGTGAGAGTTCGAGTCTCTCCGCTTGCACATTTTAACTACTATGATGTGATAAAAGCTTCTCAATTTTTTACCAATCCCGATGAATCAAGACATTTTTTTAGTGAGAACTTTGTCTTGATTTATAGGGCAAGTCTACTATAGTATATAGCAACTCTACATTTGCTTCGAAAATAATGCAAACCATGTTTGTTTTTAAACATCGAAGTAAATGAATTATAAATTTCACTTTTTTAATGCTATCCTTATTTGTGCCTTTTTAATAATTGGTAATGACTCTTATTCGCAAGAGCTGGATTTAAATTCATATATCGATTTAGTTAAAAAGAACAATATTGGCCTAAAACAAGGGAGCAATCGAGTAAGAATAGCTAAAGAAGAAACCAAAATTGCAAGGGCCCTGGTACTACCCAATGTTTCAGCAGATGGTTCTTACCAGCGGGATTTTAGTAAGAATTTCCTTTTTATTAATGACTTTGACGGGAGCATTACCCGGTTTAGAACTAACTTCAATAATACCATTGATTTTAATGCTACGGTCAGTCAGACAGTATTCGACCCAGTTGCTTTTTCTGCAGTGAGAATTGCAAAATTGGCCGAAGAGCTATACAAGTTAAACAATGAAAGTATTTCCGGTCAACTTGTCACGGAAGCATCATCCTTATACTGGCAGGCCATCTTTATTAAAGAAAGTATTAAAGTTCTCGATGAAAATTCAAAATTGGCAAAAGAACAAGTAGATCAAATAAAAAAGATCTATGACAAGGGCGTGGTTAGTGATCTACAATTACACCAAGCCGAGGCACTGTATAAAAAAACGATACCAGTTCTTAACAATGCCCAAAACCAATATAAAAATATATTGAACGAGCTAAAAGCATTAGCCGATATACCTGTTACTGAAGACCTCGTAGTTACCGATAACCTGGAAACAATTGAGTTTAGTGATTACTTCAATAAAAGTGAGATCGATTTGGACAACCAATCTGAGGTTAAAGCGATAAAAAAGGAGGCAGAGATCATTGATAAACAAATAGCTTCCAAGAAGAAATTTTGGTATCCAAAACTAAACCTTATTGCAGGCTATAACTACAATGGCCAGGACAATAACTTCAAGTTCAATAATAATGAGAACAAACTTTTCTTTGGACAATTAAGAGCAAGTATTCCAATATTTTCCGGAGGAAGTAATAAAGCGGAAATAGCGAAAGCTAAAATTGAAAAAGAAACAGCAGAGCTTCATCTGAAAAACAAAAAGAAAGAACTTCTAAAACAATTAGAGATCGCCGGGAACAATTATAACAACGCCGTTGAAAATATCACGATCCATAGAGAAACAGTATTGCTTAACGAAAAGGAAATAGAGGTCTTCAATAAGCAATTGAAATTGGGCGTGGTAACTCCAATTGAATTCAAGGAAGCAAGGCTTCGGTTAACTAGGAGTAGGCTGGACCTCCTAAACGATTATCTCGATCTACACGTAGCTAAGCTACAGATAAAAAGAATTTTAGGAACAGAAAATTAATCCATAATCAACCTGTCAAGAATATAATGATGAAAAAAATGAAACTATATACAGTATTATTATCGCTACTTATTTTGGCCTCCTGTATTTCAGAAAAAAATCAAGAGGAGAAACAAGAGATCAAAGAAGTTGTTGTAAAAACCGTGCAACTTAAAAGTGAGGCTTTAAAAGATACCAAATCGTATTTTGGAACTCTTGAATTTTCAAAATCAACCAATTTTGTAGCACAGCAGTCCGGCATCATTACAAGACTTAATGTTGTTCCAGGACAAAAGGTAAAACAAGGTGAAGTCATTGCAGTCTATCCTCCAATGAACCACCAGCTACAAATAGAGCAGGCTAAAATTCAGCAAAACAAAACACAGCAAGATTATAACCGTCAAAAAGAACTTTATGAAGCCGGGGCTGTAACAAAGGTTTCTGTAGAAGATTTTAAAGCACAACTTGATATTGAAGCAAAGGCCATTCAACAACTTCAACGTGTTAATATTATAACAGCTCCTTTTAATGGCATTATAACACGGGTACATGCCAATGTTGGACAAGAGGTAGGAATGGGTATGCCAATTTTTAGTATGGCACAAACCGGGAATGTAGAAGTAGGGTTTTATGTAACTCCTAAAGACATTTCAGAAATAAAGCTCAATTCACCGGTATTCTTTATGAAGGATGAAAAAAGAATTGAGGGTGAGATCAGCAAAAAATCTATTCAGTTAGACGAAAGAAGAAGAGCATATTTGGTCACTGCCACTTTTGATAATAATGATATCCTTTTTGTTGGAAGTACTGTAGATATTTTAGTAGAAACCGGCAAAGAAGTAGAAAGTGTCTGGATCCCTATAGATACTTTTAGAAAACAAGGGAATACATTTTATGTATATGTTGAGGATACAGGGACAGCTATAAAAAAGGAAATAAGTATTGGTAAACGTAATGAGCAATTTGTACAGATAACCGCGGGTTTAAAAACCGGCGATCAATTAATAATTGGCGGTATTGATAAAATAAAAGATAGTACAAAGGTTATAATCAACCCATAAACTAAACCAAGTTAAAATGAAGATCACAAAATTTGCCATAGACAGGCCCATAACAACTACCATGTTATTTTTAGCTTTGGTTGTGTTTGGTTATATGACGTATACAAAACTTGCTGTCAATCTATTTCCGGACTTAAAGATCCCTGCTGTAATTATAAATACAACACATATCGGCGCTACACCCGGGGAGATTGAAAAAGAGATCACAGATAAGATAGAAAAAGAAGTTGCTACCCTAAGTGGATTGAAAGAGTTGAAATCATTTTCAATGCCGGATGCCTCTTTGATCACAATTGAATTTAATAACGGTATCGATCCGGATCAAGCACTAAATGATGTTAAGACAAAATTAGATGTAGTAATTCCATTTCTGCCAAAAGAAGCAGACCGTCCATTGGTATTAAAATATAAGCTTTCGGATACACCGGTGATTGATTTGGTTGTTTCTTCAGATAAGCTTTCGGGTAGTGAGTTATATGATTATGTGGACAGGGTTATGAAAAACAAGCTAAGCCAATTGGAAGGTGTTTCTAAGATTGATGTCTATGGTGGAGAAGAAAGAGAGATAAAAGTACTGGTTGATAAGAAGGCCATGTACGAAATGGGGATGGGAATTCAGGAAGTTTCACAATACCTGAATGCTGTTAATAACAAAATGTCCGGAGGTAGTTATATCAATAGAGATCGTGTTTCTTCTATTGAGGTAGGTAAAAATTATAAAAATGCAGCCGATATTAAAAACTCCTATATATCTACTCCGTTTGGGATAAAGAAAGTGACGGATTTTGCGACGGTCAAAGATTCGGTTAAAACCGTTAGTGGTAAGGCTATTTTCTATGATGTAGCTAATAATGAACGCCATCAAAATATAGTAAGTGTGGGTATTATGAAAACTACCGATGCCAATGCGGTTATAGTAGCACACGGAGTAAAAGAATTGGTGGCTGAATTGCAAAACGAACTACCGGAGGGAGTTTCTGTAAGTATTCCGTTTGATACATCGGAGTATATAGAGAGTGCTGTAGATGATGCACTTAACAATATTATCCTGGGAATACTATTTACCGGGATCATTCTATTTTTCTTTCTGAACGATATAAGAACTACGGTCATTGTAAGCATATCAATACCGGTTTCATTAATGGGAACATTTATGGCCATCAATGCATTTGGCGGGTCACTTAATATGATGACCCTGATGAGCTTCTCTGTTGCGATTGGCGCATTGGTTTCCAATTCCATTGTCGTTATTGAGAATATTATTCGTTTACGGAATTCCGGTTTAGAAATTAAAGAAGCTGCTGTTCAAGGCACCCAGGAGGTTATGATGGCGGTCATTGCATCCACCGGTACCAACCTGGTGGTGTTTTTACCCATTGCCTCCATGACGTCTATAACAGGGGCATTCTTTAAAGAATATGCACTTACAATTTCGGCAGCGACCATATTTTCTATGATAGTTTCGTTTATGTTAACACCAATGTTGGCGAGTGTTTTACTGAAAAAAGAACGTAAACCAAATAAATTGGCTCAATTGTCCATTAGGTTTTTTCGATGGCTGGAGAATGTTTACGAAAAGTCATTGATTAAACTACTCTCTAAAAAATGGAAACCCCTGGCTCTCTTTGCCGTGATGTTCACCCTTTTTTTAGGCACGATCACACTGCTGCCTTACATTGGATTTGAATTTCAACCGCAAGAAGATAACGGGGATGTTTTTGTGCAAATGGAAATGCCGTCCGGTAGCAATGTGCAAAAATCGGAAAGTATTATTAAGCTTGTTGAAAGTGAGATAGACAAATTAGATGGCGTCGCGTCGGTTTTAACAATAATAGGAGAAAAAGATGATAATACGGTAGGAGAACATTTTGCTAACACTAAATTGAAATTGGTGAAAAAGGACAAACGTTCCTTTTCTAATGCAGAATTTGCCGAACGATTAAAAAACAGATTAGAGCAAATACCGGAGGTCATTTCTTCTGTTTCTACTGTAAGTGCTGAAGATGGTGCCCCTATTCAATTTATGTTAAAGTCTGAAAGCCAGGAAGACTTAAATGAAGCAAACAGAATTGTTCTGAATGCTCTTGAAAATGTAGACGGATTGTTAAATTTTGAAACAAGTTTACGAAAAGGAAACCCACTGGTCCATTTTAGACCTGATAACAGATTACTTGCCGAACTAAATTTAACTCCTTTAGCTGTGGCAATGACTGTTAGAAATGCCGTAAATGGTTTGAAAGCTACTGTTTTAAAGGAAAACGGTAAAGAATATGATATTACCATAAGCTATCCGAACGATCAAATAAATTCGGTTAATAAAATTGAACAGCTACCAATTTTTACCGAACAGGGTATGTATACTGTAGGACAACTTGCTAATGTGTTTTATAAAGAGTCACCCTCACAAATACAGCACGATAATAAAGTAAAAACCATAAACGTCATGGCAAGTTTGTCACCAGGTGTCCTACAAGGTGATGTACAAAATACAATTAATGCAGTAATGGAAGAAATTGAACTGCCAGGTTCGGTAAAGTTCTCATGGGCCGGGAATATCAAAGAATTAAATGAAGCTACAACAGATATGACCATAACCTTTTTTATTGCTTTCCTGTTAATGTATATGTTATTGGCCTCTCTGGTTGAAAGTTTTTGGCAGCCTGTTGTCATATTTACAACTGTTCCAATGGCAATGATCGGTGTATTCATTTTTATGTATGGTTTCGGTTCAACTATGAATATCATGTCTTTAATGGCTATAGTAACACTATTAGGCCTGGTGGTTAATGATGATATTCTAATACACGATTACACCGATCATTTAATGTATAAGAAAAAAATGGATCTGTATAATGCAACGGTAACTGCAGGTAAAACAAAAATGAAAACCGTTATCATGACTACTGTGGCCATTATTTTTGGGATGCTTCCAAATGCTTTGGGCATTGGCGATGCCGGTGCAGAATTTCGTACGCCAATGGCCATTGTAACTATTGGAGGAATGATCACATCAACGGTATTAACCCTGTTTTTAATTCCATCGGTGTTTTATGTGATCAAAAGCCGAAGAACAAAAAAGTGATATAGAATATGAAGCCTTCGAAAACCGAATTATTTAAATTCTCAGCGGTCATGATCGTTTTTTTAATAGGAATGATCGTCATGTTTATTAATAAAATAGATAACATTTGGATATGGATTGGTTATGTAGTGCTCTGGACCTGGATCGAAATGAAAGTTGTAAAGAACTCTCACCTTATATTATGGGTCTGGGTATTGATTCTAGCTGCGATTATTGTTATCTATCTAATACTATGATTCATTAGTTGGGATAAAAGGATCATTTATACAATCAAATTGTAATACAGCTTTGAAGAGTTATTGGAAGGCATCCCGAAAACTTTGCTTTTTATTTTGTAATTCAAAATGTTAGTTTTGTTAAATGAATCTATTGGACATAGCGCCTTTATTATGCCTGATAATAGGACTATTGTTATTGGTATTTATTCTATTTAGAAGATCCGGTTTAGGTAAGGATAAAAAAATTAGATTCGTTTTAGCTACCATTGTCTTCCTTTATACGTTTACAGCTTTTGATTATTACATAACAATAAATAATAAAGGAGGCACTTCTTACTTTGGAATATCCTATTTATTTACACATCTAATAGGCTTTTTACTGTATTATTTTGTTGCGCTGTTTACAAATACGGCGATCAATTTAAAGAAATGGTTGCTAATTGTTATTGGCTATACCACTTTACGATGGACTTTTTTATTTCCTCTTTTTAAATATGAAACGTTCGAAGCGTTTATAAGTTTTGTTGAGCAATCCAAATATGATGAATGGTTGGAATGGGAATATATTATAATGAGACTGATAAGTATTTTGCTGTTTATTTTGGCTTTTTTCCGCTTAAAACAATCTCCGTTAGTATTGGATTTAAATGAAAAGGAAATTGTTAAATACAAATGGATAAAGTTAGTGCTGATTGCATTTGTTTTATTGCAGGTAGGGATTCTAATAAGCGATATTGTAAGCAGCTTTAAAATTGAAAGCTATGAAGAATTTGAAAGCTATGAAGCCTATATGAAATTTGAAACATTGTTAATTACAATATTCTTTTTTGTATTTACTTTTTCAATTATACATTTTCCGGTATTTGCTTTTACAGGAAATTTTGAAGATTTACCCAGATCCACAAAAAATAAATATGCCAAGTCTTCATTAACAGATTCTTCAGAACTTTTTAATGAAATTAATTCCCTGGTTGAAGATGAAAAGCTCTATTTGGATTTTGATATAAAATTAAACACTATATCAGAGAAGCTAGGAAAATCTGTCCATCATATTTCGCAAGCGATCAACCAAAACGCTCATATGAGCTTTCCGGATTTTATCAATAGTTTTAGGGTTGAAGAAGCCAAAAAGAAATTACTAGAGCCAAAGCCAGACACTATTTTTGCAATATCCTTGGATGTAGGTTTTAATAGTAAGGCCGCTTTCTACTCTGCATTTAAAAAAAGCACTTCACAAACCCCGACAGAGTTTAAAAAAAGCAATAGAATTTAGTATTGCCTGCTTAAAACGTCACACCCGATAAATCGAGACATTTTATTGTGTATTGTATTATAGGGAAATGCATTTCTACAAAATTTCCCTGGTACTTTTGTATTGTTAATCTATAAAATAAATAAAAAATGAATACACTAAAAACAGTAGTAACAATAGTAATACTATTAATCACTTCAACTGTGGTTAATGCTCAAACTAATGATGCTTTACTTGGTAAGTGGGAAACTACTTATGATGACGATGGTAAAAAGATCCACATGACCTATGAGTTTAAAAATGTAAAAGGAAAACTTAAATGTTATACAACATCCGCTAAAAACAATGAAGGAGAAGAAAAGTTCGAAACTTTGGCAATGGAAGAGATAAAAATAAAAAAAGGAAAAGGCAGTGCAAAATACATATATAATGAAGAAGGGGAAAATTATGTGTTAAAAGCCAAACTTCATTTTGAAAATATAAACACCTTACGTATTAGTTATTCATATTGGGGTTATTCCAATACAGAAACATGGAAGCGTATAAACTGAACAATTAAGAACGCTGTTACAGGCCGTGAGAATTACTAAAGGCCATATTGTCTTTGCGGTTGTCAATATTCTGTTTTTAACCCTGTATGGAGTAATGATTTACTACCGTATACAGTTATGGTATGTTTGGGCAGGATTCATGACGTTGTGGCTGTATGTAAACACTCAATTTAAAAGCCATATAAGACCAAATGGACCGCAATGGGTAATTACATGGGTTTTAGTACTATTTACAATTAGCATTCTTGTACTGGCATTCTTATAGGCGCAATAAAGAACAATGAAAATATATAGATTCGATACATACTGGTATTTAGGTTTTCTTGGCTTGATAGGGATCTATAAACTGCCACTGGTTTTAGAATATTTTTATGGGAAAGGTTCGGCTTTGGCCCTGATTCATTTACTATGGTTTTTGTGGTTTCTATACTTTATTCCACAAAAGAATACTATTTAAACTAGAGCTTTTTAAATAACGAGGAATAAGTTTTTAGTTCTATTTCGGTATTCTCTCAAAAAGGATCTGCTAATACAACCACTTAACAACTCCTTTTTTAGCAGTATCAAATGGGAGCCCACAAAATTCCGGTGAAATATCGTTCCCCAATATCTTTCCATTATAGATGTGGTTTATATATTTGGACCCAAACTTGTTGGTGATAAACCGTTGTGTATAAACGGTCCCGAGAACAGTTCCATATAGTTCTGTGTTTCCATCACTATATACAGAACCTTCTATGGTTGCCAGGGGTTCAACTGTAATATGAACATGTGTCTTTTGTTTTGTTTCGGGGATTTTTTTAGGAAGATATACAACAATCCCTTTTACAAATGAATTCTCCGATATATAAATGGGCTCTTCTCCCAAAGGAACATTTTTTTCAGGATCGATCTCATTGTCCATTATTACGAGCGCAGAAGGATACGATAAGTGAACGTCATTTTCCAATTTAATATTATCGGTTGCTATAAAACTTGCATTCCCTCTAAACCCACTCTCTATGATAATCTTTGGAGCTACTACCGTTACGTCGGCAAGTTTGGCATTTGCAGATACTGTTATACTATCTTCACTTTTAATGATAATGTTACCGGTAAAGCTTTCTGTTACTATTAATTCTTTGTCACTGTAAACAAACTGTGTTTTATCAAAAAAAGAATTGGTGTTGAGTTGTTCTTTGCCAATTACTATATCATTATTGGAAGGTATGTGGTTTATAAGTGACCTTGTATCACGGATCCACTGGGGGCTGAGTTTTGGAAGTTTTCCATCACTTATTTTTATGTTTCCATCTATAAGTTCTTTTCCATTGAAATAGTGGCCCGCAATTACTCCGGGTTTTATTCCTTTACGTGAAATATAAGCGGTTCCTTCTATCTTAGTACCTCCAACAAGAACGAGAGGTAATGTTTCGTCTGCAATAAAAATGCTTGTGAATGGAGCCGAAATAGTACCGCCAATGATCGCGGTTTTAGAAAATGTTTTGGTTTTTACAGACGCTGTAGCTGTTATTTTTTCGAAGCCTCCCCAAATAGTTTTTTTGATGACAGTTCTTAAAGCATCATTCTCTAAAACAATAGAATCCTTAAAACTGTTTTTGGGTTGAAGGCTATAGGTTATTCCATTATTAGCACCGTCAATAACAGAAAAAATAAATTGAGATTGGGTTTTAAAAAAGCGATGAGTTTGTGTAAGTGCCAGAAATGAAGCAAGAAGCACAGCTACAATTGTGGAAACCAAAATTGCAAATTGCAGAGCAGATGCCTTTATTTTTTTAAAGAAGACCATTAATTGCTAAAGTATGAAATTGCAGGGAAGAAAAGCTAAAGAATCATGCTTCAGGTTAACTATTGCTTTTTTTATTTTTATCTGGACTAAAAAACTCAGGTTTCTGCTGAAGCTTCTCAATATTTTATAGAACCAGCTAGGTTAAATTAAAAGTAGACAGGAAACAGATGTATCTATAAACAATTCTGTGATTTAATAGGAAGTAATTCCTCTCAATTATGATTAAAGAGGTATTTTTGCACTATAGAAATTACAACGCTTATGATAAAGAATGATGCCACACTAGAACTTTCAAAAGAGGACATGAAATCCTATGGTTATAAAGTTGTAGATGCTATCGTTGAACATTTTGATTCCCAAAGAGAAAAACTTCCGGTAGCGATGGCTTCCAGGAAAGAAATGGATGGTATCTTTTTGGAAGATAGCCCGGAAAAACCAATGGATCCCCAAAAGGTTCTGGATTTTGTTTTGGAAGAAGTAATGACCCAGAGTAATATTGTATCACACCCAAAGTCGTATTCTTTTGTTCCCGGGCCCAGTAATTATATAAGTGCGATGGCAGATTCCCTCGCCTCCGGGTTTAATGTATTTTCCGGGGGATGGGCAGCTTCGCCTGCCGCTGCAGAACTGGAGATCGTGACCATGAATTGGTTACTGAAGATCTTTGGTTTCCCGGTAAAACGAGGAGGAGGAATATTTACCAGTGGCGGATCCATGGCGAACCTTACGGCAATTATTGCAGCCAGGACAGTAAAATGCAGGGATGATTTTTCAAAAACGGTTATTTACCTTTCGGACCAGGCGCATTCTTCAAACATAAAAGCGATACGAGCAGCAGGATTTGTAAAAGAACAGATAAGGATCATTCCAACAGATTCTGAATTCAAATTCTCCCTTAATAAATTGAAGAACGCTATTGCCAAAGACACTTTGGAGGGATTACAACCCTTATGTTTGATAGCTACTGCAGGAACCACCAATACCGGGACAGTAGATCAATTATCTGAAATTGCAGCTATTTGTAAAAAAGAGAACGTTTGGTTTCATATAGACGGTGCTTATGGTGGAGCAGCTATCCTGGCTAAGAATGGAAAGCAATTGTTAAAAGGAATTGAAAAAGCAGATTCTATAACGGTAGACCCCCACAAATGGTTTTTTCAACCTTACGAAATAGGCTGCCTCTTGGTGCGAAATCATAAATGGCTGAAAGGTACCTTTACTGAAAAACCCGAATACTTAAGAGATATTGAAGGCAATACCTCCGAAATTAATTTTTACGACCATGGGATAGAGCTTACAAGAAGGTTCAGGGCCTTAAAATTTTATATGTCCATTAAAACATTTGGCCTGAAAACCTTCAGAAAAGCAATTACATATAATATAAAATTAGCAGAAGAGACCGAATCCTTTTTACGAAAAAGTAGTAGTTGGGAAGTTATTTCACCTGCGACCCTGGCGGTTATTAATTTTAGATATAACCCTATTGGCAATCAATTGACCGAAAAGAAACTGGACGCACTTAACCAATATATTTCCAAAAAGGTAGTTGCTTCACAAAAAGCATTGCTGGTAACGACCGTATTAAATAAACAAATTGTATTGCGTATGTGTTTAATTAACCCCAGAACCACACTGGATGATGTAAAAGAGACACTTTCACTTTGCGAAGAATTTGCAGAAGCCAAAAAACCATTTTGAGTGAAAGGAAAGACATACTAATAGTTGGAGGAGGGGCAGCAGGTTTCTTTACAGCAATAAATGCTGCCGAAAAAGATCCAAACTTACATATCACAATCCTTGAAAGAGGAAAAGAAGTACTTACCAAAGTAAAGGTTTCCGGAGGTGGAAGATGCAATGTTACTCATGCCGAATTCTTACCCAAAGAACTCTCACAAAACTACCCGAGAGGTGAAAAAGAACTGTTGGGCCCCTTCCACAATTTTATGACGGGAGATACCATTGAATGGTTTTCGCAAAGAGGAATTGAATTAAAGATCGAAGAAGATGGAAGGATGTTCCCGGTAAGTGATTCTTCGCAAACTATCATAGATTGTTTTCTTTCTGAAGTAGAAAAGAAGGGCATTGAAATATTAAAAAATCATTCGGTCAAGAGTATCAAAAAAATTGAAAATGACTGGAGTGTGAGAACCAGTGAAGGAGATTTCATTTCTGAAAAAGTAGTAATTGCCACCGGAAGTAATCCTAAAATATGGAAATTATTACAAAATTTGGGGCATTCCATTATACCTCCTGTACCTTCACTATTTACCTTTAATATTAACGATGAACGCATTAAGGATCTTTCCGGAGTTGCAACTCAGGCTTCAGTTGCGGTTTTAGATGTAATTGGAAAAACCATATTAGAAAGTGAAGGGCCTTTACTAATTACCCATTGGGGAATGAGTGGACCGGCAATCCTGAAGATTTCCGCCTGGGGAGCAAGATTATTACACCCTATGGGATATCATTTTAAAATTAAAGTAAATTGGTTGGTAGATACTGCACCTGAAGAAGTGATTGGTGATTTAAAAACTTTAAAAGCCGAATTAAATAAAAAATCTGTTGCCAAATACGCACAGTTCGACCTCCCAAAACGGCTGTGGCAAAACCAGGTTAAAGCTTCCCATATTCCCGACAGCTGCACATGGGCAGAGCTTACTAAAATGCAGCTTCAGCAATTGTCAATACAACTTACCGAAGCTGTTTTTCAAGTAGAAGGAAAAAGTACTTTTAAAGAAGAATTTGTCACAGCGGGAGGTATCGCTTTAAACGAAGTGAATTTTAAGACCTTTGAAAGCAAACTTCATAAAAACATGTATTTTGCCGGGGAAGTATTAAATATTGATGCAATTACGGGCGGGTTTAATTTTCAGAATGCCTGGACCGGGGGGTATATGGTAGCAAATGCTGTTGCCAAATAGGAAGGAAATTTACAATGAAAACGTATATAGCATTATTGCGAGGTATTAATGTTGGAGGGCATAAAAAGATCCTGATGGCCGACTTAAGGTCTCTTTTTGAGTCCTTAGGTTTTACAGAAGTACGTACCTATATACAAAGTGGGAATATTGTGTTTCGTACTTCGGAAAAAGAAGGAGGTTTAGAAGGAAAAATCACTGAAGCTATCGAATTAAAATATGGCTTTAAAGTGCCTGTTTTGGTGAAAAAAGCTTCAGAAATAGCCAAAATTGTATCAAAATGTCCATTTTCTGAAGAAAAACGAGAAAAAAGCTTCTTCGTTTTATTGGGGGAAAACCCTTCTGAAGAAAATATAGAAATTACAGCTGCTATATCATATACCGGTGAAGAGTTTCATATTACAAGAAACTGCGTTTATTTGTATTGCTCAATAAGCTACCACAAAGCAAAAATGAGTAACAATTTTTTTGAAAAGAAATTAAAAGTTACTGCCACCACACGAAACCACCGAACGATGGCAAAACTTTTAGAAATGGCTACTTCTTGATCAATTTCGCGGTCATTGTTTCATTATCATCAGAAGTTAGTGTCATAAAATACATTCCTTTGGAAAGGGATGTCATATCTATTTCATCAATTTCTTTTGAAGCAGTATTGATTTCAAAGATGCTTCTGCCCAGTATATCCTTACATGAAAGTTTTACAATAGTACTTTCAGATTTTATATGAAGCCTGTCATTAAAAGGATTTGGGTATACTAGAGTGTTTGCAAGTACATTGTCTTCAACTCCTAAAGACCCTTCAAGTTTTATGATCCAATAGTCAAAGAACCCCTGGGAGTTTTCAGTTTTATCTCCACTAATATCCGATTCAGATTTTACACTACATAGATAGCCACCATCTGCAGTTGGAATTACCAATGAAGGTTCATCTTCGTCGCTGTCTGCTCCAATGGTCTTATCCCATTCTACTGTGCCACCGGAATTTAGTTTTACAGCCCAAATGTCACCAAATCCTCGTCCGTTCTCTGTCTTGTCCCCGGAAATATCAGAATAGGACGTTCCGCCTAAAATATACCCCCCGTCAGTAGTTTGCGACAGGATATCTAAATAATCATCATCCGTTCCTCCAATGGTATTTTGCCATTGGATTATTCCGGAATCATTGAGTTTTAAAACCCAATAATCGGCCCCGCCAATAGAGTTTTCAGTTTTATCACCCGATATATTCGAGTAGGACCAGCCTCCAAGAATATACCCTCCATCTGTTGTTTGACGGGTATATCCAACAAAATCAAAGTCATTCCCTCCAATTGTGTTTTGCCAAAGGATAGTACCGGAAGCATCAAGTTTTACAACCCAATAATCATCTTCACCATTAGAATTTTCAGTTTTGTCACCGGAAATATCAGAGTTTGATTTACCGCTTAAAATATACCCTCCATCTGTTGTTTGAGATATAGAACTTGCAAAATCATCATTACTTCCACCAATCGTATTTTGCCAAAGGATAGTCCCGGAAGTATCAAGTTTTACAACCCAATAATCATAACCGCCGATAGAATTTTCGGTTTTGTCACCGGAAATATCGGAGTTTGAATATCCTCCAATTATATAACCTCCGTCCGTAGTTTGAGAAATATCGGTTAAATTTTCAAAATTACTGCCTCCAATGGTATTTTGCCATTCTATACTTCCTGAAGAATTGAGCTTTAGCACCCAATAGTCATAATTGCCATTAGAGTTTTCGGTTTTATCACCTGAAATATCTGAATTGGACCTCCCGCCAATAATAAATCCTCCATCTGTGGTTTCTTTTATGGAAGTAGCAGTGTCATCAAGGCTGCCCCCAATTGTATTTTGCCAATCTATGGTGCCTGAACTATTGAGCTTTATTACCCAATAATCTTCTTCACCATTAGAGTTTTCAGTTTTATCACCTGATATGTCAGACTCCGACGTTCCTGCTACTAAATAACCTCCATCCGAAGTTTGAATTATAGAATCCGGACGATCAAAATCTGCCCCTCCAATTGTATTTTGCCATGCGATAGATGGAGCTTGGGCGCTAACAGCAAAAAAGCTTATTAATAATACGAAAACTGTAACCGTACTTTTCATGATAAATAGTTTATCGATTAGTATTTTATTTTAGCTTGATTTTGAAAATAATTTTGCGCCGGACCATCCTCCTCCAATAACAATTAAAAACAGTCCTGCCCATCTCATGATATTAAAATTTGAAGTAGAATTTTCCATGTCAAACTTGAAAATGGAACTGCCAAAAGCATCTTTGTCTATTTTAATGTTTTGCGCTTCTTCCGGAAATTCAATGGTAAAGGTTTGCTGAACGGTTCCTCCCATGTCCGGGGGAGTACTAACAAGCATATATTTATGTTCTGTCAATTCGGTTAAATTGGCATTTTTTTGATCGGTATCTATGGTCCAGACCCCTCTTTTATTGATCTCACAAACACCATAAGCATTTAAGCTCAAATTAAAAGAACGATTCATTTCATCTTTTTCCAATTTAAAATCGTCCAGGAAATAGGAAGGCATACTACGCTCAATTTCACGTTTTAAAGCAGCGGGATTATTTCCCAAAGTTGCTAACCAGTTTTGCCACTCCTGAGCGTTCATGGTCATAGATAAGCTAATTTGCGCATTGCCAATAGCATCGATCTTCATGTCGATCTTTTGTTGTGTCTGGCTATAAACTATCGTTGTTATAACTAGAAATAACAGTAATGGAAGTTTTTTTATATTTTTCATCTTCTTGATTTTTTAATTTTAACGAATGCTATTGAATACCTGATTTATGTACCCCGAACTCTGATTATAGAGGTAGTCGGGTGCTCCAACGGCAACCAATCGAATACCACCATTCCTTCTCAGGGTTTTACCTACCCAGTTAAATGTCCCCATCTCTGAAAATGTTTGTCCCACCACTTGATTTCCATTGAGCTGGTATTGTATGGCCATTCCAAAACTTTGGAAATATTGGTTTATCACTCCTAAGGCTTCCTGGCCACTTGAGGCGGGAACATCAAATACAGTTACGGTAGTTTCCTGGTCAGGAGCGAGTACCTGAGCGGTGATAATGGGTATTTCGGGGACAGGCCGCATAAACGTTTGCCAACCTCCGGGAATAGAAAAAGATAATGCATTGCCACTAGCTCCACTACTACCCGAATTGTTATTTGTGGAACTAGTGTTGCTGGCAACGCGAGAATTATTGGTTGCTTTGTTAATAGTTCTTGTACTACCCCAGGACGCCACAATATCATCAACTTTTTTACGTAAAAAATCATCATCCTTTAGGACCATAGGAGTTACGCCTTCTTGATTTACTGCGTGAATGTCCACAAGTGTATACCGAGGGTCCCCGGTTTGTGCTTTTTGAATGAACTCATTGAGCTGTTCCGTTCCTTTTTGAAATGCTTGTTCGGCACTCATGATGCTTCCCAGACCTTCTCCTCCAATTCCGGTAGCCTCTATAGCGAAATATTGATTGTTCAATTTAAATCCCGGATAAGCGTGGCCGGGAACCAAAAAGATAATAGGGTCTAATCCTGCATTGGACAGTACACTGGCATATAGGATACTTAGCTCCAGGCACAAGCCGGTATTTCCTGTTATTACTTCTCGCGGAAGTCTGTTATGCTGTGAAAATTTAGAAACATCCTGAAGCGATTCTGGAATTCCTTTAGTTCCACTATATACCATATGTGATAGTAAAGTAGCGTTGTAAATTCCTCCTAAGAACCGGATTGCTTCGTTAGGATCCTTAGTAACAGAAGCTGCTTCTCCCATTAAAATTTTTTCCTGAATGTTTTGAGTGTAATATTTTACAATAGGGTCATTTGGAGTAACAAAACAGGCCAGTAAAGCATCATTGTTATACACATCTCCCCATCCAACGATTTCTTCGGTGGGAATATTTGTAAATAAATATTCATTTCTGTCTGAGATCCTGAAACTAAATTCTTCTTCGATGATATCATCTTCACTGGCTCCATCCCATGAAATTTCTATCTCAACCTTTTCGGTAGATTCTGTCATCTTTTCAGAAATGTCATCTTTAAATTTAGGATAACAACGAACAGAAGCGGTTTGTCCCTGGAACATTTCTCCAATTACATCCAGTTCGGTCCAATCTACATAGCCTGGTATTTGATACCGGACAGTAACGTCTTCAAGAGTTTGGTCTGTTTCGTTTGTTATTTTGGCTTTAAAGAGATAATATTTCCCGTCCAATACTTCTTCATTGGCATATACATTATGAGCAGCCGGCATAATAGAGCTTGCCTTAACTATGGAGATATCAAGATCTCCGGAGACTTTTTTTGAATTAAAAAAACTTAACCCAAATAATACGATACCCACGAAGGTTAGTGAGAGAGGTAGTACTAATTTTTTCATAACTGTTTAAATTAACAGCAAAGCAGATACGTTGAGGTGCAATGAAGATTTGGTACCTAAATGTAAGTACTACGTATAGTTAAGACGTACCAGATATTGACATATATCAATAATCAGGACTAATTTGAATATTCTTTAGGCGTAAAAAAGTGCGAATTATTGATATATATCAATAATTGATACACATGACATTTTGGAGATAGTATTTTTATATAACTGATAACCTCATAATACTATAAGTCATGAAAAGAATACAATTCACTTTAGTTGCCACTTTATTTATTATGTCATTAATACATGCCCAGACAGGAATCCCTGTTCCGGAAATGACCCATTGTGATACTCAGGTGCAAAATTTTATGAGCACTTATAATATTCCGGGAATGACCTATGCTTTGGCAAAAGATGGAAAATTAAAATATATGCGTGCTTTTGGGAATGCGAATATTGCCGGAAGTGAAACCACGCAGCCTTATCATTTGTTCCGAATTGCGAGTGTTTCGAAACCGATCACTTCTATTGGTATTATGAAGATGGTAGAGGATGGACTCATAGGTTTGAATGATAAGGTGTTTGGAACAGGAGGAATACTGGAAAACCATTGGTATTTCTCTAACAGTACTATTACAGATACCAGAGTTTATGATATTACGGTACAGCATTTATTGGAGCATGCGGCAGGATGGGACAGGAATACGGACTGTTTTCCAAACCCAACATCGCCATACCCATGGTTTTTTGGGGGCTGTGACCCGATTGCGGTCCCTTTACATGTCACTCAATCACAAGGAGAATCCAACCCTGTAAAAGAAGAGTTTTTAATAAACTATTTATTGGAAAAGACCCTCAATTTTACACCGGGGACATCTTACAGTTATTCAAATATGGGTTTTCTGGTGCTTAGTGAGATCATAGAAGAAGTTTCCGGCTTGTCCTATGAAAAGTACATGCAGCAGGAAATCTTTAATCCAATAGGAATTTACGATATGCATATTGGAGAGAACCTGATCGATGATAAAATGGAACGGGAAGCAGAATATGTAGGGAACGGATTTACAACTTTAGACCTTTACGGAAGCGGGAGTTTAGTGCCCTGGGAGTATGGTGGGTTTGCGCTTGATGCAATGGATGGGCATGGAGGTTGGTTGGCAACTTCGAGAGACCTCGTGCGATTATTAGTTGCTGTAGACGGATTTGCAACCAAACCGGATATTTTACTTCCGGGAACCATTAGCACAATGGTAGCACCTTCTGCAAATAACGCAGGTTATGCTAAAGGCTGGCAGGTAAATGCCTCCAACAATTGGTGGCATAGTGGAGCAGTAGATGGAACAGCCAGTCTATTTGTACGCTCCAACAGCGGATATACCTGGGCAATAATATTGAATAAGAGAATTGTTGATGCTAATGCCAATGCCTTTTGGGCAGCTTTGGATGGAATGGGATGGGACTGTATAAGTGGAACTTCTACATTTCCTGCACATGACCTAATGGATTCTCCAACGGTGAATGCAAGTAGCATTTCAACTTCCGGAGATGGAGCTACCTTCTTAGATATTTCATGGGCTAACGGAAATGGCGCCTCCAGGATTGTTGTCATGAAAGATATTAGCGGTATTAGCGGAAATTACAATTTCTCTGCCTATCCTTTGGATGGGACACATTATATTGCAAACAGTCAATTTGGTACAGGAGATGATCTGGGAGATGGCACTTATGTTGTATACAATGGAACAGGAAGTAATGTGACGGTAACCAATCTTGATGTCAACAAGCATTATGCGGTTAGGGTGTATGAATACACAAATAACTCCAATAATGGTAATAATTCTTTATATCTTTTGGGAGGAGCTGCCGAAAGTCAAGTCTCTCTGGGAATAGAGGACAATGAAATATTGAGGCCTATTAAGGTATACCCTACAATTGCTTCTGAAATTTTGAATGTTGAGGTTGCGAATCATCTAAAGGGCGCAACATTTTATATGTACGACCTGCAAGGTAGAGTACTTCGGGAAGGCGTGTTTGGAAATGAGAATAATAAAATAGATGTTAGTGCATTATCTTCCGGAATGTATCTGTTGCTTACAAAGCAAGGTGAAAGCAAAAACATAAGCAGGTTTATAAAAAAATAATTTTATAAGCTAACTAGCCTGAAAAGCACCAAAGTACTTTGGTGCTTTTTTTATTATTAGCCGAAAAATATAAATAACGCGTTATTTGATTTCATTATCTTTGTTTTGAAAAATTATCTATGACGGAACTCAGTTTTATTCCGGAGCCCTATTCAAAAAAACTCGATAAAGGAAGTGTCGCCTGGCGGTCTCCCAGTAATATTGCTTTGGTGAAATATTGGGGAAAATACGGTGAACAATTACCTAAAAACACATCTATAAGTTTTACGTTAAGTAACTGTTATACAGAAACTATTTTATGGTTTGAGAAGAAGACTACAGAAGTTTCAGAATATGAGATTGAACTTTATCTGGATGGTAAAAGAGAAGAAAGCTTTGAACCAAAAATTCTCAAATTCTTTGAGAGAATAAAAAGGTACCTTCCTTTTTTATATGATTACAGATTTAGGATCGAGACATCAAACAGTTTCCCCCATAGTAGTGGAATTGCCTCTTCTGCAAGTGGAATGAGTGCTATAGCATTGTGCCTTTTAAAAATGGAAAGAGAAATGCAACCGGGGATGACTGAGGGATATTTTAATAAAAAGGCCTCCTTTTTAGCACGTTTGGGATCGGGGAGTGCTTGCAGAAGTATAGAAGGACCACTGGTAGTTTGGGGAGAGCACTCCGAAGTTGAGGGAAGTTCTAATCTTTTTGGAATTAAATTCCCGTATGCTGTACACGAAAATTTTAGAAACTATCAAGACACTATTTTACTGGTTGATAAAGGAGAAAAGCAGGTGAGTAGTACTCTGGGGCATGATTTAATGCACGATCACCCTTTCGCAAAACAACGTTTTGAGCAAGCTACGGACAATCTTTCCAGATTGCTTCCTGTCTTAAAGGATGGAGACCTTTCAACATTTATTGAAATTGTGGAAAGTGAAGCATTATCATTACATGCAATGATGTTAACATCAACTCCATACTTTATTTTGATGAAGCCAAATACCCTGGAGATCATTAACCGTATCTGGAGCTACAGAAAAGGAAAAGCAAGTAAGATTTGTTTCACTTTAGATGCAGGGGCCAATGTACATGTCTTGTATCCTGAAACAGAAAAAGAAGCCATTCTTGATTTTATTAAAAAAGAGCTGGTACACTTCTGTAAAAACGGGGAATTTATTGAAGACCATACCGGTTTGGGGCCTGCCGGGCTATAATTGTAATTAATTATTATTTTTGGACTTGTGGAAAGACTCTAATGGGTTAATTATCTGTTTATTAAGTTTTTTATACTTTTCTTAAAAATCAACTTTGGAAGGTATATATTTGTACTGAATTTCGTTTTAATGTCTAAAAAGAGTATTTTTAACAAACCATAGCTAATAAACTTATGCGCGGACCCCTTTTTTATTCAAAGATCTTATTGTTTGGCGAGTACGGTATTATTAAGGATTCCAAGGGTTTATCCATCCCTTATAATTTCTATAAAGGAGCCTTGAAGATCGATACGCATAGAACAGTAGGTACTCATAAATCTAATGAGTGTTTAAAACGCTTTTCAGAATATTTATCTACGTTACAAAAAGAACAGCCTGAGTTGGTTTCTTTTGATAATGAAGCTTTAAGAGCCGATATTGAAAAAGGATTATATTTTGATTCCAGTATACCACAAGGCTATGGAGTAGGTAGTAGTGGTGCTTTGGTAGCTGCTATTTATGATAAATATGCTTCAGATAAGATTACGGTACTTGAAAATTTAACCCGTAATAAGCTACTTCAATTAAAAGGTATTTTTGCTGAAATGGAGTCTTTTTTCCACGGAAAATCTTCAGGATTAGATCCATTGAACAGCTATTTAAGTTTACCTATTTTAATCAATTCTCAAGATAATATTGAACCTGCCGGAATCCCTTCACAAACAGAGAACAGCAAGGGAGCCGTTTTCTTATTGGATAGTGGTACGACCGGCGAAACTGCTCCTATGGTCCATATTTTCATGGAAAACATGAAGCAGGAAGGTTTTAGAAATATGCTAAAAGACCAATTTGTAAAACATACAGATGCATGTGTGGAAGATTTTTTACAGGGTGATGTGAAATCACTTTTTGGTAATATCAAGCAGCTTTCAAAAGTAGTATTGGATAATTTTAAGCCCATGATCCCAAAGGAATTTCATACCCTTTGGAAGAAAGGAATCGAAACCAATGCTTATTACTTAAAATTATGTGGATCTGGCGGAGGGGGCTATATGCTAGGGTTTACCGAAGATATTGATAAGGCTCGTGTAGCTTTAAAAGATTACAAACTAGAAGTGGTTTATAACTTCTAAATGTTGAAAGATCTCCCATTCTAAATTTCTTTAAGGGATGTTAACCAGAAGACAAAAACACTTTTTACTAAAGTTTTTCAGTTTGTTTTCTATTATTCGCGGGTACAATATTCTAATAATAGTAATTGCTCAATATCTTACCTCTATCTATATTTTAGCTCCGGAACTTCCCTTAAAAAAAGTACTTTTTGACCTTAATTTATTGATGCTGGTACTCGCATCGGCTTCGGCCATAGCGGCAGGGTATATTATCAATAGTTTTTATGACAGTGAAAAAGACCTTATTAACCGTCCGCGGAAAACAATGTTAGATAAACTGGTGAGCCAGCGTACTAAGCTCTCTTCCTATTTTATATTCAATTTCTTGTCTGTGGTATTTGCCAGCTATGTTTCATTCAAGGCGGTAGTATTCTTTTCTATTTATATTTTTGGAATTTGGTTCTATTCACATAAGCTAAAAAAGTATCCTTTTATTGGAAATATCACGGCAGCAATTTTAGCAGTTGCCCCATTTTTTGCCGTATTTATTTACTACGGAAACTTTGACCTTGTCATTTTTGTGCATGCCACTTTCCTCTTTCTTATTATATCTATGCGGGAATTGGTAAAAGACCTGGAGAATATCAAAGGAGATTTGGCACAAAACTATCGTACCATCCCGGTATTGTATGGAGAAAAAGTATCCAAGCGAATGCTTACCATTTTAAGTTTTTTAACGCTAATTCCTATCGTCTTGCTGGTTACTAAATTTGAGATAGGTTATATGTATCTTTTTTTCTATGGCAGTGTATTGGCATTGGGCGTCTTTTTGATCATCCTTTGGTTGTCTGTTAAGAAGATGCACTACATTGTACTACACAATATTCTTAAATTCATTATTGTTATAGGGGTTTTTAGTATTGTATTGATCGATGTGGATGTATTACTGAACCGAATTTTATGAATAAACTATGAAAGACAATCATCTTCTTAAGGTAGCATTAGCTCAAATAGCTCCGGTATGGCTTAACAAAAACAAAACCCTCCGGAAAATAGAAAAGCAAATTGGTAAAGCAGCAAAAAAGGAAGCAGAGCTTATCATATTTGGAGAAGGGCTACTACCAGGCTATCCGTTTTGGCTGGCATTAACTGATGGAGCCGAATGGAATACTAAAATTAATAAAGAATTACATGCACATTATGTTAGAAACGCGGTTACTATAGAAAATGGTGATTTGGATTCCGTTTGCGCATTGGCAGAAAAGTATAAAATAGCGATTTATTTGGGAATTATTGAACGCCCCTTGGACCGGGGGGGACATAGTATTTATGCTTCGTTGGTTTATATTGACCCTAAAGGAAAAATAGGGTCTGTACATCGAAAATTACAACCTACATATGACGAACGATTGACCTGGTCACCGGGAGATGGGAACGGACTTAAAACGCATTCAATAAAGCAATTTACCGCAGGAGGATTAAATTGCTGGGAGAACTGGATGCCGCTGCCAAGAGCTTCGCTCTACGCGCAGGGCGAAGACCTGCACGTGGCCGTATGGCCAGGCAGCAAGAATAACACTAAAGACATTACACGCTTTATAGCCCGTGAATCCAGGAGTTTTGTTATTTCGGTTTCATCTTTAATGAGAATTGAAGACTTTCCGCAGGGTACCCCCCACCTGGAAAAGATCTTTGAAAAATCTCCAAAGATACTGGCAAACGGCGGAAGCTGTATAGCAGGGCCAGATGGAGAATGGCTTGTAAAACCAGTACAGAATAAAGAAGGAAACATCTATTATACCTTAGATTTCAATCGAGTACTCGAAGAGCGTCAAAATTTTGACCCGGTGGGCCATTATTCAAGACCCGATGTAACCAAATTGATAGTAAATAGAGAACGGCAATCTACAATTGGGTTTGAAGAATAACAACTGAAATAAACTTTTAAGTTTCAGCCTACTGCTTTCAACTTCTTCATGTATCTTTGCAAAAATTTTAAACAATGGGCAGACAAGATAGTAGAGGAAAAGAAAAGGCTTCAGGCAGAGGAGGTAATAATACCCGAAAGAGAAGCAATACAAGAGGAAATGCTCCTTTCAAAAAAGAAAGAACAGCTCGCAAACAATCTGGAAAGAAGAATACAGACGGAATTCGTCTTAATAAATACATTTCGAATAGTGGTATTTGCTCCAGAAGAGAAGCAGATACCTATATAGCTACCGGATTAGTTACTGTAAATGGGAAGGTTATAAACGAAATGGGTTATAAGGTAAAATTGGAGGATGATGTACGATTTGACGGCCGCAGAATCAGCCCCGAACCAAATACATATGTGCTGCTCAATAAACCGAAAGGCTTTGCTACCACTACGAGTGATAGTAAAGGCCAAACGGTAATGGACTTGATCGCAAACGCTACATCGGCACGTATTACTCCCATAGGTAGGTTAGGGCGCAATGCTACTGGGTTATTGCTATTTACCAATGACGATCAGCTAAAGGAAAAATTGAGCAAAAAGGGAATGACACGACTTTTTCATGTTGAACTAGACAAAAACCTGAAGGTGGGAGACCTCCAAAAAATAAACGAAGGACTGAAAATTGATGGAAAAGAAGTCATAGTAGTAGAAGCGAGCTACGTGGCGAACGCACCCAAAAGAGAAGTTGGACTGAAGATAAAACATATGGGTAATAGTGTGATTCGCTCCATTTTTGAACATTTGGGATACAATGTAGTTCGGGTAGATTGTGTTACCATAGCGCATCTTACCAAAAAAGACCTGCCCAGAGGTAAATGGAAACATCTTACAAAGCCAGAAATAGAGTTGTTTGGAATGTTGTAAAATATAATAACATCGTAAAAATGCAATATCACGATATTATATTGGATGCTTTTTCTGAAATAGCTCCCAAATAAAGAATCCAATTACGACCAAATACTCAAAGGCTATTAACCAAAGGTTTTCATGAAACCCTTCGGCGCCATATGCCGAATAGCTTACTACTACGACCAAGCTCCAAATAATAGGAAAACTATATCTTGTGAAAACAGAAAGCAATAAAGGTGTGGCTATATACCAGGGATGCACAGTAGTAGATAGCAGAAAATAAAATGAAATGGCAAAAAGCATTGCTGTGATCAATTGCCGGCTCGTTTTGTTTTCTCTGAAAAAAGAAAGTAACAGTACAAACAGTATTACAATAAGAGGCAATATCTTCCCTGTGGTTTCAATTAAATTCCAGCCTACTGTTTGAAACCCGATCCATCTAAGGATATAGTGCACACTGGCATTAAATTCAAAATTCTGGAACCATAGGCCAATGGTTGCCATAAAATTTGCGATGAATTCAGAAGAAAGAAATGGAGCGAATGCAACTAAGATAGTTGCTATTATTACCCAAAAGAATTTCTTTAAACTCCAAAAACCTCTACTAAACAGGCCATTTGTTACAAACTTTTGATAGAATAAAGGCAGAAATAACAGTGGGATCAATTTCACCGAAATCGAAACTCCTGTCAAAACAGCCGCCCAGAACCATTTCTTGTTGTGTAATAGATACAAGGACCAAACTAAAAAGAACAACATGACACCTTCAAAATGAAGGTTCCCGGTAAGTTCTATAATGATAAAGGGATTTAAGAAATACCAGAAGATATTATGTGGATCCAGATCAAGTTTTTTTAACAACTTTCTTCCAAAATATAAAATACCTATATCGGCTAAGACCATAGTGATACGCAATACGACCACAGAACCTAATATGCTTTTACCGGCAAACAGGGCAGCAATTGCAAAAAACAACTGGTTAACGGGAGGGTAATTACTGTAATGACTCGCATTCAAGGCTCCCATTCCTTTATACAGTTGCAGCGCCTGTGGGACAACTTCGTTACCGGATTGCATATAGAATTCCGGTGTTAGCAGGTATGGGTTGATACCTTGTAGCAGTAACCTTCCATCCCATAAAAACCGATAAAAGTCTTGTGAAAGATTGGGAATGCTTCCAATAAACAGCAATCGAAAAAGTACTCCAAACCCGGCCAGTAGCCAAAAACGGCCCTTGGAAATTTGAATGATCCTATACGTCAGAAAAAATAGTCCCGCATATAACAAGCTAAGTCTTATAAAATCACTTCGGTCCAGATCATATCCAAAACTTACGTAGAGCAGAGCACTAAAAAGTGCAAAAATGTAAGAGAACGATTGTGTTTTTATAAAGTCAGGCATTTAAACTTAGTCTTGCCACTCGGCAATAAATAGATTAGTATCCCGGCCACCGCCATTATTTCTGTTAGAAGAAAAAACCAGGTATTTTCCGTCGTTCGAAAAAACGGGAAAAGCATCAAAGGTCTCGCCATGGGTAACACGCTCCAGATTTTTCCCATCCAGATCGATCATGTATAAATTGAATGGAAACCCTTTTTCAGCTTCAAAATTACTTGAGAATAACACCTTTTCTCCGCTTGGGTGAAAAAAAGGGCTCCAGTTTGCATTCCCTAAATTGGTGAGTTGGCGCAGGTCACTTCCATCAGCATTACAGATGTAAAGCTCCATTTCTGTAGGTTGTACCAGGCCCTGAGCCAGCATAGCCTTATATTCGGTTTTTTCAGCCTCGGTTTTTGGCCGCGATGAACGGAATATCAATTTAGTACCGTCCGGAGAAAAGAATGCTCCACCGTCATAACCTAATTCATTTGTAATTTGCTGTACATCACTGCCATCTAAATTCATGGTGTATAATTCCAGATCTCCGCTTCGGGTTGAGGTAAATACAATTTTATCTCCCTTTGGTGAAATAGTTGCTTCTGCATCGTACCCGGGTTCATTGGTGAGTTGTGCCGTGATGTTTCCTTCCAGGTCCGCAACAAAAATATCGAACGAATCATAAACAGGCCAAACATATTTTCCATTTTTCCGAAGAGGAACCTCAGGGCAATTTTCATCTGCCAAATGGGTGGAAGCATACACAAAGTGTTGATTGTCCGGCATAAAATAAGCACAGGTAGTTCGCCCTTTTCCGGTACTAATCATAGGGGGTTTATTGTCTTTAAAAGAATCACCGGCATTCATTAAAAACATCTGGTCACATTCCATTCCCCAACCTTTATTGTTGGACTGAAACACCAGCTGTTTGTCATCAAAGCTCCAATAAGCTTCAGCATTATCGCCACCAAAAGTGATCTGGCGGATGGATTTAAAATGTTTTTCTTCCGGGTAGATCAGAGTATCTGTTACTATTTCAGCCTCTGTTTCGGTTTTTTCTGAAATTTCCATTGTCTGTTTCTTTTCACTCTTACAGGATATGAATAGAGCCAGAAAGGCAATAAGTAGAATATTTTTCATTTTATACATTACTTTTGTGTAAAAGTAACGATATGCGCTCATTTTATATAGTATTTTTTGTAGCCTTTCTTTTTTCATGTAAAGAAACTGTTGTTAAATCTATTTCTATGAAAGAAGATGTAACTGTTTTAGCTGCAGATGGTTTTAAAGGAAGAGAAACAGGAACTTTAGGAGAACAACAGGCAGCGGAATATATAGTAAAACGATTTAATGATTTAAAACTGCTCCCCAAAGGAACTTCAGGGTTCTACCAGACATTCACCTTTAAACCCAGTAATGATCCTCATAAGCAGGCAATACTTGTGGAACAGGTAGAAGACAGTTTAGCAAAGGGAATGAACGTTATTGGTTATATAGATCATAAAGCAGAGACTACGGTAGTTATAGGTGCTCACTACGACCATTTGGGAATGGGAGGAGAGGGGTCTCTACACAGGGAAGGAGAAGCTATACATAATGGAGCAGACGATAATGCAAGTGGAGTAGCTGTTCTGTTCAATATTGCAGAAAGACTTTCCGAAACAAATAAAAATAACAATTACTTGTTTATCGCTTTTTCAGGTGAAGAAATGGGGTTGTTGGGCTCTAACTATTTTGTAAAAAACCCTACTATCGACTTGAAGAAAGTTAGCTATATGATCAATATGGATATGGTGGGGCGTTTAAACAAAGAGAATACCTTAGCGGTACACGGTGTTGGAACTTCCCCCATTTTCAAGCAAACCCTATTTGCTAATAATGAAGGGTTGAACATAGCCGAACATGAAAGCGGAATTGGCCCCAGCGACCACACTTCTTTTTATTTGGCAGATATTCCTGTGTTACACTTTTTTACCGGGCAGCACAGCGATTACCATAAACCAAGTGATGATGCCGAAAAGTTAAATTACGAAGGAATGCAAAAGGTGTCTGATTATATCTTTGCCATTATTACAGATTTAAATGATAACGGAAAACTGGCTTTCCGAAAAACTAAAAATGAAAGTGAAGTGGTGCCGGATTTCAAAGTTACTTTGGGAGTTGTCCCTGATTATCTTTTTACGGGAAAAGGTATGCGTATAGATGGAATTAGTGAAGGCCGGCCGGCTCAAAAAGCAGGATTGTTAAAAGGTGATATCGTTGTTATGATGGGGGAACATCATGTTACCGATATGATGAGTTATATGAAAACACTTTCTATGTTTGAAAAAGGGCAAAAAACCATAGTAACCGTAAATAGAGAAGGAGAATTGGTTGAAAAAGAAGTTCTTTTTCAATGATTTAGAACCTTCTGGCGACCGAAACAGTGAAATATAAATGCCTCCTGGTTTTATTTGTTTCCTTCGAAATATACTGGTAACCTATTTTGAAATCATTTCTTTTCATGCGATAGTAGCCTATGATTCCATATAAAAATAATTCTTCATTAGGAGTTACTAAAAATTCGGAAGTATCACCAACAAGATGTCCTTCAAGGAGTGCATTGTGTATAACATATCTATAGGTAAAATTTATGGAGAAGAAGAGCTCTTTCCCTGTCTCTCCAAGCTGATTGTAAGCCAGGCTTTTTAAAAGAGGGTTTCTCTTACCAAAGAAAAATTTGAATTCGTGATTTACATAAACATCCTTTGTGCCAAAAGCAATGTTTGGACTTATAGCAGCATATACACTAAATGGCTTTGGATTTAACATCCATTCCCTTACATAGCCCGCATAAAAATTAAAATGAAAGTTGTTCTTTATTTGTGCTATCCAGGGAGGTGTTGAAATTCCTCCGGAGCTGTGAAATAGATTTTGGAACCCTTCTGCCATCGAAATGGGACCTGTAACACCAACAGCAATAGTGAAATTTGTTGCCTGAAGTTCTTTTGCCATAAAACTTCCTGCACTAACCCCTAAGTATCCGGCATAGGGGCGGTCAAAGTCTGCCGTATTACTGGAAATGATATTAGTAGGGGTGTAGTATAAATGTTCAAGGCTTACTATAATTTGTTCCTTTCTGCCTCTAAAGAGTCCATTTTCAGGCAGGTATCTGTATTCAATATAACTTCCGGTGGTATAATAACGGTCTGTGAATATCAAAAAATCGTTATCGTGGCGTAGTTCAATTTGGTTGTTGAAAAATGATTCGGGATCAGCTGTGTTTTTATTATTTTGGCATACACTCCCGGAAGAATAGACAATAATAAACAACCAAAGTAAAAATGGCCTCACAAATAAAGTATGTTAGTTAGTTAGGGTATTTACACTTTTCAATTTACAAAAATGTAGCTTTATTTTTGAAGATAATAAATTATTTATGCTCTACTGGTTAAACTTTTGAAGAACACATACCCGAAACCTATAAAAAGCATTAGGTGAAAAGGAAAGAGGCCAAAGTCTCCCCCTTGGTCGCCAACAATAAAAGCAGAATACATTCCAAAAGCAAAGTAGAGCATTAACAACCCTTCGATAATTACATTTGGAGAGATGTTTTTTCTTAAATATTTGTTGCCTTTCCAGCTATCTTTTAGATTGTTGATGTTAAATTTGGGAGTTCGTATAAATTCACTTTTCTTACCTAAATGCCCTTCCAGAACTGCAATAGAGTTATGTAGTGAAAACCCCATGGCAATAGAGAAAAAGGTAAAGAACATTCCGGTATATTTCAGAAAGTTTTTGATACCGCCACCATAAATATTCTTATAGGTAAACCAATAACAGAGAAAGAAAATAATTGTGCTGATCACGAAGAAACTCATCACAAAGAAGTACATCTTCAAATGTTCATACTCGTTTTTAATGTACAACATTGGAATACTTAAAATGGCAACGATCAATATGTTTAAGAACATTGTACTGTTTAACAAATGCAATAAACTGTGTATTTTGGTTTTAAAAGGAATACCATCACTCTTTAAAACACGCCATGCCATTTTTCTAAAGTTTTCAGCCCCTCCTTTATTCCATCTAAATTGTTGTGAGCGCGCTGCGCTTATCACTACCGGCAATTCGGCCGGTGTTTCAACTTCTTCCAGGTATTTAAACTTCCAGCTTTTTAATTGCGCTCTGTAACTTAGGTCAAGATCCTCGGTAAGAGTGTCGCCTTCCCAATTTCCGGCATCAATAATGCATTCACGACGCCAGACTCCGGCGGTACCGTTAAAGTTGATAAAATGTCCTTTACTGTTTCTCCCTACCTGTTCTAATGTAAAGTGAGCGTCCAAAGCAAAAGCCTGTACCCGTGTAAGTATGGAATAATCCCTGTTTAAGTGCCCCCAACGAGTTTGCACTACACCAATTTCCGAATCTTTAAAATATGGAATGGTTCGCTTTAACCAATTGGGCCTTGGAAGGAAATCCGCATCAAAAATCGCAATGAATTCACCTTTTGCGGTTTTTAGCCCTTCCTTTAATGCACCGGCTTTAAAACCTACCCTATTTTCACGTGTTACATGTTCTATGTCCAGCCCTGTTGTTTGTAGCTTTTTAATTTGTGCGGCAGTTGTATTGAAGGATTCATCTGTAGAATCATCCAATACCTGTATGTGAAGCTTATTTTTTGGGTAGTCCAGTTCGGCAATGTTTTCCAGCAAACGCTCCATAACATACAGTTCATTATATACTGGTAGCTGAATGGTTACCGTGGGAATTTCTTCAGGTTTCGAAAAATCAAATTTCTCACAGGTCTTCTCACAGTTTCTACGAGCGCTTAAATAATTGAAAAGCAAGTTGAGTTGTGCCAATGCATACATAAAAATAAGTATGAGAGCAATAGAATAAATGGCAATAACAACGGTTTCCAGTATCATTTTCTTAAACTGTATTTAAAAATCCAACTCAGAATTTTTATGCCTGCAAAGATAGCACCTTTTATGGTTCCCGAAACTTTTGAAACGCCTATTCGGTTTCTATATTTCACAGGAACTTCTACATATGTGTATTTTCGTTTAAGTGCCTTTAATTGCATCTCAACGGTCCACCCATAGGTTTTGTCTTCCATTTCCAATGCAAGTAACTTTTGGTATTTAATAGCCCGAAAAGGGCCCAGATCTGTAAATTTTGAATTAAAAAAAAGTTTCATCAATGTTGTTGCAAGCCAATTTCCAAAGCGTTGTGGAAAAGTCATTGAACCATCTTCACGGAGCCTCTTAACACGGGAGCCAACTACAAAGTCGATATCATGATCAATGATTGGGGCTATAATTTTTAGTAGTTCTTCAGGATAATCACTATAATCTCCATCCAGGAAAACAATGATGTCCGGTACTGTTTCTTGTTGAGAAATATAGCTCATTCCTCTCAGGCATGCGTGGCCATACCCACGGGCATTTTCAGTAATAACCGTAGCCCCGGCATTTTTAGCAACTTCATAGGTAGTATCGGTAGAATTATTGTTTACTACAATTACTTCAGAAACTATCTTAGGAATATCACCAATCACTTTGGCGATAGAAGCCGACTCGTTAAAAGCGGGAATGATAACTTTAATGGAAGTCATTTTAAATCAGAGAGTTTATTTTCTTTTTTAAACGACCTAAAATCTGTCCATTCTTTAATTTTTTTTCCATTTAAATATTTTTCTGCTTTAATGAGTTTTTCCTTAAGATACCGTAAGCAGTACCCGTTTTTTTTATTATTCTTCAATTGGCATTTATGGGATATCTTTTCCATTGTATCGTAGAAAAGCCACCACTTGCCTTTAAGGCCATTGATAAAATGTCCTTCACTTTTAATCGTCCCGTTTTCACGATAAAAATACCAGTATTTTATGGGTTTATCATTAAAAATATGCCCTTGTTTTTGAAGCATTCCATTTGGATAATAAAACTTCCAGTAACCTTCTTTTTGAAGGTCATTTTTCCACCCCTCAGCTTTAAGTACTCCATTGGAATAATACTCTTTATGGTAGTCCTTTTGGGCTTCTAAATTAGAATTTATAAAGAATAAAATGATAAGAAGAGGCACTTTGTGAAGCATCGTGACATTGTGATTTTTTGCTTAGACGTAAGGAAAATCTGTTACTAACGTATGTTATTTGTTGTTTACATAGTTCATTAAATTGATATCGTTACCTAACAAAATTTCATTGCCTTTAATACGATTTTCCAGAGGCCCATTTTCTAATTTTAAAACTCCACGCGGACAAACTGCAGAACAGATACCACACCCTACGCAGCTGGCGCGTATAATATTTTCACCCTTTTGGGCATAAGCACGAACATCTATACCCATTTCACAATAAGTAGAACAATTTCCACATGAAATGCATTGGCCCCCATTGGTTGTAATTCTGAATTTTGAAAACAACCGTTGCTGTAATCCCAAAATAGCAGCCATAGGACACCCAAAACGGCACCAGACCCTACTTCCAAATATTGGATAGAAACCAGTTCCTATTACTCCACTGAAGATAGCACCTATTAAAAAACCATAGGATTTTCGAAGTGTTTCCGCTTCGAAGAGAAACAATGTTTTATCCGTAGTAAAATGCATCCCTATCAATATCAGTAAAATAATAAGGTAGCCTATAGCTCCGTAGCGTGCATCTTTTTTTAACTGATGGCGTTTAAAGAACCAAATTCCTGCAAATAGTAAAGTAAGGAAAGCACCTACACCTAATAGAAATGTATCTTTCGTCAACCAGTATTTTGAAGTATCTTCTCCTAGATATGAATGTACCACAGCTGTAGTCATTACAACAACAAAGACCAATACGCTATGTACCACCCAACGTTCAATCTTCCATGCGTTCATGCTTTTGTCACTTAACTGACGAAAAGAATCTCCTGCGGTTTCAGCTAAACCTCCACAGCCACAGACCCAACTACAATACCACCTTTTACCAAATTTGTATGTTAAAATGGGTGTAATCACAAAAATGGAAACGATCCCAAAAATAAGTAGTCCCAGCCCTATGTCTCCTGCAGAGATAAAACTATCGATCCGGTATTGTTCAAAATTATAGTAGTTAAGAGGCCAAATGTTCTTTAGGTCGTAATACGGTAACGAAAATGTATCACTATTTAAACGGGCCATAAACTCCGGTATTAAAAAAGCGAAAGCTGTTTGAAAAAACATCACACTAATAGTGCGTATTTTCTCATAGCGATTGTGCCTGTATTTCCATATAAATTTTATCCCAAAAGCGAGGATTGCAATTGTATAAAGTGTTCCATATACAAACCATTGACTGGCAGGATTCCCATTCAATAATTTGCTTAGTGGGTCAAACAATGCGATAAGACCCCTATTGTCACTACCTTGTTGTAAACCCAGATACTGCGGAAAAAAATATAGCAAAATATAAAATCCCGTCAGGACAATTCCTGTAATCCAACCCAAATATCCCCGGCTGGAAATAGATTTAAACCAAACACCATCATTTTTTATTCCTTCTAACTTGTTTTGATAAGCTGCTCTGGTAAACCACAAGATCCCCAGAAAAATAGATGTCAGTGAAGTAGCGAGCCAGAAACTTTTATTTGGAAAATTCAGATTAAATGCCGCCAGGAGCAGTATGATCAAACCTGCCATTCCAATGAGAGTAGCAATTTTTTGCTGTGTATTAATTGTTTTGGGTGGTTCACCGGTAAGCGACATATTTCTTTGTATGGTACTCATATTGTTAGGCAATTGTGTATCGGTTAGTAAAGGCTGAAAGTATCTCTTTTTCGAAATGAGCATAAAACTCCGGATCGAAGTTGGCAAGTTTTAAATGTTTGACAACATAGTTAACATCACGTTTTTCGTTTAGCCAGCGGTCAAATACTTCATGTTTCATTCGTATTCCAAAAGTATTGATGCCTAAAAATTCTTCGGTTTCCTTGTGATATGCTATAGTGATGCATTTAGTGTCATCCTCATGCTTCCAATGAAAATGTGCCTCATACTCTTTTTTATTGGCAAAGACCCATCCGTAGGTTTGGTATTCTATATCGAAGAATTTGGCGCTGTTAAACCAATGCCCGGGTTTGTATTCTAATTTATTGCCACAAATGGTTTGCGCTACAGTTTCACCCATCATACGTCCGGTATACCATACAGCTTCAATTGGGCGACGGTTTCCAATAGCTTCATGTTGTTCGGCACAATCGCCAATTGCATATACGTCTTCACAATTGGTCTCTAAAAAACGATTTACTTTAACACCTCTTCCCAGTTCTATTTCACTGTCTTTTAGAAAGTCTACATTTGGGGAAACACCGGCTGTTAGCCCAACAATATCACAAGCAAGTTCTTCTCCGGTTTCAGCAATTACAACTGCACGGGTACGGCCATTTTCATCAGCTAGAATTTCTTTTAGATTCATTCCTAACCTCAGGTCGATATGATGATTTTTAATATGTCGGTTCAGCATTTGGCTTTCACCGTCCGGAAGCACTCCGTTCCAAAAACTATTTTCGCGGACTAAAAAAGTAACGGGAATATCTCGTGTACTAAGCATTTCGGCCAGTTCGATCCCAATAAGGCCACCTCCAACGATCACAGCACGTTTGCATACTTTGTTGCTAGGAGCATTTTTCTCCAAAGTTTCCAGATCTTGAAATGAATACAATCCCTGAACACCATCCAGATCTTGCCCCGGCCATCCAAATTTGTTGGATTTTGAACCTACGGCAATGATCAATTTATCGTATTTCATACGTTCACCGTCTGCTAATTGCAATTCTTTTTTTTGAGGAGTGACGCTTTTTACAAAACCTCGCTTTAAATCAATCCGGTTTTTCTTCCAAAAGTAATCTTCATAAGGTTTGGTGTGCTCATACTTCATGTGCCCCATATAGATATACATAAGGGCGGTTCGGGAAAAGAAATGATCTGTTTCAGAAGATATTATGGTAATCTTCTTATCTGAAAGTTTGCGTATGTGCCTGGCAGCAGTAACACCAGAGATTCCGTTACCAATAATGACGATGTGTTCCATAAATGTTTACATATTGAGGTATCTGTCGTATATAAAGATAAAAACTTAATAATTTTCTTGATTGTCAAAAAAACTCTTGTCTTAAAGTTAATAAAGCGTTAGAATAACGTTAGAATAATGTTAGATTATTGTTAAATTTATGGTAGGGTTTTTTTAAAGATAATTGTTATAATCACATAAGTGATTTGCTATCAGCTCATTAAAGTTTAGATATATTTAATAGATTTACGTTTTTCATACTAACTATAACTTCAAAAATATCATTATGAAACATTTCTTACTTCTTCTTTGTATCTCTTTGTCCGGTCTCACTTTAAATGGACAAATTGTTATTAATGAAATTAATTATAAGGATGCAATAGATTTTGAAACTAAAGATTGGATAGAACTTTATAATAATGGTGCAAATACTGTTGATATCTCCAATTGGGTTTTTAAAGATGATGATGACCTTCATGAATTTGTAATCCCGAACGGCACTACCATGGCAGCTGGCTCTTACCTGGTTTTGGTACAAACCTTAGCAGATTTTCAAGCATTATTTCCCGGAGTATCCCCGGTTTTGGGAGACTTCACCTTTGGACTTAGCGGAGGAGGAGAATTGATACGTTTGTTTGATGATAATAATGTATTGGTAGATTCTGTAGAATATGACGATGAAGCCCCATGGCCTACAGAACCGGATGGAAACGGCCCCACTTTAGAGCTTACCAATCCTAATTTGGACAATGCCTTGGCTTCCAGTTGGAAGGCTTCTATTTTACCTGATGGTGAGCACGGAACCCCGGGAGAGGTCAACAGTACTTCTGTACTGGGAGTAAACGACTTTAATGAAAGCGTTGTTTCTGTTTATCCTAACCCTATGGTTGCCAAGACCACTATTACTGTTTCCAATACTACTTCTCCTTTAAGTCTAACCATTTATGATATGCTTGGAAGAGAAATTAAAATGATGAAAACAAATTCCAATAAATTCATTCTTGAAAAAGAGAATTTAAATACAGGAGTATATATCTTAAAATTAACTACTGGCAATGAATCTGTTTTACAGGTTCAAAGACTAATTGTCAAGTAGTAAGAATGAAAAATTAATTAAAATGCCAACAAAATGAAAAAATACTTCCTCCTTTTCGTACTTTCTATGTTCTTAATACCTGTATCCGGTCAGGTAATAATTAATGAATACTCTGTTGCCAATTTAACAGGATATTTGGATAACTATGGAAAAACCGAAGACTGGATCGAGCTCCATAATACAGGTGGATCGAGCGTTGATTTAGCGGGATACCATTTAAGTGATAACCCTTCCAACCCTACAAAATGGGCAATCCCTGCAGGAACTGTTATTCCTGCAAATGGATATCTGGTGTTCTGGTGTTCCGGACGAGATGAAGCCTCCGGAGGTAACTATCATACCAGTTTCAAGTTAAAACAGACCAGGAACACTCCGGAACATGTTATTTTTTCAGATACAAATGGTACCGTCATCAATGATTTTGAAATACAAAAGACCCAATTAGAACACTCAATGGGAAGAAGCCCTAACGGTTCTTCTACCTGGAAGGTTTTTACAAACCCTACCAGAGGGGCAGCCAATACCGGTACGAGTTATACCGCTTATGCACAAGGGCCGGAAATGAGTATAGACGCGGGATTTTATAATGGAAGTCAAAGTTTAGCGATCACTACAGCAGAACCAAATTCTACCATACATTATACCGTAAACGGAAACCTACCCACTAGCGGGTCTACACAGTATACAGGAGCTTTGACTATTGCAAACACCCAGATAGTAAAAGCCATTGTACTATCCAATAATCCTGAGATACTACCTAGTTTCATGACTTTTAATACATACTTCATCAATGAAAATCATACATTGCCGGTCTTATCTACTTCGGCAAGCCAGTTAACGACATTACTTAATGGAAACCAGACTTTAAGGCCTCATGGTACTATTGAATATTTTGATGCCGATGGTGAGAGAAAAGATTTTGGCTATGGAGAATACAACAAACATGGACAGGATTCTTGGCAGTTTGATCAAAGGAGCTTTGATTATATAGCCAGAGATGAAATGGGCTATCATGATGCTATCAATGAAAAGTTACTGAGTTTATCCGAACGAGAGGGTTTTCAGAGAATAATTATAAGAGCTTCAGGAGATGATAATTATCCCGGTATAGACTCAAGTGCTCATACAAGAGATGTGTTTATTCAAAAATTGGCAAATAAAAATAAATTGAATGTAGATATGCGAAGAGGTGAGCGTTGTGTTGTTTATGCCAATGGCCAATATTGGGGAGTTTACTCCATAAGAGAAAAGGTGAGCGATTCGGATTATACGAAGTTCTACTACGATCAGGATAAATATAATGTTCAATATTTAATGAACTGGGGTAATACCTGGGCCCAATATGGCGGTCAGGCCGCATTTGATGATTGGGAAGATATACACACTTTTGCCATCACCAATGATCTATCGGTTCAGGCAAATTACCAGCACGTTGCAAATGAGATTGACGTTACCAGCCTCGTTGATTATATTTTGATAAACTCTTTTGTAGTTTGTACAGATTGGATCAACTGGAACACCTCTTGGTGGCGGGGATTAGACCCAGCCGGAAGCCATTTAAAATGGGGGTATGTATTGTGGGATGAAGACGCTACATTCAATCACTATATAAATTATACAGGTGTACCAAATGAAAATGCGGATGCCGAGCCATGCTATCCTGAAGGGATCACAGCAGACCCGGAAGAACATATTGTATTATTGAATAAACTTTTGGAGAATGATGAGTTTAGACAGTATTACGTAACTAGATATATGGACCTGATGAATACCGCTTTTAGAGAAGATGAAATGCTTAGTGTTTTGGAAGGAATAGAAAACTCTATTACACCGGAGATGCCTCAGCACTTTAACCGATGGGGAGGAAATATGAATGAGTGGCAAGGGAATGTCCAAAAGATCAAGGATTTTATAAGTGATAGAATCGATTATCTTCCGGACGGATTAAATAGCTGTTATACGTTAACCGGACCTTATGATGTTACTTTGGAAGTTGAACCGGCCAATGCAGGTCAAATAAAATTCAATTCCATAACAATTGATTATGGGGACTATCCCTGGACCGGGTCATACCATGGCGGTATCGAAATGCTTATAGAAGCAGTACAAAGTAATTCAAACTATATATTTGATCATTGGGAAATTGACAATCATGTTATCCCGGACCCAAATGCGGTAGACATCTCTTTATTGCTCACACAAAGTGATAATATAAAAGCAGTTTTCGCTGCAAGTGGAGGAACAGGGATCGTTATTAATGAAATAAATTATAAAGACGCACCAGATTTTGAAACTAAAGATTGGATAGAACTATATAATAATGGAAGTAACGCCGTAAATATCTCTAACTGGGTATTTAAGGATAATGATGACTTACATGAATTTGTTATTCCAAACGGAACAACGATGCAACCCGGTTCTTATCTGGTTTTGGCTCAGTCTTTAACAGATTTCCAGGCGCTTTTCCCTGCTGTCAGCCCTATCCTGGGAGATTTTACTTTCGGACTTAGTGGAGGTGGAGAATTAATTCGCTTATTTGATGATAACGATGTGCTTGTGGATTCTGTAGAATATGACGATGAAGCTCCCTGGCCAACTGCTGCAGATGGAAATGGCCCTACCTTAGAACTTATTGACCCGGGATTGGACAATGCTCTGGCGTCCAGTTGGAACGCGTGTGCAGTGACAGGATCGGAACACGGTACTCCTGGAGCTGCTAATAAAGATTGTTCACTGGGTGTAAACGATTTTGAGAATATCAGTATCTCTGTGTTCCCCAACCCTATGAAGACAGCAGCAACAATACTGATCTCCAACAATACATATCCTTTGAAGTTAGCGGTATATGACCTGCTAGGCAGAGAGATAGTATCGATGGAAACAGACTCCAATAAGTTTGAACTACAAAGAGGAAACTTTACTTCCGGTCTATATATTTTAAAGATCACTACGGACGAAGGAATTACTTTGCATGCTCAAAAGCTCATTGTCGAGTAGATTATTAGTGAAGAGGGCTTATGCTAACAATATCATTTAATACTATTTTATGAAACAAATTTTTTTAGTGGCTTTTTTATTGGTAAGCCTTCAAATACAAGCACAGGGAGGGTATTCTTTATTTGATGATAGTTATTTACATGAAATAAGAATTAATTCTACCGAAAACAATTTCTGGCAGTTATTGGAAAATGATTTTCAAAATTTCCTGAATAATGGTACAGAAGTTCCATATCATTCCGTTACTGTAGAAGTAGATGGCAATGTTATAGAAAATGTGGGGGTGCGTCAAAAAGGGTTTTCATCGAATTTTTTCACAAATACCACCAAAAAGCCTCTCAAGATTAATTTTGGAAAATTTGTTGATGATCAGGAATATGATGGAGTGAGGAAAATCAATCTTGCAAATGGTCAGGGTGACCCGGCTGTTATCAAAGATAAAATAGTCTATGATATGTTTAGACAGCATGGTATCCCTTCTCCAAGAGTTTCACATGTAAAGGTTTATATCCAAGATGAATACTGGGGTATTTACGCTATCATTGAGCAAATAGATAAAAGATATCTAAAACGAAACTTTGCAGATAATGATGGTAATTTATGGAAGAATAAAGGAAACTCAGATCTAAACTGGCTGGGTACTAATCCCAACAGTTATCCTTTTGAATTGCAAACCAATGAAGATGACGATGACTGGACAAAATTTATAGAGTTTCTGGATTTTATCAATAATTCTACTAACACTGAATTCAAGGATGATATTGAAAGTATATTTGACCTGGATGAATACCTGAGGATCTTAGCGATTGACCTTTTGACAAACAATTGGGATTCGTATATAGAACACGGAAGAAACTGGTATTTGTACCACGAGCCTAAGACCGATAAGATACATTGGCTGCCCTGGGACTATAATTTTGCTTTTGACAGGCAACAAAACGGTTTTGGGGATTTCAATATTATTTTGAATAATGCCAGTAAGGTATTAATTCACCGTATTTTTCAAGTACCGGAATTCAGGGTTAGGTACTTAAACTACATGTGTGAGATCATGGAGGTTAATTTTACGGAAGCTAGATTAAATCCAAAACTGGATGCGCAGCTGGATCTCATAGATGATGACTGGAATACTGCTACCAATAATTTTTTCTCTTTGATTGATGTTGAGGCATCAATAAACGGAGATACCTGGAATGGACAACCCATAAATAATGGGCCTGTTCAAGGGTTTAAAAAGTTCATTGAGGATAGAACTCCTGTTGTTGTGGCTGATATTGCTAACCAGAGTCATACTTGTACTCCTTTGGATCTTCCCATAGGGTTTCAGGATGTTGTTATCAATGAATTTATGGCCAGTAATGCTCCTGGAAGTCAGTGGGTAGACCAGGATAACGAAAACGATGACTGGATCGAGTTGTATAATAATACTAACAATCCTATAAGTTTGAACAATTACTTCTTAAGTGACAGTGAAAGCTTTATTCACAAATGGGAATTTCCGGATGTTACTATTCCTGCCAATGGTTATTTGATTGTATGGGCAGACAAAGATCCACAGCAAGATGGCCTTCACACAAAATTCAATTTGGATAAGGACGGTGATGAAATCATTTTATCGTATCTGGACGGTACAATAATAGACAGTGTTAGTTATACAGATGAACAAGCCGAAAATCAAAGCTTATCCAGAGTGCCAAATGGAACAGGAGATTTTGCAATTGTGAATGTTACTTTCAATGCAGAAAATGCTACTGTATTAGGCATTAGTGAAAATTCTATTAACGGGATAAGCATATATCCTAATCCTGCGAGTACCAGCTTAAAAATAGATTTTGCCGATGAGGCTGCATCAAGAATTGTAATTAACGACATTTTGGGAAGAGAGATCTACAATATCGAAAATGCACATTCTCAAGTAGATATCGACGTTTCAAAACTTAATTCGGGAATGTATGTTGTAAGGCTTATAAGTGAGAGCTATAACATTTCAAAAAAGATCATTGTTGAATAAGTTGGTTAGAGCTAATTTTTTTTCGGCACTCTTAAGGTTTTAAACAATTTTGCTAATTAGGTATTAAATACACCATATGTTTGACTTTTCTAATTTTAACAATAACCTGGAAGGCTCCAGTATTTTTAATGTTATTGTAATTGCATTACTGTCTTTTGGATTATCTTCTTTGATCGCATTAACTTACGATAAGACATCAAAAGGGATCGAAAGGCCGCGATACTTCATTCAATCTTTAATTTTAATTTCAATTCCTGTTGCTACAGTTATGCAAGCTATTGGAGATAGCTTGGCCCGTGGTTTGGGAATGCTTGGAGCATTGGCCATTATTAGATTTAGAACTACGTTAAGAAACCCAAGAAATATGGTATTCATGTTTACTTCTATTGCCGTGGGAATTGCTACGGGAGTGTATGGTATATCTATTTCGGTTGTGGGAACTGTAGGGTTTTGCCTGGTGGTGTTATTAATACACTTTTCTCCTATCCATAAAAATAAAGGCATCATTAGTAATTTACAGTTTGAAATGCCTAACAAGGATGTTATAGGTACAGATCTAAGAGATAAAATTGATGCGGTATTGAACGATTACTGCAAAGAAGTGGAAATGATCAGATATAATGTCAATCATAAAAAAAGAGAACAAGAAATATTGGAAGTTGTTGTTTTTGAATATAAAATTCATACAACAGATAGAAATAAAGCTACTACATTGGTGAACGCACTAACTAAGCAATTAGGGTTATTAAATGTAAAATTAAATTTTAGAAACGATTATGAAAAAATTTAATCTTGTATACGTAGCTGCATTTGCGGTCATTGTGCTGCTAGGTCTCTCCCTTGTTGTGAAGTTAGATACTTCTGTGACATTTTATGGTTTTGCCGAAAATAAAGAAACCGAGATCAACATGGAAAACCCTGTCGAAGTAGAGAAGATCTATGTTACTACAGGCCAAAAGGTTAAAAAAGGAACCGTATTATTGGATGTTCTTTCACCCAGTTTACCGGTAAAGATCAGTAATACGCAATACAGTATTGAAGAACTACAAACCAAATACCAGTTGTGGAAGACGGATCTGGACTGGAGAATAAGTCAATATAATATAGAATTGAATGAAAAAACTACCAGCATCCAATCTCAAATAGATGAATATCATGCAGAAATAGAAAGGAATAAAAAACTAGCAGAAAATATCCAGAGTATTACTACAGAAAATACTCAGGAAGGAGAAATTAAGAATCCGTTATTTTTAAAAATAGAAGCCTTAAAAAAGGAATTAACTTTTACAAGAAATATTATCACAACCGAGATCAATAATTTGAAGAGTGAACGCTTTGCAGATAACAACCCTCTTTTGTCCAGAATAAAAGGACTTGAGGAAGAATTAGAGTATTACCAGCAAAAAAAGGAGAAACAAACCATAGTAGCTCCTACAGACGGCCTGATAGGTAATATTCATTGTAAAGAAGATGAAATAATATCTTCTTTCTCAACTTTAATAACATTTTATGAAGAAAGTCCGACACTGGTCGTAGGGTATATACATGAAGACCTACTGTTAAAGGTAAATATCAATGATACCATAGATATCTCTTCCAGTTCTCGCCCCGAGATTCAAAATGTGGGAGTTGTAAAAACATTGGGGTCCCGCATTGTTGAAATACCTCCCAGGTTACGTAAAATAAAGGAACTTAAAACATTTGGAAGGGAAATTATAATAGAGATTCCACCGGACAATCCATTTCTTCAAAAAGAGAAAGTGATCCTAAATTTAAAAAGTTAACGTTAAGGAAGTCTTTATGCTAATACCAGCTTCAAAATTGTTTAGCAATAAAATACTCTTACTAACCTTATGGGCGAGTTGCTTCTTTATGCCTACACTCCATGCGCAAGATGTAATTACCACAACTTCTTTTTTGCGTGCTGCCCAGGAATCTCGTCAGATAGAATCAGATTCGGCAAACCTATCCTTTTTAGAGGACTATAATTATAACCTGCCCTTACTAAGAGATGTTCAATTAAGGACCGAAACAAGAGATTTCTTTTTAAACAGGCAAGAATATACTATAAGAATTAAACCAAACAGTTTAAGTGCCATTTCAAGACAAAAAAAGGTATATCAAAATAAAATTGAAGAAGTTAGAATTGAAAACCAAATTAATTTTAATGAAGAATTAGAAAACAGGTATCTACTGCTGGTTGACTATATTTTTATAGATAAATTAATTGAGTTGTATACCGAAAGTCAACTTCAATTAAAAGACAAATTGCATTTGTTGGGCCAAAAGGTATATGATACGGACTTTGATGTAAAAGACCTGATCGATACTGAAGAATCTTTGTTTTCGGTTAATTCAAAACTAAACGATCTAAATGAAGAAAGATCCATTAAACAATCATTGCTTCTACTCTTTTTCAATAAAGGAGAAGACGATTCAATGGAAATTAACTCTAATGACCTCATTAAGCCGGAACAAGTTGCAGCAACATCAATTTCTTCATTAAAGACAGAAAATCTAGAAGTATCACTTCAGAAATTAAAACTAAAGACACTGGAAAGGGAAATGCGGCTTAGTACTGCCAGATCCAATCAAATATTTGACTATTTTCAGGCAAAGTATGGAGGAAGGAATACTGTAATCTTTGAGGAAGAATTCTCACTAGGGTTAGGAATTAATTTACCTTTCTTTGGAAATTCCAGAAAGAATAAAGGAGATTATTATTTCGAAAAACTAAGGAAAGAAAGTAAATTAAACGAAACATTATATAAGATTGATGCCGACCAAAAATTAGCTCAAAATGAATTTAAGAGAGCAATAACAAATTACCAAAGTCTTAAAAAACAGATAGATGAAAGTAGTGTTGCTTCGTTGCTGGAAACTTATAAAGGAATGGAGGGCGCATCACCATTGTTATTATTAAAACTGAAAATATTGCAGCACAAGAAGAAGATCGAAGAGTTGAAGGCGCAGCAACAAATGTATCAGTCTTATATTAAAGTCTTAGCACAGGAAGGAATTTTGTTTCAAGAACCTTTATTGAATTACTTGTCCGCTACTCTCGAGTCTATAGAATAAATAGGTAGAAATATCTTCCGGTTTCCAAAATTATTTTGATTTTAGCTCTCGGGATACAGTCACGAATCTCTCTTAAATGATAAAATTTTCTTAATGTAAAATATATATCTGTTCTGCAAGTTATTTTAATGTCCTTGTGACAGAGATTCTATTCAACCTAAAAACATGAAAAGACTTTTTTTAACGACAATGTTATTACTTACTGCAAGTATAACAACTATCTTTTCACAAACTCCTCAAACATTTTTTAATGTAACTGATGCATTCTTTGGAAAATATGCCTCTAATGAAAAAGTGTATTCCAGCTCGATACGTTCAAATCCGGAAACATTCACCAACTTTTTACATTCTGCTAAAAAAATATCGCTAAACACAAGCTTTCATAGTATGATTGCCTCTAAACAATAAATCGTTAAGTCTTCCCGCCTGTGGTGTACTCCTCAAACACTTCAGGCAGCGGAAGCACAACATAGTATAATTTGTTGTATTTTCCCATAGGAATAACAAACAGTAATGCATAGACTCCAACTTCTCTTATTTCTCTTTTTCGTAATTGTTTTAAGCAGCTGTGCTCAAATGAGTCCGGATGACCCAAAGATCAACGGGGTGAGTTTTGTGGCTTCCCCTCATGAAGTTCAACAAGAGAACGTAACGCCGGTTTTAAATATACACGCAAATTACGCTTCCGTAATGCCCTTTGGATTTACCAGAAATTTAAACGATCCTGAGATTGTTTTCAATATTGAAAGACAATGGTATGGAGAAACCAAAGATGGAGCACAACAGTATATCCGTAAACTACATGAAAATAATATCAATGTAATGCTGAAGCCTCAAATTTGGATATGGCGCGGAGAATTTACAGGCTATCTAAAAATGAATACCGAAAAAGACTGGAAAACCCTTGAAGAATCTTACAGGAATTTTATTCTCGAATTTGCGCAATTGGCAGAAGAGATGAAAGTGTCCATATTTTGCATTGGGACAGAACTGGAACAGTTTATTACAAACCGCCCGGAATATTGGGAGGTGCTTATTACCGAAATTAAAAACATCTATAAAGGAAAGCTTACTTACGCTGCCAATTGGGATGAATACAAACATGTTCCTTTTTGGAAAGAACTGGATTATATAGGAGTTGACGCATATTTTCCTGTTTCTGAAAGTAAAACCCCTACTGCTGAAGAAGCACAAAGCGGATGGCAAAAATGGAAAAGGGAAATGCAGACCATAGCAACAACGTACAACAAGAAAATATTATTTGCCGAATATGGTTACCGAAGTGTTGATTTTGCCGGAAAAGAACCATGGAAAAGCGACAGAAGTATGACAGAAGTTAATATTGAGGCCCAAACTAATCTAACACGGGTTTTATTTGAAGAGGTTTGGAACCAGGAGTGGTTTGCCGGAGGCTTTCTCTGGAAGTGGTATATAGATCATGAAGCATCCGGGGGGCCCGACAATTCCAGGTTTACTCCACAAAATAAACCAGTAGAAGCAATTATAAGGGAGAGGTACAAGACAAGTAAGTGATCTTATGCTTTGATGTTCCTGCTGTAATATTTGTAAAGCTCTTCCGGAGAAACTCCCATCCATTTTTTTAAATGGATCACGGCAAAGTGGTATTGCAATTTCCAGGTGCCAATTTGCGAATATTTACGGGAAGATGTAATTACATAGTTTGGGATAATTGTGAAATTAAAAGAATCGTATAACCGGTTTATAAATTCGCAATCTTCATAGATTATATACCTTTCATTAAAGCCGTTTAGCTTTTCGAACACATCTCTTTTAACAAATAAAGACTGGTCACCTCCCCGGCAAAACTTAAAATTAAACTGAGTGAACCATTGCGAAAATCTTAAAAGAGGATGATCGCTGTCAAATTTCATTCGAAAACACCCCGAAACATTTCCTTTTTCTACTTTGGTGAGAATAGAGGTGTCAAAGCCTTTAGGAGGAAAAGAATCTGCATGTAAAAAGTAAAGGATGTTTCCGGAGGCATTACGGGCACCGCTATTCATTTGTTTGGACCTCCCTTTTTCTGAAGAAATTAGCCGAATGTTAGACCCGGAATTTTCAGAAAAACCAACTACCAGGTCCCGGGTCCCGTCTGTACTATCGCCATCTACTACAAGGATCTCTGAAATATTTTCTGACGAACTGTTTGCAGAAAGATAAGACAACAAACTTTCAATAGTTTCGGCTTCATTAAAAACAGGGATTATGATGCTGATCATTAGATAAACTTACAAAATAAAAACCTCAGGGCTTTAATGATTTTTAAGGTTAGATAACTTACTTGAACTTTTGTTCGTTGAGGTTCCAGTCATACTCCAAATAATCCAGAGTAGCGTCCGGAGCTATTTTCGTTTTACTGTATTGATTAATATATCTAATAACATTTGGTTCACCATCCACTAAATAATCTTTTTTATACCAATTGAAAATAGAAGACAACTTTGGGTTTTTTGCAGAGATATCATTTTTATCACTATTTATAAATTCTTTAGTAACTGCATCCAGCTGTTCATTGATCTCTGCAGCGGTAAAAGCTTCATTGAATAATTTTGGGCAGGAAAAAGACGCGCAGTTAATGGCAAAGTGAATACGGGGTTCACCCATTTTTCTAAGGATCCCATTTTCTATTCCGCCTAAAGAAATCTTACTGCCTCCAATAGGAACAATTCCCTTGGTCCATGCCCCACCAATGTCTTTAATACTTTTTAAAGGATAATGGTCCAAAATCAGGTCAACAGTATACGCATTATAAGTGTTTATGTAATATGCCAATAACTCCTGAACACTCCAATTGTCTGTCGGTTTCTGAGATGACAGTAGCAACAAATATTGGTCTAATGCTTCGCGGTCTTTTTGAAATCCCTTGTAATTGACCAGCCCTTCCTCATCTACATACTTTTTTAGTAACCGGTCCCATTGCGAATGGTCGATATTTACGGCAGAATTTGCTGTAGTTGAAACAAGATTGCCATTCACTTCTTTGACAGGCTGTCCCTGGCTTGTTAAACCTGCAGCAGAAAACAAACTGCAACTTTGCAATACAAAAGCAATCATTAAAAAGCTGAAAAACGGTATAATAGATCTCATTAATTCTATACTATGGATGCTTTGTCGAATACTATTTTCATTAATTTCATAAAATGAATAAATAAAATGTAACCTTTTTGTTTTACAAAGGTCTACAATAACAGAAAATAACCATAGCAACATTGGAAAAACCAACCGACGAAGCATTAATGCAGGAAGTCTCCAAAGGAAACTTAGATTCTATGACCATCCTTTTTGAAAGATACCATCAATGGATCTATAATTTTTTCTTTCAAATGATACAGAACCAGTCTGTTTGTGAAGATCTGATACAAAACACCTTTTACAAGGCGATTCGTTACAGAAATTCATACAAAGGAGGAAAATTTGCTTCCTGGATCTTTCAGATTGCCAGAAATATCAGTTCAGATTATTTTAAGCAATTACAGAAAGAAAGGCTTCAAGGCGATGTAGGTTTGGAAAAAGTAACAGAAATAAGTGAAGCAGATGATGAAGACAATAACGAAAATATACAGCGATTAAAACATGTACTGAAGAAACTACCTGTTAAAGACCGTGAATTATTAGTAATGAGCAGGTTTCAGGGCATGAAATACAAGCAAATTGCCGAAGTTATCGGAAGTACGGAAATAGCTGTAAAAACTAAAACGCACCGTGCTATTAAAAAATTAAAATCACTCTATTTTGAATCTATTGAAATATGAATTGTAACGAAACAGAAACTAGGATTGTAGATTATCTGGATGGTAATCTCTCAAAGGAAGATGCACAGCAATTCGATTTGCACATTGCATCATGCGAGAGCTGTACAAAAGCCTTAAATGAAACTAAAATACTTCTGGGTACCATCGCTGGTGTCGAGCCGGAAAAACCTAAGGAGCATGTGCATTTGGCTTTTGCGGAAATGCTAGAAAACGAAAAAGAAAAACTATCGAAAACAAACAATACAAAGGTGATCCCGCTTTCCTGGAAAACAGCATTTCAAATTGCAGCTTCACTATTGCTATTACTAACCGGATATGTTACGGGAGATTATCTTTCAACAAACAGGTCCAACTCTCAGATAGTGATGCTTCAGAAGCAATCCGATGAATTAAAAACGGAAATGACATTGGCCCTTATGGACAACCGCTCTGTGAGCAAAAGGATACAGGCGGTGAATTATTCGGAAGAAATGGTACAACCGGATACTAAAATACTTGAGGCAATCATAGTGCGTATGCAGTATGACGTGAATGTGAATGTTCGCCTGTCTGCGGCAGAAGCGTTATCCCGTTTTTCAGAAAATAACCTGGTAAGAGAAGCCTTTATAAATGCACTGGGCAATGAAAAGAATCCCGATATCCAGATCGCTGTGATACAGTTTTTGGTACAGGCTCAGGATAAAAGAGCATTAGTGCCTATGCAACAACTATTAGAGGAACCCGAAGTCCCGATTTTTGTAAAAAGGCAACTGGACGAAGGAGTAAAACAACTATTATAAATCAATCAAAGATCATAAACTATGAAACGAACAACTATTATTTTACTGATTCTTTTGTGCAACATGACAATCACTTTTGCACAGGAATCATACAAAGAATCCTTGAACGGAATTAAAAAGATCCAATTTGACACAGATACCTCGGTCTATGTAAAGACCGGAACTGCCAATGAATTGATCATTGACCCAAAATGTGATAATTGCGGTGATTGTGACAATTGTGATGAAGATCATGAGTATCACGATGAACACAATTTTTCGGATGACGAAGAGAAAAAATCCAAAAAGGACCGTGCAAAAGGGCTAAAGGCTATCTATGCGGCAGGAGAGGATAACACCGGTGTAGGGATACAAATAGAGCGCGATGGGGACCTCTTGCGTGTTAAGGACCTGAAATCGTTTATGCAGCGTCACGGTTTTACTTTAACAATACCTGCTGGTATTGATTTAAGTTTGGACTGTGGTAACTTAGGCAGTGCCAAGATCACCGGACTTTCTTCAGAAATTGAAGTGAATACCAATGTAGGTAATATTGTCCTTAAAGATGTCACAGGGCCTGTTACGGCGCATACCAGTACAGGCGATATTGATGTGGTCTTTGCCTCGGTAAACCAAAGTGCCCCAATTTCCATTAGTTCTTCAGTAGGTGCAATTGATGTTAGCCTTCCTGCAAATACAAAGGCCAATGTAAAACTTAAATCTACTATGGGCTCCGTATATAGCAATTTCGACCTGGAAGCTCCAAGAGGAGACGGTTTAAGAGTGGTAGGTGCTAATCGTAGTATAGAAGGGAAGCTGAACAATGGAGGAGTTAATATCTCCCTTAAAGCTTCCACAGGGAATATTTACCTCAGAAAAAAACAATAACATTTTAAAACAATAATCATGAAAAATATATTCACAATCCTCATTTTGATCTTCGCAAGTATTAGTTTATACGCGCAGCGAAATGTGGAAAAGACAGAGAACGTTTCTGCAAATGACAGAATTGCATTGAATTTTAAGTTTGCCGATGAGATCAAAGTACAACAATGGGATAAAAAAGAAGTAGCTGTAAAAGCAACAGTGCAAATTGATGATGGAGAAGGAAATGAATCCTACAGCTTAAAAACTGAAAGAGATAGCGGTACAGTGAAGATCTCGTCAGATTTTGGCGATTATTTTAAGAAAAAACACAAAAGAAACAATTGGAACGACTGCAATACTACTACAGAGATCGATTATGTGGTGTATGTTCCCAGAAACTCCGAGCTTAAAGTAAAAAGCATCTCCGGTGACCTTTTTTTAGACTCCTTTTCGGGCTCATTGGTAACGGATCTTATATCTGGTGATGTAGAAATTAAAAAGTATTCAGGAGAGCTTCGTCTAAAGACCATTAGCGGAGACCTGGACATTACCATGAACAAAGCCAGGATCGATGCCAAGACCCTTACCGGGACCATCTACTCGGACCTGGACATCGATACCGAAGGTTCCAAAAAAAGATCTTCAGGCAGCAACAGGGTAAAAGGAACTGTTAACAATGGTGGCGACTGGGTTGAACTGGAAACCATTTCAGGAAATATCTACATGAGGAAAGGGTAGTATAATACCTAAGTACTAAAACGGCTGGACTTAATTGAGCCCAGCCGTTTTTTATTTAAACGTTATTTTCAGGAAGAGATCAGCAACAGCCCCCTCCGTCATAGTGGAAAGTGGATTCGCTAATATAAATATCATCTCTTCCCAGGCTTTGTAAAGCTCCGGCTGTTTTATCGCAAATAGCAATAGGTTGGTTTTTCAAAAGGATATGGCCTTTCTTATCATCCAGGAATTCTTCTTCACCAAAATAGATCGCAGCTTTCCCTGTAAAAACGCAGGGGCCATCTTCCGGCATTGGGTCCTTAATGGCCGCCACTTCAATAGATTCTATAAATATCAATTCATCTGTAGGGTAGTTTTTTGGGTCGAGGATACGATAGGGCTTGCGGGCTCTTATCTCGATGGTACCAAAACCAACATCGGTCAATGCTTTTACATAATCGGCAATTGGAAGACTACCACTTAAGCATAAAGCGCGAAGGCGAGCATCATTTCTTAGGGTATCGTTCATAGGTTGCTCACAGGTAGGGTCGCTCATAACCAAACGTCCGTGAGGTTTCAGGACCCTGTACATTTCTTCAATGGCCTGCTTTAGCTCTTCAGCTTTAAAGATATTGAACAGGCAATTTTGAGCTGCTACATCAATAGAATTATCTTCTACAGGAAGTTGCATGGCACTGCCCTTTTTCAGCGCTACGAATTCACTTTTGAACCACGGATTCAATGCTTCGGCCTTCTTGAAATTTTTTCGTGAGGCTTCCAGCATTTCGTCCACTACATCCACACCAATAACGCCTCCTTTTTGACGATTAAAATATGCGAATTGCAACAACTCCATTCCGCCGCCAACACCTACATACAATGTTTGCGGATTATTGATGAGGTCACGGGCGTGTACGGTACTTCCACAGCCGTAATTCATCTCCTGCATGATCTTTGGGATCTTTAAACCGGGTAGCTCCCATATAGGATTTGTAGTACAGCATAGGCCCACATCCGGATTTAGTGCTGCTTCTTTGTAAACATCGTGTGTAGTATCTAAATAGCTCATAGTCCAATTATATCTGTTTAACCAATTCAGTAAAAAGAGTGATCATTTGCGGTTCTGCTTTACCGGCCATAGCAATGATCTCGGTAATATCTACCGGTTCCAAATGATCCGGATCACATTCGTCGGTTAAAACCGATAAAGCTGACACGGCCAGCCCCAAATGATTTGCAACAATAACTTCAGGTACGGTGCTCATTCCCACGGCATCGGCCCCTATGATCTTTAAATAGCGATATTCGGCACGGGTTTCTAATTGAGGTCCTACAACACTTGCATATACCCCTTTGTGTAAATTGATGTTATTCTCTTTTGCAATTTTCTCGAGTTTTTGATTCATTTCGGAATCATAAGGAACACTCATATCTACAAATCGCTCTCCCATTTTTTCAACACCTTTAAAAGCTAATGGGGAGCCTCCCTGCAAATTGATATGGTCATCGATCAACATGATCTCTCCTTTTTTGAAATTCAGGTTAATGGCTCCGCTGGCATTACTTACCAGCAACCTTTTAACACCCAATTGATGCATTACCCGCACGGGAAACGTAATGTCGTATAACGAATAGCCTTCATACAAATGAAAACGTCCCTGCATGGCCATTACCTTCTTTCCGGCCAGGGTTCCGTAGATCAATTTTCCTTTGTGAAATTCTACCGTTGCGGTGGGAAAGTTGGGAATGTGATTATAACTCACTTCGCTTTCTATATCTATTTTTTCTAAGATCTGCCCGAGTCCGGTACCAAGAATGATCCCAATTTCCGGAGCTTCAAACCCTTTTTGTTGTAAATACTCTGCTGTTTGCTCAATATACTTGTTCATAATCTCAAACTGCTATGCTGTTTTTTCCTTTGTTTTTAAAAACGGCCGAAATGCCTCATTATCTTTAATATCTTCGTACAAATCTACATCGTTTTTAAGAGGTAAGCTGTATACCGATTCACTTTTTAGGTCTTTTAAGGTGTCTTCCAGAACAGTTCTGGTTCCCCATTTTTTATTACTGAAAATTTCCGGTTTCAATTGCTTCATTCCCAGTAGGTAGTAACCACCGTCTTCTGCCGGGCCAATGACAATATGGTTGTCCTTTAATTCTGAAAATGCCTTTTCCAAATCTTTTTGGTCCAGGTCCAGCATATCACTTCCAATTATAATGATGTTTTGGTAACCTGCTTTAAAGCCTTGCTGAAAAGCATACAGCATTCTGGCTCCCAGGTCATCGCCATGCTGTTGTTTTTTATCGAAGACCGTTTCGTCCCAGAGGTCATTCTCCCGTACCTTTACAGAATAGTGTACTTGTTTGGCAACTGCCAATTCTTTAGTGATCGCAACCGTGTGTTTCAGTAAAAAGGTATAAATATCCAATGCCGAAGCATCTCCTACAGTAGCAGCCAGGCGGGTCTTTACTTTACCTAATTCCGGATTTCTTGTGAATATGATCAGTAAGTCCTTATTCATATACTTTAATTCCGTTGGTTAGCCATTTTCCCCATATTCGGGATAAACCGTGCATTTTTTCAGTTTTATTCCCGGTAGCATCAACCACGGGATATCCCTTGTTCTTCCATTTAAAGATACCTCCGTAGAGGTTCCTGATATTTGTAAAACCGGCCTTTTTCAGTTTTTCTCCAATTCTTTCAGAACGAACCCCTAAAGAGCAGTATACAACAATTGGAGTATCCTTGTTAGTTATCTCTTCTGAAATTTTTTCCGAAGAAAATTCGGAAACACCTACGTATTTTGCCTGGTCGATATGGCTAACATCATACTCTTTTCTTTCACGGGCATCCAGAATAAGAACCGTATCATTTGTTTGAAGCCTGCGTAATTCTTCTACCGAAATATATGGAATGCTATGTGAATTGAAGATTTTTAAAAGGTTGTCGATAGATTCCTGCGCTGTAAGGGGAAGCACCAGCAAAAAAATAAATATGTAGAGTAGGTTTTTCATACGCTAACAATCTCAGACCTATTCTGCTACCGCTCCCTGGCAACTACTTCCTGCTCCGGCAGTACAGCCATAACAGTGTTGAGAGATAACAATATTCCTGTTACTAAGGATCTCTTCGTTGTAGTCTTTTATGTGTTTCACTTTCCCGGCAACTTTTAGGCCAAGCATCTGGTTGAAATCACAGTCATACAAATAGCCATCCCAGCTTATGGAAATAGTATTGGTACACATTACATTGGCAACTGCAGCAGGGTTATATGCATCCACCAGTTGGTACATATAATCCTCGTAATTATCTGAAGCGATGAGGTAATCCAAGAACCGCGAAATAGGAAGGTTCGTAATAGCGAATAAATTGTGAAAACGGATCCCGAAGTCTTCCAGTAATGCTTTTTTAAAATCCTTTTCAAGGCTGGCCTGATTGCCCGGTAAAAAAGCTCCGGTCGGGTTATATACCAGGTCCAGGCGCAACTCACTGTCCGGCATTCCGTAACCAATGGCATTCAGGTCCTGTAGGGCTTTAATGGATTTATCGAAAACACCGTCTCCACGTTGTTTGTCTGTTTTGCCTCTTGTCCAGTGTGGCATAGAGCTTACTACGTGTACGTTATGATCTTTGAAGAATTGTGGCAGGTCGTGGTATTTTTTATTCGCCCTTATAATGGTGAGGTTGCTTCGTACAATAAAGTCCTGGATTCCGGCTTTACTGGCCTCATCGACAAACCAGCGGAAGTTAGGGTTCATTTCCGGGGCACCACCCGTAAGGTCCAGGGTATGGGCACCGGTATTTCGGATCACTTCCAGGCATTGTTCCATGGTCTCTTTCGTCATGATCTCCTTTCGGTCCGGCCCTGCATCTACATGACAGTGTTCACAAACCTGGTTGCACATATACCCCACATTGATCTGAAGGATCTCCAGTTTTTTGGGGCGTAACGGAAACTGTCCGGTTTCCTGTATCTTTTTTGCGAAAGTGGGTAATTCTTCTCCCTGGAAAATACCATTCGATAGTATTTCCAGTTGCCTGTTCGCTTCGGCGAGTTCGCTTTCGCGTTTATGTAGTGATTGGGTTTTTAATTTCGACATAAAATGGGGTTGACCTATCCGTCAAGTTTATTTACTTTATTCATCATCATGACACCATGAACCAAAGTAGCACCGCTTCTTATAGCAGCACCTACATGCACGGCCTCCATCATCTCTTCTTTGGTGATACCGCGTTGCAAACCGTCTTTGGTATAGGCATCTATACAATAAGGGCATTGCTCTGTGTGGGCCACTGCCAGGGCGATCAACGATTTTTCTCTTGCCGTTAATGCGCCTTCTTCAAATACCTTTCCGTAGTAATCAAAGAACTTAGTACCCAGTTCTTCACTCCACTCGGTGATATTTCCAAATTTGCGCAGGTCTGCAGGATCGTAATAGTTATTTGCCGCCATAATTGTATGTATTATAAGTACGAAATAGTACTAAACCGGATTTAGTACTTCGTAAATATAAACAAGTAGTCTTACTAAAGAAAAAAACTTACAGAAGTTTTAAAATTATTAATCGAACGAATAGGTGATACCGGTGGTGAAGTTATATTGAGAGTTAGGAATTCCAACTGCCGGAAAAGCATCGTAGATAAATGTATAGGATGTTTTAAAAGCGAAATTCTTAAAGAGGTCGATCAATAGGGATGATTGGCTCGATATCCTGTAATCACTGAATTGCGAGAATTTTGGCTGGTAATAGGTGGTACTGACAATAGTGATGGTTTCGGTAGGGTATATACTAAAGGACAGGTAAGCACTGCCTCTAACGTCTCTTTGGATAGGAGTGACCCCGTCTGCTATTTCTTCGTGTTCGTACATCACAAGTGTCCCCAGGTAGAATTTATATTTTTCAGAAGTGGTGAGCTTAAAACGTGGGCCCGTTCCCAGCAGCCCCCGAAAGTCTATCAGGGATATTTTGTTGTATTGTCCCTGTGTGAATACTTCCCAGGCGATACGGGGATGAAAGCGGTAGTTGTAACGCAGGTGGGAAATACCGCCATTTTCAAATTTATCGCCTTCTATTTTCTGAAAAGCAATATCGTTCTTGAACAGTACCAGGTGCTTGTTCATTTTATATTGCAAGTGAATATGATTGGAGATGGTAAGGAAGTCTTTGGTGTTACGCTTCAATGCAAAATTTAAACTAGCGGAACCGGACCAGCCGGAGGTATCGGTTACTTTCCGGAGGGATTCGGCATTCAGTATTTGTGCATTTGCAGAGAGAGAAAAGCATAAAATAAAGGCAAGTACTAGATATCTCATGTTTTTGGTTAGTTGACAGGATAAAAGTAGGGAAAAGGGGGAAATATTGAAAGGTCAACGGATGGTTTATAACATGACTGCTTCAATTTATGACTTACCAAATCGCTTACGTATCCAGGTTAGAACAACGCTTGATCCTATGGCCATTACCACCGCAATACCATTAAATAGTATATCCGTTAGATCAAACACCCGATAGGGCAAAAATATTTGAATACATTCATCAAGTACCCCAATTAGGAAAGTAATAATAAAAGAGAGCAAAGCGGGCACAGGAACCTGGCTCCCCTGATTTATTCTTTCAGTAATTGCCTTATGTATAAAAATTGCCAATATGCTATATTCTATTAGGTGGCTTCGCTCAGCCATGCCCAACCTAAGAAAGAACATGATATAAACTGCTGCTATTCCTAACCGTATTGTTATTTCGATCTTGCCCGGCTTTGTTCTAAGTCCATGTAGTATGATCGCTATTCCTATCAGTGCCATAACAAATAGAAAGACGGCAGCTCGTATATCTTGATCGCTAAAGAGTTTTGCAAGTGGTTCCCCGATAAAAAGAGTGGAAAAAATAGCTGCAAATACTGCAAATGCCCAAAGCCAAAGATGTTTTTCACGTGAAGAGGTAAAAAGAGGCATAGATTAGAGTTTTTCCATAACGCATATCAGCTATGTACATTACTTTGCTTTTTCCTGATAGATAATAATTTGCAACCCGTCCGGATCTTTTAGGTACAGATAGTAGGAACCCCAGGGGCGAAGTACCGGGCCTCTTGCAGTCCACTTTTCTTTTAATCTGTCGGCCCAATAGGCTATAGTATCGGTTCTTATTTGCAAGTCTGTTTTATCATTTTCAAAACTTTTGCCAAATGCTTCCTGGTAATAATCATGTGCCTCTTTTATTTCAGAGATCTCTAAAAAGGCATTACTGCCTTCCGGGCCAAACCTCATTATAATACCTTTGGAACCGTCTCCGTCGTTATATTCCTCCGCTATTTCCAGGCCCAGAATTTGAATATAGAATCTTTTTGAAGCTTCAAAGTCCTTTGTTCTGATAACTGTTTTTAAGCTTAGAAGGCTATCGGCAGGAGGGTCTTTTCGCATAGTATTTTAATGATTTTGTGTATAGTTCTGTTGTGTTGTACTAAGTTAATGAATAGGAAGAGAACCTAACTATAATTTTTTTAGCCTCATACAAATAACTTACATTTATATATGCTTTGCAGAACGAGACAGGTATAATTTAAATTTGTTTTTGGTAATGGGCTTTTGGTTAACCATCATATCTTTTGGAATTTTTCAAGGGGTCTTTATCTTCATATATTTCTTAATATCGAACCGGATAGAGAAGATCCGGCGTATCATTACCTTGCTGCTAATTGCCTCGTTGCTGCTATTGTGTACGGATTTTGTGCTATCCAATTATTTTATCCTCTATACACAAAAGGCATTTGTAGGGATTGGTTGGGGGTCGTCCTTTTGGTTGCTAATAGTACCTCTATACTACTTATTGTTTTGCTCCTTTTTAACAGGAACTACATTGGATATTAAAAAAGAGTTTCTGCATTTTACCCCCTTTCTTGCGTCAATGGTCATTAATTTGCCTTTTTTTATTTTACCTCCGGAAACAAGGCAGGAGTATTTATTATCCTATAGTTCAGGGCAAAATATCACTGCACTTCATATTATACTAAAAACGGCCTACCATCTGCAACTACTAGTGTATCCTTTATTGATCTTTTTCTTAATAAGGCGGAAGGGAGTATCAACATTCAATTTTGTTTCGGTAGTGAACGGATGTTTATTGACTCTGGGAATTGTATCCTTTATACATCTGCTAAGCTTTAATGTACTTGGATTATCGATATCATGGTTTACAAGTACCTTTGTATTTGTTTCATTAACATTATTTATTCATGCGACCGCCTATATATTAATGTTCAGGCCCAATTGGATGTTCAGGCATATAAAAGAAGTAATTTCAAAATATACCAATTCCAATTTGACCAATGTTGACCTGATCAAAATTCAGGATGACCTGAACCATCTAATGATTCAGCAAAAAATATACCTTCAACAAGATCTGAACCTCTCAAAATTAGCGCAACATTTATCCATAACCCCTCATCAACTATCGGAATTTCTAAATCATAAAAACTCAGAAACATTCCATGATTATATAAATCTTCACCGGGTAAATGAAGCTAAGGATGTGTTGAGCAATACCAAAAACAATGTGTTCACTATTGAAGCCATTGCACAACAAGTAGGCTTTAATAGTACGGCTACTTTTTATCGAAGTTTTAAAAAGCATACAGGCTTTTCTCCTACCAAGTGGTTAGAAAGCAGAGTGGAATAATGCTTCTTTTGCCTTAGGCCCGATCCAGTTTTTTGATAAACTATAGGCTCCGAAAAAGGAGCTTTGTTAAATTTTCACAAAATTCCTTTCATTCTACCGAATGACAGAAAGATGGACACTTCTTCCTTTTTTCTGTTTTAATTATTGACAACTTTTACGGTATTAACTTTTAAAAAAATGTGTCAATATGAAAACGATTACTTTAAATATCAAATGCATCCTCTTACTTATTCTTATTTCAACACTAACGCAACAGCTCCAGGGACAAACAGTTACAACGCTTGTGGAAGCATTTCCCGGAGATGGGGAAATATCTATTGATAATGAGGGATTCATCTATGTTAATGACAGTGGAGAAAACGGGAATCTAGATGGAAAATCTGTTTGGAAAGTAGATCCTCAAAATGGAAGTTTTAGCATGTTTAGAGATAACCTCCCTATATGGGTCGTGGGAAGTATGTTCGACCTGTCCGGTAATCTTTTGGTTACGGGATGGCAAGCGGGAACCGTATCGCGAATAAGTTCGGATGGTAGTAGCGATTCTATAATAATAAGTGGAGTCAATGGAGCCGGAAGCCTGGAAGTAGATGAATTGGGTAATATTTATGTTGTTGAATATATTCTAAACAATGTAAAGAAATATGACAGTAATGGAGTCTTTGTAGAAAATATTGCATCGGGATCTCCAGTTGTAAATCCTGCGGGATTGGCTTATGTACAGGCAACAGGAAAAATGTATGTAAGCAATTGGACCAATGGAAATATCATTGAAATAGACATGATTAATAATACCTCCTCGATCTTTGCGACAATTGATACTCCAAATGTCGGCCCGATAAAGATCTATGGAAATTATATGTATGCTACTTCTCCGGGATACCATAGAATCTATGTAATAGATATGTTGACAGGCGAATCTGAGTTGTTTGCCGGTACCGGAACTCCAACGAATGTTGACGGAGATATAAGTACTGCAACATTCAATACCCCTACCGGGATAGGTTCCCCGGATAATGGAAATACCTTATACATTGCTGAAATGTTTCAAGGTACCGGAAGATTACGGGTTATTGAGGATGTGTTAGGGTACCAGGATAATTCAGATTTTGAAAAAAAAGCGAAATTATTTCCAAACCCGGGAAACGACCAACTAAGATTAAATTACCACGGCAACGAAAAGATCACTGAAACTACTTTCTATGATGTACAGGGGCGAAAAATGAATATTCCCACTCCCATTGTGTTATCAAATGGAATTGAATTCAATATTGAAGGGATCAAACCAGGGATCTATTTTTTAAAAGTAAGGCTAGACAATACTACTACTGTTGTGACTTATTCTTTTATTAAAGAATAAAGTAGTTATTAATGAATATCTCGAAGTAATAATATTGTAAAAAAAACAAAACCCGTCTGCAATGGCAGACGGGTTTTGTGAGTGATGTGGTACCTCCAGGATTCAATCGCTGGAGGTAATTGTTCCTTTTTTAGAGGTCTTAATAATGTCAATAAGGTGTTTCGGGATAGATTGTTAAATCTAAGACTTGTAGCAGATGCTTATTTTTCTCCATGATCTGCAATACTTTCTAAATAACTGGACAGATCTTTTACAGAATTAAGTATTTCTTCTTTACCCATTTCTTCAGAGATAGATAATAAGGTTAAAATTGCCTCACGTTTTTTACTACGTAAAAATGATTCTCCCAGTTCCTTTATTTCATCAAGTTCATCAAGATTTTTGACTTCTTTAATTTTCTTTACCAATGTTAATAGATCTCTATCCATGATAACTTGTTTGTATTACATTTACTTAATCAAAAGTAATAATTATTAATTCTTTTTTTGATAGATATTTAATAATTGTAACACAACTAGTGTAAAAAACCGGAAAAATAGTTACAGATGATGGGTATAGAATTCCTGTAAGTACTCTTCAAAGGATATGTGAATCTAGAGAAATTATGTTATCCGAATTTTTCATCCTATTAGGCTTTTAAATAAGGTTTCATTTTACTTTTTCTTAGATTGTTGAAGAAAAAAACTTGTGTCGATTGTAGCGTAAAACTATATTACTGCAGAAAACAAGTATAACGGTTTACCCTACATTACTAAACATAGTACAAAACTTTATATCCGTTTTATTTTGTCTGTTAGTGATTTATTGGGCTTAATAATAAGTCGAATAAAAATCATAGTCAGTCCAAAAACAAATTCAACCTCGTCAATACTTTTTACCAAATCATTGTGCTTAACATTTCCATTCTGATACTTCATAAAGTAGTCTAGGGTTTTGTAAAACATGTTCTTAATTTCTTTACTAATCCCCAAACTATTTTGGTAAGTCCCAATCTCCGATGTTTGATTTTCTAAGCTCTTTTTATTACCTAAAACTTCCCTTAAAAGCAGTTCTAATGCTAGCCTCAAATTGTCCAAGCAATCGCGGTAATCGGTATTAGACCTATATATTTCAACCGCTCTATGAAATCTATTCGTCACATTGGGAAATGGACTAATCCAATAGTAAGTTTCAGAAACTAAATCTTGTTGCAGTTCCTGATGAGGCTTAAAGGTTTCAAAAGATTCGAAGTTGGAATACTGGTCAAAGTCTTCGAAGGTGAATGGTGACCTAATGTATTTTTGAACACTCTCAATTTCTTTAATCTGAGTGCTTTTCCATTTAGTGTATACCTCTTTGTTTATAACGTTTATTTTGCTGACGTGCTTTTTTTTCAGCTCATATATCTTTGCATCTACCTTTTGAATTAACAACTCCGTAAACAACTTTTTCCTAAAAAAGAAAATTTCTGAGGACAGTCGCGCAGAGATTGCTTCTAGGTTAATTTCTAACTGATTGAATTTCCCTGATTCCACAAAGTCATTGGGACTTACTTCGTACTTTTTACAAAATTCATCTAAGTCATCCATTAATGGAAATAATTCAGGATTTGCAATGAGTAATTGGTTCTTGATTGCCTCAGTTGTCAATGTTATCTCCTGAAATTTCTCTGATTCGGCAGTCAAGGACTCCAATATACCCTTCATCCATCTTTCGCATACATGATTGGCTGCATGGCTTATTTCACCCAATGTATAATCAAGAATATTGGGATAATAGTTTCCTTCGTATAGTTTATTCTTTATATCAATGTTATTTTCTTTAGATTTTCGGACGAGATTTTTCTTTAAGTCTAAAGGTGAAATTTTTACACTCTGAGGAAGAATACTGACGCCTTTAATTGTACAGATATATTTTCCATTTCTAGTAACCTCGGCTTCATTTATTACTGCTTTAAAGGTTAGGCTCTGATTATTTTGTTGTATATCTTTGCTGTTCTTCCCCATTTAATATTTTGAAATTGGTAATAGAATTTATCTAGCCTCAATTTACGATAAATTCTCTACTACAAGTCCCTATTCAGAATGAACACTGAGAAAAAAAATCAACATTATATTCCCAAATTTTATTTGAGAAATTTTTCGTACGAGTTTAATGGCAAACAGATTGGGATATTTAATATAAACAATTCCATATTTTTCCCAAGAGCTAAAATCAAAACCCAAGGTTCTGGAAACTTCTTTTATGGCCATGATGGTGTAGTGGAAGACAATCTAGCCCAAATAGAGGGTATTTTATCTCCTCTGATACGAGAAATCACTTCCGTCCTTAAGGTTCCCAAACAGGACGGGTATTCTCATTTGGAGTTGCTTACTTTCGTTGCGTTGATGGATTTGAGAAATCCTGTTTTCTTAAATTATATTAAAGATTCTAGGAAATTAATTGCTCAAAGGTTAATTGAGGTGGATGAAACTACAAATATAGACAAATTAGTTCCGAAGGTTTCTCATGACGATGCAATTAAATTAGCTCTTTCTTCTTTACCTGACATCATAAGTAACTTATCAGACCTGAGCTATAAATTGCTTATTAATAAAACTGAAACTCCTTTTATAACATCTGATTTCCCAATTATTAAGTATAACCAGTTTCTTGAAAAAAAGAAGTGGAAGTATGGGAAAACGGGTTATGGCAATACGGGTTTGCAAATGTTTGTCCCCTTAAGCCCCTCTGTGATAATAGTATTTTACGATTCAATGATTTACAAGGTTGGATTTAAGAAAAGAGCAGTCTGTGATATTACTAGACCTAAAGATGTGGAACAACTTAATATGTTGCAAGTTCTTAATTGCTACAATACCGTTTTTTTTAATGAAAGTATCACAGAACATTATATTAGGCAGCTTTTTGAAAAATCATCAAAATTCACAAGGGCAAATAAGACCATGATAGAGCTTGGTAACTTAGTAGAAGTTGGAGACAAAAAATTAATTGTCGAGTCAGAAGAAAAAGAGGAAAAGAACTTAATTAGGTTAGGAACAACTGATTGTGATATAAATCTTGACATTAATGGATTAAAAATTCATTCTAACTCCAAAAAAATTAAGCTATCAACGTCAATTGCCCAGGTTAGACCTAGGCCTAAAAAGTTATTAGAGAACAGACCTTACTAAACCCAGAAAAGAACTTATAAAGTAACTACCCCCACATTTAACACTAAGATGGGCATTATAGTGTTCTTTGTAGAGGTTAGATATCTATAAATTGTTCGCGTATTTGCTTCAAGTGTTTACTTTTCCAATAGCTTTCATTATCATAACTGAAGTAGCCAACAAATGCCATTTGAGTGCGGTTGAGTGGAAATATACTTTGAGGTTACGATTTGAATAAACGACCGTCGGTAACAGTCTAATTTAATAATGAGAAATATTAACTCCAATAAAAAACCCACCTGCAATAGCAGATGGGTTTTACGCTTTAAGTGGTACCTCCAGGAATCGAACCAGGGACACACGGATTTTCAGTCCGTTGCTCTACCAACTGAGCTAAGGTACCTTACAGCTTTTAAGGGCCGCTCCTCCGAAGCACTACACAGGTAGTGCGTAGGAGGGTGCAAATATAAATCTATTTTGCCTATTGCAAAACATAAATTGAAAAAAATAATTTGCAATTCACTTTCAATTTAATAGACAATTAACAATCTCGTCTCATTTCAAATTGTATTTTTAACGCCACAAACAACTCTATGAATTTAGTAATAGATGTAGGGAATACTTTACTAAAGTTTGCCGTCTTTAATAATGATGCATTGGAGCTTAAAAAAAAGTGTTTGCATGAGGACTTTTTGGATGCGCTCACAGAGGTTTCGGAACAGTTTCCGGATATTACACATTGCATGGTTTCTTCGGTAGGTAATCTAACAGGGCTGCACCTGCAAGAACTACAACAGCAATTTTCGGTCTTTGAGCTTTCCCATACCACAAAACTACCTTTTAAAAACCTATATGGAACCCCTGAAACATTGGGAGTGGACCGTATTGCCCTGGCAAGTGCTGCAGCCAAACAGTATCCGGAGCGAAATGTGCTGGTCATTGATGCTGGAAGTTGTATTACCTACGACTTTCTTTCAGAAAAAAATGAATACCTTGGGGGGGCTATTTCACCGGGAATAGCAATGCGTTATAATGCCATGCATACGTTTACCGAAAAACTACCGTTATTGGATGCGGACACTCCCGAAGAACTGGTAGGGGATACTACGGCAACTTCTATGCACTCCGGAGTTGTTTTTGGGGTTTTGTATGAAATAAATGGCTTTATCGACGGATATTCTGAAAAATATGCAGATTTAACAGTTATTTTAACAGGAGGAGACGCTCATTTTTTGCGAGATAGCTTAAAAAATGACATCTTTGCCAACTCAATTTTTTTATTGGAGGGCTTAAATTACATTTTGGAACTTAATAAGGATTAATGTTGAAGCGAATAATCATTGCAGTTTTTATACTTATAACAGGAGCTACATTAGCTCAGGATGGAACAACATCACCGTATTCTTTTTATGGTATTGGGACATTAAAATTTAAAGGTACTGCAGAAAGCCGTTCCATGGGAGGAATAAGTACCTACTCGGACAGTATTCATTTAAATATTCAAAACCCGGCCGGGATAGCAGATCTGCGCCTGGTAAATTACTCGGTAGGGGCAAGCCACAGGTATGCAAACCAAAATACCACCGATGAAAAGAGAAATGCGTCCACTACCTCTCTGGATTACCTGGCAGTAGGAATTCCCATGGGGAAGTTCGGGGCAAGCTTTGGGTTGATACCTTATACATCCGTTGGTTACAGTTTACAAACTATCAATGGAGAAACCACTACAGACTATACAGGCTCGGGAGGATTGAATAAAGCGTTCTTCACATTGGGCTATAAGATCACACCAAACCTCAATATTGGCGCTGAGGTCAATTACAACTTTGGAAACATTGAAAATACCACACTTAATGATACGGGAGTTCAATATGCAACGCGAGAGATCAATAAGTCCGACCTGCTAGGATTCAGTTATAATTTTGGAGCTTCCTATAAAACTATGGTTTCTGAAAATCTGGAATTCTACACTGCAATTTCCTATACACCTGAAACCAATTTCACTTCGGAGAACACCAGGCAGATCGCTTCGGTATTGATAACAAGTACCGGATCACTGGGTATTGTTGAAGAACAAGAAGTTGCTGTTGCAGATACAGATTTTACATTCCCTTCTCAGTATACCTTAGGGGCCGGTATTGGAGCCCCAAAAAACTGGTTTGTAGGCCTGGAATATACCAACCAAAAAACGAGTAATTTTACGAATCGTACCTTTGATATTGAAAATGTAGTTTTTATGGATGCTTCAAAGTATCGTATAGGAGGTTTTTATATACCTAACTACAATTCATTAGGAAATTACTGGAACAGAGTAGTTTATCGGGCAGGATTCCGTTTTGAAGAAACCGGGGTCAACGTAAACGGTCAGGATATAAATGAGTTTGGCATATCTTTTGGAGTTGGATTACCGGTTGGAAGATTATTCTCCAATGTGAATCTTGGCTTTGAAGTGGGAAGACGCGGCACAAAGGATTTTGGACTCATACAGGAAAATTTCTTCAATACAATTATAAGCCTGTCACTTAACGACAGATGGTTTGAAAAAAGATACTATGATTAATACAATAAATACCAACATTATGAAAACGAAAGCAATTTTATTTTTAGCAACGTTATCGCTAACTTTTGGGGGATCGGTTTTCGCTCAGGCTCCTAATGATTGCAATGTGACCATGTCGCTTTTTGCCGAACCGGCAAAAGCTAAGAATTATCAAGGAGCATTACCTCACTACGAGAAAGTAATAAAAGAATGTCCAAAGTTTAGCTTAGCTACCTACCAACTTGCGGAAAGAATGTTCAAGCATTTTATAAAGAAGGGTGATAAAAGTAAAATAAGCAATCTAATAGAAGTATATAACCTAAGGATGCAGAACTTTCCTGCTAAAACTAAAACAGGGGAGATCCTTTCTAAAATTGCTCAGGTAAAATACGATAATGATATGGGGTCCAAGATGGAGCAGTTCAAAGCTTTTGATATGGCCTATAAGAAGGACGCTGAAAACTTCACCAGCCCTAAGAGTTTATACACGTATTTTTCGTTAGCCAAAGGACTTTATGAGTCTGGAGAAAAAGACCTTCAGGATGTATTTGACCTGTATGATATCGTGTACGCTAAAATAGAAAGCGAAGAGAGTAAACTTGCTTCAAAGCTTACACAGTTGATCAATAAGCAGGAATCAGGTACGGCCCTTTCTTCAAAAGAAGCCAAGCGTGTTAAAGTATATGAAAAGAATCTTGTTGCGTATGGACAGGTAAAAGGAAGTGTTGATGGTAAGTTGGGAACCATTGCAGATTGTGAAAACCTGATACCGTTATATAACAAGGATTTTGAAAGCAATAAAGACGATATAACCTGGATAAGACGTGCTGCCGGACGTTTAAATGCTAAGGACTGTGACGATCCGCTGTTCTTCAAACTGGTACAGCAGCTACACTCTCTGGAGCCTTCGGCAAAGTCTGCTTATTACTTAGGGAAATTAGCTGAAAAAGACGGAAAAGGAAGTACGGCTTTAGAGTATTTCAACCAGGCGGCAGAATTGGAAACTAATTCAAGTGACAAAGCAAAAGTATATTATAGTATCGCTGAAAACTTCCGTAAGAAAGGAAGCTATGGACAGGCAAGGTCTTATTATAACAAAATGTTGGCTGCAAAACCATCTGCGGGAATTGCATATTTGAAGATCGCTCAAATGATCGCTAAAAGTTCTAACAGTTGTGGAAGCTCGGTCTTTGAGAAAAGAGCTGTGAACTGGAAAGCAGCAGAATATGCAGATAAAGCAGCTCGTTTGGATGCTTCCATTGCTTCAAATGCAAGAGCTGCAGCAAGTAGCTACAGACAACGTGCTCCTTCTAAAAGTGATATCTTTTCTGAAGGAATGGCCGGGAAGACCGTAAGCTTTAGCTGCTGGGTTGGCGGTAGCGTGAGAGTGCCTAATTTATAAGATACCGGGTTAGCCCGGCATGAAATGAACAATACTGAACATATGTTTAAAAGCGTGATAGTACTGCTATGTACCGTCACGCTTTTTGCTTGTGAAGGAAATTATAAGAATATTCAACAACTCAATTTGACAGATGGGGCACCTATCGCCGAAGGAAAGAACATCAACCTAAAATATACGGATTCCGGAAGAGTAGTGACCAATCTAATAGCGCCTCTGTTACACGATTATTCAAACTTTAAATTTCCATACCAGGAGTTTCCGGAAGGGATTGAAGTGCTTTTCTGGAATGAAAAGAATGAAAAAAGTACGGTAACTTCAGACTATGCGATTCGGTATGATCAAACCAATCTTGTAGATTTGCGTGATAATGTGGTCCTGGTAACCAGTGACAGCCTTGTGTTAAAGGCCGAACAATTGTATTGGGACCAGAAAGCTAAAAGGGTTTTCACGGATCAGCCGTACCAGATCAAATTTAAGGATGGTTCGTATAATGACGGGGCACGGTTTGATTCCAGTGAAGATTTTACTAACTTTTTATCCAGAAAGAACCAGGGAGTTCAAATTATAGATCAAAACAAGACCGATGGGAACTAAAATTTACCGACTTTTCGAATATGCTTATATAGTAATGGCCGTTTTTGCTGCTTATGTAGCTTATGTGAACTGGAACGACAACAGAAATCGAGCCTATTTATTTATTTTCTTTATCGTAGTAGCTATCTTTATGTTCTTCTTTAAACGCAGGTTTAGGAAGAAAATGGAAGAACGCAACCGAAATAGTTAATGGAATACCTTCTTATTATTGCTATTATGCTGATTCTCTCCGCTTTTTTTTCGGGGATGGAGATCGCTTATGTGTCTTCTAATAAGATCCACATAGAAATTGAAAAAAAACAAAACAATTTTCTGGCCGGGGTTCTGAAAAAAATAACCAAACGCCCTTCAAAATTCATAGCTACCATGCTTGTTGGTAATAACATAGCATTGGTTGTTTATGGCTTTTATATGGGAGACCTGCTCATGCAGTATATACCCCTGAAAGGATTTTCGGGCCTTTTGGTACAAACCATTATTTCAACACTGGTCATTTTAATGACAGCAGAATTCCTGCCTAAGGTGTTCTTTCAGATCTATGCCAACAGCCTTGTAAAGATATTTGCGGTACCTGCATATATATTCTATATCTTATTTTCTGTAGTGTCAGAATTTGTTATTTGGATATCGGATATGGTACTCAAAGTATTCTTTAAGACCGAAGGTGATACGGTGCAGTTAAGCTTTAGTAAAATTGAACTGGGGAACTATATAAGCGAGCAAATGGAAACTTCCGAAGCTTCCCAGGAAATTGATACCGAAATACAGATATTTCAGAACGCGTTGGATTTTTCTGAAGTGAAATCCCGCGAAGTAATGATTCCCAGAACAGAGGTCGTTGCTGTTGATATTAATACAACTCCAAAAGAGATAAGCAGGATATTTACCGAAACCGGACTTTCCAAGATCCTTATCTATAAAGAAAGTATTGATGACATCTTAGGGTATGTACATTCTTTCGAATTGTTCAAAAAACCATCAAGCCTTAAAAAAGTGTTGATGCCGGTGGTTTTTGTACCGGAGACCATGTTAGCAAAAGATGTCCTGAACATATTGAGTAAAAAACATAAGAGTATTGCTGTGGTTATAGATGAATACGGAGGTACATCCGGTATCATGACAGTAGAAGATATTATTGAAGAATTGTTTGGAGAGATCGAAGACGAACACGATTCTGTTGAATTGACAGAAGAGAAATTGCAGGAGAATCACTATAAATTTTCTGCACGGTTGGAGGTAGATTATTTGAACGAAACCTATAAGCTCAATTTGCCTGAAAGCGAGAATTATGAAACGCTGGGAGGAATGATCGTTAACTTTACGGAAGATATTCCGCAACAAGATGAAACCGTTGATATAGAAGGTTATACTATCAAAATTCTGGAAGTATCCAATACCAAAATTGAGTTGGTTGCACTTAAACGTACTCCCGAAGACTAGTTTTTATGGATTTCTTCACTTTTTTTCAAAAGGAACCTTTTATAAATGATGGGAAAATGGTATTTTCGCCCCCTATAAATTTGATTGACAGATGGCAGTTTTAAACAGTATTAGAAAAAGAGGTGTATTCCTTATCGTTATTATAGCAATGGCATTGTTCTCATTTGTACTAGCAGATGTGATTAGAAATGGAGGCTTTTCTACAGATAAAGGACAAACTACGGTGGCTACCGTGAATGGTGTGGATATTCCCAGACAGGAATTTATGGAACAGGTAGAAACGGCACAACGTAGCTTAGGACCTAATGCAGCTTCAAGCCAGGCAATGAACATTGTATGGGAACGTGAATTACGCCGAGTTTTAATGCAGGAACAATACGATGAGATCGGGCTCACTGCGGAGACGGAACTGACCAATAAGGCACTTAGTACCTATCTTGCTTCAAATCCTGTTTTTCAAGACGAATCCGGTTTGTTCAGCGAAGCTAAAATGCTGGAATATGTTGCAGATGTAAAAGCCAATAACCCGCCAGCCTATGACCAGTGGTTGGAATATGTAAAGAACACTAAGGTAACCGCACTTGAAAATACATACCTGAATATGGTAAAAGGTGGTATGATCGCTACCTTGGCCGAAGGTGAAAAGGAATACCGTTTTGAAAACGATAAAATTAATATTGAGTTTGTACAGGTTCCTTATACCAACATCCCGGATGAAGATGTTCCGGTAAGTGATGATGAAATAGCGGCATATATCAAATCACATCCAAAGGATTTTGAAGTAGACCCAATGGTAGATATTCAATATGTTTCTTATGTGGAAGAGCCTTCACAGGAAGATATTGATGCTGCAAAAGCCGAAGTAGTTTTGTTGTTAGATGATAGAGTGGAATATAATTCGGTTACAAAAGCAAACGATACGATCCCGGGCTTAGCAAGAACAAATGACTATGAAGAGTTTGTAAATGCAAATTCAGACAATACCTATTCAGATTCCTGGTATTTCAAGAGAGAACTTCCGGAGGCTATCAGGGATACTGTCTTTACTATGAACATAGATGATATCTACGGTCCTTATGAAATTAATAATACACTTAGCCTTACAAAGCTAATTGGAATGCGTCAATTACCGGATACCGTTTCGGCAAGACACATTTTAATTCCTTCCGGATTGAACCAAACCGATAATAAAACAAGGACCGACGAAGAAGCTAAGGCAACTGCAGATAGTATTATGAGAGTAGTGAAGGCAGATCGTTCAAAATTTGAAGATCTGGTTACCGCTTTTTCATCGGATAAAGGAAGTATTGAAAAAGGAGGACGTTACGAGAACTTTGTATATAATGCAATGGTGGATGAGTTTAGAGATTTCACTTTTGAGAACAATGAAGGAGATATTGGAGTCGTAAAAACTCAATTCGGATACCATGTTATCGAGATCGAAGAGCAGAAAAATTTCCAGAAAGTAGTTAAAACCGCTACGGTTACAAAAGAAGTTGAACCTTCAGAAACTACCATCAACGACATTTTCTCTAAAGCAACAAGTTATGAAGTTGCTGCTCAGGACCGTGACTTCACCGAAATTGCCAATGAACAAGATACTACTGTGAAACCGGTAAATAAGATTGGGGAACTGGATTCTAATATTCCGGGACTGGGAAGTAACCGCTCTATTGTTACCTGGGCGTTTAATGAAGACACGAATGTTGGTGATGTAAAGAGATTTAACGTGCCACAAGGATATGTGATCGTTCAACTTACCCGTAAAACTCCTAAGGGTCTTTTAAGCGTAGCTGAAACTTCAGCAGAAGTGACTCCTATCCTTCGTAATGAGAAAAAGGCAAAAAAGATACGTGAGGCCATAACAGGGACTACTTTACAAGAGATTGCAAGCAGCCAAAATGTAACGGTTAAAAATGCAACAGCAGTAACCATGGCAAACCCAACGATTGCCGGAGCAGGAACAGAGCCTGAAGTTGTGGGCGCGGCATTTGGTAAAAATGCAGGAGAAGTTACAGAGTTAATAGATGGCGAAACCGGAGTGTTCAAAGTACGCATAGTGGAAGTAAATAAGGCACCGGACCTTGATAATTATGCATCTTTTGCAAATCAGTTAAACGCAAAAGTGATTCCCGGAATTAATACAAGTGTGTACAATGCACTTAAGAATGCTGCCGAAATTGAAGACAACAGAGCTAGTTTTTATTAATTAGCCGTAAAATAATATTAAAACAAAAAGCCTTGCAATTGCAAGGCTTTTTATTTTACCATTTCTTCAAAATCTATGATGGTGTTAAATCCTTTTTTTCTGAAATATTCTTTATCTGTTTCAGTGCCTGTTGCCAGTACAAAATCTCCACCCCAGGCTCCCAGGCTTTTAACAGTATTGGGATAATCATTAAAAAGCTGCTCTTTAATGGTTGGCAGTTGTACAATTCTTGAAATGACCTCTTCGTGTTTTTGAAGCAATTTTTCAAACACTGAAAGAGAACCGCATAATGGTATATCCTTACTTATGGAAGAGATCATATCGATCTGTTCACCCGTAACCACACTGCCTTTATAACGTATAATTCCGTCCTTACTGTCCTGTTTTTTGTTTAGGTGTACAAAGAACAGGCTAGAGGTGAAATCCCACTTTAGATTGGTAGGCTCAACTACTGCTTTGCTGTTTTGAAGTTTATATAAAAAAGGAACATCATTTTGTGCAGCAGCAATATCATAACCGCTACCGCCAAAACTCTTCCATAAGAGGGCCAAAGCATCCACACGCGCCCATTGAGCAATGTTGTTGATCAGTGTGGAAGAGGTGCCTAAACCCCAATTTTGTGGAAAACCTAACCGGGTTGTCACTTTCCATCCAATATTTTCATTTAAAAAGGACGGGTTAAGCTGTTTGGCCTTTTTAAGAATTTTAAAAAGTGTTACTGTGATCTTGTCATTTCTATCCGGTTCAAGAATAGTGGTATCGTCTTTTTTGAAGTGAGTTTGAAACCAGACAGCGTTTTCTACATTGAGGCTCTGCCATTGAATTCCTTCTTTTTCTGAAGGCGAAACCTCTAAAGATTGCCCGTATTTAGTAGGGATGGCCAGTGCTGTAGCACCGTCTAATACTAAATATTCTCCTGTGAGTAATAACTTGCCGTTGCTGTAAAATTTCTGTTTCAAAATTAGTTTCGAAGGGTTTCAACAAAATCTATTACGGCACTATGGGAAACTGTGTTTTCCTTAAAATAGGTAACTGCCTTTTCCTTTTCGGTTTCCGAAGCACATAATTGATTCAAAATATTCATTAAATGCATTTTCATGTGCCCTTTTTGTATACCGGTAGTGATCAACGACCGAATGGCTGCAAAATTTTGAGCCAATCCGGCAACGGCAACAATTTCCATAAGTTTGGAAGCATTCGGTTTCTGAAGTATATCAAAAGCCAGCTTCACCATTGGGTGCAAAGAGGTTAATCCTCCAACGGTACCTAATGCTAATGGAATTTCGATCCAGAAAGTGAAAATACCGTTTTCTACTTTTGCATGTGTAAGGCTTGTATAATTACCATCTTTGGCAGCATATGCATGAGCTCCGGCTTCTATAGCCCTGAAATCATTTCCGGTCGCAAGGATCAAAGCATCAATACCATTCATGATCCCTTTGTTGTGTGTTACGGCACGACGTTCTTCGGCTTTGGCTATAGCGACAGCACGGACAAACTTATCGGCAAAGGTCTTTCCGTCGATAGCTTTGTCATTTAGATCCTCAACCGGACAACGTACCGAAGCTCGCACCAGGCATTCCGGTACATAGTTGGAAAGAATACTCAATACGACCTCGGGATATGCATTGTTTTTGGAAAAGGGGGCAAATTGCTTTGATTTGGTTTCGAATGTATTGGCGATCTCTTCAAGGCAGCTATTTATGAAATTGGCACCCATAGCATCCAGGGTTTCAAAAGTGCCATGAAGTTGATAATAGCCTTCCAGTGTTTCGGTTGTATCGATAAGTTCTATGTCTATCAATCCGCCTCCACGGTTTTTCATATTGGACTGAATAGCTCCAATACTGGTAATTAGTTCTGATTTCACTTCAGAAAAAAACTGCTCCAGGTCACTTTTTTTTCCGAAGAAATTTATATGGACCTGCCCGTTTTTTTGGGTAGAAAGGACTTCGGCCGTAAAGCCTCCGCGTTCTAACCAGAACTTAGCAGCATTACTGGCAGCAGCTACTACAGAGCTTTCTTCTATCACCATGGGGAGTGCATAAAGCGAATTGTTTATTAAAAAATTGGGAGCAATTCCAAATGGTAAATAGTAATTGGTAAGAGTATTTTCTATAAAGTCGTCGTGTAATTTCTGAAGCGTAGCATCATTATTCCAGTATTTTCTAAGGGTAGCCACTGCAGTAGGTTCATTGCTAAGATAAGTTTTGGCTAACCACTGTATTTTTTCTTCTTTCGTTTTTTTTGAAAATCCTGAAACGGGCTTCGGCATATTATCTGAAATTAAAAATACAAAGATACTATTTATACCGAACCTTTTAAGTAGGTATTTACTAACAAATGCGCAGTATTTAACATAAAAACTGCCATATTTTCGTTAAAATTTAGTAAACTTGGCATAACAAAATTTTAACAGTTTGAGAAGATTATTTTCAGTTAAGGTGCTTTTACTATTTATAGCAGTTATTTCTACAAGTATAGCACAGCAAAAAGAGATTTCATTAGAAGATATTTGGGGAGGAGTTTTCCGTACAGAACGGCTGGATGTCCTGCGTTCTTTAAAGAATGGAAAGGAGTATTCGGTTTTAAACTATGACCGTGACCAGAAAGCTTCTACCGTAGATGTTTTTGACTATAAAAGTGGTAAAAAAGTAAGGACATTGGTGAATACCAATGACCTGGACGGAATTGAATATATCATTTCGTATGAATTTAGCAGTGACGAGTCTAAACTTTTGCTCGCTACAAAGTTAGAACAGATCTATAGACGCTCAGCATTGGGGACCTATTATGTATATGACCTGAAGGCAAAATCATTGACGTTAGTTTCAGAAGACAAGATACAGGAGCCTACATTTAACAATGACGGAAGTAAGATTGCCTACGGATTCAATAACAATTTGTACATAAAGGACCTTTCTGCCGGAGATATCAAACAAATTACTACGGACGGAAAGAAAAACAGTATTATCAACGGGATTACAGATTGGGTCTACGAAGAAGAATTTGCTTTTGTAAGAGCTTTCGACTGGAATAAAACAGGTGATAAAATTGCTTTTATCCGTTTTGATGAAACCAATGTTCCCGAGTTTTCTATGGATGTTTATGGAGAAGATCTATACCAAACACAACAAGTTTTTAAATACCCAAAAGCCGGAGAAGCAAATGCACTGGTCTCTTTGCATTTGTACGATCTAAAGACCGGCAAGATATCGAAAGTTGACCTTTCCAAATACAACAACTATTATATTCCAAGAATTAAATGGACCAATGATCCAAATATATTGAGCACGCAATTGACCAACCGGCATCAAAATACTTTGGACCTGGTTTTTGTAGACGCCACTAATAATACTTCTGCGTTGGTACATCAGGAAAAAGATGATGCTTATGTAGATGTAACAGATGACCTTACTTTTTTGAATGATAATAGTTTTATATGGACAAGCGAGAAAAGCGGGTGGAACCATATCTATCATTATGATAAGACAGGTAAGCTTATCAACCAGATAACAGATGGTGACTGGGAAGTGACAAATTACTATGGATTCGACCAAAATACAGGACGTATTTATTATCAAAGTACCGAGAATGGAAGTATTAACAGAGATGTATATTCTGTACTGCGTTCCGGCAAGAATAAAGTGCGTTTAAGTGATAAAACCGGAACCAACAGTGCTGCATTTAGTGCAGATTACACCTATTACATCAATACTTTTTCAGATACGAAAACTCCTTATGTTTTTACATTGAATGAAGCCAAAACAGGGAAGGTACTTCGTGAAATAAAGAATAACAAAGCGCTTAAAGGCCTGGTTTCAGGGTATAAAACCTCACCAAAAGAGTTTTCGACCATTCAAATAAATGGCCACGAACTAAATATGTATACGATCAAACCAAAGGATTTTGACCCTAATAAAAAATATCCTTTGTTCATGTACCAGTATTCGGGCCCGGGATCACAGCAGGTAGCTAATAGATGGAACGGGTCAAACGATTATTGGCACCAGATGTTGGCACAACAAGGATATATTGTGGTTTGTGTAGATGGAAGAGGAACCGGATTGAAAGGACGGGATTTCAAAAAAATGACACAGAAAGAACTGGGTAAATATGAAGTAGAAGATCAAATTGCAGCGGCGAAAAAACTTGGAGATTTGCCCTATATAGACAAAGAACGAATTGGTATTTGGGGTTGGAGCTATGGCGGATTTATGTCTTCTAACTGTCTCTTCCAGGGAGCAGATACCTTCTCTATGGCAATTGCAGTGGCCCCGGTTTCCAGCTGGCGCTTCTACGATACCATTTACACCGAAAGGTACATGCAGACACCACAGGAAAACGCTTCCGGATACGATGAGAACTCTCCAATTTCTCATGTAAATAAATTGGAAGGGGACTTTCTCTTAGTACACGGTAGTGCAGATGATAATGTCCATGTGCAGAATACCACGAGATTGGTAGAGGCTTTAATTCAGGCTGATAAAGACTTTGAATGGGCCATTTACCCGGATAAGAACCACGGTATCTATGGCGGAAATACCCGCTTGCATTTATTCAAAAAAATGACCAGGTTCATTCAAAACACTTTAGGAGAACCTAAAGAGAAAATGATACAGATCAAGAACTAATCAACAACTAAATATTAACTAATACTTAAAAATATGTCGACAACTCTCCAAAATCAAAAACAACTATTTGGACATCCCGCAGGACTATATGTTCTCTTTTTCACCGAAATGTGGGAACGTTTTTCTTACTATGGGATGCGAGCCATTTTGGTTTTATACTTAGTGGGTGCCACAACTGATGCTAACCCCGGTTTAGGTTGGACCAATGGTGAAGCTTTAGCCCTTTACGGATGGTATACCATGCTGGTATATGTAGCTTCAATTCCCGGTGGATGGATTGCAGATAAATTTTTGGGACAGAAAAAATCTGTTTTATTTGGAGGAATCTTATTGGTGGCAGGGCATAGTATATTGGCAGTTGAGCAGATGTGGGCCTTCTATTCAGGTTTAGGATTGATCATTGCCGGTGTTGGAATGCTAAAACCAAATATTTCTACCATGGTAGGAGGGTTGTATCAACAAGGTGATATAAGACGTGATAAAGGATTTACTATCTTTTATATAGGAATTAACATTGGAGCGTTTTTATCCAGTTTAATTGTAGGTTATGTAGGTGAGGTACACGGATGGCATTATGGCTTTGGATTAGCAGGAATTGGTATGGCTTTAGGTCTTATTCAATATCTGGTTGGTCAAAAACATTTAAAGCTTGTTGGGAATTTTTTAGGGACTTCTGAAAATAAAATAGAAAAAGAGGCTATGAAAAAGCCTTTAACCAAGATTGAAAAAGACAGGATCATAGTATTATTTATATCCTTCTTATTAGTAATAGTTTTCTGGGGAGCTTTTGAGCAAGCCGGAGGATTAATGAATATTTATGCTTCGGAAAAAACTAACAGAATGTTAATGGGATGGGAAGTTCCGGCTTCATGGTTTCAATCGTTAAATGCAATGTTCATTATATTTTTAGGAACTACGGTTGCTGCATATTGGGCTAAAAGAAAGTTAAAAGGAAAAGTATCTACTTCATTGTTTAAAATGATTATCGGCCTTATTATTATGGGTGCCGGATTCTTTTTTATGACTGCGGCTGCAGGACAATACGAAAGTAATGGTGCTTCTGCAATGTACTGGTTAGTATTAGCGTATTTGTTCCATACGGTAGGTGAGTTATGTATTTCACCTGTAGCGCTATCATATATTACAAAATTAGCTCCGTTAAAATATGCTTCATTAATGATGGGAGTTTATTTTGCAATGACCGGTTTTGGAAATAAACTTGCCGGGTTATTGGGAGAAGCTTCTGAGAGTCTTGGAGAATATACCATCTTTACTGGTATAGCTGTATTCTGTGTTGTTTTTGGACTTCTTGTAATGGCGTTTAGAAAGAAATTAGAATCCCTTACGCATGGCGCAGAAGACAACGAACGGGAAATGAAATACGAAGAAGCTGAAGGGTTCGAAATAGCTGACAACTAATCATAACTAACTACAAAGACCTTATAGACACCCCTATAGGGTCTTTATATTTTATTTCATTAATAAAAATTAATCCATTATGAATACTTCAAACAGCGATACATTTTTCAAGGATAAGGTGCTTGGGCATCCGGCAGGATTATTTGTACTTTTTTTCACCGAAATGTGGGAACGCTTTTCTTACTATGGAATGCGAGCCATTTTGGTTATTTTCCTTACCGGAGCAATTTTAGGTGATAACCCGGGCTGGGAGTGGTCCACCGAGGCGGCGCTCTCGCTTCTGGGAACTTATGCGATGCTCGTGTATCTTACTCCGTTGATAGGTGGCTGGCTAGCTGATAATAAGATCGGTTATAGAATGGCCGTGGTGATCGGTGCCTTGCTAATGACATTGGGGCATGCCTCTATGGCTGTGGAAACACCGACCTTCCTCTATATCGGAATTGCATTTCTGATCATGGGTAATGGCTTTTTTAAACCAAATATGACCTCTATTATCTCCAAAATGTACGAAGGCCATGACGAAAAGAAAGATGGCGCGTATAATATATTCTATATGGGAGTGAACGCTGGGGCGTTTATAGGTATCATGTTGTGCGGATGGGTTGGTGAAAAGGTTGGATGGAGCTACGGTTTTGGTTTGGCAGGAGTGTTTATGTTGTTGGGAATGCTACAGTTTTACTTCGCACAACCACTGTTTGGTACGATAGGGGATAAGCCGGAAAAAAACAAGGATTTGGGTGATACTATTGAGGAAATGATCGATCCTGAAGAGAAAAAGGGCGTGAAGCTAAATCGTTTTAGACTACTGGATACTGTATTGATAGTCATTTTTGCAGTTTCAGCGCTTATTTTTATTATCAATGATCCATTGAGCAAGATTGGGGATATACAAACTTTGAATTTCAATATTGCAGGTATGGAGAATTCACTTTTTCTAGCGCTTCTGGCGGCGGTAGCCTTCATCGCTTTATTGATCGTCCGTATTCCAAGGTACGTAAAGATTGAACGTGATCGTATGATTGCTTTTGCCATTTTTTGCATATTTACCATCTTCTTTTGGGCTGCTTTTGAGCAGGCCGCAGGGTCATTACCGGTTTATACGAGAGATTTTACTGATAGGTTCCTCGAAGGGAATGCGGCTATGGGCTTCAAAATAGTTGATCTCATTGTAACCGTGGTTCCGCTATTAATTATTACGTATGTATTGCTGCGATTATTTCGGAAGACCTTTAACCGCATTGGTTTGTCCAACCTAATCTTAGGTTTCAGTTTTGTAGTAGTTTGGGGTATTGTGATTTATAAATTGTATATCGAATTTCAATCTACTGAGACAGAGGTGCCTGTAACCTGGTTTGCTATTCTCAATTCATTGTTTATCATTATGTTTGCACCACTTTTCACTAAATGGTGGGACAGCCGTTATAATCCACCAGCTTCTGTAAAATACTTCCTGGGGCTAGCACTTTTAGGATTGGGCTTTGCTTTTTTGGCCTTTGGAGCAAGAAATGTTCCTTCAGGTGCCGATAGTGCAAGCTTGAGTATGGTATGGCTGGTGTTCGCATACCTGTTTCATACTTTGGGGGAATTATGTCTTTCGCCAATGGGACTGTCTTATTTGAGTAAACTGATCCCAACCCGAATGGTCGCATTTATGTTCGGTGTTTACTATTTGGCGATCGCCATTGGTAACAAATTGGCGCATTACGTAGGTGGAGATATCGAAAAAATCACTGAAGAATACAGCCTGTCAACCTTTTTCCTAATATTTACCATTATCCCAATAGGGCTCGGAATAGTTTCCTTATTACTACACCCTTTGCTGAAACGTTTGATGCACGGGGTCAGGTAATCACAATACTTTCAACAAAAAAACGTTCCCAATTTGTGGAACGTTTTTTGTTGCACTATATTGGCATTAAAACTATTACAGATGAAAAAGATATTACTGTTTGTTGCCCTTCTTACAGTTGGCACCATGTCTGCCCAAAAAATCAATTGGATGACTTTAAATGAAGCATTGGCTGCTCAAAAAGAACAACCCAAAAAGATCTTTATGGATGTTTATACTACTTGGTGCGGGCCATGTAAGTTGTTAGATAGAAACACATTTGGTGACAAAAATGTGATTGACTTCATTAATGAGAACTACTATGCCGTGAAATTTAATGCCGAAGGTACCGAAGAGATCACGTATCAGGATTTTACATATACAAACCCAAATTACCAGGAAGGCAGAAAAGGCAGGAATGCGACTCACTTTTTTGCAGATGCGTTGAAGTTAAGAGGCTATCCTAGTTTGGTCTTTTTTAAAGAAAACGGTGATCTAATTCAGGCGATACCGGGCTATAAAACACCACAGCAGTTAGAGATCTATCTAAAAATGATCGCTAATGATGACTATGCCAAATTAACGACAGTTGAGGCGTGGAAAGAATATCAGGAAAATTTTAAAGGAACTTTTTAAGAGTAGCTTTTAAGTTAAGTATTTCACTACTCTATAATGAAAGCTCCCTTTGTGCCGGTATGGTGAAAAGGGAGCTTCCTTATTTCGCATGTAGTACGCCAACGATTGACATAAGAAATATAATTGCTCCCATCTGCTATAATGTATTTGGGTTGAAGACTGTCAATGAGTCTTTCCAGATGTATTTTTGGGTTATATGTGAGAACCAGAACATCTGCCTTTGAAGCTTTAGGATATACCCCAAGGCTGTCCAGAACCAGAACTTGCTTGTTCCCAAATAAAAAAACAGGAGGTGTTTTTTCTTCGGAATATGTTGAGATATTTTGAGCAACACGATATTCTTTAATAGGAAATTTGTTTCTATAGCTTTGGGTAGAATCACTCCGAAATAGCAATAGATCTGTAGCATTTCTATATCCTATAAGTGCGTGCCTGCTTTTGTTGAAAATGATCAATTGATGCCCTGAAAGCCTATAAGAATTCCATATTAGAACCCCGATGAATAAGTTTAAACTTATAAGGCTTACTGCAATTCTTTTATGATTCACTTTTTTCCAAAGAAATACAAGAGATATTATTACCAAATAGCTGGTTATTACTTTTGCCCTGGAAAATGATATATCCTGAAATAAGAGATCATCTTGTCTTGCAACCCAGTTTATAAAATTATTGAGTAGTTCAATAAGATAATTGTAAGCTAATGCTAAAGTATCGGGAAGCATATCTAGAATGACTAAGATCATGATCAGGATTCCTCCGGCCAAAAGAATTCCCAGAAAGGGAAGAACCACAATATTAGTAAGCATGAATAAGCCCGGAAATTGATGAAAATAATACAGGCTCAATGGCATAATACCTAATTGTGCTGCAATGGTGACAGTAAAGATCGCCCAGATCTTTTTAAGGATAAAATTTTTTGGGATATAGAGTTGGAACAATCCCGGCTGAACCCAAAGTATAAATAATACGGCCAGGTAACTTAATTGAAATCCAATGTGAAACAACCATTGTGGATTAAAAAGCAATAAGACAAAGTATGAAAGGAACAATGTATTAATAGAATTGGTAGGGCGGTTGTTGTATTTTGCAAAAGAGAAGAATGAGAACATAGTAACAGCTCGCACTACTGAAGGCGTTAACCCGGCAATCAATGCAAAGCACCAAAGAAACAAAATGATCAATAGGGACTTAATGAGTAATCCCTTAGGGAAATATTCCAAAGGTTTCAATAATCCGGATAAAAGTAAAAACAGAATTCCCACGTGCAGCCCCGAAACAGCCAAAATATGTATTGCTCCGGCAGCTGCATAATCACTATAAGTTTTGGTATCAATGTCTTTTCGCTGTCCTAATACCAATGCCTTAATAATAGAGCGCTCCACTGTTTTGATGGGTGAATTTTGTAATTTCTTGATACTGTAGGCCCGATACTTTTCTGCAACACCTCTAAGAGTTATGGTTCCTTTAGATTCTTGTAAAATATGCCTCTTTGAAATTTGTAGTTGATGATAGACCTCAAGTGTTTTCATATACCTGGCATATTTAAACTGATAAGGATTTAAAGGCTTTGGAATTTTCATGTACGAAGTATAGACCAAAAGGACATCATCAGTTACATATTTTTTGAGACCAACTTCTTTTTGAATATTGAGAAGTAATTTTCCGGAAGTACTAATTCCCTGTACTGCTTCAGCTTCAACTATATATTTTACATTGTAATTATTCGGCTTTAAAGTTTCTTTTATTTTAAGCTGAAGCACTACCGGAGTGTTTACTTCTGCATGATGTGAATAGTGACCTGGCAAAAAACGAGGAAGGCGTAGCTGGTAATTGAAGTACCCAATGCTGAAAAAGCATAAATAGCTTATGATTCCGAAGGAAACGTAAGGGAATAATTGCTTTAATCCGATCCGCCAGATAATTAGCAAAATGACAAATAAGCCTAGAATAACAGGTAAAAAGAAAACCGGACTGTTCTGTAAAAAATACGCTGTAAGAATACCCAACGTAAGGAAAACAGAAAATTTTACGATTGCAAAATTGATAAATTTCATCCCAGTATTTTAAAACAATGTTTAAAATAAACCGGGAAGTGTGCCTAAGATAGGTATTTTCTAAATAACTCTGCGAACTTCAATAAAAGCAGACTTCCAATAACGTTCTTCAAGAGAAGAAATGATAACTCCACTGGAGGTTGTGGAATGTATAAACCTAATGTTTCCGCCTTTGGTTTCAACAACTAACCCTACATGATTAATGACTTTCCTGTTTTTATTTGTTTGAAAGAACACCAGGTCACCTACGGTAGTTTGCGATAATTTAATACGCTTACCTTTGGTTGCCATATCACGTGAGATACGGGGTAATAGGACGCTCTCTTTTTTAAAGGCAGTATAGACCAACCCGGAACAATCCATTCCGGATTTTGTTGTACCTCCAAACTTATAGCGAGTACCTTTGAAGGATTTTGCATAATCCACAATATTTTCCAGTTTCCTTTTATTGGAATTCTTAGAGATCTTTTCGGCTTTGTAAACTTTGGTTTTGGAGGTCGTTTTAGAGCTACCGCAAGAGGCTATGAACAGAGGTAACAGGGCAAGTAGGAATAATTTTTTCATGTAGGGCAAATTCCAATTCTTGAACTATAAAACTATGAATTTTTTTTAAGTATTGGAAACTGCTTTAAAAATTAGCCTGGCAGTTTTTTCACTGGCGCCTTTTCCTCCCAGCTTCTTTTCCAGATCGTAATAATCCAAAAATAGGGTAGCTCGCTTATAAGGATCAAGGATATTTGATAATTCTTTTTTCAGGTTTTTGGTATTGAGTTCAGTTTGGATCAACTCGGTAACCACTTCTTTATCAAGAATTAAATTCACCAATGAGATATACTTAAGCTTAATTACTCTTTTGGCTATTTCATAAGAAATACGGTTTCCTTTATAACAAACCACTTGTGGAACCTTAAATAGGGCAGTTTCCAGCGTAGCAGTTCCCGAAGTGACCAGTGCTGCATCAGAAATACTCAATAGGTCGTAAGTTTTATTTAGCAGCAAATGCACATTTTGTTTTTTGATGAAAGGGGCGTAAAATCCTTCTTCCTGGCTGGGAGCTCCGGCAATTACAAACTGGTAGTCTTTAAAATCTTCAACAACAGACAGCATGACCTTCAGCATTTTGGAGATTTCCTGCTTCCTGCTTCCGGGTAGCAAAGCGATAACAGGGCGGTCATCCCAACCATGTTCTTTTTTGAAGGTAATAGGGTCTACCTGTTCCCTATCGGTAATAGCGTCAATTAGCGGATGACCAACAAAATGTACCGGAAAATGGTGCTTTTTTTCATAGAAATCTTTCTCAAACGGGAGAATTACGTACATCGCGTCTACATCGCGTTTTATGCTTTTGATCCGGCCTTCCTTCCACGCCCAAATTTGTGGAGAAATATAATAGTGTGTTTTATACCCTTTTTGTTTCGCCCATTTGGCAATACGTAGATTGAAACCGGGATAGTCAATAAATATAATAACATTGGGATTGAAGTCTTCAATATCTTTTTTACAAAGTTTAATGTTCTTAAGGATCGTCCTTAAGTTAAAAAGAACTTCAATAAACCCCATAAAGGCTAAGTCCCGGTAATGTTTTACCAACTCCCCTTCGGTTTGTTGCATTAGGTCACCTCCCCAGTACTTAAAAGATGCTTCGGCATCTTGCATCTTAAGTGCCTTCATTAAGTTAGCTCCGTGTAGGTCTCCGGAGGCCTCTCCCGCTATGAGGTAATATTTCATTTAGTAAAACTTTGAAATCAAAATTATGATCGCTGCTATTAAGGTTGCCAAAACCACGCCACGAGCTCGATAATATTGTTTTTTTTTCAAAATGACAAAAAAAGCGACCAGGTTCAATAATGCTCCAAGCGCAATAATGTTCCCTGTTAATCCTTGCTCTAAAGCAACTTCTAAGGTGCTTTCTACACTTAATTTTTTAATTTTCGATAAAAAGAAAATATAAAGATAACTCCCTGCTAAATTTGACAGTAGCCCTATTAGTAATCCAATACCTATTTCTTTTGCTATATTTTGTTTCATTATAGATCCCAGGTATTAATATCCTTAATTGCATGGTGAGCCGTAAGGTCAAACTGTACAGGGACTATAGAAACATATCCATGGTGCAACGCCCATTCATCTGTATCTTCCCCTTTATCTTCGTTAACAAATTCCCCCGTAAGCCAATAATACTCACGGCCTAATGGATTTACACGTTTGTCAAAGTTTTCGATCCAATGTGCATTTGCCTGCCGGCATACTTTCATTCCTTTGATCTCGCCTTCGTTTACCTTTGGAAAATTAACGTTTAGTACGACCCCTTTTGGCAATCCGTTGTTTAAACATTGTATGGCTATAGTTTTTATATATTCTTTTATAGGTTCAAAATTGGCATCCATAGAGTAATCCAGTAATGAAAATCCAATGGAAGGAATACCCAAGGTTCCGGCCTCTACAGCTGCACTCATGGTGCCACTATAAATTACATTGATGGAAGAATTACTACCATGATTTACGCCGCTTACACATAGATCGGGCTTACGTCTTAAAATTTCATTTACCGCCAACTTCACACAGTCTACAGGTGTTCCACTACAACTAAATTCTTTTTGCGGTTGTTCCTTATCAATTTTAATACTATCACAGTACAAAGTATCGTTAATAGTAATAGCGTGCCCCGTGCCACTTTGAGGAGAATCCGGTGCAACTACATATACATCTCCAAGTGTATTCATGACTTCAATAAGGGCACGAATACCCGGAGCAGTGATACCATCGTCGTTGGTGACTAATATGAGAGGTTTTTTTTCAGGCATGCCTATTGTTTTTCAAAAAGCTAAAATACACATTTTATAGCCGTTGTTATAATTAGTTTGTTTAACAAAAAATTAGTATCATTACGAGTTATTGGCACGGTTTTTTATATAATTTAGAAGACTCTAATTTAAGATGATAGATATGCGTATTATGAAAAAGAACTTTAAGGTATTATTCCTTGCTGTATTTGTAGCTGCTGCTTCTTGTAGCTTTACGACAAAGAAGTTTGATGACCCGGATAAAGATAAACTCCTTATAGATTTAATAACCTATGTTTTACAAAAAGGGCATTATGACCCGGCAGATATAGATGATACTTTTTCTGAAGGCGTTTTCGAAGATTTTATAGAAGGATTAGATCCCATCAAAAGATATTTTTTAGCTTCAGATATAGTAGAGTTTAGCGCATATAAACATGAAATTGACGACCAGATTAAAAATAAGGAACTAACTTTCTTCAATTTGGTCCATGATCGTTTTAAACAACGAATGGAAGAGGCAAAGGACATTTATGTAGAAGTCCTGGAAACACCTTTTGATTATTCTAAAGATGAAATTATTAATGTAGATTATGACGAGCTTGACTACGCCAGTTCTAAGAGAGAATTGAAAGAACGCTGGAGGTGGCAATTAAAATTTTCTACTATATCCTCTTATTACGATTTAGTGGAAGAAGAAAAAACAAAACTTGAGACAGAAGAAGGATATACCCGAAAATCATTGACCGAAATAGAAAAAAAGGCCAGAGGGACAACAGAAACCTCTTTAAAGGAATACTTCGATTTCACAGATGACCTGGAACGCAAAGATTATTTTGCAGTTTTTCTCACTACCGTTGTTGAAGAATTTGATCCGCACACCAACTATTTTGCTCCACCCGACAGAGACCGATTCGATTTACGTATGTCTGGAAAATTAGAAGGTATTGGCGCCCGGCTTCAAAAGAGAAATGATTATATCAATATTGTTGAAGTGATAAGCGGAGGCCCTGCCTGGCGTGGAGAGCATGTTGAAGTAGGTGATATAATCTTAAAAGTAAAACAAGCTGATGAAGATGAAGCAGTAAGCATCGTGGGGATGCGCCTTGATGATGCTGTGAAACTTATCAAAGGCCCAAAAGGAACTCAGGTTACTCTTACAATAAAACGAGTAGACGGTACCATTGAAGAAGAGGTAATTACTCGGGATGTTGTTGAGCTCGAAGAGACCTACGCAAAATCTACCGTTATAGAAAAAGAAGACAAGAAGTTTGGATTAATTAATCTTCCGCAATTCTACTTTGATATGGACGATTATAAAAAGCGAAATGCCGCAAGTGATGTCAAGAAAGAAATTGAACGCCTTAAAGAAGAAGGCATGGAAGGATTGGTATTGGACCTGAGAGATAACGGGGGAGGATCCTTAAAAACTGCTGTAGATATTGGAGGGTTATTTATAAAAGAAGGGCCAATTGTTCAGGTTGCTTCCGGAGGAAGTAGAAAAGAAGTTTTAAAAGATGAAAATGATGAATTAGCCTGGGATGGGCCATTAGTGATCCTGGTGAATGAACTTTCTGCATCAGCTTCTGAAATACTTGCCGCAGCAATGCAGGATTATAAGCGTGCAATAATTCTTGGCAGCAAACAAACCTATGGAAAAGGAACCGTTCAGAATTTAATTGATTTAAATCAGTGGTTACGTAAAAATGATATGGGAGATATGGGAGCCTTAAAGCTGACAACTCAAAAATTCTATAGAGTTAATGGAGGTTCTACGCAGCTGGAAGGAGTGAAAAGCGATGTAGTAATGCCGGACCGCTACAGTTATATTGATGTTGGGGAACGAGACTATGATAATCCGTTGCCATACGATAAAATTGAACCTGCCAAATATGAAGTTTGGGATGGTTATATAGATTTTGATGAAACCATCAAAAAGAGCAAAGAACGCATGGAAAAAAGCGAACAATTAGCTTTGATCGAGCAAAACGCGAGATGGGTTAAGGTGAAACGCGATGAGATGAATGTGAATCTAAATTTTGACACCTATAGTGCCGAAATAGAAAAACGTAAAAAGGAAAGTAAGAAGTTTGACTTAATAGACGAATACGATAATAAATTAAGTTACCGTTCATTGCCTAATGAAATTGAAATGATGCGGCAGGATACTACATTACGTGAAAAGCGAAAGCGTTGGCATAAGAACCTTGCAAAGGATATTTATGTAGAAGAAGCAGTTAATGTACTGGAGGACTTAAAATTAAGTAATATAAGAAAAGGCAAAATGGCGAACATTAAAAATTGATTTTTTAATGAACAAATCGACCTCTTTAACAAAAGTTGCGCTCCAAAAGTTCAAAAGGAACTTTTGGGGCGTTTTTAGTTTTGGCTTTTTGGTAATTTGTGTGTTAGTAGCTGTTTTTGCCTATGCTTTAGCACCGGATAATTCTCAAAATGCAAATCAAATGCATTTGGCTATTCATTCAAAACCACCTGGGTTTTCTGTACAGATGCTCACTATTCCTGCCAAAGCTGAAGAGCAAAACGCCTTTTCTGTTTTTTTCTTCGGAAAGAAGAACGCAGATACCGAAATTCCAATTTCCAACTACACATTAAAAGAAGAATCCCTCCAAGTAACCGAATATACCCTAGACGGTACCGAAGGGCTTCAAAAAGAATATAAACTTTCACTATTTCCAAATGCGCGGAATTTAGAAGAAATTCCAAAGCAGTATATTTCAGAAAAGAAATTCATTTTAGGAACAGACAAGTATGGCCGTGACCTGTTAAGCCGAATGTTGATAGGTATTCGTATTTCACTGGCCATAGGTTTTGTAGCGGTATTTATTTCCTTAGTGATTGGAATTACAATGGGTGCAGTAGCAGGTTACTTTGGCGGTAAAGTTGATGCTGCAATTATGTGGGTTATCAATGTAACCTGGTCCATTCCCACACTATTGTTGGTTATTGCCATAACACTAGCCCTTGGAAAAGGATTTTGGCAGGTTTTTATTGCTGTTGGACTTACCATGTGGGTAGAAGTAGCTCGTGTGGTTAGAGGGCAGGTGTTGGGCGTAAAAGAAATGCAATACGTTACCGCAGCAAGAGCTTTGGGCTTTAAAGACCTTAGGATCATTGTACGTCATATTTTACCTAATGCCATGGCACCGGTAATTATCATTTCTGCTGCGAATTTTGCCGGAGCAATACTTATTGAAAGCGGATTAAGCTTTTTGGGGATCGGTGCCCAGCCGCCCATGCCAAGCTGGGGTGGTATCATTAAAGACCACTATGCTTATATTATTTTAGGGAAACCTTATCTGGCAATTATTCCCGGACTGGCTATAATGAGCCTGGTCACTGCGTTTATGTTGATAGGAAATGCGTTACGGGATGCTCTGGATGTGAGAAGCTAATTAATCAGGCCTTTGTTAAAATAAGAGTTTTTATATGAACCGAAAATACCTTTATCCTTTACTAACCATACTCATTATTGTTGGATTGTATTATGCAGAAAAGTATGTTGATACCCAAAATGAAAACTACCCCGACACCTCAAAATCTAAAAAAGAATTCTTAGGTTCAGAATTTGACGATTCTTTTTTACCAACATCCACTACCGGCGTTGTGATCGAGCATACCTATTTTACTCTTTCCTATGCCGAAGCCCACGAGCAAGCAGAATGGGTGGCATATGAACTTTCCAAAAAACATTTGTCCCAAAACGATTTTGAGAGGCCTCATTTTGTGGAGGATCGTAAGGTAAAATCCAAATCGGCACATTGGAGAAGTTATAAAGGTTCGGGATATGACCGGGGTCATCTGTGTCCTGCCGGAGACCGCAGATTTTCTTTTGATGCTTACCATGAAACCTTTTTGACCAGCAATATAAGTCCGCAAAATAATGACTTTAACAGTGGTATATGGAATAAACTGGAACAAAAAACACGCTACTGGGCAAAAAAATATAATGGTGTATATGTTGTCACCGGGGGTGTGCTAAAAAAGGGTTTAAAAAGGATCGGTTCTGAAGGAGTTTCAGTACCGGAAGCATTTTTCAAGATTATAGTGGATACATCGGGAGGGGAATATAAGGCGATCGCTTTTTTAATTCCGAATGAGCCAACTAACAAGTCCTTTTATGAATACGTCACAACTATTGATGAGATCGAATCACAAACAGGGATCGATTTCTTTCCGAAGCTTACCGATAAAACGGAAGATAGAATTGAAGCAAAAATTGATATCAAGGCGTGGGGAAGGAGTTAAGTATAATAATAGTTTGAAGCATCCAAACGTATAAAAATAAATAGCAAAATAGTAAAGCCCCATAATCCGGAACCTCCATAGCTAAAGAAAGGAAGGGGGATGCCTACCGTTGGGAAAAGCCCCGTTACCATTCCTATGTTCACAAAGAAATGTAGAAATAATATAGCAACCACACTGTACCCGTATACTCTGCTAAACTGATTTTTTTGCCGTTCTGCCAATTGAAGAATGCGCACAAAAAGCGCTATAAACAATACAATAACAAGCATGCTGCCCAAAAACCCCCACTCTTCACCAACTGTACTAAATATATAGTCCGTATGCTGTTCCGGCACAAAATTTCCTTTGGTTTGTGTACCTTGGGTCCAGCCTTTTCCTGTCCATCCACCACTCCCAATGGCTATTTCACTTTGATTGGTGTTATAACCAATTCCCTTTGAATCAATTTCTTTACCTAATACAATATTAAAGCGGTCACGGTGTCGTTGTTCAAATACATTGTTAAAAATATAATTTACTGAAAAAGCAAAACCAATACAGGCTGTTGTTATGATAATGTATTTAAAGATACCGGGCCGCTTCTTTCGGTTTTTGAAAAAAAGAAATCCGGCGATCAACAAGACTCCTAAAGTTATCCAGACTACACCAAATACTAATGTACTTACAAACAAAGCAGCTGCAAAGAAACCTAATAGTAGATATACAAAATGAAGGCCTTCCCGATACAGGGGAAATATAAAGGCCAGGTATATTAATGCACTCCCCGGGTCTGGTTGGGGTATAATTAAAATTGCCGGGAGCGCTATAATAATAAAGGTCCGTAGCTGATGTTTAAATTCTTTTACATTGGTTTGTATGTCACTTACGTACTTAGCCAATGCCAAAGCCGTAGCTGCTTTTGCAAATTCACTGGGTTGAAGGCCAAAACTACCAAACGCATACCAGGAAGTAGCCCCGTTTATGTTCTTTCCAAAAACAAATAGGCCAAGCAATGATAATAGGGAAACTATATAAATAATACTTGAAAAACGTTCATAGAATTTAGTTTCTATGGCCAGAATAAAAATGATAAGGACGATACTTAAAAAAATGAAAAATAATTGCCTGGTATAGATCTGCTCAAGATCAAAAAAGCCTGAAGAGGTATCACTTAAAGATGCCGAATAAATGTTTATCCATCCAATTCCTACTAAAGCTGTATATAGAAAAATGGTAAACCAGTCAAATTTCAGAATTCCCTTTCCACCTGCCATCAGATATTGATTTTAAATGGCTCATTGCTGTATGGCTTTGCATATTCTTCTTCAAGGCTCCCATTAAGAATGAAGTCTTCCAGATCGGTACGCGTAATTTCACCTTTTATGTACTTTTCAATCATCAACCCGGCAATTCGCCCGGCCCACCTTGAGCCCCAATAGCCATTTTCTACAAATACGGCAATGGCAATTTTTGGGTTGTCCTTTGGGGCAAATGCAACAAAAATGGAATGATCTGTCAATTGCATACGCTTTCCATCAATGCGAATGTAATTTTCAGCAGTCCCGGTTTTACCACATATCTCAATACCGGGAATTTGTATATGTGAGGCAGTTCCCTTATTGTAAACATCGAACATTCCTTCTATTACAGGTTCAAAATACCTTGGATTTATAGTGGTGATATTTTTTCTGGTATACACCTGCGGAATTGTATCCACTGTATTAATGTTTTTTATAATGTGTGGTTTATAGTACCAACCCCTGTTCGCGATCGTAGCAGTAAGATTTACCATTTGCATGGGAGTAAGTAATACTTCTCCCTGTCCAATGGCATTAGAAATAGTAGCAGTTGCATACCACTTATACTCGGGATACCTGTATATCCTGTTATAATAATTGGCATCCGGTATTTTTCCAGGTCGCCCACTGGGAAGGTCATACCCCATATAGTTTCCTAAGCCAAAACTTTCCAAGTGTCCTTTCCAATTGTCGATTCCATCTTGGGGCGATGGGTATTTTTCAATAGCACGTTTGTAAACAGTACAAAAATAAGCATTGCATGAATTTGCAATACCGCCTACCATATCGAGTGGAGTTGTGTGATGGTGGCATCCTAATTTTTTTCCTCTTCCGTATGCATATCCGCCACGGCAGTAAATTTTCTCTTCAGTAGTGATGACTTCTTCCTGTAAACCAATGAGGGCAGTAAGCGCCTTAAAGGGAGACCCCGGAGGATATTCACCTTGCAACCCACGATCAAAGAGAGGTTTTGCAATTGTATCGTAATAAAGCTTTGTAAAATTTTTGGACCGCTCTCTTCCAACTAATAGCCCGGGATCGTAATAGGGAGCAGTGATAAGAGTAAGTATTTCACCCGTAGCAGGTTCGATCGCAACAATTCCACCGCGTTTATTGACCATTAATTGTTCGCCATATTCTTGTAGTTCTGCATCGATGGTAAGTGTAATATCTTTTCCACGCTGTGGGAGCGTATCGAAAATACCTTCCTTGTAAGGACCAATATCTCTGTTAAAACGATCTTTTTGAATGTATTTCACTCCTTTTACTCCACGTAGGACCTCTTCATATTGGCTTTCAACACCTTGCATTCCAATTAGGTCCCCCATCTGGTAATAGGGATTCTTTTCAATTATTCGATTATTAACTTCAGCAATATACCCTAAGACATTTGCAGAATGCTTTACCTGGTAATCCCTCAAAGATCTTTTCTGAATATAAAACCCTTGATATTTATGCATTTTTTCTGAAAGGTATGCGTATTCTTCTTTGGTAAGTTGTGGAATTACCACTGAAGGTAGCCTGGGAGAATATATCCGGGCTTTATTCAGGATGGACTTAAAATCTTCTTTGGTGATTTTCAAAATATCACAAAATTCCAATGTATCCAGAGGTTTTACATCTCTGGGGATCACCATCACATCGTAAGAAGGCTGGTTGGAGACCAATAACTTTCCGTTACGGTCAAAAATGTAACCGCGCTGCGGGTAATCGTAGATTACTTTAATAGCATTGTTTTCAGACAATTTCTGAAATGATGTATCATAGATTTGAAGATAGAATAACCGTCCGGCAAAAACTACTCCGGTAATTAACACTATGGAAAGAAGTAATAGTTTTCTCATTATGACTTTCGGCTAAACAGTAATAATGTACATAGAATTAATAGTATACTGAATACTCCTGAAAATAACGTAGATTTTAGGATTAATAATATATGTGAAAGACTAAATATTTCCAAGCCAAAGAGGACCAAATGATGCAAGAGGACCATAAGAGATACATATACCAATCTTTCAGTAAGTGAAACCTTACTTATTTTAACAGTATTGTACTCGTAACTAATTCCAAAAGAAAACTTTAATATTAGAGGCCGTAAGTATGCAACAAAAACACAGGCTGCTGCATGAACTCCCCCGGAATCTCCAAAAATATCTATGGTTAACCCTAATAAAAAACTTAACAGGATAAGAAGTGATTGATTCCCGTTAAGAGGAAAAACCAAAATAAAAAGGATATATACATAAGGGTTTACAAACCCAAAAAAGTTAATATGATTTAATATAAGTACCTGTAAAAGCACCAGTACTATATACCGAAGCGCATTTATAAAAATTTCACTGTTCTGCATCTTCCACTTCTTTTTCCAACGCTAAAATTTCTTGAGCATCTTGATTTTCTATAATATAGACATTTTCCAGGTTGGTCATATCATTGAATAGTTGAACATCCAAATCATAATAGTTTTCTCCCTCTTTCAGTATAATATTTTTAATAGAGCCAATTAGTATGCCTTTTGGAAAAATAGTAGATTTTCCGCCTGTGATAATGGTATCTCCTACAGCGACAACGGCTAGCCTCGGAACATCTATTAGCTGTACAACATTTGGATCTTTTGTATTCCAAATGAGCGTTCCGAAATGCTCAGAATTTTTAAGCTTCGCATTGATCTGACTTTTTGTATTTAAAATAGACTGGACAGTCGCATAATTAGAGGACACACTGTTGAGTATACCAACTACACCTTTTGTGGTGATCACACCCAGGTCAATTTGCAAGCTATCTTTTGAACCTTTATCTATGGTAAGGTTGTTTTTAGTTTTTGAATAGTTGTTATTTATTACTCTGGCTGCTAAAAAACTGTATTTTGAAGGTAGGATGCTATCGCCATTTGTAGCAACAGAATTTGCTTTATAGCTTTCCAGGAGCGCTCTGAGTCTTTTGTTCTCATCTACAAGTTTTTGATTCTCTTTTTTAAGGCCGAAATACGTAGTGATGTCATTTTTAATGGAATAGATAGTTCCGCTAACAAGATTTGAAGAACTTACAAACTTACTTTTGTGAAAAGAATGTGTTCTAACGGTAAGTGTAAGTGCAATGAGGAACAAAAGGCCGAACAACAGGAAATTCTTATTCCGTATAAAGAAAAATATAATCTGTTGCATAATGTGTTAGTTCCTATTTTATCAATACGCTTTTATATTTATTGAGGTTTTTTAAGCAAATTCCCGTTCCCCGTACAACTGCTCGCAAAGGATCTTCGGCAATGTAGACTGGTAAGTCGGTTTTTTGAGATAAACGTTTGTCCAGTCCACGAAGCATGGAACCACCACCCGCAAGGTAGATACCGGTATTGTAGATATCGGCTGCCAATTCCGGAGGAGTTTGTGATAGAGTTTCCATTACTGCGTCTTCAATTCGTAAAATTGACTTATCCAACGCCTTGGCAATTTCACGATAAGAAGTCTGTACTTGTTTTGGTTTTCCTGTTAAAAGGTCACGTCCCTGTACAGCCATTTCTTCAGGAGGAAGTTCAAGGTCTTCAGTAGCTGCTCCGATCTGGATCTTGATCTTTTCGGCAGTACGTTCTCCCACATATAAATTATGCTGAGTTCGCATATAATAAACAATATCATTTGTGAAAACATCACCTGCAATCTTTACCGACTTGTCACAAACAATTCCGCCAAGAGCAATTACAGCGATTTCGGTAGTACCACCTCCTATATCTACCACCATATTTCCTTTAGGTTGCATAATATCCACACCAATACCAATTGCAGCGGCCATTGGTTCATGAATAAGATAGACCTCTTTACCGTTTACACGCTCGGCACTTTCTTTTACGGCTCGCATTTCTACTTCAGTAATACCACTGGGGATACAGATCACCATCCTTAACGAAGGAGTCAACCATTTCTTTTTTAATGCAGGAATGTCCTTAATGAACATATTGATCATTTTTTCACTGGCATCGAAATCTGCTATTACCCCATCTTTTAAAGGCCTGATCGTTTTAATGTTTTCGTGTGTTTTTCCTTGCATCATTGCTGCTTCACGGCCTACAGCTATGATCTTACCGGTAGTACGGTCCCTGGCAACAATTGAAGGGGCGTCAACCACTACTTTGTCATTATGAATAATGAGCGTATTAGCGGTTCCCAGGTCAATGGCTATTTCTTCGGTTAGGAAGTCAAAAAATCCCATATATTATTTTGGCGGTATTGAAATTAAACGTGTTGAGTTTCAACTCTTCACAAATGTAATAATTTTAGTGTTTAAAATGACGCGTACCCGTAAATACCATTGCCATTTCATGTTCGTTGCAATAATCGATGCTTAATTCATCCTTTATAGAGCCTCCGGGCTGGATTACAGCTGTAATTCCTGCCTTATCGGCAATTTCAACACAATCCGGAAACGGGAAAAATGCGTCACTGGCCATAACGGCACCATTGAGGTCAAAATTAAACGAGTTTGCTTTTTCAATCGCTTGCCGTAAAGCATCTACGCGAGAGGTTTGTCCGGTTCCGCTTGCACACAATTGCCTTCCTTTCGCCAAAACGATGGTATTGGATTTTGTGTGCTTACAGATTTTGGAAGCAAACAACAAATCTTCTAACTCATTTGCGGAAGGTTTAGTATTTGTAGCATATGTTAAATTTTCAGCACTATCCGTAATATTGTCCTTATCCTGAACCAAGGCTCCATTCAAACAAGTTCTAACAGTAGTTTCCGGTAGCACAGCTTCCTTTTGAATTAATAAAATCCTATTCTTCTTTCCTTTTAGAATTTCTTCTCCTTTTTCAGAAAAAGAAGGAGCAATGACCACTTCACAGAATAACTTATGGATCTCTTCGGCTGTAGTGGCATCAATTTCAGTATTGCTAATTAAAATACCTCCAAATGCAGAGACCGGGTCACCTGCCAAAGCATCTACGTATGCCTGGTGCACAGTGTCACGTTGTGCAATTCCACAGGCATTATTATGCTTTAAAATAGCAAATGTAGGTGCATCTCCTATGAATTCACTCATTAAATTTACCGCAGCATCTACATCCAAAAGATTATTATAGCTCAATTCTTTTCCATGAAGTTTATCGAACATTGTATTAAAGTCTCCAAAGAAGAATCCTCTTTGGTGAGGGTTTTCACCATAGCGAAGCACTTTTCCATTTGTTTCACTAATTTTTAAGGCAGCAATGCTATGGTCACTGTTAAAATAATTGAAAATGGCCGTATCATAATGCGAAGAGATATTAAATGCTTTGGCTGCAAATTTCTTTCTATCGGAAAGTGAAATGTTTCCATTGGTCGCAGAAAGTATTTCCAAAAATTCGTTGTAATCTTCCATAGAGGAAATACAAAGGGTATCCTTAAAGTTCTTTGCTGCTGCACGGATCAATGAAATTCCACCAATATCAATTTTTTCGATAATGTCCTGCTCACCGGCACCCGAAGCTACTGTTTTTTCAAAAGGGTATAGATCCACGATTACTAGATCCAGTTGCGGAATGTTGAATTGCTTCATTTCTTCAACATCACTTTCTACATCCTGACGATTTAAAATTCCACCAAAAACTTTGGGATGTAATGTTTTAACGCGCCCACCTAAAATAGATGGATAATCTGTTACATCTTCTACGGCAATGACATCAATTCCCAGGTCATTAATGAACTTTTGAGTGCCTCCTGTAGAATATAATTTTACTCCTTGTTCGTTTAATTTCCTTACAATAGGTGCCAGTCCGTCTTTATGAAATACCGAAATAAGTGCTGAAGTGATCTTTTTTGTATTGCTCATGGTAGGATTTTAAAGCGCAAAAGTACACAATTACGCAAGAATTTTGTAACATAAATTAGGAGAAAACGTCTTATCTTTAATCTAAACTTAATTTCTTAAAAACCAACCGATGCTTATCTACCTTCGTGTTCTGAAAGAAAGCTTCAATTTTGCGGTCAATGCGCTTAAAAATAATAAGTTGCGTACTTTTTTGTCGTTAGTGGGAGTTACCATTGGTATCTTTTCGATCATTGCGGTCCTGGCAGCAGTGGATTCACTTAAAAAAGAAATTGAAAGTACCATAAGTGGGTTGGACAATAGTACTATTTACCTTGGGCATTTTTCATTTGGACCTACAGATGTGCCTATCTGGAAACGTGAACAGTTCCCAACAACAAATTGGGATGAATACCAGTATTTGAAAAAAAATATGCCTAATGTGCAGGCAATCTCCTATACGTTAAACGTTCCTAATGAAATTGTGAAATTTGAAGATAAGTCTGTTGACAACGTTGGGATTGGAGCCATTACCGAAGAATACTACGAAATTGAAAACCTGAAACTGGCCGAAGGCCGTTTCTTTAACGAATCCGAATCCAATAACGGAAGCAATGTGATCATATTGGGAGATGAGATCGCAAACTCACTATTTGCTTCATCTCAACAGGCTATGGGTAAAAAAGTACGGCTATATGGCCGTAAGTTTACTGTCATAGGGGTACTTGAAAAGGAAGGCTTTGCCTTTGGTGATTCTAAGGATACGGCTGTTTTCATACCGGTTAATATTATACGACGCTTGTTTGGCGCTAACAACAAGGTATTGTTTCCATTTATTATTATTAAACCGGAATCCAATATTGATGATGCCGAATTTATTGCCATGCTTACACAGAAGATGCGTTCACGCAGAGGCCTTAAACCGGACGAGATGGATAACTTCTTTGTTAATCAGTTACAAGGGTTTACAGATGCCATAGACAATATTACCGGGACCATGAACATGATCGGCTGGCTTATTAGCGGCTTCTCATTATTGGTTGGAGGATTTGGAATTGCCAATATCATGTTTGTAAGCGTAAAAGAACGTACCAATCTAATAGGAATCCAAAAGTCCTTAGGTGCAAAAAACCGTTTTATCATGCTTCAGTTCTTATTTGAAGCAGTGATACTTGCTATTATTGGAGGATTGATAGGTTTGATCTTGGTTTTTGTTGTATCGCTTGTAGCTTCACAGTTCACCGGAGATTTTGAGTTTGTTCTTTCTCCGTGGAACATGTTTATTGGTACTGCTATTTCAGCGGCAATTGGATTAATTTCGGGAATACTTCCGGCTATTTCTGCATCAAGATTGGATCCTGTTGAAGCTATTAGAACGGGAATGTAAACCTAGAGGATCTCTGCTACCTGACTATTTACCCATTCTAAAAACCGTTCATCTTCAGTAGAAAAAGGGTCTGCCGTATTCGAATCGATATCGATCTGCCCAATATTCTCTCCTTCTTTAAACAGAGGGACCACAATTTCAGCCTTTACATAAATACTGCAGGCTATATAATTAGTTTGCGCCTTCACATCGGGTACAACAAAATTCTTGTTCGATTCTGCTACCTGTCCGCAAATTCCTTTTCCAAAAGGAATTACCGTATGATCCGTAGGCTCTCCCGCAAATGCCTTTAAGTGTAATGTCCTTTCGGCCTTATTGGCAAAATAGAACCCTACCCAGTCATAATAACCAATTGAGGTTTGCAATAATTCACAGATTTCGGTAAGGCGCTGTTCAACAGTTTCACTGTTGTTAGAAAGAATTGTTTTTATTTTTGGTTGAAGACGATCAAATGGCATCACAGAAATTTTTAGTAAAAGTATTTCAAAACACACACATACGCCAAGAACTATTTCTATATTTTTGTTAAAAATAGGATATACAACTTGAAAGCATTGTTTACAAAATATAAGACTGTTGTTCGCTTTGTCGTTCTGTTTTTGGGATCATATTTGGTGCTGAGTGTTTTATATTCAATATACCTTCAAACTTCGGTAGGAGGAAATTACTACCCGGATTTTGTAACACATTTGGTGTCCAGGCAGAGTAGTGCGGTTATTTCCGGATTAGGATATGAAGCCGCTGTCGTTCCTAACGAAATTGAGCCTACTATGAAGTTGTATGTCAATGGAAAATACATGGCTCGAATTATTGAAGGCTGCAATGCCATAAGTATCATTATTCTTTTTATGGCCTTTATCATTTCTTTTGCCCAAAGGTTTAAAAGAACAATTCTTTTTTTATTTGCAGGTGCAGTATTGCTCTATGCTGTCAATATTTTGCGAATTGTCGTCCTGGCAATTTCATTGTATCATTTTCCGGAGCATAAGAACATATTGCATGGGGTGGTTTTTCCGGGATTGATCTACGGAATGGTATTCCTTCTATGGATGATTTGGGTTCGTAATTTAAAACCACATACTTCCAAATGAAAAAGAGTATAAAAATAGTGGTAGTTGTCTTTTTGGCATCAATTTTAGTGCTTATCCGCATGTTTGAAGACTCATTGTTTTATGATCCTCTTCTCAATTTCTTTAAAACAAATCACAGCACACAACCGCTTCCGGAGTTTGATACTTTAAAACTTTTGGGAAATATCGCATTGAGGTTTTTAATGAATACCGTTGTTTCTATATTAATACTCTGGATCATTTTCCGGGATAAAGGAATTTTAAAACTTTCGGCATTTCTATATATTTTGTTGTTTGTTATTTTGTTTGTGGTACTGTATTTTTTATTGCAATCTTCAGAAGCCGGACAACATATGACTTTATTCTATGTGCGTAGGTTTTTGATTCAACCATTATTCTTACTTATTTTATTGCCGGCTTTTTATTTTCAGCAGAAAAAGTAATCAGGAATTTGGTATCTTTGCTTTTCTAAAAATTCAGAAAATGAAAAAAATCACAGCCCTTACAATCGCGATTATTTCCCTTGTTTTTGTCTCTTGTGGAGAAGGTAAAAAGAAAGCCGAACCGGAAGTGATCAAAGTTGAAACCAAAGAAGCGAAAAAAGAATATGCAGCTTCAAAAATGGAAGCAGAATTCAACGATCCGAAAATTGCCAATATCTATAAACAATACATTAAGTTAAAAACAGCTTTAGTGAATACCAATGCCGAAAAAGCAGCAGCCGAAGCTTCTAATTTAGCGACATTATTTGCAAAGGTCGAAATGGATGAAGCAACTTTACAGGAAGCAAGAACAATTGTGGAAAGTAAAGATGTAGAGGAACAACGTACAGCTTTTTTTAAGATCACCGCCAAAGTGGAAGGATTGTTAGAAGATGCGTTAAGTTCCGGAACTATCTATAAACAATATTGCCCTATGGCATTTGGGAATACCGGCGCCTATTGGTTAAGTAACAGTAAGGATATTTACAACCCCTATTTTGGGGATAAAATGCTGAAATGTGGGCGTATTGATGCTGAGATAAAATAGAATTTTAACAGATTTTATAATTTACCGTGTGCCTTTTTAATGTAATTTTATTGCCTTAATGAGAAAAGTTATATCCATATTCCTATCAATATTATTACTGGCCAGCAGTAGTGGTATTGCATATGCGCAACATTTTTGCGGGGAATATGAAATGCTTTCGGAAATAACTTTGGGAGAAAAGCATCTTTCCTGTGGAATGGTAATGGAGGTTTCGAGTTGTGATAGCAGTGAAATGGAAGATCGAGGTTGCTGCGATAACCATTATACTAAAGTGAACACGGACGATTCTTTTGTCAAAGCTTCCTTTGATTTCAATTTTGATACAACTTTTGTTGCTACTTTCATTTCGGTATTTTTAGTACAGCAGCAAGACAATTATAATACAAAAGTTAACTTCTTTGCGGAGTCCCATCCGCCTCCCCTCGAACAGGATCTACAGGTTTTGTACGAGACTTTCTTAATTTGATTTTGAATTGACTGGAATTTGTTATTCTGAAATTACTTCGGAATGACCTGAACCCGTATTTTTGAAAATCAAAATCATATGAATACAAAAACTTGGCTTTCGGCCATTTTAGCAATTACATTAAAAAACATATCCACATTAGGTGCTTCCATAAAAAGAGTCACCTATATGGTAAGGAATATTGCAATAGTTAAAAGGCTAACGCGAAGTTAGAAATACTAAAGAAGAATATAATTGGAATGATTAAATATAAAATGATGAAAAACACACTCATACTTTTAGTTTTAAGCCTATTTGTTTTACAAGGATGTAAAAAAGGGATAACCGTAGTCGATGGGGTAAATCACTCAGGCTCCCTACATGATATTATGACCGGTAAAACAGAGGCCACAATTTCATTAAAAGAAGTAGAAAATGTACCACATTTATATGCTTTGGGTGCAGTAGGAGACCTGAAAGGAGAAATTCAGATTTTCGATGGAAAACCTGCTGTAAGTACCAAAACAGATGAAATGGTTACCATTGACAATACATATAATTCTACGGCAGCTTTACTGGTATACGCCTCAGTAGAAGAATGGCAGGAAATCCCTGTTCCTTCTATGGTGAAAAGCAAAGGGCAGTTTGAAATTTTTGTACAGCAAGAAGCAAAAAAAGCACAACTGGATACGGAAAAACCATATCCCTTTATGCTAACAGGAAATATTACCAAATTAAATTGGCATGTAGTAGATTGGGATGGGAGCAATACAGACCATTCATCTCAAAACCATTTGAAGTCTGGTTTAAATGGGGTTCTGTCAAATGGAGACGTAGAGATCTTGGGATTTTATTCGAAAACACATAGAGGAATTTTCACTCACTATGGTGAAGATACTCATATGCACTTTAGATCTTCAGATGTAAATCTTGCCGGACATGTGGATTACATTTTTTTGGGACCAAACATGACCTTGAAATTGCCTAAGAAGTAATGGAACATAAATATTCCATATCCGGCATGAGCTGTAATGGATGCCGTTCCCATGTTGAAAATGCTCTTAACAATGTAGAAGGTGTTTCTAATGTTAGGGTGAATCTGGAGGAGGGCGAAGCCATAATCCTTATGGAGAAGGCAATTCCTTTAAATATTTTTCAGGAAGCCCTCAAAACAGCGGGAGGAAATTACGGTATTTTTTTGCATGGAGAAGGAGTTACCGCAGGTGGCCGTCATGAAAATACTTCAGCAAAAAATGAAAGGCCCGAAGGCATAGGAACAGGAGTATTTTATTGTCCTATGCATTGTGAAGGAGAGAAAACGTACTCCCGGCAAGGAGATTGCCCGGTTTGTGGAATGGACCTCGTGGAAGAAGTAAGTCTTACCCAGGCGGAGGCAGCTCAATATAGCTGTCCAATGCATCCCGAGATCATAAGAGATGAACCAGGAGATTGTTCTATTTGTGGGATGGACCTGGTTCCTGTGAAAGCTAATACTTCTGCAGAAGAAAAAAAATACAGGCAACTGCTAAAGAAATTTTGGATAGCAGTTGGGTTTACACTTCCTGTTTTTTTTATCGCAATGTCTGAAATGATCCCGAACAATCCATTATACAGCCTGTTAGAACTGAAGTATTGGAATTGGATACAGTTTAGCTTGTCATTACCTGTAGTGTTTTATGCAACGTGGATGTTCTTTGAACGAGCATATCGATCGATCAAAAACCGGAACCTCAATATGTTTACCCTTATTGGGATTGGTGCCGGAGTTGCCTGGTTGTTCAGTGTGGCAGGAATGCTCTTTCCGGATGTTTTTCCATCACAATTTAAAACTGAAGCAGGAACAGTTCATGTGTATTTTGAAGCAGCGACAGTAATATTGACCCTGGTGCTACTTGGGCAGGTTCTTGAAGCCAGAGCCCATAGCAAAACCAATGATGCGGTAAAAGAACTGTTAAAAATTGCTCCAAACAGCGCTGTTAGAATTGTAAATGGCCGGGAAGAAGTCATTGCGATCGATAGAATTAATATAGGAGATCTATTGCGTGTAAAACCCGGAAATAAAATACCTGTTGATGGAATTATCACCGAAGGAGAAAGTTCGGTCGATGAATCCATGATCACCGGGGAACCCATTCCGGTATTTAAGAAGGAAGGCGATAGAGTACGTTCCGGGACCATAAACGGAAAGCGGTCATTTGTTGTTAAAGCCGAAAAAATTAGTAGTGACACATTGCTTTCACAGATCATCGAAATGGTAAATAAAGCAAGTCGCAGTCAGGCTCCTATTCAGAAACTGGCGGATAAGATCTCAGGTTATTTTGTACCTGTCGTGGTATTAATTTCCGTGATCACTTTTATCATTTGGGCTATATATGGCCCCGAACCCACATATGTATATGCTTTGGTAAATGCAATTGCAGTTTTGATCATAGCATGCCCATGTGCATTGGGGCTTGCAACTCCAATGTCTGTAATGGTTGGAGTGGGTAAAGGTGCCCAGTCCGGGGTTTTGATCAAAAATGCTGAAGCCATTGAAAGAATGGATAAGATAGATACACTTATTATTGATAAAACCGGGACTATTACCGAAGGAAGACCTTCAGTCGAAAGGGTAAGAACCATTGGTGATTCGCTTTCAGAAGGAGAAATTCTTCAACGCATGGTTTCCTTAAACCTATTGAGCGAACACCCTCTTGCCGAAGCTACGGTGAAATATGGAAAAGAACGGAAAGTGACTATTTTGGAAGTGACCCATTTTAATTCGGTTACCGGAAAGGGTGTAACTGGTATTATAACGGGAGAAAGAGTAGCGATTGGAAATGAAAGAATGATGCAGGAGGCAGGAGCTGTTATTCCTGAAATATTGCGAGAGGAAATTAGCAGGGAACAACAAAATGGAAAGACAGTTTCCTATATATCCGTTGATAAATTGACTGTGGGATATATCGTTATTGGCGATAAAATAAAAGAGACCGGCAAAGCAGCAATCAAAAAATTACAGCAAAAAGGAGTAGATGTAATGATGCTGACCGGAGATAATCACCAAACGGCTAAAGCGGTTGCTTTAGAATTGAACCTGGAGCATTTTAAAGCTGAAATGCTACCGCAGGATAAACTTAAGGAAGTAGAACGTTTGCAAAATGAAGGCCATAAAGTGGCAATGGCAGGGGATGGTATCAATGATGCGCCTGCTTTAGCAAAAAGTGATGTGGGAATCGCTATGGGGACCGGTACGGACGTAGCTATTGAAAGCGCTGCCATAACACTTGTAAAAGGCGATCTGAATGGCATTGTAAAAGCCCGGAATCTGAGCGTGAAGGTAATGAAGAACATTAAACAGAATTTATTTTTCGCACTTATATATAACACAATTGGCGTTCCTGTAGCGGCAGGAGTACTGTTTCCTTTCTTCGGAATTCTATTGTCCCCTATGATAGCCGCATTGGCTATGAGCTTTAGTTCGGTTTCTGTAATTACAAACGCATTGCGTTTACGAACCATTAACATTAACTAGAAAAATAAGAATGAAATTTATTATATATATACTTCTATTGCTTCCTACCCTGGTATGTGCGCAAACACAACTAAAAGGTATGATAATGGAAGTAAATGAAAAAAATGAACCTATAGGCCTTCCGGGTGCAAATGTGCACTGGTTGAATACAACGGTAGGCACCACGACCAATATGGATGGAAATTTTGCGATTCCATACAAAAAAGAATATTCCAAATTAATTGTGAGCTATGTAGGCTATAAAACAGATACACTATTGGTGAATGATCTAAGAAAGATCCATCATGTATTGCTGCCTAAAAACAACCTGGATGAAGTTGTAGTGAAAACCAGGAAAAAATCCAGCGCACTTTCATATTTAACAGCAGAAAATGTGATCAATGTGAGTAGTGCCGAATTATTAAAGGCAGCTTGTTGTAATCTTTCGGAAAGCTTTGAAACAAACCCTTCCATCGATGTTAATTTTGCCGACGCGGTCACAGGAACCCGGCAGATAAAAATGCTGGGCCTTACGAGTCCGTATATTTTGATCACTACCGAGAATATCCCTTCTATTCGCGGAGCATCACAAGCGTACGGGCTTAGTTTTATTCCGGGAACCTGGGTGGAAAGTATTCAAATAACCAAAGGAGCAGGGAGTGTTGTAAATGGCTTCGAAAGTATTACAGGACAGATAAATGCGGAGTTGCAGAAGCCTACAATCGATGATAAACTATTTGTGAACGCGTATGGCTCACTTAACGGACGTTTAGAACTAAATACACATATCAACACCAAAGTAAGTGATAAGTGGAGTACGGGACTTTATTTGCATGGGGACCTTAGGGATACAAAGTTTGATGAAAATGACGATACTTTTCTCGATATGCCGCTTACTCAACAAATAAATGTAATGAACCGTTGGCAATACACAGATACGGAAAAAGGCTTTGTTAGTTTTTTTAACTTCAGGTTCTTAAATGATGAAAAACAAACCGGGCAAATCGATTTTGATCCTAAGACCGATAAGTTTACAACGAATGCCTGGGGAAGTGAAATTGATACACGTCGTTTTGATGTTTCCGGAAAATTAGGTTATGTAAATCCCAAGGTTCCCTATCAAAGCGTCGGTGTACAAATTGCATTTAGTAACCATGAGCAGGAATCTTATTTTGGGCTTAATGAATATAACATAGCGCACAGTAGTATTTATGCCAATGCAATTTACAATTCGATCATAAGCGATTCCCGCCACAAGATAAAGACAGGGTTGAGCTATACACATGATGATTATGATGAGTTGGTCAATACAACCAATTATACAAGAGAAGAGAACTCTGTAGGGGCATTTTTCGAATACGCATATGACAACCTGGGAACCCTTAATCTAACAGCAGGAATGAGGATTGACCATCATAATCTATTAGGGACTTTTTTAACGCCGCGTTTACATGCCCGTTATACACCTTGGAGAAAAGCTGCTTTTCGGGCCTCGGTGGGGAGAGGAAAAAGAAGTGCAAACATCTTTACTGAAAATCAAAGTTTGTTTTCAACCTCACGAAGCATTAATATTTTAAATTCCGGAGGAGAAATTTATGGTTTAGACCCTGAGATAGCCTGGAATTATGGAGTTTCATACTTACAGGGGTTTAACCTCTTCGGTAGAAAGGCTGATATAACATTTGATTTCTACAGAACCGATTTTCAAAACCAGGTAGTAGTGGACTGGGAGAATCGCAAAGAGGTTAGGTTCTATAACCTGGAAGGCGATAGTTATGCTAATAATTTTCAGGCTGAGTTCAATTATAATACTTTAGAACGTTTTGATATTCGATTGGCCTATAAATATTACAATGTAGAGACCAGCTATTTGTCCGGTAAATTAGAAAAACCATTGACGCCGGATCATCGTTTTTTTGCAAATGCCTCTTACGAAACACAAAGAAGTGAAAAGGGTGCCAAATGGAAGTTCGATGCAACATATAACTGGTTGAGTGAACAACGGTTCCCAAAGACCAGTGATAACCCCATACCTTATCAATTGCCGGAGTATTCACCAACTGTAGGAACGCTAAATGCTCAGGTTACTAAGGTATTTTCAGATACTTTTGAAGTATATTTGGGAGGAGAAAATATAACCGATGTAAAACAAAATAATCCTATTGTAAGTGCCGAAAATCCTTTTGGACCAAATTTTGATACTACTTTTGTATACGGGCCGATTTTTGGAAGCATGTATTATGCGGGCTTACGATTTAAAATCAAATAATATGAAAAAAATAATGATCCTTTTAGTTGTAGTGCTTAGTACAGCAACAACTTTCTCACAAAATAAAAATGCAAGATCCACTATCGAAGTAGATGGAATATGTGGTATGTGTAAACAACGTATTGAAAGAGCCTCTTTAAACACCAAAGGAGTTAAATCTGCCGTATGGAACGTAGAAACACATGTGTTAAGTCTTATCTATGATGAGCGCAAGACCAATTTGGAAACCATTCAGGCAAATATTGCCTCAGTCGGGCACGATACCGAGAATATTAAAGCTACTGAAGAAGCTTATAACAGTGTTCATGACTGCTGTAAATATAGAGATGAAGAAGTTATGGATGATCACAAAGATAAAGGTGATAAAAGATCATAAGTTCCTTGTATGAATAGAGCCAAGAAAATACTTCTGTATTCCATTACAGTTGTCGTAATTATATTTTCAATTGTTTGGGAATACTATGTACAACAATGGGAAGCTTTTCAGCCTGAAGGAGGAGGAGCAGTGATACGAGTAGATCTGTTCGTATTGTATCCTTTGGTGATTACTTTGGTGGCACTATCGTTATACCAGCTTTTTAAAAAGAAATAATTCTCTTATAAATAGAAAAAAACCTCAGCAATTCGCTGAGGTTTTTTTATTGAGTTTTAACTTAGGATCCTACTCAAAAATATTTATGATCTCGTTATTACATCATTCCCGGCATACCACCGCCACCCATAGGAGGCATAGCAGGGGTATCTTCCTTAATATCTACCAGGGCACATTCTGTAGTAAGGATCATTCCTGCAACAGATGCCGCATTTTCCAATGCAATACGAGTTACTTTTTTAGGGTCGATGATACCGGCTTTCAGCATGTCAACATAGTTTTCAGATTTTGCATCGTACCCAAAGTTTTTCTTTCCTTCCAATACTTTGTTGATGACAACAGAACCTTCGCCTCCTGCATTTTCAACAATAGTGCGTAATGGAGATTCAATAGCACGGGCAACAATTTGAATACCTGTTGATTCGTCTAAAGTATCGGTTGTCAATTTTTCTAAAACCTTAATGGCTCTTACCAAAGCAACACCACCACCTGCAACAATACCTTCTTCCACAGCTGCACGAGTTGCGTGAAGGGCATCATCTACACGATCTTTCTTTTCTTTCATTTCAACCTCAGAAGCAGCACCTACATATAATACTGCAACACCTCCGGCTAATTTTGCCAAACGTTCCTGTAGCTTTTCTTTGTCATAGTCGCTAGTGGTCGTTTCAATTTGAGATTTGATCTGTCCCACACGCGCTTTGATACCACTTTTACTTCCGGCTCCATTTACAATAGTAGTATTGTCTTTATCTATTGTAATTGTTTCTGCAGAACCGAGCATATCGATAGTAGTATTTTCAAGAGTGAAACCACGTTCTTCACTAACAACTGTTCCACCGGTCAATACTGCGATGTCTTCTAACATTGCCTTTCTGCGGTCACCAAAACCGGGGGCTTTTACAGCAGCGATCTTCAATGAACCACGTAATTTATTCACTACCAAAGTAGCTAAAGCTTCACCATCCACGTCTTCAGCAATGATCAACAATGATTTACCTTGTTGTGCAACCGGCTCCAAAACAGGAAGCAGGTCTTTCATTGAAGATATCTTTTTATCATATAGAAGAATCATAGGACTCTCCAGTTCGGTTTGCATTTTGTCACTATCCGTAACAAAGTATGGAGATAAGTAACCACGGTCAAACTGCATACCTTCCACAACGTCAACATATGTTTCAGTTCCTTTTGCTTCTTCAACGGTGATCACACCTTCTTTGCCTACTTTTTCAAATGCCTGTGCAATAAGATCTCCTATTCGTTCATCATTATTTGATGAAATAGCAGCTACTTGCTTGATCATTTCAGAAGAGTTCCCAACTTTGGTGGATTGTTTATCCAAATCCTTAACAATTGTCTCTACAGCTTTGTCGATACCACGTTTTAGATCCATTGGGTTTGCACCTGCGGCAACATTCTTTAGGCCTTCTTTAACGATTGCCTGTGCCAAAACGGTAGCAGTGGTCGTCCCGTCACCAGCCAGGTCATTGGTTTTTGAAGCAACCTCTTTTACCATTTGCGCCCCCATATTTTCAAGAGCATCTTCCAATTCAATTTCTTTAGCAACGGTAACACCATCCTTAGTTACTTGCGGTGCACCAAACGATTTACTAATAATAACATTACGTCCCTTGGGGCCTAATGTCACTTTTACTGCATTTGCCAATGCATCCACACCTCGCTTTATATTATCACGTGCTTCTACATCAAATTTTATATCTTTTGCCATATTTTTAAATTTTGGTAGTTATTAATTCTAATTAAATAATAGCCAGGATATCATCCTCACGCATCATGAGGTAATCTTTCCCATCCAATTTTAATTCACTTCCGGAATATTTGCCATATAAAACAATATCACCAACTTTTACAGTCATGTCGTGATCTTTTTTGCCTTTACCTACGGCTACAACTTTACCTTGTTGTGGTTTTTCTTTTGCAGAATCCGGAATATATAACCCGGAAGCAGTTTTAGTCTCTGCCTCTTGTGGCTGTACTAAAACTCTGTCTGAAAGTGGTTGAATTTTTAACTCCATTTTCAATATAATTTTTAGTTGTTAATTTAAAGTTTTATGTTTTCCTATTAGGCAGAAATTATGCCAGTGCCCAAAAGCTGACATTTTAAAACAAAAAATGCCAGCTTGTCATAAGCCGGCATTAATAATTCTGTGATCAATACGATTTATTCGTTGTTATCTTCTGTTGTACCACCAGCATTGGGGTCTACAGGAATAGTATTCTCAATGGCACCTTCATCGAATGTGTCTACTGTAGTAGTATTTCCCATAATAGGAATGTTTGATAGTAAGATCAATGCCAATAGCAAAGTAGCCAATGTCCAGGTACTTTTATCCAGAAAGTCGGTCGTCTTTTTAACACCGCCTAATTGTTGTGTTCCGCTACCTCCAAATGAAGAAGATAATCCACCGCCTTTTGGGTTTTGTACCATTACCACCACCACCAGTAAGAATGCCACGAAAATAATCAAGACCAAAAATATTGTAAATGTACTCATCGTTTCTCTGTATTTATCAAATTCTGTATTGCCCGAATTTGGTCTGCAAAGAAACCACTTTTTTCGGGATATTTCAAAATTAAAATTTTATATGCTTGTATTGCTTTGGAATAGTTCTTTTGTTGTACATACACCTTCGCTAAGGTCTCTGTCATCAATGTGTCCGGCGGCTGTGTATAAGACGCTGCAAGATCTTTATTTGATGTGGTGATTTCCTTAGGCTCCAGTTTAGGTTTTTTCTGAATAAAATTTTCTATCAATTGAAACTTACGTTCCTGGTCCGAAGCCTCTTCTTTTTGAGCAAATTCTTCAGTATCTCTTCGAATAGGTGTTGCCGATGTAAGTTTTAACCATTCACTGAAAGAATGTGTATCCTCTTTTGTGAAATCTAAAGGCTTGTCAACTTCCAGTATTTCTTCAGCCTTTACCGGAGCTTCTTTTTCCCGGGGTTCTTCGTGAGTTTTGGGAGTTGAAATGATCTCTTCAACAGATGTGACCTTACGTTGAAATAAATCCGGATTTAAGATAGCTTCGGCCTTTTTTAATTCGGTCTTCATTTGGGTATCCAACTCAACGCTTACTTGCTCCGAAACATCCTCGGTCACTACTTCTATTTCGTATACCGATTCATCATGTTGTTGTATCACTTGTGATATTTCATTCTGAATAAAACTTTCCGAAGTAATATATTCAAACAAGATATCACGATCTGCTGTATAGGCAGCAGTTACCTTTAACGCATCATTATATAAAAAACTATCCTGATTTTTTAATCCTTTTAACTGTAGTGCCCGTGCACTTTGAAAATAAGGGTATTTTTCTATCACAGAAACTAAACCCGAAAGGTCCTCATTACTGAGTTCCTGCGGGTGCGCTAAGAGGTATGTATATTTTGAGGTGTTCAAAAGTTACCAGTTTGCAAGTGATTTGTTAAAGATATCTTGTGTAATGCGTTCAAAAATTATTGCTACGGCATCATCCAGTGCTGAGCCGGTAAGTTGTGTTCCGCCGGCATAATCATAATAAAATGAAAATCGTTGTTCAAAATCTTTTTCTTCGTCTTTGGTATTGTAAAAACGTACATTAACACTAATGGTTAACCTGTTTTGTGCTGCGGTACTTTGAGAAGTTGCTGTAATTGGAGCAATGTAATATTCGGTTATTTCTCCTTCATAAACCAAATTTCCATTAGTAGTTACCAGGTCCAAACTTGTTTGGTTTAACAACAGATCCTGTAATTCTTGTGTAAAATCCCGTGCAATACCGGGTTCTACAATAGCAGCGTTGTTTTGAAAATAACTTACCTGAAATGTTTTGATCTCCGAATAATCAATATCTGCTCCCGTGAACGAATAAAATTTACAACCCTGTAATAATAGACCGGTGAGCAGTACTACAAAAATATGTTTTATATAATTCATTTACAGGTTGTATTGTTTGATTTTTCGGTAAAGTGTACGTTCGGATATTCCTAACTCTTCTGCAGCATCCTTTCGTTTTCCGTTGTATTTTTCCAGGGATTTTTTGATGAGTTCCAATTCTTTTTCCTGAAGGGAGAGATTCTCTTCTTCTTCAATTTCTTCGGCAAAATCGTAATTTCCGGTTTTTACTTCGGGTGCTGTTTCAGAAATACTTAAAACCTCAACATCTTGAGGATTAATCTCTTCTTCTTCAACAATAGCAGCCAGTTGTTCTTCATTGCCTTTTTCTTCAGAATATATTTTATTGATCAGTGAAGATTGTTCCTCCTTTACGTCGGCAACATTTCCTGTTTTCATTAACTCTAGTGTTAACTTTTTAAGATCGTTGACATCCCGTTGCATATCGAAGAGGACCTTGTACAGGATCTCCCGTTCACTGCTAAAATCGCTTTTTTCTTTTTTGGGATTTATTACTGCAGGCAGGTTGCTTCCAACATCCGGTAAATATTGTTTTAGAGTGGTATAAGAAATGTTCCTGTTTTGTTCCAGCACCGAAATTTGTTCAGCAACATTGCGCAATTGGCGAATATTCCCACCCCAACGATATTGTAACAGTAGGCTTATTGCACCTTCTTCCAGGCGGATGGTTGGCATTTTATATTTCTGTGCAAAATCTGAAGCAAATTTTCGAAATAACAAATGAATGTCTTCGCTTCGTTTTCGCAGTGGTGGGAGGTTAATTTCCACAGTACTTAATCTATAGTACAGGTCTTCCCGAAACTTCCCCTTATCAATAGCATCACTCATATTCACATTGGTTACTGCAACAATGCGAACATCCGTTTTTTGGGCTTTGGATGAGCCTACTTTTAAAAATTCTCCATTTTCCAGTACACGTAACAAACGTACCTGAGTGGGAAGAGGCAGCTCACCAACTTCATCCAGAAAAATAGTTCCTCCGTCTGCCACTTCAAAATAACCGCTACGGGTTGCAGTTGCTCCGGTAAAAGCTCCTTTTTCGTGCCCAAAGAGTTCACTGTCTATGGTTCCTTCCGGTATCGCACCACAGTTCACAGCAATGTATTTACCGTGTTTACGGTGCGAAAGGGAATGTATGATCTTAGGAATACTTTCTTTACCTACACCACTTTCCCCGGTAACCAGCACCGAAATATCGGTAGGGGCAACTTGTATGGCTTTCTCTACGGCACGGTTAAGTTTAGGGTCATTCCCTATAATTCCAAAACGTTGTTTTACTGCTTGAACGTTTTCCATAAATTAATTATTCTCACTATATCCAATTGCTTCACCTATAAGTGTTGCACTTGTACAATCTGTTACTTTAACCATTACAAAATCTCCGGGTTTATACTCTTCTTTTGGAAATACCACTACGAGATTTTGTGGGTTTCTGCCACTCCAGTGTGCATCACTTTTTTTAGATTCTCTTTCGATCAATACTTCTACGACCTTTCCCAATGATCTGTTTGTATGATAGGCACTATGGTGCTGTTGGGCATCTACAATTTCCGTCAGCCGTCGTTTTTTAATTTCTTCAGGAATGTCATCTTCCAGCTTACGGGCTGCCATGGTTCCCGGTCTTTCGGAATACTTGAACATAAATCCAAAATTAAACTTAACATATTCCATCAGGCTCAAAGTATCTTGATGGTCCTCTTCGGTCTCTGTAGGGAAGCCGGTAATAATATCTTGTGAAAGTCCGCATTCCGGAATGATTTCATTGATCTTATCGATCAGTTGTATGTATTCTTCACGGGTATGCTGTCGATTCATTTCCTTTAATATGCGAGTACTTCCACTTTGAAAAGGAAGATGGATGGAATTGCAGATATTGTCATACTTTGCCATGGTGTGCAATACATCTTCGGTCATATCCTGTGGGTTGGAAGTAGAAAAGCGAATTCGCATTTTGGGATGTGCTTCTGCGACCATAGCCAGTAGCTGCGAAAAAGAAGTAGCCGTAGCTTTTTCCATTTCGGAAGCCTTTTTGAAATCTTTTTTGAGTCCGCCGCCATACCATAGGTAACTATCTACATTTTGCCCCAGAAGAGTAACTTCTTTGAAGCCTTTTTTTGCCAGGTCTGCAACCTCATTCAAAATACTTAACGGATCACGGCTACGCTCCCGCCCACGAGTAAAAGGTACTACACAAAAAGTACACATATTATCACAGCCCCGGGTAATGCTCACAAGGGCATTAATACCATTGGTCCCTAAGCGCACCGGAGAAATATCTCCATAGGTTTCGTCTCGGGAGAGGATCACATTCACGGCATCACGGCCTTCATCAACCTCCTTTAACAAGTTGGGAAGATCCTTGTAGGCATCCGGCCCTACGACCATATCCACTATTTTTTCTTCATCAAGAAATTTTTCTTTAAGACGCTCCGCCATACAGCCCAAAACACCTACTTTCATTCCCGGATTGATTCTTTTTACAGCATTATATTTTTCCAAACGTTTACGAACCGTTTGCTCTGCTTTATCACGAATAGAACAGGTATTGACCAAAACGAGGTCTGCTTCCTCTAATTGGGTAGTAGTATTAAAGCCTTCATTTGCAAGAATAGAAGCCACGATCTCACTGTCACTAAAATTCATCTGGCAACCGTAACTTTCAATGAAAAGTTTACGTGTATTACCTTTCCTCGCTTCAAGAGTTAAGGATTGCCCCTGCTTTGTTTCGTCTATAACCTTCTCTTCCATAAATTACAATAGGTAACCAATTATTTTTGTACTGTCAATTAATGTGCAAAGATACAATTAAATTGGTGTTTGTGACAAAGTGGCAGATTTCTTTTTTGTAATTTTATAGCTGAACTAACAGCGAAATTAAATGGAACATCCAATTTTTAAGAAGATAGAAAATGCCAATAAGCCGGATTTTGGCAATATACTTTCCAAGAGCTTTGAGTTGTTTAAGAAAGTATGGGAGCAGGCCTTATACCATGTACTTATAAGTATGGTGGTAGTAATTCCCATGATATTTATTATTTACATTCCATATATTCTGTTTGTATTTAGTATGACCGGCCACAACAGCTATGATTATTACGACAGCTATGGTTATTATGATAGTTATGGTTATTACGACCAGCCGGATATGACTGCTTATATTCCACTTTTCATTATTTACATACTGGTTGTTTTTGTACTTATTTTTGTTGTACAGGCCATTGTTTTTGGAATCACTGCACATTTTTTCAAGGTTCTGAAGAAAGAAGATATGGGAACAACAGAGGATGTTGGGGGTTATTTTGATCTCATAAAAGGAAACTATAAGAAGTTATTTGGATTATCACTGGCTTCTTTTGGAATTGCTTTGCTGGCTACCCTTGCCTGTTATCTGCCAATTTTTTATGTAATGGTGCCTTTACAGTTACTGGTAGCCTTTTATGCCTTTCACCCGGAACTTTCTGTTTCCGATATTGTGAAGGCAAGTTTTAAATTAGGAAATAAGTTCTGGCTAACCATTTTTGGGTTGGTAATAATTTCATCCATGATAGCACAATTAGGGATTTTACTTTGTATTGTAGGAGTGTTCTTTACTGCTTATTTTGTGCATATACCTATGTATTATGTTTATAAAGATACGATAGGTTTTGATAATGCTTCAGGAGAAAATACAGAGCATATTTCTTCCTAAAACCACTAGTTTTATGGTGTTAACTGAATCCTAAATTTTTGGGACTCAAACCTTGTATTAAAAAAAAAAGATACTTTTGTACCCCAAACAAAATGAATATGGCAAAGAATTTAGTGATTGTTGAGTCACCTGCAAAAGCAAAAACCATCGAAAAATTTCTTGGGAAGGATTTTAAGGTAGCGTCCAGTTTTGGACACATAGCCGACCTGCCTTCTAAGGAGTTAGGTGTGGATGTGGATGGCGATTTTACACCTAAATATATAGTGTCGAGTGATAAAAAAAGTTTGGTGAGAGAATTGAAGGGGTTAGCCAAAAAAGCCGAAACGGTTTGGCTGGCCAGTGATGAAGACCGGGAGGGAGAAGCAATTGCATGGCACCTTGCAGAAACATTAGATTTAAAAGAGGATAAAACAAAGCGTATTGTTTTTCATGAGATCACAAAGTCTGCCATTTTAAAAGCCATTGAGAACCCAAGAAAAATAGATTACAATCTGGTGAATGCCCAACAGGCACGTCGGGTTTTAGATCGTTTAGTGGGATATGAATTGTCTCCTGTATTGTGGAAAAAAGTAAAAGGAGGTTTATCTGCGGGACGTGTACAGTCTGTTGCAGTGCGCCTTATTGTAGAGCGTGAGCGAAATATCGAAGCTTTTAATCCGGTTGCCTCTTATAGGATCGATGCAGAATTCATCACTTCTGAAGGCAATAAGTTTAAAGCGAAACTTCCCAGGAATTTTGAAACCGAGGCGGAAGCCCGTGAATTTCTTCAAAAGAACTTAGGAGCTTCATATAAAGTTTCAGATCTTGTAAAAAAGCCGGCTAAAAAATCTCCGGCACCTCCATTTACAACTTCTACACTTCAGCAGGAAGCGTCGAGAAAATTATATTTTTCAGTAGGGAAAACAATGACCATAGCACAACGCCTCTACGAAGCAGGGTTGATCACTTATATGCGTACCGATAGTGTGAACCTGTCTAACGAAGCCAAAAATGCTGCTCAAAAAGAAATTGAAACTTCTTATGGAAGCCAATACAGTAATCCCCGTAATTTTAAAGGGAAAGCAAAAGGGGCACAAGAAGCTCATGAAGCCATACGCCCTACAGATATGTCGCGACGTACTGTTGAAGGAGATTATGATCAGGCAAGGTTGTACGACTTAATTTGGAAGCGTACACTCGCTTCACAGATGAGTGATGCGCAACTGGAGCGTACCAATGTAAAGATCGAAATAAATGCTTCCGAAAAGGTCATGGAACATTTTACTGCAAACGGTGAAATGATAAAATTTGACGGCTTCCTGAAAGTATATTTGGAAGGAACCGATTTTGAAGAGGAAGAACAAGACGGCATGCTTCCAAATCTTGTTAAGGGAGATGCGTTGGACAATGAGTACATTACGGCGACACAACGATTTACCCGCCCGCCATATCGTTTTACGGAAGCTTCTCTTGTAAAGCAATTGGAAGAATTGGGAATTGGCCGCCCTTCTACATACGCACCAACCATTTCTACGATCATTAGTCGTAATTATATTGAAAAGGGAACAATAGAAGGTACAGAACGCAGATACCTTCAACTTACCTTGGAAGAAGGGACTATTAAAGACAAGAATCTAACTGAAACTATAGGAAGCGATAAAGGTAAATTGGTTCCAACGGATATCGGGTTGATCGTAAACGACTTTTTGGTAGACCATTTTGAGAACATCCTTGATTATAATTTTACTGCAAAAGTCGAGCAGGACTTTGATGATATTGCAGACGGGAAAGAAGAATGGAAGCAAATGATGAAAGATTTTTACGGAAAATTTCATCCTCGTGTTGAAGATGTTCAGGAAAATGCGGAACGTGAAAGTGGAGAACGTATTTTGGGACATGACCCGGAAACGGGGAAAACAGTCTTGGTACGTTTGGGTAAATTTGGCCCTATGGCACAAATTGGATCACCGGATGATGAAAAAAAGAAATTTGCAAGTTTACGGCCAGACCAGCAGTTGCATTTAGTTACATTCGAAGAAGTAATGGACCTGTTTAAACTGCCAAAAACGCTGGGAGTCTATAACAATGAGGAGGTTGAGGTAAATAACGGCCGTTTTGGCCCTTATATTCGTTTAGGGAAGAAGTTTATTTCAATACCAAAAGGGATGGACCCGTTAGATGTCGATATGGCAATGGCAAAAGACCTGATCCTGGAAAAGGAAAAAGCAGATGCACCAATATATGAATATGAAGGTTTACCGGTTCAAAAGGGAACCGGAAGATTTGGCCCTTTTATTAAGTGGAACAATATGTTCATCAATGTGAACAAGAAATATGACTTCAATAACCTTTCTGCAGCAGACATAGAACAACTCATTGAAGACAAGAAGCAAAAAGAAATTGATAAATTGATCAATGAATGGCCTGAGGAAGGGATTAGGATCGAAAAAGCCCGTTGGGGGCGCTTTAATCTTATAAAAGGAAAAATAAAGGTAGAGTTGCCAAAGACCACTAAGGTCGAAAAGATAACTTTGGAAGAAGCACAGGCACTCATAGAGAAAAAAGCTCCTAAGAAGAAAACAACTAAAAAGAAAACCACTGCCAAGAAAAAATAATGATTGAATTTCTGAATCCTGTTTCAAAATCGATACTGGCACATAAGGAGATCTTGCCTGCCGGAGTATTGGGAAAACAAATTGAAGTACACCATACAGCAGGGGACCTTCCGGACCTAAATAATGTAAAATTTGCTTTACTGGGAGTTAAAGAGAACCGCAATGATGTTAATTATATAGGTGAAGAAATTTCTTTTGATGCCTTCAGAAAGGCATTCTACTCATTATATCCGGGAAACTGGACCCACAAGATCATTGATATTGGAGATATTGAAAAAGGAGAAACAGTGAATGATACCTATTTCGCTATGCGAACGGTCGTTGAAGCATTGTTGAAAAAAAATATCATTCCGCTTATACTGGGAGGAAGTCAGGATCTGTTATATGCGCAATACAGAGCTTATGATACTGTTGGTAAAATGGTCAATCTGGTTAATGTAGATTGTAATTTTGACCTTGGGGATGCGGAGAAACCTATTTCAAACAAATCTTATGTTGGAAAGATCATTGTAGACAAACCTTATAATTTATTTAATTACAGTACTCTTGGATACCAATCCTTTTTTAACCCACCCCAGGAGATCTCGCTGATGGATAAACTGTATTTTGATGCGTACAGGTTGGGTGAAGTAACCAAAGATATTACACTTGTAGAACCCATTATGCGCAGTACAGATATTATTGCTTTGGATGTTACTGCAATAAAAAGCGCAGAATTAAGTTATAAAAATAGTGCAAGTCCCAATGGTTTTGACGGCCGGGAGATTTGTGCCATTGCTCGTTACGCAGGAATAAGTAACAGGGCAACATCATTTGGAATTTATGAATTGAAGGATTACAAAGATGCAGAAAGTGCTGCAATGCTGGTAGCTCAGATAATGTGGTATTTTGTAGAAGGAGTTAATTTCAGAATTGCAGATGAAGATTTTAGTAACGATAAGCTTTATACAACCTATAAAGTGCCTGTTGACGATGAAGTTTTGGTTTTTAAGAAAAGCAATAAAACAGGTCGTTGGTGGATAGAATTACCATTTATTTCAAATGTTAATAATAAATTAAAAAGTAGAACGTTATTACCTTGCACTTATGGCGAATATTTGGGTGCAACAAATCAGGAAATTCCTGAGCGGTGGTATAAGGCCCGCCGGAAAAATGAAGTATAACCAAACGAACTAAGTAAAAGCAGGTTTAAGGGTTTTTTAAGAAAATTGTTGTTTTTTAAAAATTTTATAAATAGGTTTACTCCCTTAAATCTCGAAAATTTAACCTAAATACCTATGAAGAAGTTTATTGCATTAACTGCGATCGTTGCCTTTTTGTTTAGTTGTAACTCTGGTGATAGAGGGGAACTTGTAGGAACAAAAGGCAAGAAATGGTATCCGCAAAAACCTTATGGAATGACTCTTATCCCTGGTGGTTCTTTCATCATGGGTAAAGCAGATGATGATTTTGTTGCTGTAAATGATGCTCCAACAAAAACGGTAACAGTTCGTTCTTTCTACATGGACGAAACTGAGATTACAAATTCAGAATACAGACAATTTGTGAATTGGGTACGTGACTCCACAGTTCGATTAAAATTGGCTATTCTTGCAGATGAAGTAGGAGCAACTCCCGGAGATGGAGGTGTTGGCGAATTTGCATTTGTAGATCAGGAAAACGAAGAAATGACCCCATACGAACAATACATGTATGATAATTACTATGGTATGGGAGAGGATTTTTATGCCGGTAGAAAGATCAATAATGATATTGATCTAATATGGGAAACCGGAGAATATCCTGATGAATATTATTCTGAGGTAATGGATACTATGTATATTCCTGCCGAAGAAGCTTACAATGGCCAACGTACCATTGATGTTGAAAAACTGAAGTTCCAGTATACTTACATGGATATTCAGGCAGCTGCAAGAGACAAAAGCAAACGAAGAAAAGATTTCATTAAAAAAGAAGAAGTAAGTATTTATCCGGATACAACGGTTTGGATAAAAGACTTTAACTATTCATACAATGAGCCTATGCATAATGATTATTTCTGGCATGAGGCTTATGGAGACTACCCTGTAGTAGGTGTTAACTGGAAGCAGGCCAAAGCTTTCTGCGCCTGGAGAACACTATATAAAAATGCATATCAAAAATCCAGAAACCGAAACCACGTAAACTCATTCCGTCTTCCTGGAGAAGCAGAGTGGGAATATGCTGCTCGTGGAGGATTGGAATCTGCAACTTTCCCATGGGGTGGGCCGTATGCTAAAAACGACAGAGGTTGTTTCTTGGCTAACTTCAAGCCTTTACGAGGCGATTATGCTGCAGATCAGGCATTATATACTGTAGAAGCAGACGCTTACGAACCAAACGATTATAACTTATATAATATGGCCGGTAATGTGAGCGAATGGGTAGCATCTTCTTATGATGCTGCATCTTACGAATATACATCAACTATGAACCCTAACGTTAACGACGAAGAGAATGCTCGTAAAGTAGTTCGCGGAGGATCGTGGAAAGATGTTGCATATTTCCTTCAGGTAAGTACCCGTGATTATGAGTATGCAGATTCTGCACGAAGCTATATAGGCTTTAGAACGGTACAGGATTATATGGGTACCGATGTTGTATTAAACGAAAAACTTGGAGACGCACGATAAGTATCTCTCTATTTAAAAAACTTTATAGAAACTAAAATCTTAACTTAACTTAACTAAAAAAACTATTGTATTATGGCACAATCAAGATCATCTAAGAAATTATTTAATATGGCCTATGGCCTGGGAGCATCTATTGTAATTTTAGGAGCTTTATTCAAAATTCTTCACTGGGAATTAGGTCCCCTTAACGGAGGGCTACTTTTAGCAATTGGTTTGATTACCGAAGCGATTATTTTCGCTATCTCTGCTTTTGAGCCTGTAGAAGATGATTTGGACTGGTCTTTGGTATATCCTGAATTAGCAGGAGGAATGACTAAGGACAAGAAAAAACCTGAAGATGCACAAGGTCTTTTGTCTAAAAAATTAGACGAAATGTTGAAAGGTGCTAAGATAGATTCAGAATTAATGAATAGTTTAAGTGACAGTATTCGTAATTTTGAAGGTGCTGCAAAAGGTATGACCCCAACTGCCGAAGCTATGAATTCTACTAAGAAATATAGTGAAGAAATGGCACTGGCTGCTGCACAAATGGAATCATTGAACAGCTTATATAAAGTACAGGTAGAGTCTACAAGCCGTCAGGCAGAAGTAAACGAACGTGTTGCTGAAAATGCTGAACAGCTAAAACAACAAATGGAGCACTTAGCTACTAACTTATCTTCTCTTAACGGAGTATACGGAGGTATGTTATCTGCAATGACCACAAGAAATTAAAATTTCCTATAGACAACTTTTATTAACAACAAAAAACTAAAAGAATATGGCTAAAGGAAGTTTATCCCCAAGGCAGAAGATGATTAACCTGATGTATCTGGTATTCATCGCTATGTTGGCTCTAAATATGTCCAAAGAAGTATTATCTGCTTTTGGATTATTAGACAAAAAAATAACTGATGCAAATGTTGCTACGGCCCAGCGTAATACCGCTTTCATGGAAAGCCTGGCAACAAAAGCTTCAGACCAACCCGAACAATATGCTGCTTTAAAAGTAAAAGCAGATGAAGTAAATACTATTTCTGAAGAACTTGATTCGTATCTGCAAGGATTGAAATCTGAAATGATGGCTACGCTTAAAGCGGAAGATGTTGATGATTACGAAGTTCAGGATAAGCCTGATTTTTTAGATCAGCGTTTTTTCAAAGGTGATAAGCTAAAACCTGAAGGACAGGAGTTCTTAAACAAGATAAATAAGTATAGAACAGACATGCTTGCTGTTTTAGGAGATGATTATCCGGATATTAAGAGTTCTATAGAATCTAATTTTTCTACAGAGCCTGTTACAAACCGTGACGGGAAGAAAAGAGACTGGATCAATTATAACTATGAAGGTTTTCCTTTGATTGCTTCAAAAACAAAGCTTACTCAAATTCAAAGTGATGTTAAAACTACCAAGAATGAGCTTTTAAGCAAAATGTTGGCAGGACAACAGGCTGATGCACTGGCTTTAAAGAACTATGAATCTTTTATGACCGTTAAAAAGACAGCCTTTTATCCGGGTGAAACCTTTGACGGCTCTATTATCTTAGGTCGTGTAGATCCAAATACAGTTCCAAAAAGAGAAGAATTAACTCTTGACGGACGTAAATTGGTTAGAGATCAGGATTATACCATTAATGGAGGTAGAATTATATTGAATGTAGGAGCCGGAAGCCCCGGAGACCATAAAATTGAAGGATCTCTTTTCTATGGAGAAGAAGGTGATGAGACTGAAGTTCCTGTTGAAACAGGTTTTGCAACTATCTCTAAGCCAAATGCCGCTGTAATTGCTGCGGATAAAATGAATGTGGTTTATCGTGGAGTTGTAAACCCTATGACCATATCTATTCCCGGAATTCCGGACAATAAAGTAACTGCTTCCGGAGCAGGTCTTGCAAAAGCTTCCGGTAGTAAATACAATATGAGCCCTGGTACAGGAAGAACAGTAACTATTACAGCCAGAGGTACTTTACCTGATGGCCAGGTGGTAAATACTTCATCTGAGTTCCGTATTAAAGACATTCCAAGACCTACGGGAACGATCCGTGGAGAAGATGGAAACGGAGGGCCTGTTCGTATGCAACGTCAGGGACTTGAGATTTCAAGTGTAGGTGCTGCATTGCCTGATTTCGATTTCGACCTTAAGTTAAATGTTACCGGATTTAGTTTTAAAGTATCCGGACAACCTACGGTACGAGTGAACGGAACAAAATTAGATGGAGCTGCAAAAAGCGCTTTACGTAGAGCAAAGCGTGGTGAAGCAGTACAAATATTTGATATTAATGCTAAAATATCTGGAAATTCAGGATATATTTTAAAGAAAATTTCTCCTGTTTTCATTGAGTTAACAAACTAGTATAAAATTTGTTTTTTATGACTTTTAAAAATGTTGTTTTAAGTGTTTTTGTTTTAATGATAGGCTACAGTGCTTCTGCACAGTTGAATATCCTTAATGCTAAGACACCGGAGGAGATAGGCAAAAAAACCGAAGCACAGATTGCCTACGATAATGATGAGCCATTACCCTATGGTTACACAGATGAACGTGATGTGCTGTGGTCCAGAACAACCTGGGAGATCATCGATCTTGATGAGCGTGTCAATTTCCCGTTGTACTACCCGATTGATACCAACAACATCGGTTCTGACAGACGTTCTTTGTATGACGTTCTTATAAAAGCCATAAAGAACGGTAGCATTGAACATGTATACGCAGACTCTTATTTTACAGAAAAGCGTACCTTAAGCGATCTGGGTGCATCACTGGTATATACAGATACGACAGATGCCGGTATTGATCAAGCTAACGCCGGAGAACCTGTAGACCCTCAATACATCCGTAGATTTACTTTGGATGCTGGAGATATAGAAGAATGGAGAGTAAGAGGTTACTGGTATCTTGATAAGCGCCAAGGCGAATTGAAGTACCGCATGCTTGGTATTTGCCCGGTAGCTAATGAAGCGCGTTCCAAGGCTTTTCAGGATGATGGCCTGGATTCAAAAGTTGAATTGTTCTGGGTATGGTTCCCGGGAGCACGTAAAGTGTTGCATGAAGCGAAAGCTTTTAACCGTAAGAACACTTCACAGCCCGTTACTTTCGATCATTTGTTGAACTCAAGACGTTTTCACGGAGTTATTTATAAAGAAGATAACGTACAGGGAGATAGAGGTGTTGCAGATTATATTAGCGACAACGCTTTGATGCAACTTTTGGAGTCTGACAGAATTAAAGAACAGATTAGAAATATTGAAATTGATATGTGGAACTACTAGTTTTCATAAGTTAAGATAAATGTGAACCCTCCTGAGTTTTATACTTAAGAGGGTTTTTTAATTTTGTAAGATGCAAAACGTAGACTATATAATTGTAGGCTTAGGAATTGGAGGGGTTTCATTTTGTGAACAACTAAGGAAACACAATAAAAGTTTTATAGTTTTTGATGATGGAAAGAATATATCCACTGTTGTTTCGGGAGGAGTTTTTAATCCCGTAGTACTAAAGCGTTTTACAGCGGCCTGGAATGCGCAAGAATACGTAGACTATGCACTACCCTTTTACGAGGTTCTTTCAGAAAATTTGAAAATACCTGTTTTAGAGAACATATCCATATTCAGAATTTTAAAAAATAGCGAAGAACAAAACAATTGGACAGTTGCGAGTGACAAAAAAGAATTACAACACTTTCTTACTTCAGAATTGATCAAAAATAAAAATCCAAGCATCAATGCAGACTTTGGCTTTGGAAAAGTTGCAGTTTCCGGAAGAATTTCCCCTTCTCATTTACTTCGAACCTACCGAGAGCAGCTTCAGCAAGAAGGCCGATTAATTTCTGAAAGTTTTGATCATGCAAAACTTCAGCAAAGAGAGGATCATATTAGCTACAATACAATTTCGGCGAAAAGGATAGTGTTTGCCGAAGGTGCAGGTGCCGTACATAACCCATTTTTCCCCAAAGCATCCTTAGTAGGCAACAAGGGAGAATATTTGATCATTGAAGCTCAAGAACTACAGTTGAAAGAAATACTTAAAGGGCCTTTGTTTGTAATTCCTTTAGGAGGCAACCTTTATAAGGTAGGTGCTACCTATAGCCGCAATGATTTTTCCTTAAATACGACCGTAGCAGCAAAAGACCATATCGTTGCAAAGTTGGAACAAATGATTCATTGTAAATTTAATATCGTGGACCAGATCGCCGGGATACGTCCAACTACAAAAGATAGAAGGCCTTTGTTAGGGGTTTTGCCAGAAAGCCCAAATAAAGCTTTTTTAAACGGTTTTGGAACTCGTGGCATTATTATGGCGCCATTCTTGTCAAAACTTCTATATGAGTACTTAGAAGAGAGTATAGAGCTTCCTAAGGAAGTAGATATAGGGAGATTTACTTAGTAGCAGCTTTTTTTCTATTGTACTTAAAAAAGAAATTGATCCAAATATTTCGTGATATACGAAGTATAACTGGTAACAATACCACCATAGTTGCAACAATTACAAAGAAAGTATTGAGCCTGTCCAGTCCAATAAAAAGATAAGTTATTATAAAAGCTGCAATCGCTATGGCAACCCCCAGGGCATAGCTCACATACATGGCTCCGTAGAAAAAGGAAGGTTCAATCTTAAACTTAGTATCACAATGCGGGCAACGCTCATGCATTTTAAGTGTTTCGGAAAGGAGGTAAGGATTTCTTTTTTTATACATTTTTCCGGTATGGCAAACCGGGCACGTACTACTTAAAATGCTATAGATCTTTGAACCTTTCATTTGTATTTTATTTTAATGGTAAATGGAATTCGCCTTTAGCCAAAGAAGTTAATACGGCACTATTCTTAAGGCTCATTTCATATCATTTTTTTTGCAGTACAAAATTAAGCATCTTTGCAAAACTTTTAGTTACAAATGTTACATAAATGCTGAACATTCATAATCTTTCCGTTTCTTTTCAAGGAGACTATTTGTTTGAGAAAATCACATTTCAACTTACACCGGGTGACCGTGTAGGCCTGGTGGGTAAGAATGGTGCTGGAAAATCTACTTTGTTGCGCATTATTGCCAATGAGCAGGAATATGATGAGGGGCAAATTGCGACCGATAAAGAAATTTCCATAGGTTTTTTAAAACAAGATATAGATTTTACCAAAGGGAGGACTGTATTGGAAGAGTCTTATGAAGCATTTATTGAAATTAAAAAGCTGGAAAAACAGCTGGAAGAGATCAATATCCAGTTGGCAGAGCGTACCGATTATGAAAGTGAGAGCTATCATCAATTAATGGTGGATTTAAATGAAACTCAGCATCAATACGAGATTCACGGAGGATATAATTATCAAGGGGAAACAGAACGTATTTTACAGGGGTTGGGCTTTCAGCGTGAAGATTTCAATAAACTTACAGAAACTTTTTCAGGCGGATGGAGAATGCGGATCGAGTTGGCGAAACTATTACTTCAGAACAATGATATCTTGCTCCTTGATGAGCCAACCAATCATTTGGATATTGAATCTATTTTATGGCTCGAAGATTTCTTAAAGAACTATGCCGGAGTTGTTGTGGTCGTTTCTCACGATAAAATGTTCCTTGACACTATTACCAACCGCACCATTGAGATCTCCCTTGGAAAGATTTATGATTATAATAAACCATATTCCAAATATTTAATTCAAAGAAGTGAATTAAGAGAACAACAGTTGGCTTCTCAAAAAAACCAACAGAAGAAGATCGAACAAACAGAAAAGCTCATTGAAAAATTTAGAGCTAAGGCCAGCAAAGCTACTATGGCGCAATCGCTTATTAAAAAGCTTGACAGGATCGACCGCATAGAAGTAGATGAAGACGATAACAGTGTAATGTCATTACATTTCCCAATTTCCATAAACCCGGGGAAAGTAGTGATCGAGGCCGAAAATGTTTCAAAGAATTATGGTGAGAAGAAAGTACTTCAACATATAGACCTTTTGGTAGAACGTAACAGCAAGATTTCTTTTGTAGGCCAAAACGGACAAGGAAAATCTACTTTAGCAAAAATAATTGTAGGGGAGATTGAACATAGCGGGAACCTAAAATTGGGACATAATGTCCAAATAGGATATTTTGCCCAGGACCAAACAGAATACCTCGATGGCAGTAAAACAGTTCTGGACACAATGACCGACGCTGCCAATGAAAAAAACAGGAGTAAGGTGCGGGATATTTTGGGTGCATTTTTATTTCGTGGAGAGGAAGTTGAAAAGTACGTGAGGGTTTTAAGCGGAGGAGAACGCAACCGTTTGGCACTTGCTAGATTATTGTTGCAGCCCTTTAATGTTTTGGTAATGGATGAACCCACCAATCATTTGGATATAAAGTCTAAAAATGTATTAAAGGAAGCTTTAAAGAAGTTTGAGGGAACATTGATACTGGTATCACACGACCGTGATTTTTTGCAGGGATTGAGCAATAAGGTGTATGAGTTTAAGGACCACAAGATCAAAGAATATTTAGGTGATATTGATTTTTTCCTGGAACAACGCAATATTCAGAACTTGAGAGAAGCGGAGAAACGCACCGTAGAAGTTTCAGAAACAAAACAAAAAGAAACTTCCGGAAAGCAATCGTACGAACATCAAAAAAAGATAAAATCACTTACCAATAAACTTAGCAAGATAGAAGCTTCCATAAACAAACTGGAAAGAGAGATTAAAGCAATAGATGTAGAACTCTCAATTAATTATGATGAAACTATTGCAATTCCCAACTTTTTTGATGATTATCAAAAAAAGAAGACAGAACTCGAGAAATTAATGGAAGACTGGGAAGCCATTACTATGGAAATAGAATCGATATCATAAAAATGTTTGAGCATTCTTTTCAGTGTCCATATTGTTGGGAAGAAATATCCATGTTATTGGATGTTTCGGTAATCCACCAAATGTATATTGAGGATTGTGAAGTTTGCTGCAACCCTATAGAGGTTACTCCTACATTTAAAGACCGGGTACTGGTGGCGTTCACGGCCAACAGTATAGAACAATAATATTTTCATAAAAGACTTTGCGGATACAACAAATCCTTTGTATCTTTGCCGTCCATATCGCGGGATAGAGCAGTAGGTAGCTCGTCGGGCTCATAACCCGAAGGTCGCAGGTTCGAGTCCTGCTCCCGCTACAAAGAGGCTCCTTGAGAAATCAAGGAGCTTTTATTTTGGGATCAATCGAAGTTTGCTTCGAAATTGAGAACGAAATAAAAGATGGTATTGCGGAGCAATAAGAGCTTCTTTGTTAAGCTTCCCCTTTTAAGGCCCATTTCCCATGCCAAAGGATATGGGAAATGAATCCTGCTCCCGCTACTAAGCTTGACGCATCATCCAAAACAGATGGTGCGTTTTTGCTTTCAGGCTTATTGTCACTTGATATACTTGCTATTGCAGAAAATACTTGATTTACTTTTGAGGTTCGATATTGCCTTTTTATCGGGTCGACGACGATTCCATTTGGAAATATCAATTTTTGAAGTGACACTTTGTTATCTATATTCGTTAAAACCCAGTTATTACTGAGGTTTTTAGTAACTCCAATACACTTATCAATCATTTTGTCTAGGTTCGATATTTTTAAATTATATCTTTGCTTTTGTTGGATTATTAATCTCTAAAGCATCCATTCCAACCGCTTATGATTGGGCAAATAGAACCACTTTTGTTAGGCATAAAAAATCTGGTCAGCTTTTTATCGACTATGAGTTTTTGAACAGTAACGGTAAAGTTATTTATCTTGGGGAATGGCACACCCATCCAGAAAACAACCCTACTCCTTCTAATGTTGATAAAAAAAATAATTGCCAAGCAATTTAAGAGAAACGATATAAACGAGGATTTTTTACTTATGATTATTGTTGGTCTAAAAAGTATTTACTTAGCATATTACGACGGAGAAGGTTTAACAGAATTGATGGAACACAAATAATAAATCACTTTTGGATATGGTAGATTTTACTTTGCTTGATGCGTTGAAAATAATTATCCCAATAGCAATAGTTTTTTTAATAGTTTACTTAGTGCTCCAGAGAAGGCGTAGTAAAAAGAAATTAAAAAAGAATAATCGCATGAATCAAGAATACAAATACAATGGTTTTACCTATAAGGAAATACCAGTGAAGGATGGATTGACCTGTGAAATAATTCATGACATTCCAAAACCAGAATCAATCTATAAATTTTATAGTATTAGTAAGTTTTCTGTCGATGCATTGCTTAAAGGTTATCTCTATGCCTCTCATCCCTATGAACTGAATGACAGTTTAGATTCAAGCGTTTTTCTCATTGGTTCAAGAAGAAGGTTGGATTTTGCCTATTATCAAAAGTTCTTAGGCGAAGTATATAAAACGGAAGAAGAACTTCTTGAATTCTATGAAAACGATAATGTCGAGGGTTATTATTCTCACAATTATATATTTTTATTTTGGGAATACATGTCTAGTATTTTTGGAATAATATCGTTAACTGGTGTTGATAAGAATGAACTAATGTGGCCTCATTATACGCAGGAAAAAGGGTTTCAACTTAAATTTGATACTGAAAAATTAGAATCTAGTATTAGAAAGAATATAGGAACAGATGGATGTTATGGATTGTTTCCGATAAACTATACTGACAAATTAAATCCAATTGATTTTAGCGACTTTAAGAATCCCACAATACCCTTTTTTTACGGCACCAATGTGAAATCTAAAAAATGGGGTTATGAGAATGAATGGCGTTTTATCATAAGTAAACAACAGATGGGAATTCCTTGTTCCAAGTCTGGCTTAGACCCAAGGCCAGATATTAATGGAATTAAAGAGAGCAGACATGCTGTTTATGATAAGGAATTAGTTGAAGAAATAACATTAGGACATGATTTCTTTACTGGTCGGGAATTTGCAATAGATAGGATAGACGGTAAGTCATTTATCGTGGAGCCGATAGACTCTAAAAACAATTGGAATTACCAGGAGTATGTAGACTTACTTGATTATATCCATTCAGACTTGAGTGATAAGCTGTTTTATTCAGGAAGAAAGTACGAATTTGACAATGATGGTGTTCCATACCTTATTAGAACAAAGGAAAGATTAGAAATAGAGAAAATTGATGAAAAGAAATATAAACTGACCAGGACTAACGAGTTCTACTAGTTTTTGCGCAATGTCATCTATTTTATACTATCTCTCCATAGATTCTATCCAAACCGCATTTTTTCATAAAATCAAAGATAAGCTTCTCCCATGGCCCATTTTCCATCTGGTGGAATAGGAAAAATTAAAAGTTTCCAATAATCTTTAATATCTGTGTAGTTATTTCTTCAGCGCTAAGGTTTTCAGTATTCAGCATCAATTTTTTGTTGTCGAATCGCTCATATTCTATATGATAATTTTTACGTATTTCCTCAATCGTTTCTAGTTTTACTCTGTCATCAGCATAACCATCCCTTTTCTTTATTCGTTCAAGAAGATTACTTTCTGGGGCATCTAAAAATATTGTAAAGCCCGAGTTAATTAAATCATGAAATTCGAAAACAGCATCTTCAATTTTTAAATATAGGTCCTTTAAATAATTAGAAACAAACATATTGGAAAAAACTCTTCCCATGAGTAAAATATCAAAATCAGATATCAAACGAAAGGAGTTATTATCTCTTTCTTTTATAATCTCCTTTCCTAATTTTTCACACCTTTTTTGTAGAATGGCTGTTTGAAACGTAAAGGCAGTTAAGTCTTCTCTATTGGCATGAAAATCATCTAATAGAGAAGTTTTTTCAATTTCATCCTCAATTATTGAATAACCGTAATTTTTTAGGTTATTTAAAAGAGTAGTCTTGCCAGACCCAGGAGGACCAACTATTGAAATATAAGTATTTTGATTTAGGGTGTTCACAATCCTAACTCTGACAATCTGTTTTTTATTAACTCACCAGCCATTATAGTATTGTTCTTATATTTTATTTTTGTCAAATGATTTGGATGGTAGAAAAAAACGATTGCATGTCTTTCAATTTGTGTCTTTGCCACTCTATGTAGTGTGGGTTTAAATTTATTTTCTGATAAATGCCCTAACATTTCCCCTATGTTAATAATTAACTTGTCATTCCACTCATCACCTGTTGGTTGATACCACTTTCCATTCAAGTTAATTTCTAATCCTTTTGACGTAGCAGGAGGTTGGATTCCTATTAATTGAATTCCAGTATGCGGTGCAGCACATATACCATCCTCCCTAGTAACAGGGTATTTAATGCTTCTAAGGATGCTATTTCCTGCAACAAGAATTTCTGAAATGTATGATTTTTCATATCCTAATATTCTCAAAATATTCTGACACAAAACACTCCCAATAAATTCAAGTTGATTAAACAAGTTAGAAAAAGTATCTTTAAATGAGTCTATTTCCTCAGGCCAATAATTTTTTGAATAAAATTCTGAGTAAGAACTGGGAAAAAAATTTCTCGCTACATGAAAAAACTCCTTTTCGTCATTTACATCAACTGAAATGGCTTTTTCACTTCCAAACGGAAAGTATCCAGTATTTCCATAAGCACCTTGTTTAGTATTCTGGTATGCATATTTCATTTTAATATCAGAATCAAGATGAAAGAAATTAAACGAATCTTGATAAGCTTGATTTAGAAGATTTTTACTCACTTGATGGTTTTCTAAAATTATTACACCTTGATTAAAACTTTCCAACAACTCTGCATCTGGAAAAATTATTTCTGGAACACATAATTTTTCAAAATCAAGAATCTTTAAATCCTCCACTTTTAACTGGTGTGTCTTATTGCTCTTCATAACTAATGTGTTTTTCAATTAATGGTAAGATTTCTTTGATAAACCCTTCTCTGAACTTTGATTCCCCGCCATTTTTTATATTTTTAAAAGGTATTATTTTATAGTCACCAGATTTAGGTTTTGAATCAAATTTTGGAATTAAGATTCTAACATAATATCTCGTATACATCCCTGTATTTGGTGAATAATCATTAAAGGGTTCTAATCTTTTATCCAGAACAGAAACTATGCTAGCGCCAAACATTTGAGTTAATGGGTCTATAAATGCTTTTTTAGACGATTTGTAATCAAGCTTCATAACAGGTAAAACATAGCTGCCAATTGTTCCATACAATTCTGTAACAATTTTAAGTCCACTTTTTTTGTATTTAATGGGAATTAATATTTTTACAACGTATTTTTCTTTTATGTCTTCTTGTTTTTCATTGATTTGATTTACTATCGCTTCTTGATAAGTGTGTACAAGTTCGCTACCAGATACTTTCCTTTCCATTGACCGTAAATTTCTTGATGTTGCTAAGGGAGAATTCCAATCAATATTGGTTTTGACTTTATCTTTTATAGCCCTAGCTAAACTTTTCATAAAATAGTCGTCTATTTTCTTGCTTGTAATTAACCAACTCCTGTCGATAATATATTCTTCGGGTTTATCTCCTTTTCTAACCTTTATTAATCCTAATGTTTCTAGTATCATACAGACGCCTAGTTGGATATCTGTAATATATGCTGGTCCATAATGTTCATTCTTATTACTTGTTAGAAGTTCCAAGAACTTGCTTAACTCACCTCTTTTTAATTTTGGAAATGGTGAATTCAAACTGTTAGGAAATTTGTTTCTAACATCAATAGCACTTAACTCTCGTACTCCTATTTCTGATTTTTCATATATTATTTTTGGTTGTTGAATATTCTCTTTTCCTCTATCCCTGAGAACTATTTGTATTTGTTCTACAATTTTGCTGTAAAAAGTCTGTATGTCGAGTTTTTTTAATTCGGGTGATAATAAGTAATCACAAACTGCTTTTGTAAAAAAACTATTTGGTTTCTGAGAATACCGTATTCCATCACCAAAATATGCATATTCATTTTCACCGCATGCAACTAAACCAAAAATAATTTGACTTTCTGTTTTTCTACAGAAACTGGTGCTAGAAACCCATTTCTTATTATATCCAGGAATATTATTTACGTTATTTCGACAAGCATCCAAAATAAATATTATAGTACTAGCATCATGCGTATTTAAAATAAGCTCAGAAAATTTATCCAACTCTAAATTACCATTTATGTGTCCACTTGAGCCTGGTGCACCACCATCACCAAAAATAATATAATCTCGCCCTTCATGATTTATTCCGTGTCCACTGAAATATACTATTAAAGTATCTACATTTTTTAAGACTTCATTTTCCAACGAAGACACAGTAAAATCAAGAACCTCTTGTTTTGAATTTATTTCGAGGTTATGGTTCTCATCTAAAATACTAATCGTTCTATAGTTATGATTTAATAACGCTTCCTCAATTGATGCTAAATCATTTTTGACAACACTTAAGTTGTCAAAGTCCTTACTTTCGTAATTTTCAATACCTAATAGTATTGCTCCTCTGTTACTTTTCAACCTTACTGAATTTTAATTGAATAGCACTTGATGCACTAACTTTAGATGTGCCTATTAAACTAATCCCGCCTTCAGCTGAAATTTCCACTGTCAAACTGATTTCCGAAAGGTTAAATGAATTAAATGGTTCTGTAGGAATTACTGATGAAATTTCTTTGCAAAAATCCCGTAAATTATCTTTTAGTTTATTTATGTCTAATTTGGATTTAATAGTTGGATGAATAGCTTTCGTATTCTTAATGTCAGTTATAATTTCAATTTCCATTAAATTTGTATTTTTATTTTAAGCATTTTTTAAAATGATAAAATATGTTTCTCCCTGTTTAAATTTAATTGAATTTAACGTTCATTTCATCGCTATTTTGAATACTTATTAAACAATTGTCCACATTATTAGATGCTTACAAGTTGATAAAACGTTTGGTTTATTTCATCGTATTTTTTTAATTACTATAAATTATAGATGGGAATTTTATTAATATTTAAATTCAATTATTGATACGAAATCTCTTATAAATTGGTTCGATAATTCGATATCTCCCGCTACAAAGAGGCTCCTTGAGAAATCAAGGAGCTTTTATTTTGGGGTCAATCGAAGTTTGCTTCGAAATTGAGGACCTTTTTTGTTTGCCTTCCTAAAACAGGATTTTATAAGAATTAAAGCAACTTTTTTTTGTTAGGTATAACGTTACATTTCAATTTGATTCAACATATTCATTTTCTCAATTAAGTCACCTGTGATAGCAACAACCGCAGGTTTCGGAATATTATCTTCATCAAACGGCCATTTGCTTGTAGGGTTTTTCAAATCAGTGGTTTGCTCGCCCGGATGTTGTATACTTAAAAATAATGTTTTCCCGTCTGGTGAAAACCAAGGGCCCGTGAGCTCAGCATCTCTTGGAGCCGAGGCTACTTGAATTACCTTTCCTGCGTCTTTTCCATACCTGGGAATTACAAACAAACCATTATTCTTAAATGGCATATAAGGCCCATTTTCTTTATTCATTGCACTTCCTGATATGTCTGAAGTCATCCAGAGATTTCCTGATAGATCAAAAGCCAAATTATCCGGGCAAGAGAATCCGTTTTCCTTGCCACCTGCTTTGTAAGTAGAGGCTTTAAAGGTTAAGGAGTCAAACGCTCCATCGGTTTCTTCTATTTTTAGGATAGAACCATGGAAATCATTTTTACTCTTATTGTTGGTTAAGGTCACAAATATATTTCCGGTAATAGGATCAATTTCAATGTCCTCAGGCCTATTTAACTCTGTTGCGCCCAATAATCTTGCGGCTTCTCTGGCTCTAATTAACACCTCGGTCTGGTCTTTAAATTTGTTTCTTAAAACAGGTTGGTTTTCCCAGTCTAAGGCGAGCCATTTTCCATTAATAGTATCTGCCACATAAAGTGTACCTACTTTTAAAGATCCTGGCCTAGAAGAAATAAATTTATACAAATGTTCGTCGTCTTTATCATCTCCGGTATAGGCAACGACTCGTTTATCATCTAACTCATACAAGGTACAGCATTCATGGGCAAAGCGCCCTAAAGCAATATGTTTTTGCGCTGTTCCGTCCTTAGGATCAATTTCTACTACCCAGCCATAGTGTTCTGGCGGGTAATCATAAAAATTTTCCCACCCGTAATCACTGGGCCTCTTAGTGGCAGTGTTATTTTCATCATACTCAGTTTCACCAAAAAAACTATCGTAGTTTTCTTCACAGCTCAGAAAGGTATTCCACGGGGTAATACCACCAGAGCAATTACTATGTGTTCCAATAACTGTAGTTTTTCCTTTAATTGGATGATCCCAGTTCAATTGCATGGGTGTTTTAGCAGTAATTCTTCTGTTATGAGGATCATTTTCTACAATGTTCCATCTTCCGTTTTCTTCTTTGACTCGTACAATACTTCCGCCAACATTATACATCTCTTTATCTACTTGCTCCAGGGTTCGATGCCGAAAAGGATCGTCATAATTTCTAAAATTGAAGTCAGAAACAAAAAGCGGATTTACATATTCATGATTTACCCATAGCAATCCGTCTTTTGGGTTCTTTTTATCGAAAGGGATGAAGCAGGTAAAATCATTATTAAAACCAAAGGAATCTTTATTACTGATCCTGTCTCCCCATTTAAGTATAACATGATAATCTAATCCTTTTGCGAGTAATAAATCATCTTTGTTAGATGGTGACAATGCTTCTAAGGCTAAGTTTTTGAGTTGCCGAAACTTTTCTTCTGAAAGTCTTTTTATTTTTACTGGTATGGCAGTGTTACCACAACCTATTAAAAAAGGAGGAGTTACCATAAAACCTAAACTTGCTTTTCCCAAAAAAGAAATAAATTTTCTTCTATTATATTTCATATTTTTTTCAAATTTTTACTTTACATATAATTTTTTGGTTAGGTAATAGGTTGTTTCTTATTGGCTTCTATTTATGGTCATCCTGCTGTTTGCTGCTTAAAAAACCTTCTGTTGACTTGAAGGTTTTTTAGATGAGCTATTATAAGGAAAATACTTCCTAGGCATGTAATGGCTATTTCCATATTTTCAAGAAAATCCAATCGACTTAAAACAATAAGAATGAGCCCAATTATTGCCATATTCTTAGGCGTATGATCTTTATGACGTTTTAGGCTTGGTCTCAACGAAACATAGGCAAATAAAAAACCAAGAGTAATAAATCCCCATTCAACCAAAGGATTTTCCAGAAATTGTAAACTATTGAGCGCAGTGAATGCCAATAATACAGGTAGTAATGTACAATGTAAGGCACAGCATAGAGCACTTACAATTGCAATTTTATCAAATAACTTGTGTTTCATTAAAATTGTTTTAAAAAAGTGATTTTGCTTATGAATTGTGTGGTACTCTGAACCGGATCGAACACATCTGTTTGTGTATCGTTAAATACCAAATACACAAAAGAGAGTGGCATATATTCCCAACTGAAGCGTACATTCCAACGCCCTTGTTCATTAAAACTATTGTATTGATAGAATGTAGATAGTTGTACTCTGGGATTAAGAGCCAACCGCAAACTCGCTGAGTACAAATTGGTAGTAAGATCCTGCTCTGGCCTTCCTACGCCCTTAATGTCGTTATACTCATAGTCTGCAGTTACTGCAATATGTGGCAATGGAGCGAAACGAAGTCCGGTAACCAATGTATTACGTTTACCATTGTAAAAATTTCCAAAATTGTATTGAACGGATCCTGATAACTTTTTTGATTGATCCGTATTGTAACGTAACAAATATCTTATATAACTGTAATCCTTCGGTTCGATTTCCAGTCCCAGGGGAGCAAAGTCAAAATTGATATTTTGCCATGTGGGAGTTAAAGAAACTTCTGCAAAACTGTTGTCTTTAAACCAGGTGTAAACCGGAAAAATATATAGACTTGCTTGTTGAAAACTACCGGGGTCAGTTGCATCATGATTATAATTTACAAACATACCGGGGTCCCATCGGCGTATCCAGTTTTTTTTCTTGGGGCGCCATATATAGTATCCTCCGGGATTATGCCGTATAACATTATTTTGTCTTATAAATCCCATTCCAGGGTTATAATCGGCATCCGTATACTCTGTCACCCATCCGTAATAGTACTTATTTGTTTCGTTGCCAACAAAAAACCGTCCTGCAAAACCCGTTTTCCCGGTTTGTTCGTCAATAGATGTAGAGAATAGGTATTGTATGTCCCATTGACTGGTAGGTCGAATTTGGCCATCAACTGTTATGGTAGTATTGTTATTTTTTTCCAAATTCAATTCATTATGGGCCTCATCCAATCTATGTGTTAACATTACACCAATATTATTCTCCCGGCCATAGTTCTTTAAATACCTAAATACGCCAAAATTAGCCGCTGCCGAGTTGTTCGTTTCACGCTGTCTTACATATAGCCCTGCTAGGCCATTTTTGGCGGTTCGCTGTGTGAATCGTGCTCCCACATCAATAGGGGCAGGAGTAGCATTAAACTCACCTTGAAGTCCGATTCTACGGCTGAAAAAGGGCCGGATTGACTGTTGAAGCCCACCAGCCCAGATCCCTGAATTTTCAAGAAAAAATTGCCGGCGCTCTGGAAAAAAGATATTGAATCGTTCTAAGTTATTTACTGCACGGTCTACATCTGCCTGGGCAAAGTCCGTATTAACCGTCAGGTCCAAAACTGTTCTTGGATTCATGGCCCATTTAGCATCAAATCCAACTTTTGGATCACTATTTTTTTCTGTTACAATAGTTCCTTCTTTATTTTCATCATACTGATATAGGGCATAGGGTTCTACCCTGATATTTTCAGAAGGCGACGGTACTTCAATACCGGTTAGCTTGGCGGCATACGTCATTCTATAGGGCGTGAATGATTGAGGTATTGCAGGAAACGTTGATACTTCAATATCTCTCCTGGCATAGCGTACCAGTGTCATTCCCCATTCAATTGTATTTCCATTTTCAGGCTGGTTATAGCGCAAAGACTTAAACGGAATAGCCATTTCGACCATGTATCCATTTTCTGTCCTTTGGGTCCTGACTTTCCAAAGGGTATTCCACCCGGTATCAAAAGTATTTCCATTAAAATTCTGAAAATCACGCTGATTCCCATATGGTGTGGTTTGAAATCCCTGCGCATATTGTTTTAGACTTTGAGGGTCTAAAGCAATTCCGAAAATATCATTTTCTCCCCAGCTAAAATCTCTTCGCAAGTCTTGTATTCGTATACCTTTTAACCCCAATGAATCTATACAATGGGCCGCGACATACAAATTCTTATCGTCGTAGAGGAAACGAACCTGAGTTTTGTATTTGATATCACCTCCTTGCCTGGGTTCTCTCCTGAAAAAATCATCGATGACCTCTACAGCTTCCCAACTGGGTTCATTCGGTATGCCGTCAAGAGTTATTTTTCCACTGGCTTTCTTTACCTGTATCTCAACAGGATAGTCAGGAGGAGGAAAATTACCGGTATCATCATTCTGGCTCCATAATGCGCCTGATATCAATATCAAAAGTAATCCAATAATTCGTTTCATTTTAAGAACTTATTAAATTGAATTTTTGATGCCCCTTTTTTGATAGTAATAACCCAAGGCTTAACAACCCTAAAGAAATTAATAAGAGAGGCCAGAACGCAACTGCTGGAGAAAATGACTGTTGCGTTAATTGAAACTTGGGTAGATTTGAATAATCTTGCGATGAAAACTCTTGATTGTTATATAAAAAAGGCATAAAATGTTCGCGCCAGGTTTCTGCAAAGGTTACTACTTGTGCTCTAAAACTCTCATAATCTGACGTAGATGTGCCAGCTAACTTGTTTAAAGACTCTTGCATTGTTAATGCAGGGGATACCCATTTAAGACGTCCAACTAAACGTTGTTGCTTTTTTAATTGTTCCTCGTAAGTATTAACAACGGGTTCCAATTCTCGCTTTATCAAGTGTTGGGATGCCATGTACCTGTGCCAAAAAGAGCGTTTCTGGGTGGTATCGTTAATTGCATACTCCGGATGGTCACGTAGATAATTATCAAGGATTTCGTCCTGTTTTTTGGTGACTTCCGCTTTCAATTCACGCATCTCATTGATCATAAGGGTACGAGATGGCATAGGATAAATGGTATTTCCCAATTGGTTCAATACAGAAGGAACCATAAGTACAAATAATACCCAAAGCCCGAGCATGGCCACTGCATTTTTAGCCGAACTTCCTATCCAAAGGTTAACCAAAAAGGCAAGGACAAACCAAAAAAGCATATATCCTAACACCATGGCAAGTAACACTAAATAAAGTTTCCCTTCCGCCAGGATGTCTATGCCCATGATAAGCAATACAATCGTTAAGGCTACAATGACCAAAACCGCCATCCAGAAGAAACGCAACCCCAGTTTTTGCAATACCCAATTAGGAATACTAATAGGTTGTGCAGCTAGTAAGCGAAGTGTCCCGCTTTCTTTCTCGGCGGAAAGCACATTGTAGGAAAAAGCAATGATCAATAGTGGCAATAAATAAACGATAACGAATGCCAGGTCAAAGCTACCGAACAATAATTGCACAGGACTTGTCATTTCAGTAAAATTCATTGCAAAATCATTAGCTGTTGCAGTTGGTTTCACAAAATGGGTAAAAAGGTCTGCCTGGCCCGTCGACACAAATGCCATTGGTTGAGGTTCCATGGCAGCCACCCTGGGATAATAGTTTCCTACAGCCATTGGGCGTGTTGGGAGGGTCCAGGGAGAGGCGCTTACTTCCATTCCACGCTGTAAAGAGTCGAGTAGTTTTAGCATTTTGGTATCGTTTTCCCGTACTTCATCGTGTGCCATTGCTATGACACTTTTACGCTTTTCTACTTTTTGTTTTCCGTTAAAGGTCGAAAAACCAAAGAGAAGTAATAATATCAAACTCAAAAGCTGTATCCACCTACTTCGGAACAACAGCTTTAATTCATATTTAAAATTGTAACTGAACATACTTATAAATTTTTAGGAATGAAAAAGAGCAATCCGAAAGACCCCAATAGCCAAACCCCCATAACCATAAGGTTTGAACTATTTCGATTCAAAATCACATTTAGTTCCGGCGGATCATATTCAAAATTGGGTAACTGTTTATAGAAGGCTGCATCCGCTTGATAGGACCAATTACCGTATTCGGAGTTTTGAGCAAAATTGTTGTTTAGAAACTTTTGTGTGGCAATTCGATAGTCCTCCGCGGCATCTGCAAAATCCCAATGTGTGGCATAATCGGTCTGGGCAACTGCCATACTTAAAAACCGAGTGGGCAGATAGGGGGAGAGAAACGCCAAATTTCTATATACTTTGGACTGTTGTATATATTGATCCTTGAGATGATTGTAGTGCTTTAAATAGATTTCGGCTTCGTGTTCTTCACCTTTTTGCATTCTATAGCCATCAAAGTTAAAGGGTAGCTGATGCAGACTGTCCACACCGTATTCTTCCAACACTTTTTTCTCCAGAAGCTTGGATTCCTTGCTCCAGGGATTATGGCCGTCAAGCCCGGCTTTTTTGTCCTTCAAGACACTGGCTGCAAATTCTTGCCTTGTGGGGAAGGGATATCGGTCCTCGGCAAAGTTGGAAGCTACTTTTGGTGCAGCTAAGCAGGCAATGATCCATACACAGAGTGATATTACGAGGGAAATACCCGATTTTTTGGCCTTGGCAGAAATCAACAGTACCAAGTTGCTAATGATGATATAGTAAACTATATATATTGCAAACAATGCAAATAATGATTCCCATTTAAATACCCCAAAATCCTGTAAGTTGGATAGTACGATACTTGCTACCAGGAACAAGACAGACGTAATCAATAAAATTGGCAAAAAAAGTGCTGTCCATTTTCCCCAGATCCATTTCCAATAGGAAATACCCTGGCTTTTGAGCAGCGTCAAGGTGCCCATTTCACGTTCTTTGGTAAAACTATTGTACCCCAAAAGTATGATTAGCAATGGAATCATAAAAAGCAAGACAAAATCCGGAGTCAAATCTCCAAAACGAGCCAGTCCGGTTTGGTCGGCCGCTGCACTAAATTGTGCCTCGTTGCGATTATGGGCCTCCAAAAAGATGGAAGTACCCGTATATTTATCCACACCTTGGTCAACTAACGAAAGAGGGTATTTGGGTTTAAAGGCATAAGTTCCATAATGCGCTGCGGAATGTGGATTTTTTTTGCCCTGATTGTCCCAAACCTCACGTTCGGCTGCTTTAGCAGCTTCATACCGGGCGTTCACATTTTGGTATTGCCGCATGCTAATCCACACTGCAGCGCCTAATAAAAGAATGACTATAATAAAAGCTATGCGTATGCGGCCGTCACGCATCATTTCTTTGGATTCCTTAATGAATGTTCTTGTGGTCATAATACTAATTCTTTATAGTCCATTGTATTGAGATACTCCTTTTCCAGTTTAGAAAGGGATATGTCATTGGCCACAAATTGTTGCCGTAGAGTTCCGTCTTTCATGATGCCAATATGGGTTGCTACTTCTTTGGCACGAAAGAGGTCATGTGTGGCCATCAATGTAGCTACACCCTTTTCTTTTAATTTTTGTAAAAGCAATCCAAATTCGTTGCTCGCTTTGGGATCGAGGCCGGAGGTGGGTTCGTCAAGTAGCAGGACTTTGGTGTCTTTGGCCAGTGCAATGGCAATCCCAACCTTTTGGCGCATTCCTTTTGAAAATGCTCCAATGCGTTTATCAAAAGCATCTGTTTGCAATCCTGCCTCTTCTAAAAAGCCTTTTAGACTGGAAACAGTCAGTTTTTTTCCGGCAATTCCTGAGAAATAATCGAGATTTTCGACTGCTGTCAAGCTGGAATAGAGCATTAAATTCTCGGGTATATAGGTTAAAAAGGCTTTGGTCTTTATTGGGTTTTTTACTACATCCAATCCATTGATGCTTGCTGTACCGGAAGTTGGGGAGATAAAATTGAGCAATAGATTGATCGTCGTGGTCTTTCCGGCTCCATTGGCGCCAAGGAGGCAATAAATTGCACCTTGCCCTATTGTTAAGGTAAAGTTGTTCAGTGCGGTAAAGTCACCATACATCTTGGTCAAATTATTTGTTGTTATCATTTTGAGTACATTAAGTTTTGTTTTTCTATAAGATTATCTATCCGGGCTGTAGAAGTTTAAAAAAACTCCTTTACGACCCCAGAACAAGTATTCAACCTTCAAATATATTTTACTATGAAGTCCAGATAGCGGATAAGAATCACTTCAAAGCAACTATCTTTTTAATGTCTTGATTGTGTATTATTTGCTTGGTCAACCGGGATTTACTCTTACGGCTTGACAATTAGACATAGTATTTTTCAGGACAAATACTATTTCACAAAGTGTTATTTGCCAGCTATGTTGGAAATAGCATTATAAAAAGAGTCTATCCCATTGTGAAAGAGGAGGAGGCTTGTTGAAGAAATAGTCTGAAAGAAATGCTTTTTTGTAGGGAGGTGTATAAAGTACAGTACTTGGACTGTTTTTAAAATCTAAGTTATTTTCAGAAGAAAAATTGGGAGATGATGTACCAAAATTTAAAGGAACAGTCTGATAAGCCTGAGCTATCAGCACACAATTTTCACAATGCTGGAAATCTATATTGGAGTCTAAATGAGAAATAATATGCAAGTTCATTATCCTGAGTAAGACAAAGCTTATCAGGAAAAAGAATGAGATGATATATTTCCAATTTAATCTGGGCATATAAATTATAAACTTAGAAGAGATACTCTTCAAGACAATTATCCCAAAGAGTATCATTTAGGAACAAAGTATTGGCTAACTCTATTCTATTTCAACATCAAATGTGGCGGCTATATCTGTTTCACCACCTGCATCGCCAAGACCAGTATTTGGTTTAGTAGGTTCGTGGCGTAAAGTGAATGTTAGTGTTCCAGAGCTTGCTGCTCCTGCAGTCAAAGTGAATTTGGTTCCTAATGGGTTACCATCACCATCAAAATTTGCATAGGCAGTAGTTACATCCAATCCACCTCCGATAGTATAGAAAAACTGATGTTCGTCGTCTTCCTCTTCCACTTCTTCGGTAATGTTTTCTGCAGGACTTTCGGTTTCGTTAAGCAGAACAATGCTACCGTCATAGACAACTCCAGCCGCCAATTTTCCTGAAACCTCAATTACCGGTGCATTTGGCCCGTCACCATCTAAATCCCGGGTTCGCAAAGTAATCGTTGTTCCTGTACTTCCTTGCGGCTCTAAAGTAATTGTCATTGTAGTGATCACTTCTTCTTCGTTTACCGGATCAGGAGTGTCATCATCATTTGAGCAAGCTGTAAATATTAAAGTTGCGAGTAATATGGCACTTAAAAATTTCATTTTTTTCATTTTGTTTTGATTTAAAAAATTAATAATTGATTTTGAGATTTATTAAAAAGTTTCTACCTAGATCATCTGCATAATAGCGCAGACGGTTTAGGTAATTCCGATAGGAAGTATCCAATAAATTAGTAATTGCAAATCCTACGGTAAGTGTTGATTTTTTGTTGGTTTTAAAATCGATGCTGGAATCAAAATTCAACAAATGGTAAGCATCGGGTGGTGTGCTTACATCCACAATCTCGATTGTTTCCGTTTCAGGAATGAATACTTGGAAATTGTTATTGGGATATTCATTTTGTTGGAAGACATACTCGCTCTGTAATGCCAGGCGAATATTATTGAATTCCGGATTTTGATAGACTATTTCATTCTTCGTATTTACAGGAGGCATATTTATCAATGGCTCATCTCTGGTTTCGTCATAGCCTTTAACTAAAGAAAACTGATGGTTATAGTGTAGGTTTTTAACAAAATTATACGATGCATCCACATCTATACCTAATAATTGCGCGTTGGTTTGTCTGTATTCCCAAACTTGAAAATTACCTCTTATGGTTTGCTGAATCTCTATAGGCTCAATAATGATAAAGTCCGAAATTGTATTGAAATAAGGGTTTACAGAAAAACTGAAGGTATCATTATCACGCTGAAATGTTAATGAAACCTTATGCCCAACTTCCGGATTAAAACGCAAATCACCCAGTTCTATTCGAGAAGCTGAATGGTGCAAACCTTCACTGAAAAGTTCAGAAGGGTTTGGTGCACGCGAAGCCATTGAATAGTTGAAAAACATTTTATAGTTATCGCTAAAGGAATACGTAGCACCTAAAGTTGCCGAAGTGTTATAGAAATTCAGTTGTGGATTGGTCAAAATCTGATTATCGAGTTCTTCGACCACTATGTCCGGAAACAGTTCATCATAATTACGTGATTCCCAAAAGGAGGTTCTATAAAACTTAAAAACATCCATATATGTATAATCAAAACGGCCTCCTGCTTCAAGAAGCCATTGGTCATTTAATCGGTAATCTGCTAAGGCGTATATCCCCAGGTCGTATTTGTCATAATCTGGTATCAATCTACGCACTCCGGTATTTGGGTCCGCGAAGTTATTCTGATATCTTGACATTACACCTGTTTTCAGACGTATTACGTCTGTCAACTGTGAGTCCAAATCCAGCAAAAGGGTGTGTGTATCCAGCTGCAGATCCAACGAAGCGTTATCTCTGTCTTCACCGCGCCTGATATCAAATTCTAACCTATTGTTCCTTTGAAAATCATATTGCAGGCTCAATTTTCCAAAACTGTCAAATTTTTTGAAAGCTTTTACTCTTGCCAAATGATGGGTTACATCTTGTTTGGGCGCATTGATCTTATATGTGAAATCGTTGATAATTAATGGCCTGTCACTATTTATAGCTCGAACCTGATCTTCGGCACCACCCAAGTGGGAAGCTCTTAATATTCCTATTTCATTTTTAAAGAGTGAATAATATGCCTCTATACCATAGTTAAAGCGGTTAAGGCCTACTTGCAAAGAAGCGTTGCGTTCAAAAATACCTGTATTACTCAAGACATAATCCGATGCTTCAAAATCGCCAAAGCGTTTCAATGTTCCTTGAACAGTTGCATACCATCCGCTTTGATAACTTTTGGTCAATTGAGACGTGAAGGAAGAACCGCGCCCATTAGTTGCCGCTGTAAGTAAGCTCTTGCCATAGAGGCTATCTTTTACCGGAACTTTTGAAGCTTCGGCAACAATTACGCCACCCACGGCATCGCCACTGTATTGTAATGCGCTGGCACCTTTTATTAAAGTTAGGTTGCCAACCGAATTTATATCAACGTTAGGGGCATGTTCTGCTCCCCATTCCTGGTCTTCCATTCGAACACCATTATTTATAATAACAACACGACTGCTATGAAGGCCATTGATCAATGGTTTTATAACAGTGTTACCTGTATTTAGTGAAGAAACACCACTCAAACTGTTTAGGGCATCACCAAGAGAGCCACTACTATAACGTTCCAATTCATCTTTCGAGATAGTGTTTTCAAGTATTGATTTGGATTTGTTACCATAGGCCTTTCCTTCAACAGTTACCTGATTAAGCTCCTCCAAATGATGCTCCAGTTTAAAGTTTTTGACGGTGTTACCCGATATTTTGACCTTAAAACCTTTAGTCAAACAATATGGGTGTGATACCTGTATGGAATAGGTGTCATTGCATAAATTTGAAATGGTGAATTTTCCATCAAAATCTGTCTGGACAGCTTGCTCAGTACCTGCGACAATAATAGTTGCTCCAATAAGGAATGAACCGTCGTGAAGGTCCGTTACCGTACCGGAAAGTGTATTGCTACAATTTTGTGATATAGATATAGTACTGCACAATAGCAGTATCAATAGTGCGTAAGGGCGCATATAAATTCTTAATTAACATAATAAATTACTATTTGTTTACTAAGAAAAAACAGGAGGTGCGCGTAGTTGTGTATTTGTTATTTTAAAAGAATGAAACTGAAGGGAAGCAAAGTTTGCATCAACCTTTATAGGGATATTAGGTAATAATAAATCAGGATATTTGAAAACATCATAGTTGAAAGATACCAGATGAAAATCACATACATCACAGCTGGCAATGGATTTATGGATGTGTGTAGTCTTTTCGGTACAAGCGATATGTTCGTGATCTTCGAACATATCAAAAAACTGAATAGCAGTAGGTAACATCAAAGCTGCAAAGAGCAATAATGTTATTACATTTTTACCAATCTGTTTTTTATAATACATTTTTCTTTTCTGATAGCCAGATTGTAAAAATAAGCAAATATTGTGGAGATTGAACATTATTCTACTATAAAATACAACATGCGAATCAATTCTGTTTCTATTTTTTAATAAAATTTTTTGAATGGCCCTTGAACCTTTAGTTATAGTGCTTATAAAATAAAGGCCTTCTTTAAATCCGTCTGTTTTCCACTGTAATGAATGAAATGTTCTTGCTATCCGACCATTCAGGTGAAGTTTTTTAAAAACAACGGCAGCCCTTTATATATATGGTTTTATGAAGAAATCTATTGATTTTGTCTACCACTTGTCCAAGGTATTCTTAAAAAGAAACGATGTGCCTTTTGATACCTTTGAACATAACAAACTGTTTAGTGATGCGTTGCATAGCCCTTCTTTTTTTTCTTCTTGGGATAATTTCATCTTCATTTTCTCAAAAAGCAGATTTGGAAAAACCTGTTGATACAACACTTGTGCGTCTTGAGAATGAACTAAACGTAACAACTGCAGATACTACTAAAGCTCGTATTTTATTTGAATTGGCCGCTCATCTTTGGAGTACAAATAGCTTTCAATCTGAGCAATACCTAAATGAATCAGAATCCATACTAATTGAGGAAGTTCCAATAAATAACAAGCTGTTAGGGAGAGTATATCAGTATTTAGCAGCACTTTTAACAGATAAAGGGCGCTATCCGGAAGCTATGACGGCCTATATAAAAGCAAAAGAACAATTTGAATTGGTTAATGATTCGGTGAGGATAGCCAATTTATATCATAATATGGCTGTGCTATACAAGTTTCAAGGTAATTTAAAAGAAAATTATAACAGCTTAAAAAAAGCTATATATATAAACAAAAAATTTGATCAGGAGAAACCTTTAGGAGACAATTATAGAAGTTTGGGAAATTATTTTAGCACGATAAATGCCCCGGATTCTGCCATTTTTTATTTTGAAAAATCTAAACAGTATTTTTTAAAAGTTAATAATGAGGATGGTTTAAATAGCATTAAGGGGCAGATAGCTGCTTTTTACTTGAAACAAAAACAGTATAAAAAGAGCATTGATCTATTTAAAGAATCTTTGGCCTATGTTGAAAAAAGAGAAAATACGGTATTCCAGATATATTACTTGCATCATCTGGCTAGAGCATATAAAAAATCTGGAGATTATAAAAATGCTTTAAAGTTTAATAAAAGAGCTTTAGAATTGGCTTTACAATGGGAGTATAAACAATGGATAGTCAATGGGTATCTTCAAAAAAGTGAAATTTATGAAGCCTTAGGTGATTATAAGGAAGCATATACTAGCTCCAACCTTCATAAAATCTATTCAGACTCCATATTTAATAAAGAAAATGTCAAAAAAATTCAAGAATTAAAGCTTACCTATGAATTCCGTAAGGAAAAATCAAGAGACAGTCTATTGTTAGTTAAAGAGAAAGAACTTGCAGAATCTCAAGTGGAAATTTTGGAAACAAAAAATAAGGTTCAATTTCACTGGATGTTTCTAATAGCGTTGTCGTTTTTAGGAGCAGGAGCTTTTTATTATTGCAATAATAGAAAGAACAAACAAGAGGCGGAGATTGCCAGAAGCAAAAGAGCTCTTGCCGAAATGAAAAATGACATGCTCAATAAAGAAATTGAGTATAAAAAGAAAGATCTTGTAGATTTTGCCTTCAATATTTCGCAGAATCAGGAATGGGCCAAGGTCTTAGCTGAAAAACTTGAAAAAGTAAAGATTACCACCGGAAGAGTCAGGGCAAATAAATTGAATGAATTAGAAAATGAAATTAAGAATAAAATATGGGTAGATGATAGCTCGTATGATTTTCATAAACGAGTAGAAATGTTAAGCAGGGCATTCTATGAGAAATTAACTAAGCAGTTCCCAAACCTCACTAAAACTGAGATACGTTTGTGCTCTCTTATACGGATGAGCGTAGAAAATAAAGAAATTGCTGTACTTCAAAATATAGACCCCTCCTCAGTACGGAAGAGCCGATACCGACTTCGTAAAAAGCTAAATCTTGAACATGAAGAGGATTTGGATGATTTTCTTCAATCATTTTGAAAACAACGAATACCCACTAAATATATGGACTTATAGTGCAATTTGTTGATTTTGTCCATTGCTTGTCCAAAGGTTAACCTCATCTTTTTAAGAATACGGTAAAAGGAAAAAATACATTTTGTATACCTTTGAATATAACGACCTATTTAGTGATGCGTACTATATCCCTTCTTTTGTTCTTCGGAATGATCTCATCTCTATATTCCCAAAAAACAGATTTGGAAAAATCTGTTGCTGCCCTTAAGATTGAGATTCGTCAAGCTGAAAATAAAGAACGTCTTAAACTACTAGATAGTCTTTCCACTCTTGTTCAAAACAAGAAAGAATTTAAGTATGATTCTATTGTTCGTACCACAATCGACTTAGCTATTGAAATGGATAACCCGGAAATTGCGGCAAAAAACACTTCCAATCTTATTTTTTATTTGTCAAATAGAGTTGGAAGGCCAAATGAAGCAATGATTCTATTTAATGATTTTATAACAAGCCGGAAACTACCTAAAGACAACGAGATTTTGGCGAATCTCTACTTGAATGGTGCGGACAGCCATTATTATTCTGGCAAAATTGATGAATCCATAGAGGTTTATAAAATATCCGAAGAGTATGCTCTTATGGCAGGAGATTCAATTACTTATGGCGCGGCTAAAGAATACAGATCTGATGCTTATGCCAGGCTTGGTTTTTTTACAGAAGCATCTATTCTTTTACAGGAAGCAGAAGATATTTATTTAGCTATAAAAGATACCACCCGACTCATTCTAACTCAGAATTCCCGTGCCAATTTGTATAGCCAGATCGGGTTTTTTAAAGAAGCTGAAGAGGAGAGAAATGAGGTTATCAAAATGGCAGCTCACAGTAAATACTATCCCGCATTGATCTCAGCTTTATATAATGCAGCAATTGACAATTATAAAACGGGTAATATTTCAGGACGAATCGAAAACCTCAATAAAGCACTTAATTATACTCGGGAGTCCATTGAATTTGTAGACCTATACGAACCACGCCTTTTAAATAGACTCTTAGAAGCATACTCTAAGGCCGATAGCTTGCATAAGGCAAGAGTTATCTTAAATGAAATTCAAAAAACTCCTGAACGAAATACTACAGGTGTTTTTAAAGATATGTATCTATTGGGGCTGGCAAATTATTACTTAGCCAATGATGATTTGAATAATGCTTTAAGTAAAGGAACGGAATTTTTGGAAAATAAATTACCGACCAAAAACTTTGAAGATATACTTGTGGGTCATGAACTTCTTTTTCGTGTAAATGAAGCTCTGGGAAACTCGAAAGAAGCATTTTATCATTACAAGGAATTTGATAAAATCCAGGATTCAATTAGAAGTGTTCAAAAGGCACAAGCATTATCATATTATCAAACTTTATATGAATCCGAAAAAAGGGATGCTACCATAAGAAGTCAAAATGCTGAAATTGATCTGCTCGATACTAAAAACAAGGTTCAATTTCAATGGATGTTTATAATTGCTTTAGTTTTATTAGGAGCCGGGGCTTTTTATTATTTCAACAACAGAAAGAACAAACAAGAAGCTGAGATCGCCAGAAATAAAAGGGCTCTTGCCGAAATGGAAAATGACATGCTCAATAAGGAAATTGAGTATAAAAAGAAGGATCTTGTCGATTTTGCTTTCAATATTTCACAGAACCAGAAATGGGCCAAGGTCTTAGCCGAAAAACTTGAAAAAATGAAGGCTGCCACTGGAAGAGTAAGGGCAAAAAAATTGGATGAGTTGGAGAAAGAAATTAAAAATAAGATCTGGGTGGATGATAGTTCGTATGATTTTCATAATCGGGTAGAAATGTTAAGCAGGGCATTTTATGAGAAATTAACAAAGCGATACCCGGACCTCACTAAAACTGAAATACGTCTGTGCTCTCTTATTCGAATGAATATAGAGAATAAAGAAATTGCCATACTGCAGAATATAGAACCATCTTCCGTTAAAAAGAGCCGATACCGACTTCGTAAGAAGCTTAATCTTGACCATGAGGAGGATTTGGATAATTTTCTTCAATCTTTTTGAAGACAGCAAATAACTCTTTAAACATGCGACCTCATTAAGCAACCAATTAATTTTGTCCACTACTTGTCTGGGGTAAGTCTATCACTTGTCCACTGCTAAAATTCTTTAAGCGAAACTTCTGCTAAATATATTCGCACTGTTATAAGAACACAAAACTCATAAAAACTAAAAACCCCCCGATTTATTATGAAAAAAACGTTCTTCGTTGGGATTGTAATTGGAATACTACTATTGAATATCATCCATTTAGGAATAAGTAGTTAACCACCCATAGCGAACCCAAAAATGATTCCAAACAAATTCTTAACAAGAATAATTGCTCTACTTGAACCGGCATTACATAATACTCATATGATTTTAAAAGTATTGGTTCAAGATGTATTAGCAAAATCAATAAACCCCGATTCTCTAACAAACCTTAAAAATATACTACCCATGAGAACCTATTTTTTTTATTTTAGTAAACGGCTGGTAATAACATGTTTAGGCATTGTTTTATCAGCCTTTCAATTACAAGCACAAACCACTTTTACAGTTACCAAAACAGAAGACACTAACGATGGTGTTTGTGACAGTGACTGCTCTCTTAGAGAAGCAATTGTAGCTGGCAATAACACAGCGGGTCATGACACAATCGTTTTTGACCCTACAGTATTTAGTACCCCTCAAACTATTACACTTGACCCTGTTTTAGGGCAGTTACAATTTGGTGCCACTGGAGGATTAGGAGGTCACCATACTATTAATGGTCCGGGCCAAAGCCTGTTAACCATTGATGGTAATGATGCCACTAGAATATTTTTAAATGGTTATGGAGGCATCGACATTACTATTACGGATTTATCCATAATAAATGGTAATTCAGCAACGAGTAGTCCTTACAGCGCGTATGGAGGAGGTATCATGACGTTAGGGAGGAGCAATACGATTCTAACTAATGTTACAGTGGCATCCTGTACATCATCAAATGGTGGAGGAATATCCTCTTTTAAAGGAATATTAACGCTAGATGGTGTAACTCTCAGAAATAATAATGCCGGCAATGGAGCTGCTATTGAAAGTGAAGCAGGTCTTCTTACTATCAATAATTCTGTAGTATATGAAAACACAGGTGCTGAAGCTATAAAAGGTTGGGCTTCCGGTGCAGATGGGTTCACAACCCAGGAGATTATTATCAATAATTCAACCTTAAGTGGAAATACCGCACCGAGTGGCGCGTCGGCAATTGAAACCAGAACAAGGTCTGGTTTTTCAACAACGCTACTTATTACCAATTCTACAATTACAGATAATATAAGCACAGGAAGTGGCGCTGCTATAGGTCATCAGGGTGCTCTCAATACTACTACCTGGACAGCACATAATTCAATCATTTCGGGTAATCTTGCTAATGGCTTAGCCAGTGATATTACTAACACAGATTTAGACACAGCAATTAGTAGTTATAATCTTATTGGAACCGGGGGTGGACTCACGGATGGAACTAATGGAAATATAGTAGGAGTGAATGATCCTGTGTTGTTTCCTTTAGCTGATAATGGTGGCACGACGTTGAGTCACTTATTTTATGCGAATAGTCCGGCTTTTAATAACGGAAGTACCACAGAGCTTATTGATCAACTTGGGAATCCAAGAGATGCTTTTGGACCCGATGATATAGGTGCTGTAGAATTGCAAACCAACACATCCTTAGTAGAATGTCAGGATATCACAGCTAATCTCGGCGATATTCTTGTGCCGTCTGACCTGGGAACGGCCTATTTGGATACCGGCGTACCGGCAAATGGACTAATTGACCTTGCGTTAGAGACTACTTCTTATGACAATGAGACCACTACATCCAGTACGCTGGATTGGTTGGAACTCCCGAGCGCAAGCTATTATGTGACCATAGATCGTTTTGCGGTGCCGGTTGATGGTGCTTATACGTTTGATCTCACAGGGCAGACTTCATCTACCATTAGTGATGAAATATTCTTGATCCTTTATGATCAAGAACCTATAACAAATAGTGGACTTTACTCAAGCAGGCCTGGTTTTTTAGGCTTTTCTATTCATAATCCCGGTACTCCGGTCACTTATAACTTAGAAGCCGGAAAAGTCTATTATGCTGAGATCTGTGCAAGAGCACCTATAGAGACTGCTACCTTCAATCTTATAGTGGATAATGCAATTGCAAGCCCGTTATCACAAATAGAAATGGATTGCACTGATGTGGGAACAATAGCACATACGTTATATGGATTGGATCCTTTTGGTTCTGTTAGTACTTGTTCCGCAAATGTAACTGTAGGAGATAATGTAGATCCTACAGCTGTCTGTCAGGATATCACTGTACAATTAAATGCAACAGGAAATGTGTCTATTACAGGAACGGATGTGGATGGAGGTTCTACCGATAATTGTGGCATTGCTTCATTGGCTGCATCTCCTAATACATTTGATTGTACTGATGTTGGGGCCAATATGGTAACTCTTACAGTGACCGATGTGAATGGAAACACTTCTACCTGTACCGCTACGGTTACTGTGGAAGACAATGTAGATCCTGTTGCGCTCTGCCAGGACATCACCGTGCAACTCGATGCGGCAGGAAATGTTTCCATTGCTGCAGCAGATATAGATAATGGTTCCAACGATGCATGTGGTATCGCTTCACAGGCTCTTGACATTACAGACTTTAGCTGTGCTGATGTAGGAGCCAATACGGTAACCCTTACAGTGACAGACAACAACGGAAACACTTCTATCTGTAACGCTACGGTTACTGTGGAAGACAATGTAGATCCGGTTGCGCTCTGCCAGGACATCACCGTACAACTCGATGCTACTGGAAATGCTTCGATTACAGCAGCAGATATAGATAATGGTTCCAACGATGCATGTGGTATCGCTTCACAGACTCTTGACATTACAGACTTTAGCTGTGTTGATGTAGGAGCCAATTTAGTAACCCTCACAGTAACAGACAACAACGGAAACACTTCTACCTGTACCGCTACAGTAACCGTGGAAGACAATGTAGATCCGGTTGCGCTCTGCCAGGACATCACCGTACAACTCGATGCGGCTGGAAATGCTTCCATTACAGCAGCAGATATAGATAATGGTTCTTCTGATAGTTGTGGAATTGCAAGTACAAGCATTGATAAAACAGACTTCACTTGTACAGATGTAGGCGCTAATACGGTAACTCTTACCGTAACAGACAACAACGGAAACACTTCTACCTGTACTGCTACGGTAACCGTGGAAGACAATATAGATCCGGTTGCGCTCTGCCAGGATATTACCGTACAACTAGATGCTACCGGTACTGTTTCTATCACAGCAAACGATATAGACGGAGGTTCTACAGATAATTGTAGTGTGACATTGAGTGCAACGCCAACAGTGTTTACTTGTGCAGATGTAGGAGCCAATACGGTAACTCTTACTGTAACAGATAACAATGGAAATACATCCACTTGTACTTCTACAGTTACCGTGGAAGACAATGTAGTACCGACAGCTGTATGCCAGGATATTACTGTACAACTCGATGCGGCCGGAAATGCTTCTATTACTGCTTCTGATGTGGACGGTGGGTCTACAGATGCCTGTGGAATTGCAAGTACAAGCATTGATAAAACAGACTTCACTTGTACAGACGTAGGAGCCAATACGGTAACTCTTACTGTAAC
>JANQSO010000008.1 GCA_028284005.1 Flavobacteriaceae bacterium | reverse complement strand
CTGATAATCCAGGTTGATACCGTCGGCATTCATTCCTAAAATGGTAAGAGTTTCAAAATTATCTATGATGGTTGCCAGGTCGATCACTGTGGCCACACCGTTTTCATCAGTATAGGTAACTGTTCCGTCACCATTGTCTACCAATGTTGTTAGGGTTTCATTGGCATCAACCAATGCCGCCACGTCCAAAATGGTCGTGTTTCCATCTTCATCGATATATGAGATAGTACCTGCTGCTGCATCGATACTGATTGAGGTAAGTGTTTCAAAATTGTCTATGATGGTTGCCAGGTCGATCACTGTGGAGTTACCGTTCTCATCTACATAGGTCATGGTCCCGTCCCCATTGTCTGTAAGCGTTGTTAGAGTTTCATTGGCATCGACCAATGCTGCCACGTCCAACACGGTCGTGTTTCCATCTTCATCGATATATGAGATAGTTCCTGCTGCTGCATCGATATTGATAGAGGTAAGTGTTTCAAAATTGTCTATGATGGTTGCCAGGTCGATCACTGTGGAAGTACCGTTCTCATCTATATAGGTCATTGTGCCATCCCCATTGTCTGTGAGTGTGGTTAATGTTTCTGTAGTGTCCACCAGTGCGGCCACATCTAAAACAGTTGTGTTTCCATCCTCATCTATATAAGAAATAGTACCTGCTGCTGCATCGATACTTATAGTGGTAAGCGTTTCAAAATTGTCTATGATGGTTGCCAGGTCGATCACTGTGGAGTTACCGTTCTCATCTACATAGGTCATTGTGCCATCCCCATTGTCTGTGAGTGTAGTTAATGTTTCTGTAGTGTCCACCAGTGCGGCCACATCCAACACGGTCGTGTTTCCATCCTCATCTATATAAGAAATAGTACCTGCCGCTGCATCGATACTAATGACGGTCAGTGTTTCGAAGTTGTCTATAATGGTTGCCAGGTCGATCACTGTGGAGTTACCGTCCTCATCTACATAGGTCATGGTTCCGTCGCCATTATCAGTAAGTGTGGTTAAAGTTTCTGTAGTGTCCACCAGTGCGGCCACATCCAACACGGTCGTGTTTCCATCTTCATCCACATAGGAGATAGTCCCTGCTGCCGCATCGATACTAATAACGGTCAGTGTTTCAAAGTTGTCTATAATGGTTGCCAGGTCGATCACTGTGGTGTTACCGTCCTCATCTACATAGGTCATGGTCCCGTCGCCATTATCAGTAAGTGTTGTTAGGGTTTCATTGGCATCGACCAATGCCGCCACGTCCAAAACGGTCGTGTTTCCATCTTCATCGATATATGAGATAGTTCCTGCTGCCGCATCGATACTAATGACGGTCAGTGTTTCAAAGTTGTCTATAATGGTTGCCAGGTCGATCACTGTGGAAGTACCGTCCTCATCTACATAGGTCATGGTTCCGTCCCCATTGTCTGTGAGTGTAGTCACTGTTTCGGTAGTATCTACTATGGCACCTATGTCAATGATCTGTACTGCTCCGGTTTCATTGGTATATGAGATGGTTCCATCTCCATTATCCACCAGATTGGTAACAGTTTCATTTGCCGGAATATCGATGACTGTTATTGTGCCGTTTTCACTAACATAGGTAAAGCTACCGTCCCCATTGTCTGCTAAAGTAGTTACAGTTTCAAAAGTTGTAATATCATCTGTAATGGCTAAACGGACCCATTTGGCCCCATCCCAATAGTGGTATCCGGGTGTTACATCGGCTACAGTGGCAGTGTTGTAAACCAATAAGCTTACTACGTTGCCATTGGCAATGGTAGAAATATCCATACTACCGGTAAGTGCGACTCTGGTTATTAAAACACCCTTGTCGCTAGCCACAACATCCAGTTGTGAAGATGCATTTGGAAGAGGAGTTCCTATTCCTACCTGGGCAGCAGCAATAATTCCCATTAAACCAAAAATCATAAGGGTAAAAAGTCTTTTCATAATTTGTTTTTTAAAGTTTATTTTATTTAGCATTAGTCAAAATCCAGGCATTATAAAGACCTGGTCAATTTATTTGAATGATTAACAAATAGGCCGGGGGATAGGGGTTGGGGCTTGATGTAGATTTGTTATTACTTTTTATATTTTGACGCAAAAGGACAAAATATGTTTTTCATCGAGTGTACCTAGGTGGTATACACAAAATTCATTTTCGCTATGAGACATATAAATTCGCCGAAATGCATAATCAAAATGATTTTTTGTAGTATTCGACAGCATCTTTTACGGTTGCAAAATTTATATCGAAAAAGGATGATAGTTTGTCATTGATACGCGAATAGTATTTTAAAACGTTGTTCCTTTTCTTGTTAAGTATTTCTGCAATCTCATATGATGAAAACCCTTGTAATAAGAGCCTGAAAATGTTGTATTGCTTTTCTGTCAATGGCTTAGGGGATGCTACTTTTTTTTTAATTTGAGAAGTAACTGTGCCATTTTTTTGAAAATTATTATGAACCTGTACAGACAGGTTTTCATTATTATATTTTTTAAGGGGAAGCGCTATAAAATACCACTGGCTTAATCTTCCTCCTTTAAAAGCCGGGACTGCATACAGGGAAAATAGATAGTATCCCTTATAGTGTAAGATCATGGGTATAATGGCCTGTAAGGAATACGAATCCCTATTTTCTGTTTTGTCATTTTTGATGAAATGCTGAAATTCTGTAAAGAAATTGAAGTAATAATTTCTGTAACAAGGCTTTATAGCTTTTGTGAATTTCTTGTAATTTATCCGGCCTGCCTTTTCAAATCCAAAGTCTTGAGACAATAATGTGAAGTCTTTCGAATCCAGATCAAATTCCCATATTATTATGTTCAGGATATCAAATCCGCTTATATTTTTATAGACCATTTGCTCGTCCCCGGATGCGGAAGATTTAAAATTGCTTTGCCTGATCATTTCACGTTTCATCTAATAACTATTTTATTGAAATCAAATGTATTGGTATAAACCAAGGCAATCAATGCGTTTTTTATGAACGGGAAAATAGAAGGATGAATGGGAACTTTTTTTTCATTTCTGAAGCAGATCTTTTAAAAATTTGATTTTGTTACGTGAAACAGGAACTACAAAACCGCCTTTTAATTTTAAAATGGTGGTCTTGGAATTTCCTCTGGTGAATAATATATGATTAAAATTCACTAAGAAAGATTTATGGCACCTTATTAACGAGTATTGAGGAAAAGGGTATTTTTCTTCAATTTGTTTTAAAGAAGTATTCTTTAAAAGTGTAGTAAGTATTTTTTTATTATTGGTGTGATAAATAACCGTATCATTTAAAGAAGATTGTATTAATATAATATCCGAACAGTTAAATTTATAAACATCATTATTTGAATTAAAGAGTAATGTCTTACCAGAGTTGCTTTCAATTTTAAAGGAATCGTTATTTGTAGTAACATAAAAATAAGTAAGGAAACTATAAGTTTTGGTGAAAAAATAGATGATAAGGCCAAACAATAAGCTGTAGTAAATTGATTTCAAAAGAAAATTCTTTGGCATTAAAAATTCATAAGGAAACAGGACATTCATAATAAGGTATGAATAGCCATACACCAAAAATCCACCGATGAAAGAATTAATGAAGAAATAAAAAAACTCTTCTCTCAGGCTCCAATAAAAAAGCCCTTTTCTTATTCTTCTTCTATACAATAGGTAAAATAAAAGATATAAAAGAAACGGTATTGTGGAATATATAAAAGAGAGGAAGAGCCTCCAAAGAAAAGAGTGTTCATAGATCCTAAAAGGCTGAAAGAAGAACAACAGTAAAAACACAACGATAGAGGCTGCTATTCCGGAAAGCAGTATATGTTTGGCGGAATAAATAGGAGAAAGCCTCTTATTGATAATAGACAAATTGTACAAATGCAACATTGTAACATTCTCTTTAAGCCTGATGTGTGCCTTTTGTATTCTTTTGAAGAAAACTCAAACCAATTTGAAGCATCAGGTTTCTTTTCTTGTACTGGAACTGTGTTCCGGCTATTATCCAAAGGAATTAAGTATATGCCAGGGCGAATATACCTAGATGGTATATTGAAATTGTGTTTTCGCTAAAGGGGTATATAAATTCGTTGAAAATTGAAGAAAATTTAATCCGGAGGTATATCTGTGGATGAAAAAATAACTGAAAAAAAGAAATTCACCTTTTTACTTCTGAAGCAACTTTTTTAATAGGCCAATCCTTTTACGAGAGACAGGAATTATAAGACCTCCTTTTAATTTTAATATGGTTGTTCGGGAATTTCCTCTCATAAATTTTATATAATTAAAATTCACTAAAAAAGATCTATGGCACCTTAATAGTGAGAATTTAGGAAAAGGATATTTTTTTTCAATTTCCTTTAAAGAAACATTTTTAATAAGGACTTTATCTATACGGAGATCGTTTGACAGGTAAACAATTGTGTTGTTCAATGAAGATTCGATCAGCAAGATCTCAGAACTGTAGAATTTAAAAACATTGTTACTATTTGAAAAAAAACGTAACATTTTTTTAGAACTACTTCTCGATGTTATGGCGCTATTGTCCGCAGTTATATAAAAATATGCAAAGAAATCCAGTGTTTTGGAGAGTAGATAAATAATAAATCCGATAACAGAGCTATAGTATATTGATTTTAGAAAGAAGTTCTCGGCCATGGTAAATTCATAAGGAAACAGGACATTCATAATAAGGTATGAATAGCCATAAACCAGAATTCCGGCAATGAAGAAATTGAGAAGAAAATATAAGAACTCATCTCTTAAGCTCCAGAAGAAGATACCTCTTTTAATTCTTTTTCTAAATAAAAGGAAGAAAACAAAGTAGAGAAGAAATGGTATGGTGGAATAAATTAATGAAAGGAAAAGCCTCCAGTAAAAGGAGTGTTTATGAATTCCAAAAGGCTGAAAGAAGAACAATAATAAAAATACAACAACAGAACCTATTATTCCGGAAAGCAGTACATATTCTACAGAATAAATAGGAGAATATTTCTCATTAATGGTAGTGAAATAGGATATCCTTAACACTTTAAAGCTTCATTTTTAATTCGATATATACCTTTTCCATGTCATGTTAGAAAAGATGTTGAATAACAATTAGTTATATATGGTCCAATTCCTAATTAAGGCTTTAATGGTAATTCTTCTGCAGTTAAGAAATATCTTTTTTGGGGAGTGTCAAATAGAATATATGTAGAGTATTTATTTGATCTTGATTTTTATAGTTAGAAGATATTGATATTTCTACTTGCAAAGAAATTTAATCCATCTATTTGCTTTGCAAATACAAAGAAACGTATAGTTTTCCAAATACTGTAAATTTAATAATACTCGTGAGTGCTGTTTTCGCTAAAAGGGTGTATAAATTTGTTGAAATGGTTTATTTGATACAACAGCGGTCCCAAAACTTTATACCCCTTAAGATAGTTACTCCAAATGGGTTAAAAGCTTTTATTTATATAAAGAGAGGGTTTTTTATATAGATCCATTTCAAAACCTACAACTTATCTGCTGTGATACGCCCTTCCCGGTTGGCTACTTCCCAAGCAGTTTGAAATATAAGCTGTGCTCTTTTTGCAAGTAGTTCATATTCAATTTTATCCGCGGTATCCGTAGGCTTATGATAATCTTCGTGGGTTCCGTTAAAGTAGAAAATTACCGGGATGTTATTTTTTGCGAAATTGTAATGGTCGCTTCGGTAATAAAAACGGTTGGGGTCATTCTCGTCATTGTATTTATAGTCCAGTTCCAGGTTGATATATTTTTCATTTACTTCTTCAGAAAGGTCGTGTAATTCCTGACTTAGCTTGTCACTACCAATAAGATATATATAATTTGGGTTGTCTGTTTTATCGGGATCTACCCTTCCAATCATATCCGTATTTAAATTGCAAACCGTATTTTTTAATGGAAAGATTGGGTTTTCGGTATAGTACCTGGAACCATAGAGACCTATTTCTTCCCCGGTAACATGCAAAAATAAGATGGATCTCTTTGGGCCGTTACCATCTTTTACGGCTTGCTGAAAAGCTTCGGCGATCTCTAATAATGCAACGGTACCACTTCCGTCGTCATCGGCACCATTATAGATGTTTCCATCTTCATCTACCCCTACGTGGTCATAATGCGCAGAAAGAACAATTATTTCATCCGGTTTTTCGGAACCTTTAATAAAAGCCACTACATTTTCGGAATCTTTTGGATCACTCATTCGTTCAAAATAACTGGCAGGAATGTTCTGGTAATAGTTCTTTTCTTCAATTGGAGAAGGAATGCCTTCATCCATATAAAAATTACGAAGATATTCCGCTGCAAGCTTTTGTCCCTTCTGGCCTGTCATTCGGCCTTTCATTGCATCATCTGCAAATATATAAAGATGTGTTTTTAATTCTTCGGCAGTAATTGTTTTCGCATAATCAGTTCGGCTTAGGTTCTCTGAAATAGTTTTGGATGCAGAGTTTTGAGCCGAATTACATGAAACTGCAAGTACAGTTAGAAGTGATACGAGTAGATATTTCATAATGGAATAATTATGTGGAAAATTGATTTTGCTAAATATACAAGAACTTCAAACGGGATATGTGAAAATTATGTGAAAAATGATACAACATTTGTAAAAGGTTAATTTTTTGAATTCTAACAATTACTATCTTTGTGCAAAATTCAAAATTTATGAATATAGAACAAATTTATACTGGATGCCTGGCACAAGGAGCTTATTATATTGAAAGCGAGGGTGAAGCTGCGATCATAGACCCTCTTAGAGAAACAAAACCTTACCTGGAACGTGCTAAGCGTGACAACGCAGATATCAAGTATATTTTTGAAACACATTTTCATGCAGATTTTGTAAGTGGCCATGTAACACTCTCCAAAGAAACAGGAGCCCCTATAATATACGGCCCTAATGCAAATCCTTCTTTTGAAGCTACCATTGCTAAGGACGGACAAGAGTTTACCATTGGAAAATTAAAGATTGTAGTTCTTCATACACCCGGCCATACAATGGAAAGTACAACATATTTGTTGAAAGATGAGCAAGGGAATGACCATGCCATCTTTAGCGGTGATACTCTATTTTTGGGAGATGTGGGAAGGCCGGACCTGGCTCAGAAGGCCGATGAGATCACTCAGGAGGATCTTGCGGGCATATTGTATGACAGCCTTCGTAACAAAATCATGCCTTTGGCAGATGATGTTATTGTATATCCTGCCCATGGAGCCGGTTCTGCTTGCGGTAAGAATATGATGAAAGAAACCGTAGACACTTTGGGTAACCAAAAGAAAATGAATTATGCATTGCGTGCAGATATGTCTAAGGAAGAATTTATTAAAGAGGTTACCGAAGGATTGTTACCACCCCCGGTATATTTTCCTCTGAATGTAAAGATGAATAAGGAAGGCTATGATGATATTGATAAGGTGCTTTCTCGAGGAACGCAAAAATTATCTCCCGAAGTATTTGAACAATTAGCAAATAGCAGTGGTGCTCTTGTATTGGACGTACGCCATCAGAGTGATTTTATCAAAGGGCATATTCCCCGTTCTATTTTTATTGGGTTACATGGTGGTTTTGCACCTTGGGTAGGAGCATTGATAGCAGACGTACAACAGCCAATTTTATTAGTAACTCCTACAGGAAAAGAGGAAGAAGCTGTTACTCGGCTTTCCAGGGTAGGTTTTGATAATACATTAGGTTATCTGGAAGGCGGAGTTGAAGCTTGGACAGCTTCCGGAAAAGAAATCGATACAATGGAGTCTGTTTCCGCCGAGACACTAAAGCAGAAAGTAGAACAAAATGCTCCCGTTTTTGATGTTCGTAACGATGGTGAATTTAAGGAAGCCCATATTCCCGAAGCAGTGCACACTCCTCTAAGCTTTATAAATGATCATTTAGATGCCTTTCCCCAGGACAAGACCTTCTTTGTGCATTGTTTGGGAGGATATCGCTCCGTAATTGCAGTTTCAATTCTAAAGAGTCGTGGTATCCATAATGTAGTGGATGTTGCGGGAGGATTTAGAGCTATTAAGGAAGCAGGCATCCCCGTAGTTGCTTAACTACATTTTTACTAAGCTTATTAAATTTTTATGATGTAGTACGGGTCTGTATTACATTGTGTTTAAGTACTCTTGGAAATTACTTCATATTAGAAAATAAAGAGGACTCTTTCCTTTTTAGATTGGATAAGATTCTTTAGCCAGCCTCTTTAGTATACATAATTCCGAAAACTCAAAATTCCCGGTTTTAGACTAAAACTCACTTAAAGTAAGATTTTCACTACAATTCATTTAACTGATTAACAGCTATTTATAATATTTTGTTAAACTTTTTTTAAAAAAGATTAAACAAAATATTTTTTTTGCATATATTTGACAAACTTTAAAACATAACGCTATGAAAAACTTATTACAAATTTTTGCAGTAGCTTTGATCTCGGCTACTGCAGTTTCTCAAACCGCACGTGTACAAGTGATACACAACTCTGCAGATGCAGCTGCAGCAGAAGTAGATGTTTATGTGGACGCAGCAAATGCGATAGACAATTTTGCTTTTCGTACTGCTACCGCTTTTCTTGACCTTCCGGCCGGTGTTGAAATAGAATTGTCTATTGCCCCGGGAAATAGTGCCAGTGTTGCTGATGCACTATTAACAGTGCCTGTTACATTAACAGAAAACGAAACCTATATTGTGATAGCAGACGGTATTGTAAGTGGAACAGGATATGATCCAGCACCACCGCTTGGCCTTCAGATCTATGCGATGGGGCGTGAAGCAGCTTCAGACCCTGCAAATGTAGATGTACTGGTACATCATGGTTCAACAGATGCTCCTACGGTAGATGTTGTTGAAACTGGTGTTGGAGCAGGTACTATTGTAGATGACATTTCATATACAGAATACCAGGGATATTTAGAATTACCTACCGCTGATTATGTACTGGAAATACGAGATGAAACCGGGGCAACAGGAGTTGCTGCTTTTTCGGCTCCTTTAGCAACTCTTACGCTGGATGGCGCGGCGCTTGTTGTTGTAGCTTCAGGGTTTTTAGATCCTTCTCAAAATTCTAATGGGCCTGCTTTCGGGTTGTTTGCAGCAAGTCCTTTAGGTGGAGCATTATTAGAATTACCTTCTGCGCCTCTTGGAGTGGATGATTTTGATGTAACAAGTTTTGCTATCTATCCCAATCCTGCTACAGACAGGTTGAGTGTTGCGGTCAACGGACTTGATCTGGCAGATTATACAATAGCAATTACGGATATGTTAGGACGTACAATTTCGCAGAATAACTTACTACTTGTTGAAGATACAATAAATATTAGCTCACTTAGATCTGGTGTTTATCAGCTAAGTATTATGGATGGTTCCACTGTTATAGGTTCTAAAAAATTTCTGAAAAGATAAGAACCGTAGATTGTTAGATTGATGTAATGTAAGGCCCACTTTAACAGAGTGGGCTTTTTTCTTGTGATTTGCTAGAATTAGCATAGGAAAAGGTTAAGATACATCAGTCGATTTAATTTTTTCAAGGTACTCATCACTGAAGTCAGTTCGCAGTTCGATCCACATTGGTAAATGATCGGACATTTTATAGGTACGCCAGGTACTGTATTTTGAAGAGGGTTTTAAACCGTTATCCGATTCTCCCCGAAATACAGCTTCGTCATCAAGTGTGAAGACATGTTCATAAAAATCAAATATATTGGCGCCTTTAATATCCAGGCGTGCATATTCGGTAACCCGGGATGGTTTCCAAAAAGCGATCTGGTCATATGCCATGGTTCTCGATACATTCGAACCTGGAATGGACTTTAGTTCATCCGGGATAACAAAATCGTTGGATTCCAGTGCTTCCATAGTGGGATGGCCTTTACCAATGATATTGAAATCTCCCAAAACCCCCAGGAAAGATTCGGAATCGTTCTTGAATTCGCCTTTTGCCTTTTCTGCCAGGGCAGCAGTTAACTGTTCTATCTCACTGCGCCTCTGCTCAAGCTTTTTTTCATCACTGGCATCACCGTAATAGATATGTACGGTACAAAGGTTTATTTTTAACCATCCGGACTGGAAAGAGATAAGAAAGGGAGTACGGGCAAACTGCCGCAGGGAATCGTCAAATGAATTTTCAGGAAAGCGTAACCGGTATTTTTCTCCTCCAATGTTTTTAGGGATAGTCACAGTAGCTTTTCCCCGATCGGGGCTTGTAACTACAGTATTCTTCACTACAACCAGACTGGCTCCTTCCGGAAGTTCTACGTTTGTTTTATCAGGTAACGGGATCTCAAGGTCTGCCGCAAGTTTTTTTGTACCGTTTTTTGTAGTCTTTAGCCTTGCTTTATAGGTGCCCGAAAGCGATGATGCATTATCAGGCAGTTGTACCTGTATCCCTTGTTCCAGTTTAATACGTTCCCCAAATGCGGCTTTAATTTTACCTTCTTCCCTAAGGGTTAGTTCCCCTACAATGTTGTTAAATTGTACTATTCGGCGGTTGTAAAGAAATACCATACGTTCTCCATTACCGGCATTGCCGTCAGTTACATCAGTTGCCATATATTTCCAATCCGGCCCAAGTATTTTTTTAAGGCGCTCAAATTCCTTAAGATCAGAACGGACCTCCTGGAGTGCCACAATATCAAAATGAGAAATGATCTCTGCAATATAATAAAGCGCTTCAAAGTCTCTTCCCTTATACTTTCCAGCTCCAAAATCCCGGATGTTCCAGGTGGCGATCCTAACACTTTTTTGGCCATCCGGATTAGACAATGAATCGTTAATATGTTTTTTTATGGCCGCTTGAAGTTCCTGTATTCTTGATGCTACACGTAGCTTTTTCACTTTCATGGCTGCACTGTCCCTTTTTCTGATCTTTAGTTTTGTGTAAAACGGCATAATTTAATTTTTAACGGGTTAGTAAACAATACTATAAATAGTCTGCAAACCATTGTCAATGGTATGAAACAATTTGTTTTATTAAAAAATCGGGGAGATGGCTAAGAAAATTCCCAATAATACTCCTTAGACCAGTTAGGGGAAATATATGATATTAAAGATACTAATTTTTTGAGACTTTGCTTTAGAAACAGAATCTCACTACAACATTTGGAGTTAAGCCCAAGGCGTTTTGGACAAACTCCTGAACCATTCCTTCTTTGTATAGTGATTTTTATTTTGAATGATCAATATTCGTCTTCTAGAATAATATTAATACAATTTTGTACTAATGGAGACATATTCTTTAAATGCAACAGAAGTAACTCTGCTTTTTCTTTTACGCTATTGATTTCAATAAACTTAACATTTAAACTATATACTGTTTTTACACTAGTTGGAACTATGGAATAACCAAGCCCACTTTCTACAAGTCTAATGATTGAATTGATTTGGCTTGTTTCGTGGGCTATCTTTGGAGCAAATCCTTTTTGCAAGCAGATGTTCATAATTTTGTCAATTAATGCAGGGGCACATTGATAATTTAGACTAATAAATGGTTCTTTAGCTAAGTCTTTTATGTTGATCTTTTTATGATTTGCCAACGGATGGTTAAGAGGAAGAATTAGAGAAAAAGTTTCTTTTAAAATTGGTATGATAGAAAGTTCATTAGTATGTGGAGCACTTCGTAGAAAACCGATGTCAATCTGTTCTGACTTAATTGCCTGAATTTGGTCGTCATTATTCATTTCATACAAAATAGTGGTGATGTCCATTTTCTCTCTGAGATTTATCAATAAATCTGGTAAAATTGAGTGCATTGCAGCTCCCACATATCCAATTTTTAACTGTCCTGATTTCCCTTCATCTATAATTTTTAATTGAGTTTTTATATTTTCAATATTAGAAAATAACTTACTTCCTTCAGCTTTAAGAAATTCTCCACAAGGAGTGAGTTTCACATTTCTTTTATTTCTATCAAAGAGTTTTACGCCAAGCTCATTCTCAAGTTCTTTTATTGTTCGACTAAGAGGAGGTTGTCCTATATAAAGTTTTTCTGCTGCTTTACTAAAGTGCAGCTCTTCTGATAAAACCATAAAACATTTTAAATGCCGTAATTTCATTAATACTTTTTTAAATATTAAAACTAAACAAAAATAGCATTTCTGTTATAAGAATAAATATAATACTTTTAAAAAATTAATAATTCAATTATAATTTAGTTTATGAAATTATGTATATACCAGGTTGATACATTTACTAACAAGTTGTTTGAAGGAAACCCTGCCGCGGTTATTATTACAAATGAATGGCTGCCTACTGAATTAATGCAAAATATTTCAGCTGAGAATAACTTAGCAGAAACTGCTTTTGTAAGATACAAGAATAACAAATATCAAATTAGGTGGTTTACCCCAAAAGTTGAAGTTGAATTATGTGGTCATGCTACATTAGCATCTGCCCATGTAATTTTCAATTATATAGATCCGACAATAAATTTAATAGCATTTGAATCAAAATTCAGGGGAATTCTTAAAGTTTTTAAAGAGAAGGATAATTCATTAACGTTAGATTTTCCACGCGATAAAATAGAAAAAGTAGTTAATGTTAAAAAAGTTTATGATTGTTTTAATACAATAGAAGTATTGGAAGTATTTAAAGGAAGAATTGATTATTTAGCGATAGTGGAAAATCAACAAACAGTAGAAAATTTAGATTTTAATTTAGATGCTATATCAAGATTACCAGATGCAAGAGGTTTGATTGTTTCAGGTATGGGTAGTAAAAAAGTCGATTTTGTATCAAGATATTTTGCTCCACAATCTGGAATTAATGAAGATCCAGTGACAGGTTCTGCTCATACAACTTTAATGGAGTATTGGACAAAGAGACTCAAAAAGTCTCGGTTAAATGCTCGACAACTCTCATCTAGAAAAGGAAATTTATTTTGTTCGCTAGAGGAAGAAAGGGTTAAGATTAATGGAAAGGCTGTTACTTATATGAAAGGTGAAATAGAGTTTAATATTTCATGAAAATATGAACTTGAACATTAATAACTTAGAAGAAAAACAGGAAAGAGTATTATGCCTACTTACAACAGCAGATATACTAAATGATCTGAAGTGATTTTTAAATAATGCTTATTTTGGTATTAATTGATGAGTTTAATTCTATTTTGAATAAGATATAAATTGGACTAGATTTATGGTATGAATAGACTACTCTTATATGCAACCATAGGATTAACATTATTAACTCTGAAATGTTTCTCTCAAGAAGAAGATAAAATAATAGAAACTGCAAAGGATTATTTTGAGGGTTGGTATGACGGAGATACAGTAAGAATGTCAAAAGCACTTCATCCGGAGCTCCGAAAAACTATAATGTTTGAGACGGAATCTGGGGAAAGTAGCCTCTATCATACCAATAAAGATCAAATGATGGAATATACGGAAGCAGGATATGGTAAGAAAGAATCGCGCGATAGCCTGAATCATTCATACAAGATACTTGACATATACAACCAGACAATTGCTGTCGTTCGAGCAGAGTCATTTCAGTTTGTTGATTACCTCCATTTAATCAAATATAATGGAGAGTGGAAACTTCTTAGCGTTTTATGGAAAAATAAAAATTGATTCCTAAAGCTAAGTCCAAAGACAATTAGTGTTACCATTCTTTTGAACCAAAGCATTTAAGTTTAATAGAATCTATTCTAATTAAGTCTACGATCAAATATTATTTCATAGTATAAATCTTAAGTTATGCAAAGAATAAACCTTATAATACAAATAGTAATTCTTTTTTCAATTCAAAGTATTGCTCAACCTCAATTCACAGACATTGCTCAATTAGAAGATAAGAAAGCAATTAAATCTCACGTCGAGAGTATATTTCAGGCGGTAATTGATAAGGATGTTGAAAAAATGAGGTCAACTCATAGCAAAGATTGGATAGGTTATAAAAATAAGAGTACTTCATTAATTCAAGGAATTGCAGAATATATGAGTGATGTTCCCGAAAATTTAGAGAAATATCATATGTTATCATATAAATTTGATGAGTTTGAAATTAAATTCTCTGGTAATATTGCTTTTGTGTTTTATATTGCCTCATCGCAATATAAGATTCCTGAACGGCCGCAAGCTAGTGTAACGGTGAAATACAGATCTTTAGACCTATACAGGAAAGAAAGGGCTGGTTGGATTCAATTTGGTTCACATATTGTTATGGTTAAATAAAAGCTTTTACCTCTTTATCTTCACGTTGCAATATTATAGAATTAATGAAGCTTATATTATCGTATTAGATATCAATGAAGATATATTAGTCCATACGTGCAGAACTATTTTTTCGGGAAGTGCCGGGCTAGCATTAGAAATAAAATCTCACTACAACATTTGGAGTTAAACCCAAGGCGTTTTGGACAAACTCCTGAGCCATATTGTCTTCATTAATTCTATAATAATTATTGATCTCATTTTCATTATCAATAACATTCCATACGGAGGCACCAATATTTGCAGTTACATTTTCAATTTTAAATTCATAGATCATTGAAGCATCTATTCTAAAATAATCTTCTAATCTTGAAGAATTAGTAGCGTTGTAGTTAATTTCTTCTTCGACAATTTCATTGTTCAAAACCGGTCTTGTGGTAGGTTTTCCTGTGTGCCAATTCAATCCTGCCGAAAATTTGAAACCCTTATGTTTATACGTGGTTCCAAAAGTTACAGCTTGAGAAATGTCCAAATTACTTGGAAAGCGTTGTTCAGGCAGGTCCTCAAACATATATTCGTTATCCATAATAGAGTAACTAAGCCATAGGTTTATATTTCTAAATCGCTTTCTAACTAACATGTCAACACCAATAACTTCATATTTTCCATCTGTTTTCACAAACTCATATTGATTTTGAAAGCCTTGACTTTGAGTAGTGATCCCATCGACGTTTTTGTAATATCCTTCCGTACTAAATAACCACCCCTTTTGACTGTAATTAAGTGCTATAGAAGCCTGTTTACTCTCTATTACAGGAATATCTTCATTATTAGACATTTGCCAGCGTCTTTTTTCTACCCCCAGAAAATCATTTTGGAAATTAATTACCTGGGATACTGTCTGATGCTTAAATTCACCCGATATCTCGAAGCCGAAGTATTCCAAAAATTTTTGATAAAAACTTAATCTGGGCTCATAAATGTGTTTTTTGAATTTATCCAGATAGTTATAACGAAATCCTACTGCCAAATTAGTCTGCTTATTATTTGACCTAAAATCTATTTGGCTGAAACCACTATGGGTACGAACCACATCCGAAATTAAAGTCCGTATTAACGGAACGTCTACATCATCCAGATTTGTTACCTCAGTTTCAATAAACTGGTACCCGGTGTGCAAAATAAACCGATCATTTAGATGATAGCTTGACTTAATTCGTGCACCGGTTTCAGAAACCACGTTTTCCTGTAAAAATCGTTGCGATTCGAACAGATTTGCATTTATGGCCTTTAATTTATAATCGGTCTCATAGACCTGAAGCGTAGTTTGAAAATTATCGTTCCACTTTCGTTGGTAGAAGATTCCGCCTGCAATACTATTTTGTTTTACACTACTTTCTCTTGATTTTTCTTGATTGTCTACAGTTGCATTTTCATTAAAGATCAATTCATTGTTGATGTTAATAAAATTAAATCTTATGACGTCCTTTTCACCTGGACGGTAGATCCATCGAAGAGATGTGTCATAAAAATCAAATTGCTGGTCAGTATTTAAAACCAGGATATTATTGTTTTCCAATTCGGTGTCTTGGGAGATCCTACTGAAATATTCCTTGTAAGTAGGTGTGCTTACAAAGTCATTGAGTGATTTACGGGCAGCAATTTGTACAGAGGACTTTTTGCCTACTGGGATATCTGTAAAAGCATTGGCATCAATAAGATTGAAACTAATATTTCCTTTGAATTTTTGATTTACCCTCTGGTCTGTTTGCATGGCAATAGTACCGGAAACCCCGTCGGAATAGTCTGTACTCGTCCCATTTTTAAAAAGTGAGACCTTATGTGTGATCTGTTGATTAAACGCAGAAATAAGGCCAAAGAAATGTCCGGATTGGTACATTTTGATATCATCCCAAAGAATCAAATTTTGATCGTGTGTTCCCCCGCGTATATTGATATTGGATACTGTTTCATTTATACTATGAACTCCCGGAAATGCCTGAACTGAATGAAGAACGTCTGCTTCAATGAGTCCGGGGAGAATATTAAACTTTTTAAAATCTATTTCAAGATCACCGGTACTTAATTTGTTAATTCCTTCTACCAGATAGTTTGACAGGATCACCTGGTTCAAAGCTTGTTGTTCGGCTAATAGGTATATAGGGTTACAAGAATCGGTTTTGAAGAACTTATATTGACGATAGATAGATTTGTATCCCAGGAACCGGATGGTAATTTCTTCATTTATCGAATTCACCTTTAGTTCAAAATAGCCATTCTCATTACTAATTGTGGATTTTTGTTTTCCCTGGATGGTAGCAAAAGCTAACGGGCTTTGAGTATCTTTATCTTTGAGGTAGCCACAAAGAATAAGATCATTATTTCTATTGATTGAAATAAAATTACCCTCCAGAAAATTAAAAACAAGATTGGTTTGAACTTGTAAGTAATCTATTGCTTCTTTAATAGACAGACTTTCACTTGGCGGAATGACATCTATTCCAAGAATTGTGTTTTCTACATAGTTAAATCTGTATTCATACCTTTTTTCGAGAGTATTCAATACGTCACTCAAGGGTATTTCAACCTTTGGGTCCTGAGCTTTTATATCGTAATTAAACGAAAAAAGTACAACAAGTAATATATAGTAAACTTTATTGTTCACGATCGAGTAAACGCACTTGATTTGACGATTCTATCTTGTAGGTCAATCCTAGAGGTTCTGAAATCGATCGTAAAGCATTGTCGAGGTCATTGTGAACAAAGCCCCCGGTGAACAACTGATTTAATTTGGGGTTATTAAATTGAACGGTTATATTGTATTGTCGTTCTAACTCTTCTATTACTTCACTAAACTGAACAGACTTAAAGTTACTAATATTATCAGTCCATTGCGGATACTGAAATGAAGTGCTACTGAAAGAAAAGATATCATCATGAATTCTAAAGGTGTCTCCAGCCAATAATTTTTTTGTATTTTCTCCTGAAGTAACTTGTACGATACCTTCATAGCATACAACTTCAAAATAATTTTCCCGTTGTTTTACATTGAATTGCGTTCCTAAGACAGAAACGGTACCATCTGATGTTACCACATCAAAAACTTCACCTTTGGCAACCTTAAAGAAGGCTTCACCATCCAATTTCACTTCCCGGTTAGAATTCCATCTACTTTTATTATAGCTAATTTTTGAAAGAGCGTTTAATGTTATTGACGAACTATCGGGAAGCTCTATGGTTGTTTTTTCGGAAGCGATCGTTTCAATATGGGTTAGAGAATTAAAGAAGAATAGGAAATAAATACCAATTCCAACAATAAACACACTCGCAATACGCATTAATGGTCGTATCCAGTTTATTTTTTTCACCGGAGAAGCATTGACCAACCTTTCATCTAATTTCTCAAAACCATCTGCTTTAGAAAAATGAGAAGCTTTAAAATAGCGGGCATTTTCAATTATATCAATATGTAAGTCATAGTCTTCCAACGATTCAAAGGCCTTTTGTTCGGCTTTGGTTAGATCATTGGTTAGCCATTTCTTTATTAAGTAATCTTTTTCCATAAATTTCCTTCTTACTAATAAAACAACTAAGTTGACAAATCTCCTTATTTTATTTTAAAACCTTTAAGTTCAGCTTTTAGCTTATTGAAGGCACTGTAAATACGATATTCCACTACTTTTTTAGTAACCCCCAGCATTTCTGCAATTTCAGCGTGTTTTTTACCTTCGATCTTACTTAACGAAAATGCTACACGTTGATCTTCTGTCAAATTACTCAATGCTTTCTGATATTGTTGTAAAAACTCCTCTTTCTCCAAAATGAATTCAGGGCTCTCATGGGTGTAATCTTTCGGTTTTATTTTTTCATGCCGAAGTACTACTTTTTTATGTTTGATATCATTAAGCACCATATTGTTTGCTACGGTAAATAAGAATGATCTGGCAGAACTCAAAGCCACCTTCTTACAATTCTCCCATAACTTAACAAAAGCGTCCTGCATCTTATCATTGGGATTAAATTGTTCTCCATACTTGTAGTACAGGAAATCATGCAGATCTTGCGAATGCTTTTCATAAACAATAGAAAAAATCTTCTTATCGCAAATATCTTTATGTAGCTCTTCTTCCAATGGATAATTTTTAGATGAAGATAAAGCTATAAATAAAAAATTAAAAAAAGTTCAGGAGATTTAATGATTAAATTGTTTTATGGATAAATACATAGAAATTAAAATTACGCCCATGAAATCAATTATTAAAAAATTCGGATTACTCTTATTACTTTCAACTGTCCTGTTTTCTTGTCGTACTGAAGACATGGAGATAATAGAACTGCCAGATGAAAACGTATTGGGAGTTAACTCTACAATTGCCAACCTACTACAACGTACTGTAACCAACGATGGTTCCTATGACAACATTATTGACGGAGCAAGTTGCTTTGACATTAAATTACCGGTCACCGTAATTGCTAACGGTATAGAAGTGGTCATTGAAAATGAAGACGATATTGACATTATAGAAGATATTTTTGATGAATTCACCGATGATGTCGATACCTTGGAGATTATTTTCCCAATAACTATTATTCTGGATGATTATTCTGAAGTTGTAATTAACAGTCAGGCAGAATTGAACGCAGCAGCTTTACAATGCCCGGATCAAAGCAATGGCGATGATGATATTGAGTGTGTTGATATTCAGTATCCGATTACTGCTTCAATTTTTAACCAGAATAACGAATTGATCGATACGATTGTGATCAACAATGATGAAGAATTGTTTGATTTTCTCGAAGATATAGATGTAGATACCATAGTTACTTTTGATTTCCCAATTACTGTAATTCTTTGGGATGGAACAACAGTACAGATCGATGATTTTTCAGAATTAGAAAGCGTGATCTTAAGTGCTATTGATGCTTGTGATGAAGATGATGATAATGATCCTAATGATGATGATTGCGACAATTGTACAACACAGCAATTGGAGGATATTCTAACAGGATGTGATGATTGGATGGTTGATAAATTGGAACGTGATGATAACGATCTTGAAGATATCTATGTTGGATATGTCTTTAATTTTGATGCTGCGGGAACAATAACAGTTGAGTATGGAACTAATACTTCCAGCGGTACGTGGGAAAGCACGGGAGATGGAAATAATATTACCGTAACTATTAACATCCCGGATTTACCAGACTTCAATGATCAATGGAATTTGCACGAGATCGAACAACAACCCGGAGAGAGTAAAGTTGACCTTCGATTGGGTGATGACAGATTACGATTTGAAAGCGATTGCATCTCAGATGGAGGGGGAGGCATAGATGATACAGAATTGGTGGCTGCTCTTACAAACGGGGATTGGTATATAACGTATTATTTTGATGATGAAGATGAGACAGCAGACTATATAGATTTTGTCTTTAGATATGCAAGTGATAATACGGCAACAGCAACCGATTTGAACGGTACAACCAATGGTACCTGGTCTATTTCTTCCGGAGATGAGACAGATTTGGAACTCAACTTGAATTTTGGTACCGGTATCCCGTTGGATGAATTGGCTGAAGATTGGGATGTTCTGGAAGCTACTAACGATATCATAAGGCTCAAAGATGTAAGTGGTGGAAATGGCTCTACAGACTTTTTAACCTTTGAAAGAGAACCTTATGACGGTGGCGGTGGGTCAACGTTGCTGGAAACTGTACTAGTGGACGGGACATGGTTTGTGTCTTCCTATATCGATAGTGGAGATGATGAAACGGGGGATTACTCAGGTTACAGTTTAGATTTTAATGTTGCCGGTACAGTAGTGGTAATGAATGGAAGTAATATAAACAATGGAACCTGGTCAGTACTAAGTGCCGGAAATAAACTCTTATTGGATTTTGGTATAGACTTTCCGTTTGAAGAATTTAATGATGATTGGGACGTACTAATGGTTTCCGAAACCCGTGTTGAACTTCAAGATGTCAGCGGTGGAGGAGGAGGAACCGATACTTTAGTATTTGAGAAACAATAATAATTAATAACTAAAAAATAGGATATGAAAAACAGAATCTTAAATATGGCTTTTACTGCAATAACAGCTGCTATTATTCTAGTAGCTTGCTCGAAAGATGAAACCTCGAATAATACCAATACCGCTAATGAAACAAGCGCAGATCAGGTAGCAGCTATTGCAAAAAATGGAACATGGACAATTACCTACTTCTTTGATACCGACCAAGATGAAACCAATAACTTTAGCGGATATGCTTTTACATTTAAAGAAGATGGAAGCTTAATTGCAATAAATGGGAATACAACAGTTAGTGGTACTTGGTCGGTTTTGGACGATAGTAGCAACTCATCGAGTGACGATGATGGTAATTCAACCGATGACGATGATTTCAATATCTTTTTTCCGGTTCCGGACACAAATGACTTTGAAGACCTAAATGATGACTGGGATATTATTTCCGTAACCGCTAATAAAATAGAGCTCACAGATGTAAGCGGTGGAAATGGTGGAACTGACTTCTTAACTTTTGAAAAGAACTAGGCCTGCTAAGCTATGGAATGAAACATAAAGTAAATACCGATAAGCGGTATCCCTAAAAAGAAACATTCTTGAAAGTTTGTATTAGCCAATAACCTTCTACAATCCCAATGTAATTTTGGTTAATGAAAAACTACTTCAGTATCGTTGCCCCATACTGGAGTAGTTTTATTATTTTAAGTTTTTCTCCGTAAGCACTTACCTCTAAATAATTAGAATACAGGTCATTTTATCGATAAAATAAGTATTTTATCGATTTTTATTAGTATTTTTGTAATACGTTTCAACACTCCCCTTTTGTAAATCCGTATCAGATGGCACTAAAAAGAGCACTTTTGGTTTTCATTCTGTTGAGTTTTACTCAATGGGATACATTTTCTCAGGTAGGCATTGGGACCACAACCCCCGACGCCTCTTCAGCCTTAGAGATCACTTCGACAACATCAGGATTATTAACTCCCAGGATGACAACTACCCAGAGGACCACAATATCTGGCCCTGCTGAAGGATTGTTGGTTTTTGATACTACAGAGAATGCTTTTTATTACTACAATGGAGGTAGTTGGGTGCGATTTGAAGGGGCAGATACAAGAAACAATTACAAATTGATCAAAAGTGAAGCGGATCTGTCCGATGAACTTACAGCAGGTGGCGGAACAAGCTATCAATTATCTACCAATACTTTTTATGAAATAAACGGTACTATAGTTTTAAGCTTTCCTATAGATATAAATGAAGCTTACATTGCCGGATTAGATACCAATGAAGATGTATTAGTTCATACAGGGGGGACAATTTTTTCGGGAAGTGCCGGCGGTAGTATTAGAAATTTAACCCTGGTTGCAGCAGGGGTAGGTGGTCAGATATTTAACCTTTCCGGAACCAATACCGAAACTTTGGTGATCCAAAATTCTATTATCGCCAATACGACCAGTGTAGGGACCATTCAGGATTTTTCGACGGTTTTCATGAATATCATTCAGTTTTCAGGAAATACGGATGGTATTACATTTACAGACATTAACTCTCTGCTATTGAGTAATTTAGGTTGGTTTGGGAACAATGCAGGAACCTATGAGACCTATACTGGGACCTATAGTATTCTGGAAAAACAAGGAGGGTTTAGTGATGTTGCCGGTGGCGCAACAGGAATAGATGTAAGCTCAAATCCTACTGTCACAAGCGGATCGATAACCGCGACATCATTTACAGGTGCCGGGACCTATGTTGACTCATATACGGTAGGTGGTTTTTCCGGTTTTAATTTTTCAAAAGAATGGAATGTACTCTGCCCGGGTTTGTTAACTGAAAATGATGAAGTTGCCACAGGAAATCTGTATGTGACCTCAACTGCAACAACCAGTATTTCTGCATCAAATACTCCAACAAAAATGGCAGGGACGACATCGGGGCTAAATTTATTCAGAACGACATCATCTACAGACAATAGAATAACGTACACCGGAACTAAAACACGATTTTTTACTTATACCGGTTCTATTTCGGTAACTGCTTCTGCTAACGGAAAACGTTTTGTCTTCTATCTTGCCAAGAACGGGTCTATTTTGCCGGAATCCGAGCAAAGTAGAAAAATTGCGAATGGTGCAGACAGAGGATCCATATCACTATCCGGAGTTGTTGAACTTTCTACAAATGACTATGTGGAAGTATGGGTGGAAAACATTAATGATGCGACAAATATTACTGCAGAGTCCATGAACTTACTTATTAAATGATCAATGTATATTGATTCTGCTCCAGGAGATTCTACACAGACGAATACGTTTTTATTTTAGAAATAATAGGGTATTCAATCTTTTTATGTGGAGAAAGAAGGATTATTTTCCTGAAGCTTCAGGTTTTTAATTTGTAAAAAAACTTGAGAAGCAGTTCTTTCCGAACTTAAAGAAGCCCAAATAAGAATATTTAATAGTATTTAAAACAAACATTTATAAAAAAACTTCCCGCTCATACATGTATATACCCGTTCATAAAACTTTAGCCGCTTTTATGATCTTTGTCATATTTTTTTGGAAAAAAAGAGATAACTTTGGAGTTCTCCCCGTTAAATTAAAATAACATAACACTAATGTTAAGGTGATATGTCTTGGCTATTATTGGTATTGTTTTGTAGTACATTTTAAACCTCATTTCTATGAAAAACCTTCTTCTTTTTTCAGCTCTGCTGTTGTGCAGTTTTCTTTCTTTTTCACAAAGCCCCATAACTCTTGGAGAATCTCATCTCCCTGTTGTCCCACAGACTCCTGATGTTGCTTCAATTATGAAGTATCAGGAGGTACCGGTATCTAAAAACTCCGGAATACCTCAATTAGACATTCCAATTTTGACCATTCCTTTAGATGATATTTCAGTACCTGTTCGACTGAGTTATCACTCAGGAGGTGTTCGGGTAAGCGAGGTAGCTCCCTGGACAGGGCAGGGGTGGAACATTATTGCCGGAGGAAGCATCACACGAACCGTTCGACACTTAAGTGATGATAACCAGTATGGTTACATTAAAACCCCTATTACAACATCTGATATCTATGATGCATGTGTTAATGGAACAGGGCCGTATACCTGTGTCGAATTGACCAATTACAAGGTAAGGGACCAAACCCTTGATTTTGAACCGGATATTTTTAGTTATTCAGCTCCCGGAATCGCCGGAAAATTTATGTTCAACCAGGAACGGGATAGCAATAATCCATATGGAGAAATAAAGTCTTTCCCTAAAACGGATAATAAAATAACCGCATCCTTCAATACGTATCACAATATTACCTCCTGGGACATTACCGATACCAGCGGCAATGTATATCATTTTGTTGAAGGTAATACACTTACTTCAACAGATTCGTATACACTGGAATCAATTGGCAACCTTCCACAGAATTACCCTTTTGAGCCTTTTACACCCAGTTATACCCAGACATGGAACCTTTCAAAGATAACCACCTACTCGGGAGAAGAGATCACCTTTACCTACTACTCGGCAGATACCTATACGGATTGTACTTTTTCCGGACAATCCGATTCGCATAGTATAAGTTCTGGCCAGGTAAACAACATTAAAACTACCTATGTAGAATCATCCGGAAACTCAAGACAGTTAAGTTCTATCAGCGGAGATTTTGGACGTGTTGATTTTATACGATCGGCTTCTAATCGAGATGATTATAGCGGAAAATCCTTAGACGAGATTAAAATATTCGATAGAGACAATACCTTGGTCAGGAAGTACGATCTAAACTATTCTTATACTACAGCAGCTAGTTATCCTAGCTACAATATATATGGCTGTGCAGGAAATGGGACAGGGATCTATTTGTATGATTCAAACAATCAGTCGGCATACTTACCTTATATGAAAAGAATGTTCCTGGATGAAGTAGTTGTTTTTGACAATAGTTCACAGGAGAGTTATAAATATGCCTTCGATTATTATAACGACAATCCACTACCACACCGAAATTCCTACGCCCAGGACTTTTGGGGCTATTACAATGGAGCCAACAATAATAACACCTTGCTCTTTAATTATACTAAAAAATATACAAACTACCCCTACAGGCATATCGAACAGGATTATGCTCAATCGGGCCTGCTTAAAAAGATCACCTACCCGGAAGGAGGCTCTACCAAGCTTTTCTATGAGAACAACAGGGCAACAACAGTATCCGGCAACGCTTTTGGCTTCCGCCTGGTTCCTTCAGATGAAAAGGTAATTAATTTTCATTCACAAAATGATACTCATGAATATACAGTCAATGGTTCATATAGATACTACACATATAGGAAACCAATTATTTTAAACGGGCGAACCTTTTTACTTGATAATGAACTGGAAGGGTTGACCTCGCACAGAAGAGCGGTCTTTTACTATGCTATTGATCAGGCAATTGATGATAGCGGACACTACGTTAACATCTGTTTTACTGACCCCAATAGCCTTCCTATTGACGGTGACTGTTCGTATTGGTTGACCATAAGAAAAACAACCTTGGATCCTGAAGCATATGACAATGAGAGTCAGATAGATATGAACAATATTACCTACGATACAAATTTTACTCCTCTTGATAATTTACTTAGTGATGATACTGAAGAGAGTCGTTTTCTTCGTACCGGAGTGTATGTTTTGGAGTTTATTATTAGAAATCATTTAGCTACTCCACAAGGGCCTTTATTTGATATTGATGATGACCTGGTAACCTTCGATGTTACATGTAGAGTGGCTAAAGATGATATCAACTTCTATGATAGTTACAATGAAGTTGAAATACCTGTTGGTGGCCAACGTATAAAGAAAATTGAGGAATATATCGATGCAACTACCCTTGCAAAAGTAAGAGAGTATAAATATGTTTTAGAGGATTCTGTAAAGACAAGCGGAAGGGTTCTAAGGGTTCCTTATTTCATAGCCAGAGATGGTACAGGAATCTCTGAATCTTCCATGTCGGCTGTTCCTTTGATCACCACCAGTGCAGGAAATGTAAACTACACAAGGGTTACGGAAGATTTTGTAGATAAAAATAACAGCAGTGTTAAACTTACAGGAATTAACACCTACCGGCACTACGCACTACCACAAATCTATGAAAACCCTATGGTTCCTTTTATGGAAGATTGGCGGTATTCAGCAGACCTTAAAAATGAAATACCCCTAAAGTCTTTGACTGAAAAAGCATACAATGATAATTTTGTATCGATGACCCCGGGTGACCCTTCGACATTCCACTATGCCATACTACCTCCGACAACGGTAATGCCATATAAATTTAGCCTAATGGATAATTTGTTGATAGACTTTTTCAACACCAACTATACATATACAGGAACCGATTTTTATGAGTTGCAGTATGGACATTTAACCCAAACTTATGAAATTGAAAAAACATATTATAATGATGATGTTAACAGGGTTGTTACTAAGCAAACAGATTTTAACTATGATAATACTTCCTATTTACAACCCACCAGTATAGAGACAACGGTCAATAATAATGAAAAAACTATCAAGAAGTTCTATTATCCTCATGATCTTGTTGGATCAGGGGAAGCCTTTGCCCAAAACCTCATTAATGAGAACAGGGTTAGAACCCTCTTAAAAGAAGAAACCTATATACAGGAAGGAACAGATCCAATGGTACTACTCAGTACCCAGAAGATAGACTATAAAAATTCCAATGGCCTGATACTCCCTGATAAGCTCAAAACCTCCAAAGAGGCAAGCTCATTGGAAACACGTTTGGTCTTTAATAGTTATGATGATGACGGAAACCTACTTGATTCATCCAAACCAAATGGTGTACACACCAGCTACATCTGGGGATACGATGGACAGTATTTGGTTGCGAAAGTAGAAAATGCCACCTATGCCCAGGTTACTGCTGCCGGGATTGGCCTTAATATGACCACTATTAATGATCCGGCAACTGAAGCAGCTTTGCAAACAGAACTCAATAAGATACGAAGTGGTTTACCCGATGCCCAGGTTACTACCTATACGTATAAACCACTTGTTGGGGTAAGCACCATAACAGATCCAAAAGGTTATCAGGTAAAGTACAAATATGATACCGATGGGAGGTTAGAATTTATAGAAGATGCCGATGGCAACCTATTGAGTAAAAACGAATACAACTATAAAAACTAATAACTAAAAAAGGAAGAACCATGAAAAAAATATTGATATCCATATTCGTGTTGTTACCGGTTTTAGTTATTGGACAAACAACCACAGAGAACTATGTTAAAACAACGGCCTACCAAACTGAAACTACCACTGGGAACGTTACTGATGATAACAAAATTGAAACCATTACCTATTATGATGGAATAGGAAGGCCCATACAAAGTATCGCACAGCGTGCAGGTGGAGACCGTGAAGACCTTGTTACCCCAATTGAATATGACGGTTTGGGAAGACAGCCCAAAGACTATTTACCACTCGCCGTAACTACAAATAGTGGGAACTTTTATGTTCCCCAAACGGGTACAGTTTATAGTGAATTAAAGACCTTTTATAAAACCAAGTTCCCGGATGATTTTTATCAACCTCCCGGGCATACTCCGGATTGGGATAACCCGTTTTCTGAAAAGATATTTGAAAATTCGCTTCTGAATAGAGTATCAGAACAAGGAGCACCGGGAATGGACTGGAGGGCACAGTATGGAGGAGAACATACCATCAAATACGATTATGATACCAACCTGACAAGTGAAGTGGTTAGTTTTTCCGTAGACCTCTCGGGCAATACACCAGATTTAGAATCCAATGGTTATTACCCGGCACATGAATTACACAAAAGGAGAATTAAGGATGAGAATTGGATCGCTGCCGATGGGATTTATGGCATTAGTTATGAATATACCAACAAGCGTGGACAGGTGGTGTTAAAGAGAAGTTCTGTTTATGATCCAAACAGAACACCTCAGGATCCAAACTACCACGATACCTACTATGTCTATGATGATCATGGCAATCTTACTTTTGTACTCTCACCTGAGGGTACAGAGCAAATTCTGGGTAGTGGAGGAGCTTTGGCTACGGGACACCAGACCATTCTCGATAAATTGTGCTACCAGTACCAATACGATGACAGAAATAGGTTAACTGATAAGAAACTTCCGGGAAAAGAAGAGGAATTTATACTTTATGATGCTTTGGACAGGCCGGTGCTTACCCAGGATGCCAATCTAAGAGATAGCGATAAATGGCTCTTTACCAAGTACGATGATTTTGGACGGGTGGTCTATACAGGGATCTTTACGGATGTAAATGGAACCAAACGTTCTGACATGGAAACTACTTTAAGGACACCTACCTATACCAGTGAGGAGAGAACGGTTACCGCAACTTCTATTGGAGGCACCAATGTATATTATACCAACTTTGCCTATCCTACAGCTGACCTGGAAGTACTTACCGTAAACTATTATGATGATTATGTAGATATGGGGAACAGTATGGGGACCATAAGTCTTCCTGCTTCGTCCTACGGGGAAACTATTTCAAGTGATACCAAAGGATTACCAACAGTGAGCAGGGTGCGTGTGTTAGGTACAAGTGACTGGACCGTTACGGCTACCGGCTATGATGATAAAGGACGAACTATTTACGCTCGATCTTTGAATGAATACCTGGATGCTGATGATATAGTAAGAACAGATCTTGATTTTACAGGAAAGGCCATTGAGACCACCACTACTCACAAGATGGGAAGTAATCCTATTTTGTATATCTACGATTACTTCTCTTATGACCATATGGGAAGACTTAAATCCCATACTCAAAAACTGGATAACGAACCTATACAACTCATCGCTGAGAATACCTATGATGAATTGGGTCGACTGGAACGCAAAGATGTGGGAGGGGAAACCTATGTACTTGGTTATACGGAGATAACCAATGCCGATATGACCTATGATGGTAAACTGGTTAAGAATACCTCCACCAATGCCTGGGATGCAGGAGCCAAGACCAAGGGGGAACTATTGGAAGACGGAGGGGTGAGCTATGTGATCTCTACTGATGACAGGATCACCCAGGTTGGCTTGCAAAAAACCACCAATGGTGGGGGCTGGAACTCCTATGACTTTGGTATTTACCATTCCGACCAGGATACCAACTCTGATAACCTAAAGGATGTAAAATTGATAAAGAATGGCGTACTGCAATCTACCGTTGTGGCCGGATATGAGGCCGATGATGCCTTCTCTGTAGAACGGGTCGGCAGCCTCGTTACCTATAAAAAGGGAAGTGTAACCATTGGAACGGTAACTGATACCGGTGGAGAGAGTACCATGATAGGAAAAGCATCTTTGTACCACAGTACGGCACAGATAGAAGATTTTACCTTATTTGGTACTGACCTGGACAAGAAATTGCAAAATGTGGATTATCTCTATAATGTACGTGGTTGGCTTACCGAGATCAATGATGTGGAAAGCGCCGGTTATGGAAGCAATTATGACTTGTTTGAGTTCAGGATCAATTACAATAAATTGGAAGGAAACGCTTCGGGAGATAAGCTCTATAATGGTAATATTGCACAGACCCTATGGAAGAGTGCGACCGATGATAATGATACGAATATACGAAGTTATGCCTATGGGTATGATGATTTGAACCGTATTAAAACAGCCACCGGCTATAAAGGCACAACCCTGGCACTTATGGCAGCTAACGATAAACATGATCTTAGTAACCTGGACTATGACCAAAATGGAAACATTCTAAGCCTGATCAGAAAAGGGCGCGATGAAAATGGTAGTACCAGTGGTGAGTGGGATGACCTGGCATATACCTACAACGGCAACCAACTCACTAAGGTAGATGATACTGCAGGTAATGGAGCTACCCTAAAAGCTTTAGGTTTTAATGACGGAAACACGGGAGCTACGGTAGACTTTGAATACGATGACAATGGTAATATGACCAAGGATGAGAACAAGAATATTACGGCTATTGCCTATAATCATTTAAACCTTCCAACACTTATCACTGTAAATAATGGAACAACAGCCACCATTGGGTATGTGTATGATGCTACCGGCATGAAATTACAAAAGACACTAACCGATGGAACAGCTACAAGTACATATTATGCAGGGAACTATGTATATTCCGGAAGTGATTTGGCTTCTGCCGAGTTACAGTTTTTTAATCATCCCGAAGGCTATGTAAAGCCTGTGATTGAAATTCAACAGGTAAAGGGATCAACAAATGGTGTCACTACCTATAGTGCATTTGAATATGTCTTCCAGTACAAAGACCATCTGGGTAATGTTAGATTATCCTATGCAGATAGTAACCTGGATGGAGCTATTACCCCATCTACTGAGATCATTGAAGAATCTAATTTCTACCCTTTTGGATTAAAACAAAATGGGTATAATAATGTTGTTTCATCAAATGGAAATAGTTTAGCACAGAAGTTTAAGACATTCGAAGGGCAAGAATTAGATGAGTCGTTAAACTTAAACTGGCATCATTTTAAATTTAGATCCTATGATAAAGCAATTGGAAGGTTCTTGCAAATTGATCCTTTAGCCCCAACCTACGTTTATAATTCTACTTATGCCTTTGCAGAAAATAATGTTACCAGTGGAATTGACCTTGAAGGAAAAGAACTTTCCTTTGAAATGGATGGAAATAGAGCAACTGGAGTTTCTGGTCCGGTAGCAGGAACTAAAACTTTGCAAGAATTAAGAAGTTATTCAATGCAAAGAAGGACAAGCTTAAACTATTTGCAAAGCCGAGCAAATGATCATAGACCCAGAGCAAATATAAGTTTACCTTCTTCTCATCCTAATGTAGCAAGATGGGCATATCCCCAATGGGGAGGTAACATAGGTGCCTCAGTAGGGGATGCTGCAAAAGAAGCTGTTCAAGATGTAGCATTAGGAGGAGTGATAAATTATGGTATAAAAGGATTTCGAGCATTAAGGAATGCAGGTTCGGTATGGAATTTGAATAAATTTAGCAGAGGAAGAAATATTGAAAACATCCTTGGAGCGAATCAACAATGGGCAAAGAATTTCCCAACAATTGATAAAATAGATAATATATATGGGGGTGTAAACAAAATTTCTGAAGGTGTTGCTACTAGTATTAAAAGTTTAGATTTAACGGCAAACTCCTATCAAAAGGGGAATAAAGTTTTCCAAACCTTAAAGGGTTATATTAATAAATTAGACAGTTTTGGCGGTACTGTTAATTGGGCAGGTACTACAGTTACCGAAGGTGTAGATTATACAAGTAAATCTCTAGAGTTAGCTATTGAAACTGGAGCTGGTTCGACCAGTCAATGGGAACAAATTGGAAATGCTATACAATATGCATTAAGTAAAGATATTAACTTTACTATTAGATTTATAGACTAAAACTTTGCTATGAAGAGAGCAGATATAATTAAATTTAACGAGGATAACAAGTTTATAATTTATCCTATAAACACACTTGAAGGAGGGGGAGGTATTGCATCTTCTCCATATTTTATTCTTAAAAATCCAACTAATTTTCAAATTGCTGAAAAACTATTAGATGCACTTGAAAAAAGTATTGTTGGTGCACCTAGACCATTAGATTGGAATTTTTTTAGAAAAGAACATTTAAAATCACTTGGTGTAAAGACCATGAAGTCCTTACACAAGAATAGTTTGAATGTTGGGGTTTTTGTTAAGGATGAAAATTATTTCATAAGTCCTACCGTTAATAAAGGATCTCGACAAGGCTACCATGGAGAACTTGATGATAGAATAATTATCCCCACCTCTTCTTCAATAGAAGAATTGGCTAATAATATTCAAATAGCATTTGATAAAAGTTCTTGAAATTGGGCTTGAAAGATCAGCACTTAATAAAGATAATATAGGAGCAATAAATGATGCAATTAATTATGCGTTTCAAAACGAGATAAATGTTACATTACGGTTTATTGATTAATATAAACTACTATGAATAAAGTTATAACAATTTGTATAAATAAGAAGAGGGCAATTATATATGGATTACCTGTAAGGGTTTTACCTTCAGGTTCAAAAGCAGCAAGATTAGTCGCTGAACCTTATATTCAAATAAATGATAATCTATCTACTGAGAAGCTGATTGAAGAAATCCAAAAAGCCTTGGTTGTTGCTACGGAGACAATACAAGATCCTTTAAATTTCAACCATTATAAGAATAATTTCTTTAAAAAACTAGGAGTCAAATCTTTTAATCAGTTACATGGTTTTCCAATAAATATTAATATAGAGCAAACTAGTCATTCTCTAATCTTTACTCCATGGATTAAGTCTAAAGAACATAAAGGGCTGGTTCCGTTAAAACTAACTTTTGAAGCTGATAAAGAAAACCCCTCAGCTATTTTTGAAGCCCTAGAAAATGCTATTAAGGAATGTGAAAGATAAAGATTTTCGAACTAAATAAAACGAAAGAACTACTATTCATTTAACTATCAAACTAATTGTTTGTTATCTAGCCGAAACTGAAAGAGAGTTTCGGAGAGTAGTTAATGATGGAACAAAAAATGAATCTAAAATCAAATATTAATAAAAAAGCCTTTGAAAAATATCGATTACTCAGAGTGTATATATGCTTTGCTATCTTAGGGTTAAATATTTCCTGTGCACAATCTGTTGAATCATTACTTGATGGAAATTGGGCTCTTGAAAAGATTTACTATAAAGGAGAGGATATTTTTGAAGAAAAGGTTTTTACTAATATGATGTTTTTTAATAACGATAGTTCAGCATTTTTTCCTAGAATTGGTGAAAGACTATCAAAAAAGGATTTAGAGGGTAATTGGTATTACAATGATCAATCTAAGCAACTGGAGTTTAAGACTAAAAATAAGTATTTAAATGGTGTCTTCGATGTATGTTTTAAATGGCATGAAGAAAAGGGTTATTTAGTAATGGTTCTTACTTCAGAAGATGCCTATGTGGAAATAGGGAAGGTTTTATCTCCTTCGGAATTGACAATATTACCTATAGACTGTGATATTACTAATTAATGATGATCGTCTGAGAATTGGAGAGTAAGATTTACTTTGGATGTTTAAAAAAATAAAATACTTTTTCAGAAAAAAGGAATATTACGCTACTGACTATAATTCTCTTAATACATATTCCATTGAATTTACTGAAGTTAATGATGTGGATTTAAAGAATATAAGTGACAAAATTCTAAGCTTTCAAGAAAGCGATTCAATTGAAAATGATAAAGCAAATTTATTTGTTAATGAAGCAATTAAATTTTCTACAATTGAAAACTTAATGATTGATATTAAAAGAATCATTGAAGAAGATTATAGAGAAACTTATTTTGAAGCCAAAAATGAGAATTGGATTTTTAATTATTTTTTGAGTTATCCAAAGATGATTTATAAAGATACCTTGATGATCTCTAATAGAATTCAGGATGTTAATGGTAATATTGGAGATGTAATTTATCCAATATTAGCTATTCGTAAGTATAATGGTAAATATTATTTGTGGAACTTGCTTGGCAAAGAGGTTGATAATTCTTGAAAAGAAAAGATCTTCTCTGTATCCATAAGGACGGCAAGATATCTATTATGGACGTTGATTACTTATTCGTTTTAGAATCTGTAAATTTATGATATCCCCTACTGTTGAAAAACTCCATAAAATCGGTATCATCGGAGGAAGGAAATTCCAAAACAATTTCATCACTAATCGATTTTATTAATTTAGGACCTATTGAATCAGAAAAAGTACCCCTTAAAGCTTTTTCATACCATATAATCAGATCACTTTCTGGCACAATACTTTGGATTCTGGACATCCATCCGAGTTGCCCAAACAAATTTTGGATAGAGAATTTGTCAGAATCTTTACACACTATAACAATTTTATCCGAAGTCACTGTCGACACAATTTCATGAGCAACATTCTCGTCTAATGATAAATGTTTGATTTGAATTGCAGGCCCAAAATTTGCCCACATATCAAGTCCTCTATCTGCCGCATTAGTAACGCCAACTCTATTAATAGATGCCTTTGTACGATTACTCAAATTTTCTGAAGTAATGCAAATTACCTTTTCAGCAAATGCCTCGAACTCTTTTAATAAATCAATCTTTGAAGGATCGATACTTACCTCAATTTCAACATTGAGTTCATCAACTATGACTGAAAATAGTGCATACACAATGATTTCATAAATCTTGTCAATGCTTCTGCGAAGACCTGGTTCTTTCCAAAACAAATCAAGAAACTCCTCTAATTTAAACGTATCCTTGCTTTGTTTTTTAGTGTAATTAAGTGCTGAAGACATTTGGCTATATCGTTCCTTAAACTTTGAATAAATATAAGCCTCTACACTCCCGTTAGTCTTTTTATTTTCTTCAGCTAAAACTGCAATAGCCGATGGAGGTACAGCAGTTTCACTGAAAACGTCATCCTGATACTTGGCAGAAGAGGTACTTACTCTTCCCAAGAAGCGTTGGCAAACTACATCCCGCCATTTCTTTGACTTTGTTCTGTAAGTCTCTAAATCAAGTGGATCAATGTCTTTCTTCACTCTATCTCTATAGAGTATTTCCGCTATTTGGATTGGCTTATAGAGGTGAACACGGGATTTTCTAATTATTGTGTCTAACGATTCTAATGCTTTGTTCAAATTCATTGTTTTAAGCTAAGTTCAAGTTGTTCGGCATTGACCTTTGGCCTTTTAGTTTTTAATGAGTTTAATATTTCTTCCACAATCAATTCAATTACTGGAACTGTAACGGAATTTCCTGCAATTTTTCTGACTTGAGTGTAAGATACGTTAATTATAAAATCCTCCGGAAAACCTTGAAGTCTCAACATTTCCCTTCCAGTAAGCCGCCTTACCCCATTTACCAACAAATAATTATAGCTCCCTCCTGCTCTTAAGGCACAAGAGTATGGCAAGGCAGATATATTACCACCGATATTTTCATGCCATATACCAGGATAAGGAGGGTTAGGCTTCACCTTTAACATTCTCTTTGTTCTAATGGCCTTGTTTACAAAGTATTTAGTATCTACGTCTTCATCTTCGTCCAAGAATTCACTCAATGATTTATAGTGTTTTAGGGGTTCAGGAAACCTGAAGTGAATAGGTTCTTTAAATCCTATCATATAAATTCTCTCTCTCTTTTGGGGGATTCCATAGTTCAGAGAATTAAGAATTTTGAAATAAACAGTATATCCCAAATCATCTAATTTTTCAAGAATTACTTTGAAAGTTCTTCCTTTATCGTGCGTAGTTAAACGTCGAACGTTCTCTAACAAAAAACCATAGGGTTTTTTAGCTTTTAAAATACTTTCAATATTAAAGAACAAAGTTCCTCGAGTGTCAGCAAACCCGAGTTGTTTACCAGCTATACTAAATGGTTGACATGGGAAACCCGCTAATAAAAAATCATGATCTGGAATTTCCGATGGATGTATATCGTTAATATCTCCAAATGGTCTTTCTCCAAAATTAGCTTCATACATGTCCTGAGCATATTTATCCCATTCCGAAGAAAAGACGCATTTTGCCCCAAATTTTTCAAATCCTAATCTAATACCCCCAATTCCAGCGAAAAGATCTATTATCCTTAACTCTTCTGACATACTTTTTAAATTATTATGAACTGAACTCTATCTTTTTATCTTTAGACTCCCACAGATATTTAGCTGCGAAAGTTTGAAATGGACTCCAACTATTATTCAGTTCATTGATTTTCTTTTCAGAATTTCTATCATTTATATTGTATAACTTTTTTAATTGATTTGTGAAAGTAAGATCCTCCAACGGAAAAACATTAGTACGTTTCAAAACTGAAATTAAAAACATTTTCGCTGACCAAACACCAATTCCTTTAATAGTTATAAGGCGATCAATTATTTCGTCATTATTTAGTTCTTCAAATGTATTGAAGTTTATTTGGTTATCATTAATTTTCTCAACCAAATTCAAAATATAAACCCCTTTTTGATTAGATATTCCAATCTCTCTTAATTCATCTAAGGAGATGTTTGAAAAGTCCGCCGGTTTGTAACTATCGCCAAATTTATTCTGTAATCTTGATATGATGGATTTTGCAGCTTTCACGGATAATTGTTGACCAACTATTATCTCTACAAGACTTTTGAAACTTTCATCTGTATTTGGAATACCCAATTCAATAATACCTATTTCATCTATTAGTTTCCTCAAAACTTTATCTTTTTTTAGATGATTTATGGCCGAAGGAGTAAGAGTGTGATTATTCATGGTTATGGACGAAAAATTATTAATTAACTAAAATACATCCGATTTATATGAAAGTACAATAGTTCGGCTAAGGAGAAATCAAGAACTTACTAACATCTGTCCATTAGAAGTAACATAAACGTAAGAGAACTGTCAACTACTTTGTCAACTAGAAAAACAAAGCCCCATTATCATTACGATAACGGAGCTTTTTGCGGAGAAAGAGGGATTCGAACCCCCGGAGGTGTGACCCTCAACAGTTTTCAAGACTGCCGCATTCGACCACTCTGCCATTTCTCCAGTGTCTTATGCTTACCTTTTAGCGAGCTTGCCCGCCGAAGGGAATCTATTTCCCGTAGGCGGGTGCAAATATATGATGCTTTTTCAAAAAAAAGAATGTTTTAATTAATTTTATTTAAACGAATACCTATCATTTTTGTGACTATTTTTGCGCAATGGAAGAATGGTATCATTACGCGCTTTTAATTGGAGTTGGTTTTGTGGTAGGATTTATAAATACAGTGGCGGGAGGAGGCTCCCTGCTCTCTTTGCCCGTACTTATCTTTTTAGGACTTCCCCCAAGTGTTGCTAATGGAACCAACAGGGTAGCGATCGTTATTCAAACGGCATCTGCAGTCGCAGGATTTAAAAGCAAAGGTGTTTCTACCTTTCCTTTTAATGTTTATTTGGGTATTTCTGCTTTACTGGGAGCGATCATTGGTGCGAAAATAGCAGTAGATGTTGACGGCACTTTATTTAACCGGATCCTGGCGATTATAATGATAACAGTTATTCTTATCATTATTTTCAAACCAAAAACCAACCTGAAGCACATGGAAGAACGGCTCACGGGAAAGTATCTCTGGGTAGGGATGATCGCCTTTTTCTTTTTTGGGATCTATGGAGGATTCATTAATGCCGGTTTAGGATTTATTATAATACTGTTTCTTCACTATTTTAATCATATGACCTTGGTACAGGCCAATGCGACCAAGGTCGCAGTGGTTTTTACTTATATGTTATCTGCTCTGTTGGTCTTTGCACTTAATGATAAAGTAAATTGGAAAGTGGGGCTGGTGCTGGCCGTAGGAAACGCTTTGGGAGCCTGGATATCGAGTAGGGTTTCGGTAAGGAAAGGCGATAAGTTCATTAAGATATTCCTGATAATTATGGTTACGGTTATGGCTATAAAACTCTGGTTCTTTTAAATAATAGGAACAGGTTTCTTATCATCGCCAACTGCAACGAATGTAAAATAGCCGGTCACCACTTTGTCGCGTTTGTAACTGTACATGTTTTCCATAAAGATCTCAGTTTTTACTACACAGCTACTACGGCCTACTTTGTCTACGCGTGCTATTAGCTCTATAATGGACCCTTGAGGGATGGGTGTACTAAAATCGATCTTATCGGTAGATACGGTTACTACTTTTTTTCTGCTGAAACGCGTAGCACAAATAAAAGAAGCTTCATCCATTAAGTGTAATGTGGTTCCGCCAAATAAGGTGTCGTAGTGATTGGTAGTGTTAGGAAAGACCGCTTTAAAGATTCGGGTTTCGCTTCGGTCTTTTAGAGTTTCTATATCGGACATAGGTTTTGATTTTTACACAATAGGATTTACTTATCTGTTAAAGTACTTTTATCTTTTCAGGATTACTAAATTTGCAGTTCAAAGATAGAGAAATGGCTTCAAAAATAATCAAACAATTACGTTGGAGGTACGCAACCAAAAAGTTTGACCCTTCCAAAATACTTTCCGAAGAAAAGCTCAACATTTTAAAAGAGTCTTTTAATTTAACCGCAACTTCATATGGCTTGCAACCATTGAAGATGTTAGTGATAAGCAGTCAGCAATTAAAAGAAAAACTGGTGCCTATAACCATGGACCAGGAACAGGTGAGAGACGCTTCTCATGTGCTGGTCTTTTGCATTGAAACGCAGTTAACCGGCGACTACATTAAAAAGTATTTTGACAGGGTAGAAAGGACCCGGAATACACCTCGTACCATCCTGGAACCCTTTGAAACCTATTTGGTAGACGAATTTTCTGAAAAACCTACAGCTACCATAGAGACCTGGATGCAGAAACAAGCCTACCTGGCGATGGGAAATTTACTTACTGTTTGTGCACTGGAAGGAATTGATGCTTGCCCCATTGAAGGCTTTGTACCTAAAAAATATGATGAGTTGTTACAGTTGGACGCTATGGGACTTAGATCTGTACTGGTACTTCCCGTAGGTTATCGCGCCGAAGATGACATGTTTGCCACTCTAAAGAAAGTACGTCGCGGAGTAGAAGAAGTAGTAATTGAAGTAAGTTAAGTCTTTGCGCAACCATTATCTTTGCCTGTCATCTAGTGACTATAAATAATATGAATAAATAAAATACTATGCCCGGATTTGAAGTTTTTGGCGCTGAAGAACGCAAACAAGTAAGTGATGTTTTGGAAAATGGTGTATTAATGCGTTACGGTTTTGACGGAATGCGTAACGGTCATTGGAAAGCTAAGGAATTTGAAACTGCATTCGCCAAAAGAATGGGGTCTAAATACTGCCAGTTAGTATCCAGTGGAACATCTGCCCTGACCGTTGCATTGGCTGCGGCCGGAATAGGAGCGGGAGATGAAGTGATCATGCCAACCTTTACTTTTGTTGCAAGTTTTGAATCCATTATGATGCTGGGCGCTGTCCCCGTATTGGTAGATATAGACGATACCCTTACACTGGACCCAAAGGCTGTTGAAGCAGCCATTACCCCAAAGACCCGCTGTGTAATGCCGGTGCATATGTGTGGTTCTATGGCAAATTTGAAGGCATTGATGGAGATTTGCGACAAGCATGACCTTGTTTTATTGGAAGATGCCTGCCAGGCTCTTGGGGGAACCTACGATGGTAAATCTTTGGGGAGCTATGGCGACCTGGGTTGTTTCTCCTTCGATTTTGTAAAAACGATAACCTGTGGAGAAGGAGGCGGAATTATTACAAATAATAAAGCCTATTCTGTGAATGCGGACCAGTTTCAGGATCATGGGCACGACCATATAGGAAATGATAGGGGAGAGGAGACACATCCCACATTAGGGTATAACTTCAGAATATCCGAATTGAACGCTGCAGTAGGAATTGCCCAACTGGATAAGCTGGATGGAATTTTAAAGCTTCAGAAAAAAAACTATACTATTTTCCGTGAAGCCTTAAAAGATGTTGACGGCGTAACCTTTCGAAGAGTCCCGGAAGGTGGTGAGGAAAACTATTCGTTCTTAAATTTTTACCTTCCTGGTGAAGTATTGGCCAAAAAAGCACATAAAGCCTTATCTGAAGCTGGAGTAGACGCCTGTTTTTACTGGTATACCAATAACTGGCACTATATCAATGGATGGGAACACTTTCGGAACCTGAAGTCTTTAGGCCGTTTACCATCTGAAATTCAAAATCAGATTCAGGATCTAAATTCGGCAGACTTTTCTAAAAGTGATGCGTGGATGAGCCGTACAATTTCTTCTTTGGTAAAAATAGGCTGGACCGAAGCTGAAGTACACGAACGTGCCGAACTTATGCGGCAAGCAATTGTAAAGGCCCTTAATAGTTGATATATTCGGTAATTTCCAATCCGTAACCAATCATTCCCACACGTTTGGTTTGTTTACTGTTAGATACCAATCGTATTTTGCGAATACCAAGATCATGTAGTATTTGTGCGCCAATTCCAAAATCTTTACTGTCCATGGCAATACGAGGTGCTTTAGCAACCTCGCCTTCCTTTTGAGATTCCCGGAGTTTGCCCAATCGTTTCAGTAAATTCAATGACTGGCTTTGCTGATTGACAAATACGATCGCTCCTTTCCCTTCTTTGTTGATCACATTGAACATATCATCCAGCTTTTGTTCGGCATTGTTGGTAAGAGTACCTAGAATATCATTATTTACCAGGGTAGCGTTTACACGAACCATGACAGGCTCGTTAACCGACCACTCTCCTTTGGTAAGTGCTATATGAATTTGGTCATTGGTGGTTTGCTTGTAAGCACGCAACCTATAATTACCAAACCTGGTATTAATAGAGAAATCCTCTTCTTTTTCAATTAGAGAATCGTGTTCCATACGATAGGCAACAAGGTCTTCAATGGAGATGAGTTTTAAATCAAATTTTTTCGCTACTTCTATCAACTGAGGCAGCCGCGCCATAGTTCCGTCTTCATTTAATATCTCAACCAGGATCCCTACGGGTTGCAATCCGGCAAGCCTTGCAAGGTCGATAGCAGCTTCCGTATGCCCTGTACGACGTAAGACACCGCCTTCTTTGGCACGTAATGGAAAAATATGTCCGGGACGCCCCAGATCGCTAGGTTTGGTATCTTCATTTACCAATGCCTGTATGGTTTTGGCACGGTCATGCACCGAAATTCCCGTAGTACACCCGTGGCCAATCAAGTCTACAGAAACGGTAAATTGTGTATGGTGCAATACGGTATTGTTCTCAACCATCATATTCAGGTCAAGCTCTTTGCAACGTTCTTCCGTTAGAGGGGCACATATAAGCCCACGGCCGTTTGTGGCCATGAAATTGATCATTTCGGGGGTAACTCTTTCCGCAGCAGCTATAAAATCGCCTTCGTTTTCACGGTTTTCATCATCTACAACAATAATGATCTTACCGTCTTTAATATCTTGAATGGCTTCGGAAATAGTGTTGAGTTGTATTGACATATTTTTTTCAGTAGTGATCATTGCAACAAGTTGAGGTGCAAAGATATTGAAATCTACGCTTCTTTCTCTGAAGGTTCTTCCTTCTTTTTAAATAACCTTGTAAATCGTTGTAAAAACGAATCAATATCAAAAATTCCCTGGTCCGTGGTTGCCCGGTACGTGAGCCAGATACTCAAAGGAAGCATAATTGCAGTGCTTAGCCAACTTGCAATAAAAGGATGCATCGTACCGTCTTCTGCACTGTTCTTTGCAAAGATGCCAATAAAATGATATGTTAAGAACAATAATACAGCCACTACCATAGGAAGTCCCATTCCACCTTTCCGGATAATTGCCCCTAAAGGTGCTCCAACGAAGAATAGGATAATACATGCAATTGCCAGGACATATTTTTCATGCAAAGCGATCTCGTGTTTGTTGAGTTGTTTGGTCTTGATCTGGTATTCTCTTTTTTTAGCTTTTATCGATTGCAATGTCCCTCTTACATTTGTTAATGCCAGAGCAAGGATCTCGGTTTTTTGCTGTGGCTGGTAGACCTCCATAATATCATCTACTTCTATGATGGTGTCGGGTTTGGTCTTTGCCGGGATATTGAATTTTGAGATTCCGGTACGAAAAAACATTGTTTCGGAGAATTTATTAATGTTCTTAGAGTAACTATTTGATAACGAGTCAATTTCTACAAAAAGCTCACTTATTTTATACATATTGTGGTTGTTCAGCTGGTTCTCTTTTTCGATATCGGTGTTATTGAACTCTGTAAGATCAATATTGATGGTATAAGTTTCAAAGCTACTTTTAGCAAAGGGTTTACGTTTTTGTTTCTTTACATTTTTAACCTGAATTTCATCATAATAATACCCGTCATTCAAGATCAATGAGAGCGTATTACTACCTTCTTCACTGGCAAGCTCACCATTGTCTGCAATTATAACTGTATAATTTCCATTGGGTTTCTCCGGGTTTTTTTTATGGATGACCACATTTTTTAAATATTGATCACGATCACCGCTTTTTTCTTCCACTTTAATATTGAAGTCATCGCCCACCTGGCTAAACTGACCTTCGGCAATGACCATAGAAGGGCTAACCTGTGCAATGTTACGGCGAAGGTTTTGCCACTTATATTCGGAATACGGAATCACATTGTTGGCAAAAAGAAAAGCTACGCCGGCCAGTATAATTATAAAGACCGTCAGGCTACGCATAGCTCGTTGCAATGAAATTCCCGTGGACTTCATGGCGGCGAATTCATACTTTTCAGCATAATTTCCAAAAACCATCAGGGAAGTTACCAGGATAGTAAGTGGTAATACCAAAGGGATGAGGCGGGGAGATACATACCATAAGAATTTAAGCACAACCCATACATCCAGATCCTTTCCGGCTAGTTCACTTATATACAGCCATATGGTCTGCAATACGAATATGAACATTAAAATAATGAAGACGCTAAAGAACGTCTTCAAATAAGTAATTAATATGTATCGATCCAGTATTTTCACGGAGTACCTTAATCCAACTTATTGATGTAGTAGCCGTCCTGCTTATATTTGTCTTCATCAAAGGTAAACAAGGTTTTGGAAAGAGGCTGGTTGGTTTTAAAAGAATTTACGGTAACAGTATATTTTGTACCCTTTGCATCGGTCTGAATTAATTTATAAATATGCTTGGTTTGCACATCGATACCCAATAAGATGTCTTTCATTTCCGCCTTGGTATCAATAGGAATTAATTTTATAAATTGAATCTTTCGTCCTTTTACATTCTGGACGATATCCATTTTATACGTATATCCTTTCTCATAAAAACTCAATAATTTTGAAATGGAGATCTCTTTATCTTCTTTGGGATCATACTTTGAAATAGTGACCTCTTCATCTTCGGGAACGATAGTATAAATATTTTTTCCATCAAATAAGCGGGTAGTACCCAGCATGTTTAAAACATACTTCTCCCCCGAAAGCGTTACATCGCCACGTGTATCCTGATTTACATTCTCTTTAGAATTGTTAAGATTGTATTTAAAATCTATATGGATGTTGTCATAGCTTTTTGCCTTAGCTGAAACTTCATTCAGTAAAGATTTAGCACCCTGAGCGCTTGCAATTGTTACAGTAAAAATTGCTATTAATAGTAAGGCTAACTTTTTCATGTTAAATGTTATTACTTTCGTTGTCTAATAGTTGATTTAATGCGTCAATGGTTGGAACGAGTACTTGTCTTGCTTTACTTCCTTCAAAAGGGCCCACAATTCCGGCAGCTTCCAGTTGGTCAATAATCCTTCCGGCACGGTTGTAGCCTAATTTCAACTTTCGTTGCAATAATGACGCCGAACCTTGTTGCGCTATTACTAAAACTTCTGCTGCTTCCCTAAACATTTTATCACGTTCCTCAATACTAATATCAAGATTTGTGCCACCTTCTTCACCTACATATTCAGGTAAAATGTGTGCATCTGCATATGCTTTTTGAGAGCCAATGAAATCTGTAATGTCTGCTACTTCCGGAGTATCCACAAATGCACATTGCAGGCGGGTAAGGTCATTACCTTGCGTAAATAGCATATCTCCGCGCCCTATTAATTGGTCGGCCCCGGAATTATCCAAAATAGTACGGGAATCAATTTTACTGGTAACTCTAAAAGCCACGCGAGCAGGGAAGTTGGCTTTAATGATCCCGGTAATAACGTTTACAGACGGCCTTTGCGTGGCAACGATCAAATGAATACCGATAGCACGCGCTAATTGCGCTAATCTTGCAATGGGTGTTTCCACCTCTTTACCTGCAGTCATGATGAGATCTGCAAATTCATCGATCACCAATACTATATAGGGAAGGAAACGATGCCCCTCATTGGGATTTAATTTACGGGCCTTGAATTTGGTGTTGTATTCTTTTATGTTCCTGACCATTGCATCTTTAAGCAGATCATAACGAGCGTCCATTTCTATACATAATGAATTGAGCGTATAGATCACTTTATTGGTATCTGTGATAATAGCTTCTTCACTATCCGGTAGTTTTGCCAGGTAATGACGCTCAATTTTATTGAAAAGCGTAAGCTCCACTTTTTTAGGGTCTACCAGTACAAATTTTACTTCTGCCGGATGTTTTTTATAAAGTAATGAGGTTAGGATTGCATTTAACCCAACCGATTTACCTTGCCCGGTTGCTCCTGCCATTAGTAAGTGAGGCATTTTAGCGAGGTCAACTACAAAAGTTTCGTTACTGATGGTTTTTCCCAAAGCCAGAGGAAGTTCCATTTCGGCATTCTGAAACTTAGGGGATGCGATCACGGAACGCATCGAGACAATCTTTGGTTTTTTATTAGGTACTTCAATACCAATGGTTCCCCGCCCCGGAATAGGAGCTATAATACGAATCCCCAAAGCAGAAAGGGAAAGCGCAATATCATCTTCCAGATTTTTAATTTTTGAGATCCGAATCCCGGCTTCAGGAACAATTTCATAAAGGGTCACCGTAGGGCCGACAGTTGCCTTAATATTTGCAATTCCAATTTTGTAATTACTGAGCGTATCTACAATACGATTTTTGTTTTCTTCCAGCTCCTCCTGGTTGATCGTAATTCCTTGCCCACCCGTATAATCCTTTAATAATTCGATGGTGGGGAATTTATAGTTACTGAGTTCTAAAGTTGGGTCGAATTCCCCAAAGTCCGATACCAGCTTCTTACTTAAGCTATCTTCAACAGTTTCCTCTTCAACAGCTTGTTCTACTTCCATGGTTACCTCAGTTTCGTAGGAAGCATCACTAGTTTTCGGAACCACTTTTAATGTAGGTTCTTCTATTTTTTCTTTTTGTATATCGAGGTCCAATGTGGTCTTTTCCGAAGCGGTTACCGTTTGAATGACTTCTTTTTCATAATCGGTTTGATCAACCGTATTGTCTTCCGGAGATGTAAAATCCTGTGCTATGTCCTTTTTGGTACTTTTTAAAGCACTAGCAACTTTTTCAGGAGTTACTTTTAGGCGCACCACTAAATAGATAATCGCCAAAAAGGTCATTACTAATATTGTACCTATCAATCCCAGGTAATCTTGAAGAAGGTCATTGATCTCAAAACCTATGGTACCACTTAACAGTGTGGTTTTAGAAGTAAAAAAGCCAAAGAATACCGAAATCCAGATCATGAGTAATACCCCCCAGAACCAGAAGCGTTTTAGTTGTTTTTTTGCGAAATCGAAAAAGAAGTAAACGCCGGTAAGTGTTATTAAAAACGCAAGAATAAGCGCCGCAATTCCAAAACCATCATATATGAAGAAATGCCCCACATTGGCTCCAAACTTGTTAAGCCAGTTCTTTGCTTCCAGGTCACGTTGGTCTATAAGTCCAATATCACTTTGGTCTGTTTGCCAGGTAAAAAAGTAAGATATAAAAGAGAACAACAATGCGATCCCCAACAAGAACAGGAAACTACCTAAAATGACCTTTTGTTGTTTAGATAACGTAAAACTAAATTTTTTACGTGTTTTTTTTCTTTTTTTAGATGTAGCGGTTTTCTTCTTCGCCATGTAAGGTTGGGTTGTCTTTTGAGCAAAAATACAAATATCAAACGTCCCAAACTACATAAAATTTTCTAAAACATAACAATCCTTTTCAGCTTAAAAGGTTATACATCACAAGTAATTTGCCTTCTCGTTTCCATTGAATCCAGCCTTTGCCTGTTTTTTTGAAACCATGATCCATCAAAACGACCTCCATCCATTCTCCTTTAATTCTAAGCGGGTGCATAAACTCATAGGGACTATTGCTAAAGCTCGCATTTTTAAAAGGGCGGGCTCGTACCTTGTCGCCAGAACCGGGAAGAAATTCCACAGAATGGACATTCAAAAGAAATTCCGGCCAATAAACAATGTTACCGGCGCTTCGATCTACATAGGAGGTTTGCCCGTTCTGTGTATTTACAACTACTTCTATAAAATCTTGTGTAATACTTTCAATTTTAAAATACAATAGATCATAATCTAATTTTAAATGGTCCGGGACAAGCCAGGGTGGAGCGGTAGCGATCTCAAAAGAACCATATTTGTTTCTTGAAAAGGTGATACTGTCATACGGCATATGCTCCCTAATTGATTTTTCCAGGTTGAGGTTTCCATAAAAATAAAGTATGGGATTCTCAAAATAGTTAGGAGAGAAATAGCCCATTCCCATTGTAGCCTGAGTCTGCCCGGAAACCTCTATTGCATCTTTATAGTTGAGCATTGCCATTGTTTTTGTTGCTGCCGGGGAGGTCACCTTTTTAGAATCTATGGGTTCTTTGTCTTTTTTTTCACGCATCTTAAATCTGTAATGCGTAATTCCATAGCCAATTAAAAGGAGAATGAATAAAATCCAATTCATTAGTATTACCTTTTTATGTGGTATATGATACACAACAAAAAAAGAGGCAATAAACGCTATTCCGGCAAACAGTACACCCCAACCCAAAACAATTGCACCTCCGGCAAGTCCTTGTCCTTCTCCTGCATCAATAAGCCCGGCAAAATAGACTCCAATGATAAAAAAGACCGGCAAACAAAGTAGATAGAATAATATACTGGCAGGTTTTAGTAGTTTTTTCATCTTTAGAATTTAATTGTTTTTGTAATGGCTTCCCCTTTTTTTACTTCTATGGTAAAGCTTTGTGATTTCCTGTCTTTAAAATTTCCAAGTGGAGTTACTTTAACTTTATAAGTGCCCGGATTCAATAGAAATTCAGTACCACGGTCGTAGGTGCGGCTGCCTGCCACATTTTTATTTGTGGAAGCTTCATGTATAGTTACAACACTGTCTATAGAATTGCCTTCTGCTTTTGCATCAATAAATACGGTCCCTGTTTTAAAATCATGTGAAACAGGTGTAATACCTCCCGTTTTAACTATTAAGTTTTCTATTTCGGTAGAGGTTTCAATTCCTTCCATAATCAATCCCTGAATTACAATTTTGTAAGTTCCCGGATCTACTTCCACTTCTTTTGGAGCCTTATATGTACGTACAGTCGCAACTACTTTCCCATCCTGGCCATATACTTTTACGGTACAGTCCCAATTTTCACCATTGTTTGTGGTGGTAATCCCTAGTTTTCCGCCATCAAAACTAATGGTACGCTCTGTTACTTTGTCATCGAAGCTTTGTTCTCCTCTTATAGTTATCGAATTTACGTCACTGCCAATAGGATGTGCTACAAGATCATAAGTTCCGGCAGGCAGATACATATAGCGGGTTTCTTTATAGGTTCTTAGTGTGCCTGCTTCTTTTTGAGTGCCTGCTATAAATGCCTTTACGTAAGCGTCAATAGGTTCTCCATTTTTAACAGCGTAAACCCCAAAGTTACCTTTTGGTTTGTCTACAGTTTCTGAAGTAGCTTCATTTAGAACATTACTTAAACCACTTGCATCTGCAGCATCGTAATATTGACCGTCACCTGCATTTGCTGCACATTTGAGCTGTTCTGTTTCCCCTGCTTTTAACCCAAATCCAATAATATGCAACCTAAAATCAATACCTTCTTTTTTGGCAGCTTTTACCACATCACAGATATTACCGTTACAGGATTCAATTCCGTCAGTGACCAAAATAATGGTAGCTTTTGTTTTGGAAACACGAAGCTTATCGATCACTTGTGTTGCAGAATAGGCAAGGGGTGTCATTCCCAGTGGTTTGATTCCTTTAAGTGTACTATTTACCTTAGATTTAGTTCCATTGGAAACATCCACTAAAAACTCGACGTCCTTGCAATCTCCTTTTTTCCTGTGGCCATAAGCCACCAAACCAATTTCTTGATTTTCGGGGAGGCTATTTATTGAAGTAGACAATACACCTGAAGCGATCTCCATTTTGGTCTTGCCTTGCATTTGTCCCCACATAGAGCCACTTGCATCGTAAATAAAAATAATTGGCGAAAGTGCTTCTTTGTTCTGTGCATTCGTTTGAAACACAAAACTAATCGCACAAATAAGAATGATAGCTAGTCTCATAATGTATTCAGAATTAGAGTTAATATACTTAGAAAATTTATTTAGGAATAAACTTACAAAGCAAACAAGTGACTGTCAATCACCTGTTTGGGTGATTTTAGGAACCTAGAACTTTGGAATATAAATGATACAGGCGATAACGATTGCTGCTATCGCCGCGAAGAATACTGCACCGGCGGCAACATCTTTTATATAACCAATTTTGTTATGGAAATTAGGGTGGACAAAATCTGCCATTTCTTCGGCAGCGGTATTGAGTCCTTCAATACTCATGACCAAGCCTATAGCGAATATTTGAAGCAGCCATTCGGTTGTCGAAATTTCAAAATAAAATCCTGCGATAGTAATTAAGACAGCAATAACGGCCTGTACTTGAATACTTGGCTCATTTTTAAGAAGCATCCAGGCTCCTTTAGATGCATAGCCAAAACCTTTAAGGCGTTTGCCCAAATAAGAATTCCACATTTATCGTAACATTTTTAAAGCCGAAATATAATCGGGTTCCTGACCTATCTCAGGTACTTGTTCTGTATACATTACCTTGTTGTTTTCATCTAAAACGATGACTACTCTTGAGTGCAAGTTTTTAAAAGCACCATTGATGATCTCTAAGCCATAGGCCTTTCCAAAACTGCCGTCTTCAAAATCTGAAAGCATTTCCACATTTTCAATTCCTTCGGCAGCACAAAAACGACTTTGAGCAAACGGAAGGTCTCTTGAAATACACAAAACCTTTGTGTTTTTTAAGTTTGAAGCCTCCTCGTTAAATTTTCTCGCAGAAGCCGAACAGACTCCTGTGTCAATACTGGGAAAAATATTCAGGATTTTTCTGTAACCATTATAATCTAACAAAGACTTCGAAGACAGGTCTGTTGTTCTCAACACAAAATTTGAAGCTATAGTGCCTATTTCCGGGATATTTCCTATGGTTTCTGCAGGATTTCCGCCAAGTGTAATGGATGCCATATTTTTTGAATATAATTGAAGGATAAAAATACGCATTCGGAATTAAATGAAGTGGAGAATAGCATATAAAGCTAAAATATTTCATAAAAAACCCTCTCTTCCAAATTTTAGAAAGAGAGGGTTCTTAAACAACTTAACTTAATCTATAAACTATTATCTTTTAGTTTAGATGCTGGCTTAGATACTCTGCAACCCCTTTGCGGTCTGCATTCATTGCTGAAGCTCCTTCCTGCCAGTTTGCAGGACATACTTCTCCATTCTCCTGAACATGAGTATATGCATCGATCAATCTAATAAACTCTGAAACATTTCTACCCACTGGCATATGGTTAATACTTTCATGAAAAACGGTTCCCTTTTCATCGATCAAATAAGTAGCTCGGTAGGTAACATTGTCACCATCTACAAGTACATTCCCGGTCTCATCGTCGTAACGTTCGTTTGTAATATCCAGAATATCTAATTGTGACGAAAGATTACGGTTTGTATCTGCCAGGATAGGATAGGTCACACCTTTTATTCCACCATTGTTCTTTGGGGTATTTAACCAGGCAAAATGTACTTCCGGTGTATCACACGAAGCTCCTATAACCAGAGTGTTTCTTTTTTCAAACTCATCAAGTGCAGCCTGGAAAGCATGCAACTCGGTCGGGCAAACAAAAGTAAAATCTTTCGGGTACCAAAAAAGGATTATTTTTTTTCCTTCGGATTGCGCCGTTGAGAGAATATTTATTTTTTGTGTTACGCCGTTTTTATCTATTGCGTCAACAAATAAATCAGGGAATTTTTTACCTACAAATGCCATAATTATTACTTTTGAATTTTAGTACTTATTTAAGGCTGCAAAAGTACAAATTCAAAAGCTGAATTAAAAGCTAAAAGCATTTAATTTTTTGTGAATTCTTCCTATAAAATATTAAGCAGTTTTGGCTCCGGCCAATTGACGGATCTTTATGTTGAAAGCAGCAAAAAGAAGTGTCATAAACGGGCTTAGCCAATTGAAGATCGCATAGAAAAAGTATTCACCTACACCTACTCCCAAAACACCACTTTGGTACGCACCACAAGTATTCCAGGGAATCAGGACAGAAGTGACCGTTCCACTGTCTTCAAGCGTTCTGGAAAGGTTTTCAGGGGCCAGGCCACGATCGTCAAATGCTTTCTTGAACATTTTTCCCGGAATTACGATCGCCAGGTATTGGTCTGATGCAATTGCATTTAATCCCAAACAACTTATCACTGTACTTGCAAAGAGTCCAAAAACCGTAGTGGCAAGTTTTAGCAGCTCTCTTGTGATTCTGGCTAAGGCTCCAATGGCATCCATAATACCCCCAAATACCATAGCACAGATGATTAAAAAGATAGTCCACAACATTCCTTTCATTCCGCCGGATGAAAACAGGTCGTTGAGTTTTTCATTCTCAGTTACAATGGCCGTATCTGTAAAGACTGCATTAATAATGGAAGATGTATTAGAGGAAGACAATCCGCCCAAAATTTCTGCCTGAAAAATAAAGGCAAAAACAGCTGCAGAAAGTACGCCGGCTGCCAGGGCAATAAGAGGTTTTGTCTTCAATAAGATCAAGGCGATCACGATCAGCGGAACTATGAATAACCACGGAGTAATTACAAAGGTAGTATTGATAGTAGCTAAAAGACCACTAATATCTGCACTTCCCGTAGTATCGATCATTGTGCTGATAATTGAGAACACGATAAGTGCAACAATTATAGTGGGCACCGTTGTAAATGCCATGTATCTAATATGTGTAAAGAGATCGGTTCCAGCCATAGCGGGAGCGAGGTTAGTGGTGTCACTAAGAGGCGACATCTTATCACCAAAATAAGCCCCGGAGATCACAGCACCGGCTATCATTCCTCCTGAAATTCCCAAAGCTGTTCCAATACCTATAAGAGCAATACCTACTGTCGCCGAAGTTGTCCAGGAACTTCCTGTTGCGATTGATATAATGGCAGCGATGACTACCGAGGCAGGTAGAAAAATTTCAGGGCTTAATACCTGTAATCCGTAGTAGACCATTGCCGGGATAACACCGCTAACCAACCAGGTACCTGCGAGGGCGCCCACCAGAAGTAAGATCATAATGGGGATAAAAATACTTTTTAAGTTTTCCCAGATCTCTACAAACATTCTACCGAGAGACACTTTATTAAAAAAACCAACTATTGCAGCAACTCCTCCACCCATAAGAAGAATGTACTGGTTAGAATAATCTCCTAACCAGGCTCCGTCCGCAAAGAAAATATTATAGGCGAGCAAGCCCATTAAAATTACCACAGGAATAAGAGCTTCCCAAATATTCAGCTCTTTATTCTCCATGATCTTTTGATCTTCAATATTGATTTTTGAAAGGTTGTCCTGGTCTTGCATTCGTTTATTTTTTTCGGTATGTAATGTTACGATTTTGTAAAGAGCTTTGCAAGTATTGTTAAAAACAGGAAAAAACATGTTTTTCTGTTGTAGAGAAACATGAACAACATATATTCAAAAATGAAAACTGTATAGTATACTTTCTAAAGAAAATAAAGAACTAAAAGCACAATTAGAAAAACAACAGGAGGAGATTGAAATTATAAAAGAAATTCTTAGAAAAAATAGAAGTAAGAATTGACCAATTACAAATGAAAAGAAAACCGTCTATATGAAAATGGACGGTTTTCTTTTTGTGTATCTAGTTTAATGAATATTTTGGTTGCAATATACCAATGTCCAACATACATTGACGCATCATTTGATAAGTGCGTTCAATATCATCGTCCAGTCCAATTGAGAAACGGATCAAACCTTCCGAAAGTCCCATCTGTTCTTGCTCCTCTTCAGGAATTTCACTGGATGTTGAAGTGCCGGGAGCACTAAATAAGGTTTTATAGAATCCAAGGCTAACAGCCAGATATCCTAAGTTGCGTTCCTGCATCAATTCCATTAGTTCATTTGCTTTATCGAGGCTTCCCACATCAATGGTCAACATTCCTCCAAAGCCATATTCTTCATTCATCATGGATTTAAATAACTCATGTCCTTTGTGAGAAGCCAATCCGGGATATACTGTTTTTAATCCGTCCGCTTCAAACTTTTCAGCTAAAAATAGAGCATTGTGACTGTGTTGCTTCATTCTTATGTGAAGAGTTCTCATATTTTTCAAAATTGAAGCTGCTCTTAAACTATCCATAGAAGCCCCCAGAAGCATAGAGGCGCCATCATTTACATTTCGAAGTGTATCGATCAGTTCCTGGCTTCCGCATACTACGCCTCCCATGGTATCACTGCTCCCATTAATGAATTTCGTCAAGCTGTGTAATACAATATCTGCACCCAGTTTGGCAGGGGAGATGGTTAGCGGCGAAAAAGTATTATCTACCAATAATTGTAAGCCGTGTTTTTTTGCAATCTTTGCCAATCCGGCAATGTCGGCTATTTCCAATAAGGGATTACTAACCGATTCACAATAGATAATCTTTGTATTTGGAGTGATTGCAGCTTCTACTGCTTCTAACTTGGTAATATCTATAAACGAAGTATCAATACCCATACGAGGCGTGAAGTTCTTTAAGAAAGCATATGTGCCACCATAGATGGTTCGGCTGGAGATGATATGATCTCCGGTTTTACAAAGCTGAAGTATGGTTGGAGTAATAGCTCCCATACCGCTTGCGGAAACATTTGCGGTTTCGGTTCCTTCCATGGCAGCTAAGGCTTCTCCTAAATATAGATTGGAAGGTGTTGTGTGCCTGGAGTAGAGATAACAACCGTCTGCATTTCCTTCGAATGTATCGAACATAGTCTTAGCCGAAAGGAAAGTATAAGTGGATGAGTCGGAAATAGAAGGGTTTACACCTCCAAATTCTCCAAAGTATTGTAGATCCTGAATTTTATTTGCGGGTTTAAATACCATTTTAAAGGGGGTTAAAAATTATACTCAAAACTAAGTCTTTAATGAATATTTGTCAATGATAATTGTCATATATAGAAAATAAAACTAAAAAACATCATTTATGTAAATTATTAGTTTTAGAATATTGATCTTTTTTAGTACTTTTCAGAAAATTTTTCAGGATCATGCAACTAGACACTATTGATAAATCATTACTGAAATACCTTCAGCAAGATTGCAAGCAAACCAATAAGGAATTGTCCAATAAATTGAACCTTTCGGTAACAGCCGTATATGAACGTATAAAAAAACTGGAAAGGGCAGGTGTTATAAAGAACTATGTAACACTATTGGATAAAGAAAAAGTAAATTTGGGGTTCTCGGTGTTCTGCCAAATAAAATTATTGCAGCATTCCAAAGAATATCTAACCAAGTTCGAAAATGAAGTGACACAACTGGAAGAAGTATTGGAATGTTTTCACGTAAGTGGGGAATACGACTATTTATTGAAGGTTCTGGTGAAGGATATGAAACATTTCAGATCCTTTATGGTAACCAAACTTACTACACTTCAGCACATTGGCAGCACGCAAAGTTCGTTTACGATCAACGAGGTTAAAAACACGACGGCTGTTATATTAAATTAGCTAAATTTTATGAAAATGTCAGCATTGCGCAACGGTAAAACATTTGTACTTTTGCATCTGCAAACACCGAAGTTTTGGCAAAGGTGTTGGAGTTAAATTTAAACTATACTTTATGAGCACCTATGATGTTGCAATTATTGGTTCTGGCCCCGGAGGCTATGTAGCGGCGATCCGTTGCGCCCAATTGGGAATGAAAACCGCTATCATCGAAAAATATAATACTTTGGGAGGCACCTGCCTTAATGTAGGATGTATCCCGAGTAAAGCTTTGTTGGATTCTTCACACCATTATGAGGAGGCTATCAAACATTTTGAAGCTCATGGTATTGAGATTCCCGGTGAGATAAAGCTCAATTTCAAGAAAATGATCGAGCGTAAAGCAGATGTGGTAGATCAAAATACCAAGGGTATTGAATTCTTAATGAATAAGAATAAAGTAGATGTTTTTACAGGTGTAGGTGCTTTTAAGGATGCTACACATATTGAGATCACAGGAGAAAAGACCCAGACTATAGAAGCTAAGAATACTATAATTGCTACCGGTAGTAAGCCTTCTACGCTACCTTTTATTAAAATTGATAAAGAACGAATTATCACCTCTACCGAGGCGTTGACCCTAGCTGAAGTGCCAAAACATATGATCGTGATTGGTGGCGGAGTGATTGGACTGGAACTTGGACAGGTATATCGTCGTTTGGGAGCTGAGGTTTCAGTAGTTGAATATATGGACCGCATCATCCCTACAATGGATAGTTCGCAAAGTAGAGAACTTACCAAAGTGATGAAAAAGCAGGGAGTGAAATTCTATGTTTCACATAAAGTTTCTGCCGTAGAGCGAAAGAAAAATGAAGTTACTGTTACGGCTACCAATAAAAAAGACGAAGAAGTAACCTTCACTGGAGATTATTGCCTGGTTTCGGTAGGACGCAGGCCATTTACCGATGGATTGAAAGCCGAAAATGCCGGAGTAAAGATCACCGAAAGAGGAATGATCGATGTAAACGAACACCTACAGACCAATGTTCCTAATATTTATGCTATTGGAGATGTGGTTCGTGGAGCGATGCTAGCACATAAAGCTGAAGAAGAAGGTGTTTTTGTTGCTGAAACCATTGCCGGACAAAAGCCACATATAGACTATAATTTAATTCCGGGAGTTGTTTATACATGGCCGGAAGTGGCATCTGTTGGCAAAACAGAAGAGCAATTAAAAGAAGAAGGGGTTACCTATAAAACAGGTCAATTTCCAATGCGAGCCTTAGGACGTTCACGGGCTAGTGGTGATACGGACGGCTTTGTAAAGATCTTGTCCGATGCTACAACTGATGAGGTTCTGGGTGTACATATGGTGGGTGCCCGTGTTGCCGATCTGATCTCGGAAGCGGTAGTTGCGATGGAATTTCGTGCCAGTGCCGAAGATATTGCCAGGATAAGCCATGCACATCCTACTTATGCCGAAGCTGTCAAAGAAGCCGCACTGGCAGCAACTGCAGACAGGGCGTTGCATATTTAATAACAGTAAGATCAAATTATTTTAAAAGTAGTTAAGGTTTTTTTGTTTTCAATATCTTTGAAAAATGAAACCAATTTTCCGTATCAAAAGGGGCGATAATGCGGGTAGTTAAAAAATTCTCTTTTGACCTAACGCAGGAATTTGAAACCCGGTTATTACTTTGGGCACAACAGTTTAATGAAGTAGTATGGCTGGACTCCAATAATTATCAGCAAGAATACTCCAGTTACAAGGCCATCCTTGCCGTTGACGCCCTAACCTCTATAAAAACAGATACTCATAATGCTTTTCGCGCATTTGAAGAATACCAATCCATTACCAAAGATTGGTTGTTTGGCTACCTTACCTACGACCTTAAAAACGATATTGAAGACCTTAATTCACAGAATTTTGATGGATTAGGTTTTCCGGACCTCTATTTTTTTCAGCCTAAAAAAGTGTTTCTTTTTTCTGAAAATGAAGTAGAACTCCACTATTTGAATATGGTGGATGATGAACTGGAAAGTGATTGGACTTCTATTTTGAAGATGAATATTACTGAAGCTGCTTCTGCAAATACTGAATTTGATGCAATAAAAATAAAGCTTCGTACTTCTAAAGATTCCTATTTCGAAAAAGTGAACCAAATGCTTTGGCATATTGAAAGAGGAGATATCTATGAAGCAAATTTTTGCCAGGAGTTCTTTTCGGAAAATGCCCTCATTGACCCCGTAAAAAGTTACTTTCACCTAAATGACATCTCAAAGCCTCCGTTTGCTACATTCCTAAAACTTAAGGACCATTATTTGCTTTCGGCTTCTCCGGAGCGGTATTTAAAAAGGAAGGGAAATACGCTGATTTCTCAGCCTATCAAAGGAACTGCAAAACGACTCCAAGATACTGCAGATGATAAAGAAATGGTACAAAAGCTACTAGCGGACCCTAAGGAGCGTAGTGAAAATATCATGATCACAGATCTGGTTCGAAATGACCTTTCCCGAGTAGCAAAGAAAGGAAGTGTTACAGTGGATGAGCTTTGCAGCGTATACACCTTTAAACAGGTACATCAATTAATTTCAACTGTTTCCTGTGATGTGTCAACAGATACCGGAAATGTCGAGATCATAAAAAAGACATTTCCTATGGGGAGTATGACAGGTGCACCTAAGATATCTGCCATGAAGATCATTGAAAAACTGGAGGATGCAAAACGAGGTTTGTATAGTGGTACTGTAGGCTATTTTGCACCAAATGGTGATTTTGACTTCAATGTGATCATTAGAAGTATCTTATACAATGCAGAGAACAAATACGTAAGTTTTTCCGTAGGCGGTGCCATAACGGCTAAATCTGTTCTCGAAAACGAGTACGAAGAGTGCTTACTAAAAGCAAAGGCAATGCGGGAGGTTTTAGAACGTTGAAAATTGGAAGTAGTAAGTTTGAGATTAGGTATAAGGCATAAGTAAAAAAGTTCACTAAGTTTGTCATTATGAAAAGTTATAGAGTTTAATTGTTTGGCAAAAAATTAGTGAAATAAAAATAAGAGCTAATTAAACTTATCCCTTTTGCCTTTTTAACTTTAATAAAAAAATTGCTCACAAAACTAACACAACATATAACCCAAAACCTTTCTTTTCTTAAAGGAAAGAAACTTCTGGTAGCTTGTAGTGGAGGCATAGATAGCGTTGTGCTGTCTTATTTACTCAAAAGATTGAAATTTGATATTTCACTGGCCCATTGTAATTTTTCACTGAGAGGGGCTGAAAGTGATGAAGACGAAGCCTTTGTGAAGGATCTGGCCGATAAGCTATCGATAGCTGTATTTACAGAAACATTCGATACCAAAAAGTATGCTTCTATCCACAAGCTTTCTACTCAAATGGCAGCCCGGGAGCTCCGGTATCAATGGTTTGAGGAAATATTAAAAGAGTTTAAGTTCGACTACCTGCTTACAGGCCATCACGCCGATGACGACCTGGAAACCTTTTTCATCAACCTGTCACGAGGGACCGGTTTGAGAGGGCTTACAGGAATCCCAATGATAAATACTGTCACTGTTCGCCCTTTATTGATCTTTTCCCGTAATGAAATTTTAAGCTATGCAAAGGAAAATGATCTGCATTGGCGCGAGGACAGTAGCAATACCAAAACAGATTATTTACGTAACAGGTTAAGACTGGAAGTTATACCAAAATATAAGGAGATTGCAGAAGGAACGCTTCAAAACTTTCAGAAAACACAACAGCATCTACAAGCAAGTCAAAGCTTGATAGATGACTATATGGCATTAATTTATAACCTGGTCATTACGGAAGCTCCCGAAGCTTATGCTATACATATCAAAAAATTACAAGAATTGCCTAATACAGATACATTGTTATACGAACTTTTATTTCCGTTCGGGTTTACAGCCTGGAATGACATTTTAGATCTGCTAAAAGCACAAAGCGGGAAGCAGGTTTTTTCAAAAACACATCGGCTTTTAAAGGACAGAGATGTACTTATTTTGACTAAAATTTCTTCAGAAGAGCCCATTGAAGAAATTTTTATTTCAGAAAATGAAAAAAATATTAACAATCCTATAAAGCTTGAATTTAAACCTACTAAAAAGATAGGAAATATTACCAGTAGTGAGGTGTACGTCGATAATGATAAAATTAAGTACCCCTTGCAACTGCGAAAATGGCGCGAGGGTGATGTTTTTCAACCCTTTGGGATGAAAGGAAATAAGAAATTGAGTAAGTTTTTTAAAGATGAAAAGCTATCTTTGATCGCTAAAGAAAAGATTTGGGTGTTATGTAGCAATGATCAGATCATCTGGATAGTTGGAATGCGTTTAGACGAAAGATTCAAAATAACACCGGAAACAAAGCGAATATTAAAAATTACAAGAATCTCCTAAATTAGTTATGAAAAAAATTGTAGTACTTTTTGTTTTATTGGGTTGGTTTTGCTCCCCTGTAATTGCACAAGAATTTTTGGATCCCGTATCATGGGATGTAAAGATAGAGAATGAGGCTGATGACCTGTATAATATTATTATTACGGCAGAGATGGATCCCGGATGGCATATATACAGTCAGGAGGAAGCAGATGTCGAACTTGCACCTATCCCGACCGAATTTGCCTATAATAACTCTCCGGAAACTTTCGAGCTTGTAGGTAAAACACAGGAACCGGATGTAAAACCCTTTTGGGATCCCGTTTTTGAAGCGGATATTGTCTATTTTGGAGACAAAGCGGTTTTTATTCAACCCATAAAGGTGATCAATGAGGAAAACCTGAAAATAAGTGTAGAGATATATTATTCGGTCTGTGATGATGAAAAATGCCTTCCGCCGGATACTAAGACCTTCGAGTTAGGACTTACCGATGGCAGCGCTACTGCAACCACCGAAGAACTTACCGAGGCCGATCTTGAAAAAACAGCGGCATTGACCGTAGATATTAAAGGGAAAGAAAATTTTGAACCGGATGATGAGAAATCGGAAAAAGGTTTCCTGACGATCTTCCTTTTAGGTTTTGTTGGAGGATTGATAGCATTATTAACACCATGTGTATTTCCTATGATCCCTTTAACGGTATCCTTTTTCACCAAAAGTGCAAAAAACCGTCAAAATGGCCTGGCAAATGCAATTTTATATGGGCTATTTATATTTTTGATCTATGTACTATTGAGTATACCTTTCCACTTGCTGGACTCTGTAGACCCGGAAATTCTTAATAATATATCTACCAACGTGACCCTGAATATCATATTCTTTGTCATATTCATTGTTTTTGCCTTTTCGTTTTTTGGTTATTACGAGATCACATTGCCAAGCTCATGGAGCTCGAAAATGGATAGTAAAGCGACCAGTATAGGCGGCTTTATTGGAATCTTCTTTATGGCGCTGACACTAGCTATTGTTTCTTTTTCATGTACGGGCCCTATCTTGGGTTCTTTACTTGGAGGATCGCTTTCCAGTGATGGAGGAGCTATGCAGCTTAGTTTTGGTATGGGAGGATTTGGATTAGCCTTAGCATTGCCTTTTGCCTTATTTGCAATGTTCCCTAACTGGTTGAATAACTTGCCTAAAAGTGGTGGATGGCTAAACACGGTCAAAGTGGTTTTAGGATTCATTGAATTGGGACTTGCATTTAAATTTCTTTCCAATGCAGACCTTGTAGAGCATTGGGGATTATTGAAACGTGAAATATTTATTGGAATATGGATCCTTTGTGCTTTAGGAATGGCATTGTATCTATTCGGGTTCATCCGGTTCCCTCATGACGGGCCAAAGAAGAAGAAAATTCCAATAGGGAATTTAATTGTGGGTATCGCAAGTTTTGCTTTTATGCTGTATTTAATCCCCGGCCTTACTAATTCAAGCTATGCAAACTTGAAAATGTTAAGTGGTTTCCCGCCCCCTTTGTTCTATAGTTTGTATGATAAGGATACAGATGCACCTCTGGGATTAGAAGCCTATAAAGATTTTGACGAAGGAGTTGCTGCTGCAAAGGCTTCGGGAAAACCAATTATGATCGATTTTACGGGTTGGGCATGTGTAAACTGCCGCAAAATGGAAGAACAGGTCTGGAGCCAGGAAGATATATTTAAAACTATAAACGAAGAGTACGTATTGATCTCTCTATATGTTGATGACCGAAAAGAACTTCAGGAAGAAGATAAATTCAGTTTCCTAAAACCTACAGGAGGAGTTAAAAAAATAAAGACAATAGGAGATAAGTGGGCAACCTTCCAAACAGTGAACTTTCAGAATAATTCACAGCCGTACTATGTGTTGATGGATGCAGATTTTAATCTGCTTAACAAACCAACGGCCTATACTCCGGATGCTGATGAGTATTTGGCATGGTTAAAAGAAGGACTAAAGAATTTTTCCGGATCAAAAAAGTAAAAAAGCATGAAACGAAATCTCTTTTTATTGGTAGCATTACTTGTAGTGTCCATTGTATTTGGACAAGACGAAAACTATGTAAAAGAGAATTATAATAAAACAGAGACTTACATCACCATGCGTGATGGCATAAAGTTGTTTACCGCAATTTATTCACCCAAAGATACCTCGAAACAATACCCTATTTTGTTTCAGCGTACACCGTATAGCTGTCGCCCTTATGGAGAAGATCAATTTCGTTCTAAGATAGGTCCTAATGAATTTTTAATGAAAGAAGGGAACATTATTGTATACCAGGATGTGCGGGGACGATGGAACAGTGAAGGGGTATATGATAATATGCGGGCTTATATCCCGAATAAAAAAGGAAAAGAAGTAGATGAGGCAAGTGATACGTATGACAGTATAGATTGGTTGGTGAAAAATGTACCTAACAATAACGGAAAAGTTGGAACCTGGGGAATATCATATCCCGGATTTTACGCAACCTATTCCTTACTGGATGCGCACCCGGCATTAAAGGCATCATCGCCTCAGGCATGTATTGGTGATTTCTTTTTTGATGATTTTTATCACAATGGCGCATACTTTTTAAGTTACTGGAGAGTAACTGCTTTATTTGGCTATGAAAAAACAAAACCTGTAAAAGAAGCCTGGTATTCATTTCCCGATTTGGGAACTCAAGATCAATATCAATTCTTTCTTGATATTGGCCCGCTGTCAAATTTAGATAGGTACTACGGTAAGGACAATGTTTTTTGGCAACAGTTAAAAGAGCATCCTAACTATGACGAATTTTGGCGTTCCAGAGGGATCATTCAGCATTTAAAGGATATCAAGCCAGCAGTAATGGTAGTAGGTGGCTTGTTTGATGCGGAAGATCTTTATGGGCCTTTTGAAACCTATGAGAAAATCGAAAACCGAAGTAACAATTATAATACAATGGTTTTTGGACCATGGAGCCATGGAGATTGGGCGCGTACTAAAGAGCGTCAGGCAATTGGAAATGTATACTTTGGAAGTAATTTGTCACGTGACTTTCAAAGGGACATTGAAACAAAGTTCTTTAATCATTTCCTGAAAGGGGAGGGAGGTCATAACTCGGGATTGCCGGAAGCCTATATGTTTGATACTGGAACCCGTGAATGGAAAAGTTATACTGAATGGCCTCCAAAGGAAACAGTTAAAAGGACCTATTGGCTGCAAAGCGGGGAACGCCTTAATGAGGTTGCCGAAAAAAGTTACACTTTCGAAGAATTTATAAGCGACCCTAAAAAACCCGTACCCTATACAGAAGACATTAAAGTAGTCTTTACACCAAGAAAGTATATGACGGACGATCAACGTTTTGCCGCACGCAGGCCGGATGTATTGGTCTTTGAAACTCCGGTGCTTACCGAAGATATTACTATGGCCGGGGATATTCTTGCAAAATTAAATGTTACTACTACCGGTACAGATGCAGATTGGGTCGTGAAAGTAATCGATGTGTATCCTCCGGATGCCGAAGATTATGAAGAAACCCAGGATTACCTGAAAATGAGTAACTATCATCTAATGGTACGAAGTGAAGTTATGAGGGGACGCTTTAGAAATGATTTCAGTAAACCCGAACCCTTTGAGCCTAATAAGAAAACAGCTGTGAACATTAAACTTCAGGACGTACATCATACATTTAAAAAAGGTCATAAGATTCAGGTGCAAATACAAAGCACCTGGTTTCCGCTGATCGATCTCAACCCACAGACATTTGTGCCAAATATTTTTGAAGCAAAAGCCTCAGACTTCACAAAACAGACGCACAAAGTATTCAATGATTCTTCTATAGAGTTTACCATTATTAAGTAATATTTCAAAATACTTATATAAAAAAAGCGTCCCTGCAAATGCCTGAACGCTATAACAAACCTAACTTAGTAAATTTTAAAAATTGTGTAAGCAATTCTTAAAAGTCGTATCAAAAAGATTTTCTATCCCCACAAAAAATATTCTGATACCTATTCACTAATTTATCTTCAAAGATAATTTTCAATTGCACATAAGTCCATACGTACTAACACGTATTTTTTTTAAAATTTACGGACAAAAACGTTATAGAAATGAAAAGAAATTGCGCAATACATTATTATGATATAGTTTTACACAAATGAGTGAAAAAATAAAAAAAATAGCTGTATTGACCAGTGGAGGAGATTCTCCGGGAATGAATGCCGCAATTCGCGCTGTAGTGCGGTCCTGCTCATATAAAGGGTTAGAGTGTGTGGGTGTTTTTAGAGGATATGAAGGGTTAATTGAAGGAGATTTCAAAGAGCTGAATGCACGCTCCGTTAAAAATATTATTAATAGAGGCGGGACATTTTTAAAATCTGCACGCTCTAAAGAGTTTTTTACAAAAGAAGGCAGACAGAAAGCTTTTGAAAATTTAAAGAATGCCAATATAGATGCATTGGTAGTAATAGGAGGAGGTGGGACCTTTGCAGGTGCTTCGGTATTTATGGAAGAATTTAAGTTTCCCATTGTGGGACTACCGGGTACTATAGATAATGATATTAATGGTACGGATTATTCAATAGGATATGATACGGCCCTAAACACAGTAGTTGAGGCCATAGATAAGATAAGGGATACGGCAAACTCGCATAACAGGCTCTTTTTAGTTGAAGTAATGGGGAGGGATGCCGGAGATATTGCACTGAATGCCGGTATTGGGGCAGGAGCCGAAGAGATCTTGATCCCGGAACAGGATATGGGAAAGGAACGCTTGATCGAGTCACTTCAACGAAGCAAAAAGTCCGGAAAGACCTCAAGCATTATTGTAGTTGCTGAGGGAGATCAAATTGGAAAGAACATTTTAAGCCTTGCAAAATATATTGAAGAAAATCTAAAGGGATATGAAGTTCGCGTTACGGTTCTGGGCCACATACAGCGTGGAGGTGCGCCCAGTTGTTATGACCGTGTTCTGGCAAGTAGACTGGGAGTAGGAGCCGTAGATGCATTACTTCGGGGAGAACAAAATGTCATGATAGGTATTGTACACAAAAAAGTGACCTCCGTACCGTTTTCAGATACCATAAAAGGAAAAAATGAATTGGATTTAGAATTAATACGAGTAGCAGATATCACATCTGTTTAATTTTCAGAAAAAATATATGAGTTTAAAAATTGGAATTAATGGTTTTGGCCGTGTAGGAAGAATTACTTTTCGAATTGCAGCACAACAGGAGAATGTAGAGGTGGTTGCCATAAATGATCTTTTAGATATCGACCATCTGGCCTATTTGCTGAAATATGATTCGGTACATGGAAAATATCCCGGAACGGTTGAAGTAAAAAATGGCAATTTGATCGTGGATGGTAAAGTGATTCGTGTTACTGCAGAAAGAGATCCGGAAAATTTGAAATGGGACGAAGTTTCAGCCGAAATGATCATTGACTGTACAGGTGTATTCAAGGAAATTGACAATGCTTCGGCTCATTTAAGAGCCGGGGCAAAAAAAGTAGTGATATCTGCACCTTCCAAAACAGCCCCAATGTTTGTCATGGGTGTAAACCATGAGGACGTAAAGCCCGAAGATACTATTGTTTCCAACGCTTCATGCACAACTAATTGCCTGGCTCCAATGGCAAAAATAATTCACGATCATTTGGGAATTGTAGAAGGTTTAATGACTACCATTCATGCTACCACATCATCACAGTATACTGTTGACAGTCCATCCCGAAAGAATTATCGTTTGGGGCGTACAGCATTGAGTAATATTATTCCTACCACAACAGGAGCTGCCAAGGCTGTCTCCAAAGTGATTCCGGAGTTAAAGGGAAAATTAACCGGAATGGCATTTAGAGTTCCAACAGCCAACGTATCTGTAGTAGATTTAACAGTGCGTACTGAAAAAGCTGCAACATACGAAGAGGTAAAAACAATTTTCAAAGAAGCTGCCAATGGAAAATACAAAGGAATTCTGGATTATGTAGATGAAGAAGTGGTGTCACAGGATTTTGTGAGTGACCCAAACATATGCAATTTTGATTCTGAAGCAAGCATTGCCCTTAACGATAATTTCTTTAAGTTAGTGGCATGGTATGATAATGAGTATGCTTATTCTGCAAAGCTAATAGATTTGGCAGCTCACGTGGCAACAGTGTAACTATGATTTTAATAACCGACGGAGGTTCTACTAAGTGTGACTGGATTCTGTTAGATGGCAATGGGAAAGTGTTGCTTAAAACCCGTTCTAAAGGTTTAAACCCGGCTGTGGTCCCTCAACAGCAATTGTATGCTCGTATACAGTCCAATAAAGAACTTCAACCTCATTTTGAAAAAGTAAGCTCAGTTGATTTCTATGGAGCAGGATGTGGAACCGAGGCTCCGGTGCGAATCCTTAGTGAAGTGTTGAAAACAATTTTTCCCGATGCGGTCATTTCTATCAATGAAGATCTGACAGCCGCCGTGTATGCAGCCACTACAGAACCTGGAATTGTTTGTATCTTAGGAACAGGTTCCAATAGTTGTTATTACGATGGAGAAGAAATTCATACAAGTTTACCTTCCTTGGGTTACACATTAATGGATGAGGCCAGTGGAAGCTATTTTGGGAAGCAGTTAATAAGAGATTATTTCTATAAAAAAATGCCTATGGAACTGGCTTCAAAATTTGAAAAACATTTTGATCTGGATGTGGATGAGATCAAACTCAATTTATATAAAAGGCCCAATCCCAATACATATCTGGCATCCTTTGCCGAATTTATTTTTAATACGGAAGAGGTTAACGGTTATTTTCATAGACTGATCACCGAAGGAATTACTAAATTTATTGAGAATCATGTACTTAGTTTTAAAGAGGCTCAGGAGGTCCCCATACATTTTATAGGATCTATTGCACATCTGTCTAAAAATGTCATCCGTGAAAGAATGGATCAATACCGGTTAGAATTGGGAAATATTATCCAAAGGCCCATAGACGGATTGATCGAGTATTATAAAGAACACAAATTGAAATAATAAATGAGTTTACCTGCAGTAAATCCTACTACTACAAAAGCCTGGAAGAAACTGGCGCAGCATTTTACCGAAATAAGGGATGCAAAGATGCAAGAAATGTTCGAGGAGGACCCTTCACGTGCAAAACGAATGGCTATTGAATGGCAGGACTTTTATGTTGACTTTTCTAAGAACAGGGTTACAGATAAAACACTTTCATTGTTGCTTGAGCTAGCTGAGGAAGTAGGTTTAAAAGAAGCGACCGAAGCACAATTCAATGGGGTAAAGATCAATGAGACAGAAGAAAGGGAAGTACTGCATACAGCACTTAGGGATTTTGAGGATATGAAACCCGAAATTGCAGAGACACTTCAGCAAATGAAGCGGTTTTCCGAAGCAATTATTAGCGGAAACTGGAAAGGCTATACCAGGAAACCCATTACAGATGTAGTAAGCATTGGAATTGGAGGAAGTTCTTTAGGGCCGGATATGGTGACAGAAGCACTTAAGTATTACAAAAACCATATAAACATTCATTACATATCAAATGTAGACGGGGACCATATAGTGGAAACACTAAAAGAGTTAGATAGAGAGACCACTCTTTTCATTCTTGTATCAAAAACCTTTACAACTCAAGAAACCTTAACAAATTCAAATACGGTTCGTAGGTGGTTTTTGGAAGAAGCTCCGGAAACAGAAATCCATAAACATTTTGTGGCAATTTCTGCTAATACGGAGGCAGTAAGGAAATTTGGAATTAGCCCGGAAAATATATTTCCTGTCTGGAACTGGGTAGGAGGCAGGTTTTCTTTGTGGAGCGCTGTAGGGTTATCTGTATGTTGTGCCATAGGATATGCCAATTTTGAGGCATTGTTAAAAGGAGCTCAAGAAATGGATGATCATTTCAGGCGAAAAGATTTTTCAGAAAATATCCCTGTGATCTTGGCATTACTTTCTGTATGGTACAATAATTTTTTTGAAGCCGAAACCGAAGCCTTCATTGGCTATTCACAATACTTAACGAAGTTTGTACCTTATTTGCAACAAACTGTTATGGAAAGTAATGGTAAAAATGTGGATAGAAATGGAGATACTATAAAATACCAAACCGGAACCATTGTCTGGGGAGGTACCGGAACAAACGCGCAACATGCTTTTTTTCAATTGATCCACCAGGGGACAAAATTGATTCCTGCCGATTTTGTCGTCTTTACAGAATCCCTCCACGGAAAAACAAAACATCAAGATATGCTACTGGCAAATTGTTTGGCTCAAACAGAAGCATTGTTACAGGGAACCTATAAAAATGAAACTGAGAACCCTTTCAGGTCATTTTCGGGAAATAAACCTACAAATACGATTCTCGTCAAGAAATTAACTCCCGGAGCTTTGGGAAGCCTTATAGCAATCTACGAACACAAAGTATTTGTTCAGGGAATTGTCTGGAATATTTTCAGCTATGACCAATGGGGTGTTGAACTAGGCAAAAAACTAACAAAGAAAACACTAGATTCAATACGAAAAAAAAAGGCTCAATAAACTGAGAAAATTCATCTGCAAAATACTTAATTGATTTAGTACGAAGAAAATAAATTTTCTTATTAAGTAATTAAATATTTTAAACCTCACTTTTTTTTGATATTTTCGGACGTTAAAGACGAAATCAATTAATCAAAACTTAACTATGAAAAAAAGACTATTACTCTGCTTATTTCTCATGTTTAGTACAACTACAGTTATGCTAGCGCAAACTTTAGCCGAAAGACAACAAATTATAAGTGGTTATGATTTAGAAAAATTAGCAGAAATGGAAGCGTATTATGCTTCCGAATTTGCACGCGAAAAACAAAAGGCACTGGAATTGGCTGCAATTAACGGATGGGAAGAAACCATAGAACTCCCTAATGGTGGTATAGCCGTGTTAGTTGGTGTTTTTGAAAATGGAAAACCTAAATATTATATGACGCATAATAGAGAAGGTGCCATTACAACACGTACTAACCTTGTTCATACCGGCGGAGGTGCCGGATTAGACCTAAATGGTGAGAATATGACCATGGGTGTATGGGATGGAGGCCGTGTACGTAATACACATCCATTATTGCAGAACAGAGTTACACAAATAGATAATCCGGGTTCTTTTAGTGATCATTCTACACATGTTTCCGGAACTATGATCGGAACCGGAACCGTACAGGGTGGAGCAGCTAAAGGTATGGCGCCCCTTGCTGAATTGGATGCTTACGATTTCAATAATGATAATTCGGAAATGGTTGCTGCTGCTGCCGGCGGAATGTTGGTGTCAAACCACTCGTATGGATACAATATAAATAATGTAGACCTATGGCAGTTAGGATACTACGATTCTAACTCGAAAAGTGTCGATAATATAACATACAATACCCCTTACTATTTACCTGTTTTTTCTGCAGGAAATGACCGCCAGTCCGGTGTGAATCCGGGAGACGGAGGATATGATTACTTAACGGGTAGAGGTGTTGCTAAAAATAACCTGGTTAGTGCAGCAACATTTGAAGTCTTAAATTATACAGGGCCCAATAGCGTAAATATGTCTTCTTTTAGTTGTTGGGGGCCTGCTGATGACGGTCGAATTAAACCAGACATTGCTGCAAAAGGAGTTGCTATGTTTTCTTCGGTAGGGGCAGCTTCATACGCTAACTATAACGGTACTTCCATGTCTGCACCAAACACATCCGGAAGTTTGATCTTGTTACAACAACATTATAATGATATAAACGGTGAATACATGTTGAACTCTACCCTTAGGGGATTAGTACTTCACACCGCCGATGAAGCAGGAACAGCACCCGGACCGGACTACAGATTTGGATGGGGATTAATGAACACCGAAAGAGCTGCAGAGCTTATTTCTGATAATGGAACCGCTTCTGTTATGGTAGAAGAAGAACTATTTCCCGGAGATGTATATACATTTTCAGTCCAATCTGACGGAGTGAACGACCTGGTAGTTTCCCTTACCTGGACAGATCCTTCCGGAACCGTATTACCCAGTGGTATAAATGATGATGCTACACCGATGTTGGTCAATGACCTGGACCTGAGAGTATCTGAAGACGGTGGTGCTACTTTCCTTCCCTGGAAACTGGACCCTTCAAACTTTTCTGCTGCTGCTACCAACGGAGACAATATCGTTGATAATATAGAAAAGATCGAAATTACAGGAGCATCCGGAGAGTACATCATTCGGGTTTCTCATAAAACCAATGCGATAACGAATGACAGTCAGGTCTTTTCATTGATCGTTAGCGGGATAGATAAGGAAGAGTTTACAGTGTCAAGCCGTGAAGGAATTAAAGAAGCATGTGTAGCAGACGGAAGTGCTACTTTTGATATTGACCTTGGGTTTAGTGATGGTTTTTCCGATACGGTTAACTTCACAGTTTCAGACCTGCCTGCAGGAACTACAGGAAGCATATCTCCTACTTCATTGAGTGCGGAAGGTATGGTAGAGCTTACTGTAAACGGTATTGGAAGTTTGACTCCGGGTGATTACCAAATTAAAGTAACTGCTGCCGGAACTTCCGAAACAGTTAATGTTTATGTTGTTTTACGAATTTTAAGCACTAATGTACCAACCATAGGACTAATATATCCTGAGGATGAGGCAATAGATCTTCCTGTTGTGATAGACTTCTCCTGGGAGTTAGGGGATGAGACTATTGATAATTACGATTTTGAATTAGCCCGCGATGCAGGTTTTACAAATATTGAGTTCTCAGAGAATGTAGTAACCCCAAATGTGTTAATTCTTGGTGTAACTGAGGGTGCTGAATATTTTTGGAGAGTTAAGCCAAATACTATCTGTGCCGATGGAACTTTCTCTGAAGTATACAGCTTCACTGTTGCAGGTGTCCTTGGTGTAAATGAACAAACCATTGAAGGATTAGAGGTATATCCTAACCCTACTACAGATATTTTGAATGTTAAAGCTGCTTCTGAAATTTCTTCAATTGAAGTAATGAATGTTTTAGGGCAGGTTATGCTTTCTGAAACTGCAGCATCTACTGCTACACAAATAGATATGTCCGGTTTAAGTGCTGGAACTTATTTTGTGCGTATTAATGTAGAAAACAATTATTCAGTATTGCAGATAGTTAAGCAATAATAGATTTTGCAAAATCTTATTAAAAACCTTCGTCTTATGACGAAGGTTTTTATATTTTTAGGTATTATAAACTAAACCAATTAAGATATGAGCAAAGAAGAGAACACAATTCCATTGGAAACTGCAATAGCCTGGGCACAGGAATGGCGTCAAGACGAAAGTGATTATAATAAGTATAATAGCTGTAAAGCTTTTCTAATTCCAGCTGTAGATCTTGAAGAAGCCTTAGCGGAAATTAAGAGGCAACTTGGTAGCGATGATGCAAAGATACGTGCCTATATAGGTGTTGAGAACAATCCTTCCGATCCGGACCACCAATTTACTGAAAAATTAATGTTGGTAGGAACCAAACCGGAAACTCAGCCGGACGGCAGTATTATCTATAGAGATATTCTGCCGGGAACGAGTGATGCATACGGTAACGAATTAGGTGCTGCTGAAGCCAGTGTTTGGGATTTTACAAACCCATGTCCTCCGGACTGTGATGACAAAAGCCCTCTGAATTAAAATGGACTTTTTTCTTGTCCTAAGTTATTTCACAACTCTTTTTGGGCTTGTAAATGCTGTTTTATACATAAGAAGCTCTGCTAGAAATAACAGAGCTTTTGTTTTATTTTCAATTTATATTACTACCGTTGCCATTATCCAACTGGCAACAATTTTTATTGCTAAAGCACTACATAAACCCAATTTATTTTTGTCACATTTCTATTTCATACTTCAATTTGTGCTGCTTTCATTTTTCTATTTTGAACTTTTAAAAAAGAAATGGATCCTTATTTTATTGGGAACTGTAGTACTTTTTTTAGCATACCAATACAGCGCACAGCCCGATATCTTTTTTAAATATAATCCTATAGGAATGAGCATAACGCATACGCTTATTGTGCTATATGCCGTTTTGTATTTTTATAAGTTGCTTATAGGAAAGGGAGAGTTTATAATTGTAAATATTGGTGTCTTTCTCTACCTGCTTTCCAGTACATTGATCTTTGCTTCAGGGAATTTGGTGTTCGATTTTTCTAAAGAAATGAATTACATCCTTATTAACACCAACAGGATCCTATATCTCGTTTTTCAAATCCTTATATTCGTAGAATGGTGGAAGAATTATTCACAGGTGAGGACCAGATCATAAGTATCATTTTAATGGCTATTGGACTGTTTGTGATCATGTCTTTGGCCATTATCGCATTTTTTTATTTTTCCCGAAAACGGATCATTAAGGCCGAATTGGAAAAGGCCAATATGGAGATTGAGCACCAAAAGGAAGTTCTTCAATCTACATTGATCACCCAGGAAGAAGAACGTAAGCGTATTGCTCAGGACCTGCACGATGCCATTAGTTCAAAGCTTAATGTGGTATCCCTCAATGCAAATTTTCTAACTGAAGAAACCATATCTTTAAAAGAAACCAATACCATAGGAAAGCACATCTTAAGTATCACTTCGACCATATTGGAAAGTTCAAGAAAAATAGCGCATGACCTCTTACCACCTACCTTACAGAAGTTTGGACTGGAGGCTGCATTGGAAGAACTGTGTGAAGAGGTAGGAGAAACTAAAAAGTTTGAAGTGCATCATGATCTTAATTATGAAAACGGGTTTTTAAGTAATGATAAAGAGTTACACCTCTTCAGAATAGTACAGGAATTAATGAACAATTCTATAAAGCATTCAGAAGCAACACAAATAGGGCTCATTGTGAAAATAAAGGAAAACCTCCTATATTTACAATATAGTGACAATGGAAAAGGCTTTGACCTAAACAATATTCAGAAAACAAAAGGTTTGGGAATGAGCGGAATTTATAACAGGGCTGACATACTAAATGGAAAATTATTGGTTGACTCCAGTATTGGTAATGGAATAAAGTTCAAGATCGAAATTCAAAAATGAATACAAAGATCAATGTGATTTTAGCAGATGACGAAGAGTTATTTCGGGTAGGGATGTCTTATATTCTTTCTCGTGAAGAAGAGATCAATATTGTGTATGAGGCAGAAAACGGAAAGGACCTTTTAGACTTTCTTGCGGGTGCAGCCATGTTACCAGATATTATTATCATGGACATCAAAATGCCCGAGCTAAATGGGGTAGAAGCTACAAAGCTCATTCATAAAGAATATCCGGATATTAGTATTATTGCATTAACAACATACAATACAAAACCTTTTATACGCAATATGATAGATGTAGGAGCCAGTGCTTATCTGGTTAAAAATTCTCCTCCTTCAAAAGTAATACATACCATTAAACAAGTGTATTACAAAGGTTTTTATTACGATCAATTTGTCATGAAGATCGTAAATGAGAGGTTTGCTTCAGTAAATAAGGCCTCGGAAAGATCTGTTTTTGATGCAAGCTTTATTTCTCCTCGTGAAAAAGAAGTGCTGGAATTGATCTGCAGGCAGCACACCACACACGAAATAGCAGATAAACTGTTTATAAGCCCCAGGACAGTTGAGGTGCATAGAAAAAACCTTTTGGAGAAGACCGGTGTTAAGAATATTGCTGGCTTGGTCATCTTTGCCATTAACAATAGCCTCATACCGCCTATTATTGTTGAATAAATCCTGCCTGAATTTTATACAACCTAATTTTTAATTAAATTAGTTCCCTCTTAATGCAACTCCCTGATTAATGATAAACTATGCTCACAAAGGTTTATGGGAGTGCCGTCTTTGGCGTAGATGCAACCACTATTACAGTTGAAGTTAATGTAGATAAAGGAATAGGATACCATCTGGTAGGTTTACCGGACAATGCTATTCGTGAAAGCAATTTCAGGATTGCAGCTTCGCTTCAAAACAATGGATATAAGATTCCCGGAAAGAAACTCATTTTAAATATGTCGCCGGCAGACATGCGCAAGGAAGGGTCTGCTTATGATCTTACTTTGGCGATGGGAATCTTGATAGCTACCAGACAAATTGAGGAAAAGCACGCTATCAACCAATATATTATTATGGGAGAACTTTCTTTGGATGGGGGTCTGCAACCCATTCGGGGAGCCTTACCTATTGCAATAAAGGCCAAAGAAGAAGGTTTTAAGGGGTTTATTCTTCCGAAACAAAATGCAAGAGAAGCAGCCATTGTAGAAGGAATTGAGGTCTATGGGATTGAAAACATCAAAGAAGTGATCGATTTTTTCAATGAAGAAATCCCACTTGAACAAACCATGGTCGATATGGAAGCCGAGTTTTACGAACACCTGGAGAACCCCGAATTCGATTTTGCGGATGTTAAAGGGCAGGAATCCATCAAACGCTGTATGGAGATCGCTGCAGCCGGGGGGCATAACATTATTCTTATTGGCCCACCGGGTTCCGGAAAAACAATGTTGGCCAAAAGGTTGCCTAGCATCCTTCCGCCCTTATCACTTTCTGAAGCTTTGGAAACTACCAAGATACATAGTGTTGCCGGGCGCACTATGGAAAAAGGTGGTGTAATGACCTCACGGCCGTTTCGTAGCCCGCATCATACTATTTCGGATGTTACTTTGTTAGATGTGGGGGAATATATATATTTGTGTAAATCAATAAATTAGAAGTTGTTAGCAATCTATACTAGACTTTCAAAGGAGGATGATGAATCAAACTCAATAGAAAACCAACTAAGAGAAGGAAAAGCGTTTGCCAAGTCAAAAAACCTGAAGTTCGTTCACTATAATGAAGGAGAAGGCGTAAGTGGTGGAGCCAAGCTTGAAAAGCGTACGCAGCTTATGAGAATAATGGATGATATTCTCGAAAGGAAAATTACCTCGGTTTGGTTCAGAGCTAGTGACCGATTTTCACGTAACTCTGAAACCTATGTTTTGTTTACTTCACTGTGTGCTGCAAATGATATCCCAATATTCTATGGGGATAAAGAATTTGAATTTAGAAGTGCCGACCAAGAACTATTTGGAGGAATCAAAGCATATTTAGACCAATACAAAGTCCGCCAACAAAGTGAAAAAACGGTAAAGGCAATAAAGGATAACTTCAATGAGGGAAAGTTTCATGGAATACAGGCTTACGGATACCAGTTGGATGAAATGAACCATATTATCATCAATGATGAAGAGGCTAAAGTCGTGAAACGAATATTCAAACTATCGCTAGAAGGATATGGGCAACGTAAGATTGCTGAGATACTTACCATGGATGGTGTGCCAACTAGATACAATAAACTAGGAAAGGGAACCATAACAACGAAGAATAAGTACACGGGGAAGAAAACGACTAGGAAAAAGGCTGAGGTCACATGGGCAGGAAATACAATTAGAAGTATTATTATTAATACCATATACAAAGGCAAAAAGAAGACTAAACACGGGATATTTGATGTTCCCGCAATTGTTACCCCAGACCATTGGCAAGAAGTAAATGACAACTTCAAGGCAAATCGTAATAATTCTGGTTCTTCTACCGCCAAATACAAGTATCTGCTTAAAGGACTAATTAGATGTGGAAGGTGTGGTAGAAACTACTATGGAAGGACTAGGGAGTCAAAGAAAGACCACTACTACCAATGTTCGTCCAAAAGGCTGAGAAACGGAAATTGTGGCAATCGGTCTATAAATATCGATAGGATTGAGGAACTAATATGGAATGATTTAATTGAGAGGGGTGAACTTACTGAAATGATAAAGGAACACTTCATTCTTAACCAAGAAAATGACACATTAAATAAGTTGAATGAAGAGCAAATAGCAATTGCCCAAAAAGTCCAATCCCTAATAAATGAAAAGGAAAAGACCATTCAATTGATGGTAAAAGAAATACTAGAAGAAGGAGAGGGGGGAAGACAATTGACTAGGATAAGAAATGAAATCAATTCCAACCAAATTCAATTGGATAGTATAAGTGAACAAATTGCCTTTCTGTCGGCAAATCAAACATCAATGGATGAGTTTATCTCTGATATAGATAACATAAAGGAGAATACATCATTTGAGGATAAGAAAAAACTATTAAACACTCACATTAAGGAAATTGAGATTAAATCCAACAACGATTTTAAAGGTTATACTATCTTAATTAAGTTCAACCTCATCTTCCACCATTATTTTTATAGCGTTGACTTTCGTTGGAAAAATATCTATAAAACATCAGATATCATTGGAGGTGTCCATCATATTTTGGAATCAAATGATTCAATATCTGATGAGCAACGTGAGTATTTGACCAAAATATTGGAATCTTATGACAATTTTAAAAACGCCAAGATTCTTTCTTATAAAGAGTTCAAAAATCAGCAAGCAAAACAATAACTACTGAATCATGATAAGCCTTAATAGAGTTCTTCATCTGTAATAACAACTTGCTGATTATATACCCCACTTATCTGCTTTGTGTCTTCTGTGTCGGTAGATATTAAATTAAAGTTGTAAGTAAGTATGATTTGGTCGTCTTGATATGATATTTCAAGAGTGCCATTACCATCGTCCCCCATAACGAAAGAATCATTATAGACATGGGTAAAAATTTCAGATGTTTGATAAACAGCCCAATCAATTGAATAAGGTTCTGCAATGCCATTTACTGATGAATACAATCCAGATTTTGGTAAGTTATTTTCATACTCAGCCCAACCTTGTATAGTTAACAAAGGTCCAGTTCCAAGAATAGCTGGATACTGATTCAAATCCACCATTCTGTTAGGACCCATTAAAAATACTTGAAAGTTATAGCCATCCTCAGAGCGGTCAACAGTAGACAAATATGCTTGCGAAAATGAAATCGTATCATTATTTGTAGAGTCATCATTATCTGAACACGATAATATTGAGAAGAAAATTAATAAAGAAAAGAAATTGAATTTGTACATTTTATTGATTTTGAATCGAATTATCCTCCTGTTGAATTGATGCGGAGTTAGTCTTTACTTCACTTTTAGAAGTTGCTTTGGTTATCCACTTGAACAAATTGGTCAATGAAAGCACCACAATTATTATCAGATTAATAAATAACCCTACCACTAACCCAAGTGAAGCAAAGTCTTTTGCAAAATTTGGAGGTCTGTTAGTCGGCCTTGTACTGTTGAAGGCATCTGCCCAATGTTGTGCCTCCGTTTCATACTTCAACTTGGTGCTTACCGATTGGTCTCTAGGTCTAAAACCATCCCTGTTATCAAATACGCTCATAATAATTTATATCTAAGGGTTGACATATATGTTTACAACTAATGTAAAGATAAGAATTACTATTGACATAGATGTCAATAGATTCCGTAAATATTAAACCGTATCAAAAGAAATTGGGTGCTAAGATTAGGCAATTAAGGCACGATACTGGACTTTCTCAAAGTCAATTAGCCGCTAAGTGTAATCTAGAAAAAAGCAGCATTAGCCGTATTGAGAATGGTCGTGTGAACGTAACGTTGAAGACTATTGTAATACTAAGTTCATCCTTGAATGTCTCCATTCAAGAAATATTCGATTTCAATTAGTTTAATTTCTATTTAAATCCCAAAGATTCTCAGCTCTGAATTCGCTTACACATATGTGTCCTTAAAGCTAGTCTAAAATTTTCCCAGGAAATTTTTCAGAAATTTTTTTGTCGGTCCATGTGCCCGAATTTTAACTGCTTATATTTTATTGGTAAGATAAAATACGGCAAGAGCATATTTTTTTTCTTCTAAGGCTCTTTATCGCAATAACTTAATATTCAAACATATAGGAGGCTCGATTTTTCTTCCCCTTCTTCTGGATTGAGGGAAGATGATAGTGTATGCGAGAAAAACATTTTACTTTTTTTGATTCTTTCGTAGATTTTGTCATGTTGATAAACAGTAATAATAAGCACCTTTAGGGTGCATTTTTTAAAACCATTAAAAATTAAATGGATGAAGGCTCAAGCCCAAATAATAATGTACATGATGGTGGAACCTCAGCTACAGATAAAATCTACATAAAGGAGTCCTTGGAGGAGTTTGCCCAAATTCTGTACGAATACCAAGTAAAAGTTTTAAGTATTAATGAAAAAAAAGAATGATGGATTAGACGCAATTAGAAAGTTTGCATGTAAGGTGAATAAGCCACTCAAACAAAATAACTCTAGATATATCATATCATATATTAGGGTTTCTGACGAAAAGCAAGCAGATAATTTTTCACCTGCTGTTCAAAAGGCAGATATAAAAAAGTATGTAAAGCAAAATGGATTGAAAATACTAAAAGAATTTAAAATTTTAGGAGAATCCGCTAGGCGTGGAGCCAAAAGACAATCAATGGATGATATGTTCGATTATATCAAAAAATCTGAACACAAAATACATTCGATAGTTGTCAGTCATTCTAATAGGTTTACTAGAGACGGTGCATTTGGAGACAAATCCGTAAATAAGTTGATAGAACTTGGAATCGGTTTTATCGATGCAAGGCTAAAATATGACATATTTAATCCAGACGAGAAAAGAAGACAAATACAGGAGTTTTATGATGCTGAACAAGATAATATTAACCGAAGCCATTCTATAAACCGAACTATCATCCACAGGATGGAGAAAGGATATTGTCCAAATGCTGTTCCAAGAGGTTATAAAAGGATTGGTAAGAAAAAGAGAGAAAAGAAAATAGTAATGAGTGGGGAGAAACACTTTATTAAAAAGATGTTTGAGCTGAAATTGAAGTATAACTATAGCAATGTGAAAATAGCAGAAATACTGAGGCTAGATGGGATGGAAAAAATTGATTCAAAAGGGATAGGAAGAATGCTAAGAAATCCTTTTTACAGTGGATACTTTAGGGATAAAAGACTTATTGAAGATGGTGGAATAAAAAAAGGACGTTATCCAAATTATATAACAACAGAGCAATATGAGCAAATCAATAATTTGGCTAATGGTAGAAAAAGAACCATTAGACGAAATGATTCCAATGATTTACCTCTTCGTAAACATTTAATATGTTCAAAATGTAATAAGCCAATGACTGGTTACAAAGCATCAAAGAGAAATGAATTATTTTACTATAAGTGTGGAACCAAAGGGTGTGGTGTAAATGTCAGAAACACTGAAATTCATCATTCATACAAAGAACTACTTTCTAAATATTGTTTTGACCCTAGATATAATCCTGAGGTAAACAATCACCTCATCACCACATTCAATGAGCTAAACAAAAAAAGTAAGAAGAGGAAAAAATCACTTAAAAAGAGAATAAAGTCGATTACTGGAGAACGAATAACAGCTCTGAGAAATATGAACAAATATCCCAAAGACCGAGAAGATTATAGGCTTCTCAAAGATGAACTTCAGAATGAGATTGATGATTTAGCTGGACAACTATCTAAAATAAGGACCTCAAAAATAGATATTGAAAATCAAAGCGAAAAGCTATTGGGATTTATGAACAGATTATCTCAGATATGGCTTGAAGGTGATTTCTCAATAAGGTTCAAGCTTCAACATTTGGTATTTCCTGATGGAATTGTATTTGATAAGTTGTCGAACACACTAAAACCAATCAAAATCAATCCAATTATACAATTTTTAGACGATTTTGATAATTCGGATAACCTGGGTGAAAAAAGTCGAAATCAAAAAAAAAGTAGGCTCAAAAAGGTCAAATATCGAACAACTGGTGAAGAGGTTGAAATCAAACCTTTTGATATCAAAAGGCTAGATTATAAGGGAGAAAATAAAAAAAAGAATTTGAACAAAATCCCAGAGGTACACCTCCAATACCATAGGTCGAACATTTCGGGTAATGATTTCATTGATTCTTTAACTGAGATTATCGACTTTATCGAGTTCATGAAGGTCTTTGATTAAATATTCCTACCATCCGATGGGTCGAACAATTTTGCTAATAATTTATATGATTCAGCTATAGAATTAATCCAATTTGCGGAATCATATTCAATAATAAATAATGAGAATTATAAAAACTAAACTATTTATATATGAAACCAATAACAATAGATACAGAAATTCAAGAATTGGAAAAATTAATAAAGGTGCTTAATAGAGGGTTCGAAACCTTTGTAAAGAACAGCAATAGATTGGAAAGTATGATTGATGCCAATCATAAGGCTATTCTTGACAATGGAAGAATACTCGCTGAAAATAATAGCAGCTTGAGCGTACTTAAATTTAAGATGCAATCATTTGATAAAAACCTTGAAAAGCTTGATAAGCGGGTTGATACTAGATTAGGTAATTTGGAAGGAAAGATGAATAAGCTCCTTAAGCATCTGGGTGTAGATGATGATGAAAATGCAGCAAAAGATACCAAAAGGAAGGATTGATACCCAATAGTAGTCTAACATTCAATAATACCTTAATTAATACTATCTGCAAACACTACATTTGCTAGGTATAAACATTTCTTGTTTCTTTATGTACTCTTCAAAGGATATGTGAATTTCGAGAGGTAAACCTGTCTAGTTATTTCATTCCATGTAGCTATTGTAGGACGTTACTTTTCTTTTTCTTAAATTAGACACTAGTATTATATCAAGATTATTTCTCCCCTTTTTTTGATAAACTGGCCTATTAGTTTTTAAGATGATAGGTCATCTAGTATGCATATTATGGAAACAGTTGGAGAGAATGGCAATATAATGCCAACAAGTAATAAAAAAGGAGGGATTGAGTATTATTATTATTTGGCTTATGTACCCACTAATCACATTAAAAAAGTTCCTACAAAATTTCAGAAAAGGCGTAGGATGGTTTGGAACTTCAAGAATGGTTTGAACTCTAGATTTATTGCTAATTCACTAAAACAAAGTATTGAACGCCTAAATTTAGAAGAACCGCTTACTGATTGGTGGCTATGCGTAGTCCCGGCCTCAACTAAACTAAAAAATAAGATACGTTTTAAAAGGTTTTGTCGATTGTTTTGTGAAAATTTAGAAATAAATAATGGGTATAAACTCATAGAAGTAAAGAGCGATAGAAAGGCTAGACATCTAACTGAAGGAGAAGAAAAAAAAACAATTGACATAATAGATTCATTGGAGTTTGGCAATGTTAATGGCAAGAATATCTTGCTTTTCGATGACATGATTACATCTGGCACTACTTTTTTAAAAGTAGCAAGAGAGCTAAAGAGACTTGGAGCTAATAAAGTGATGGGCTTATTTTTGGCAAAATCATTTTGGCCTGAGACAGTTGAGGAACTAGAGAAATAATATGGCGTTACGAACAGAGCAAATAGTAAAGATTTTACAACTCAAGAAGCTGGGTAGAAGAACAGCCTATAAGGTCTATGAAGTCGCCAAAAAAGAGGTTCTTGATGATGATAGAGACCTAATTGAATTTATAGGCTATTGTAAGTCAAATAATCTTATTAAAAATCTACAAGACTACTCCAATGATGATTTTCAAATTGCATTCGATAAGGCGGAAAAGATATTTGAAAAGTCTGACAAAGAGAACATAAAAATAGTTTCAGTTGATGAAAATTTATTTCCCGAATCTCTTAGAAAGATTAAAGACCCTCCGATTATTTTAAACTATAAGGGAGACATAAAACAAATAAATAACACTATAGGTGTAGCAATAATTGGTACTAGAAAAGCTACAAAAGAAGGTGTTATTAGCGGTGAGTTTTTTGGAAGAGTGTTTGGCAAGACTGGATTCAATGTGGTTAGTGGATTAGCTTTAGGCTGTGATGCGGCTGCGCATAGAGGATGTGTCCAAGTAAATGGGTTTACAACTGCTATTCTTGCTCATGGTCTTCATACGGTTTATCCAAAGGACAATAGGGAGTTAGCTGAGAAGATATTGTCAAATGATGGAGTTCTTTTGTCAGAGTATTTTGCAGGAGCTGGAGCCTTGTCCAACTATTTTGTTGAAAGAGATAGATTACAGGCAGGGCTTGCGGTTGCCACAATTGTAATTCAGACTGCTATAAAAGGAGGAACAATGCACGCTGTGAATGCTACAATTGAAAGCAACAAGATACTCGCTGCCGTTGATTACAGACAAAGTTTGATTTCAGAAATGATAGCTGGTAACAGAATGCTAATTAATTATAAGGATGCCTTTAGACTTACGTCTATCAACTACTCGGACTTGATTAGAAAAATTCAAAATTTGAGTTCTCTAAAATATGATTTAAATATTCCTGAAGACTTGGATATGGTAGCGGAACCAAAGGCAGATGAAATTTCTAAGCAGTATAAACTAGATTTTTGAGATGATAAAGGGCGTGATATTCGATTTGGACCAAACTATAATTGACTCATCAATCGCAGAACCTTATAGAAGAAAAAGAGATTGGCCTACTGTTTATGGTTTAATACCTTCATTTAATGTTTATGATGGTTTTGATGAGGTCTTCAATGAAATTAGTGATAAGGTCAAAATTGGAATTGTAACATCCGCACAAGGAGTTTATGCAAGTAAGGTTGTTGAAAAGTTTAACATACCGCATGAGTTTATAGTTGACTTTTATTCAACCAAAATGAGAAAACCGAATCCTGCGCCAATGTTAAGAGCATTAGAATTATTTGGGTTGGAAGGCGATGAAGTAATTTCTTTCGGTGATAGGAAAATGGACATTATAGCTTCGCACGGTGCTGGTATAAAAGGCTATGGATGTTCCTGGGGAACAAACGAACTGGATTTATTAAAGGAATCCAATCCAATAAAAATTATCGACTCCCCTCTAGATATTTTATCTGTTATCAATGATTAGTTGAATGACTAGTTTGCTAGAAGCCAAATTTCAAGTTTGGAATCAAAAAGTATTTGTTTTGGAATAATTTTTATATATTTGTTGCATGTTGAATGAAAATTTGATGACATGCATATAGAACAATTACAACTTTTCCCTACCAAAGGAGCTTTTGATTCCTCTGATTTTAAGACACCATCAGACCCTGATTTTTTTGCTCGTATTTCTTCAAGTGTATTTGAGGGTTTTGAATTATTTCTCAAGGATAATAGGCATTTTTATGACAAAACTAGTAAATCCAACATGCTGAATAATGCTATTGCCTACTCAATAGACAAAAATTGTTCTAGTCGTTCATTCAATTTTATTTCTTCGCTATCGAATACCAGACGCAGTTTCGGAATTTTGGACAATAAATATGTCATTCTCTTTAAAAAGTCTCCTGTATCTAATGTTAAAACACATCAAGACGATTTAATTAAATATCAGGAACTAAATAAACATGTATTATTCCTGACATATGAATTAGATGAGTTTTGGAGCGAAATAAAGAAAATAGAGTTTAGATATTACACGACCCCGAAACATGTTGCCTACCGATATGAAATTACTCGTTTGACTGAAGTGAAAAGTACAGGTTTACATGCACCAGTTGAAGAAACACCAACAATTGGTATTAAGGAGACGGCTAAAACACGAAAAAACGTTCAATAACTATAGTATATGCTAAATGATATCAACCCAAGGATGTTAATTCTGGCTAGGGAGTCACGAGGCTTGTCTCAAACAGAATTGTCCAAAAGATTGAAAATATCACAAGGTAAACTATCTAAAGCAGAGAAGGGAGAGCAATCAATTAGTGAAATAATTTTAGCTGACCTTGCAACAGAACTGAGTTACCCTGAACAGTTCTTTTTTCAATCAACTCCGAGCGCACCAGTGAGTCATTACTACTACAGGAAAAAGATTACCATTCCTAAAAAAGTATTGGCCAAAATGGAATCTAATGTTAAGATTTTTCGAAACAATATTGATGTTCTTATGGAATCGGTTGAACTCCCTGATTACAATGTCAGGACATTTGACCCTTCTGAAGAATCTCCTGAAGAGATTGCAAGGAAAGCGAGGTATTTTCTTAAAATTCCCGAAGGTCCGATTGAGAATTTGACCAACATATTAGAGAGGAATGGTATTTTAATCATAAAAACGGATTTGTTTAATGAGAAAACAGATGGGTTGTCCACCATTACAGATAAAGGGACTCATGTTATTTTCTTAAACGAGCGTATGCCTAACGATAGGCAGAGGTATTCATTGGCTCATGAATTGGGTCATATGATTATGCACTTCGATATCCCAATTGATTCAGAAAAGGTTGAGGAAGAAGCTGATAGATTTGCCTCGGAATTTTTGATGCCTGAAAGAGAAATTAAAGCTTCGCTAAGAAATTTGCGTTTCAATAAGCTTGGAGACCTGAAAAGGTATTGGAAGGTTTCTATGCGTGCATTGGTTCGTAGGGCTAAAGACCTAGGTCTATTGAATCAAAATGAATATCGGAATTTTCAGATAAACTTTTCTAGAAGAGGAATGGCTAAAAGTGAACCTATTCCGTTACCTGAAGAAAAGCCATTCATTCTTAATCATATTATCAAGCTACATTTGAATGAATTGGAATATTCCCAAGAAGAATTGGCTAGGGCAATCAAATTGAATATTCAAGAGTTTCGTGAAAGGTTTATTGAACGAGACCTTCCAAAGTTGAAGATTTTGCGAAATTTCTAAAATATCAAAATGAGAATGTAGTAATGACTATCTCCAATTCTAAGTTGTTATAACCCATAGATACCATTAGAATTTTAATTCGGAGTAAGCTTAACAGAACTTCCGTTGTCAATTCCCCATTCAATTCCTAAAAGTACGATGCCGTTTCCTTCGCTTTTAAAATTTTCTCCAAAACCACCATTCAGAGCAAAATCATCATTTATTCTATAACGTATCGAGCCTATCGAGCGAGACTCATCATCATTTTCACTATCACGTGTGACATATTCGTATGCAAATGATATTCTGTTAAGTTCAAACTCTATCTTTCCTCCAAAATCTATTTTGTCTTCTGAAAACAGTTCATTAGACTCTTCATTTAAATTTATTCCGTCCTTTAAGAACCTAAATATCCCATAGAAATGAATATAGCTTTTTTCATTTATTGTTGGAGTATAAATAGCTAAATCTCCAGAAAGCCAGATTCCAAACCTTCCAAAAGCATCATCAAACTCTTGCTCATTGTTTCCCATAAAGTGGCTATATGCAATTGCCATATCAAGTGCAAAAACGGGTTTTTCTTCAATCAGAGATTCAAAATCTTTTTCAATGGATTTATAGCCAGGTAGATTTATTATGGCTTCATTTTTTTCCTCTAAACTCATGCTACCATTTCCTATAATGACTGGAACAGCCCCATTCGACATAAAATGAACATAATTCTTGTATTGATTTTTGAATTTGTTAATCTGTTTAAGGCTTCTGACGGTTATTAATCTTGTTCTAGCTCCAATAGACACAAATGATTGTGGTTCGTTGAAAACTTCAAAATCTCCATTCATAAGAGCCAAGGAAAAAGAGGCCTTTTTCCAGATGTCACCAAATACATTGTATCCTGTATAATCGTCAACAGTTGGTGTTCCTCCAGCGGCAACTACGGCTTTAGATACAGTCAAGTTGTTGTATTTGAAGAAGTTCTCCTCTTCTCTTTTAACATACCAATATGGTTGAAATTCTAATGCAAAATTATTATTGGATAAACCATTATTACTGTTCCCAGTAAAAGCATTTATCGTTTGAATTGAAAAGGATTGAATATTCTCTGGTACAACAATACTAGAAGGTGTAACATCCATAAGAACAAATGCTGGTGAATTTGGCGGAGCTAAATTTTTCAATGGAGAACTAGGGGGTTCCCCTTGAGCGTATAAGCTAATGTAAAATAGAGTAGCTACACAAATTATGTAAAGTCTTTTCATAATAATAGAATTAAATAAATTGTACTTCACTTTCGACAATACAAGTTTTACTAGAGAAAAAAGATTCGACAGAATTATTCATTTTATATGGAGATTGATTTCCACCTTTGATTTCTGCCTTGTAAGAGTCCTCTATTTGCTCAATTGTTAAGTTGAAAGCCTGTTCGTTGGGTATAGTATTGAAGAAACGGAAAAAAGTTAAAACTCGAAATACTTTACCACCAACAGGATTTCCTTTGTCGAGTGATTTCCACCCAGGGTTTTGAATTGGGTCGAAGGGTGCTATACTTGAATAGGGGTTTTCATCTGCTTCCGTGTTATATAAAAAGCCATATGAAACAGGTATGGCTTGAGTTTGTACAGATACTTTTAGCTTAATAGGTACATTGTTTCCAACATTTAGAACATCCATTTTTTTGATTTTATACTGTTATACACGTTATATATAGATACCGAATAGCTTATCGCTATTTGATTGGACTAGGACAAACGGTGGGGAGAAAATTAAGGGGAGAATAAGCGTATTGTGCTAATAATATGAAAGATACAAAAAATAATAATAGGTTCTGTTTTAAAAACCTACCTCCTCATCTAATAAAATCTCAGACGTAGCCCTTGTAGGAGGGGGACAGTATCCACAACCCGGGGAGATCTCGTTGGCGCATAACGGGGTTTTATTTCTGGACGAACTACCGGAATTCAAACGCAGTGTATTGGAAGTCATGCGACAACCTCTGGAAGACCGGGATGTTACTATTTCAAGAGCAAGGTTTACAGTAACCTACCCTTCCAGCTTTATGTTGGTTGCAAGTATGAATCCCAGTCCCAGCGGATACTTTAATGACCCCGATGCACCCATGACCTCGTCTCCTGTCGAAATGCAGCGCTATTTGGGTAAGATATCGGGACCCTTACTGGACCGTATCGATATTCACATTGAAGTTACTCCGGTTCCTTTTGAAAAACTCAGTGAAGATAGAAGGGGAGAAGCGAGTATTGTGATCAGGGAACGTGTTACAAAAGCCCGAAAATTACAAGCGCAACGTTTTATAGAATTTGATACCATCCATTACAATGCTCAAATGGGTGTAAAGCAGATCAGAAAATTTTGCAGACTGGACGATGCTTCCATGCAATTACTAAAAACTGCTATGGAACAATTAAATCTTTCAGCAAGAGCTTATGACCGTATATTGAAAGTAGCACGTACCATTGCTGATCTGGATGCTTCAGAGAATATTACTGGCAATCATATTTCCGAAGCCATTCAATACAGAAGCCTTGATAGAGATGGTTGGTTGGGGTGAAATTATCTAACGTGCGGCTCAGACCTTCATCGTTATTAAACACCATTTGTTAGTAGATCTCTATATGGATAGAGAAGATGTAACCGAAAAGGAAAAAAGAACCTTTTTTGAACCTAAAAAACTTGATTATAGGAAAGCTTTCTCAAGTCTTAACGACTATCTTATGAAAGATAGATACCATACTTGAAGAATGAGACGGCTATTGTTTTTCTTTTTGATCGGATTGAATTGCCTGCAATTTGTTTATTCTCAGCAAGTTAAATTGCAATTCCGACTGATTGATGAAGCAACCCAAAAGTCAATACCGGATGCCAATATATTCATAAATAACTCCCGGCTTGGCACGGCAAGTGATATCAATGGCTACTTTGAACTTAAAGTTTCTCCACACAATACGCAAGAACTAATTATTACACATTTGTTATACGAAACGCTAATAATCAGTTCTAAGCAGTATCACAAGTTTGAGAAAGGAGCCACAATCGAAATGCAGAGTAAAAGCGAAAACTTAAATGAGATTGTACTCTCTGCTAAAAACAATAACAAATGGAAGCGGAATTTTAGAAGATTTAAAAAAACACTATTGGGGAAAGGTAAAGCTGCCTCAAAGTGTGAGATCTTGAATCCGGAGGTATTGCAATTCGAAGAAAAGAATGGAAATTTGTCGGCCAAGGCGATGGACCTTTTACATATCGAAAATGATTATTTGGGATATACGCTTCGTTTCTGGCTTGAGGAGCTATTAATAGAAAAGGATGGTTCTACTTATTATAAAGGCTATGTTCATTTTATTGACAAAGCAGAAGCAAATAATACTCGATTCATTAACAAAAGGGAAAAACACTATATGCAGAGCATACCACACTTTTTAAGAAGCCTATTGGAACGTACCAATAAAGCTGAGCTAAAAGGCCGTGGTTATGAAGTTTCATTTGAAAGATATGAAAACGGAGAGTTTCTGCCGATGCCGATGCCATCAGATCCAAGTATGTTTATCGACACTGATTCTGTCACTGGCGGGTATCGATTATATATTCCGGAAATTTTGAAGGTTGAGCACATTGGGCTAAAAGTATCTTCCGCAGATCAGGTAAAAGTTGGTGTATCCTCTGCAGAACAGCAGGCATTTGGGTCTAGTAGCACTCAATCACTAGGCGGTAATCGACAAAATGCAGTTTCCCGACTGTACAGTACCGAGTTTTATCTGTTATTTGATGATCGAGGGAATATCATCAATAAATCGGCTGTTAGAGAATATGGCTTTTGGGCAGAGCAGCGTCTGGCTACTAATGTACCTATTGACTATAATGTAGATTGGGATATGAATACAGAGGTGCCAGCACCAAAACCAATTGACACCTTATCTGTTTTCCAAAACCTCATTGGAGCTGATAAAATAAAAAAGGAAGAATCATTAAAATTTTTACAAGATAATTGGTCTCAGATTTATTTAGCTCCTTTACTTGATATTTTGAGGTTAAGTCAGGACGATTGGCAACAGCAGGTAATTAGATCTTTATTAGACGAAAATGTACCTGCTATTAAGGCTGATTATTTTAATGGTATCCAATCGCTGTGGAACGATCCACCCAACTATGGTAATTATTATGCAGATTTTAAAGCATACCTCTATAGTGCTTTGGATCCTGCTTTTTATCAATACTTTAATAAAAGAGGTGATCAATCTAAAATTCGCCTGGATGAGATCATTTGGGGAGGGGTACGTCAGGACGGCATCCCGCCACTGATTTTACCTGAACCGATATCGGCAGGTCAAGCTTCTTATCTTACGGATACTGATGTTGTTTTTGGTTTGGTCATCAATGGAGAGGCACGTGCTTATCCAAAACGGATTCTTGCATGGCACGAGCTCCTTAATGATGAAATAGGCGAACGATCCATTACTGCGGTGTATTGTACGCTCTGCGGGACAGTTATAATATATGGTAATGAATTCAACGGAGTAAAGCATAAACTGGGAACCAGTGGTTTTCTCTATCGCTCCAATAAACTTATGTATGATCAGGCTACTCAATCTTTATGGAGTACTTTCCTGGGTCAGCCGGTTGTTGGGCCTTTGATCGATCAGAATATTGAGTTAACAACGCTACCTGTGGAAACTACTAGTTGGGGAGATTGGCGTCTGAGACATCCAAATACTAAAGTGCTCTCTATTGAAACCGGGCATCATAGGAATTATGACGAAGGAGAAGCCTATAAGGAGTATTTTGCACATGACAACCTGATGTTTCCGGTAGTAAGACTTGACAAACGTTTGCCTAATAAAGCCAGAGTATTTATTCCGCGTCCGAAAAATTTTGCTGCACAACCATTGGCTGTTTCCGTGGATTTTTTAAAACGCAAAAGGATTTATCAGGATCAGATAGAAGAGCAGAAAATAGTAATCATCACTGAAAGTAATGGTGCCAGCCGCGCATACGGAATTGATGACCAGCATTTCAAATCATATAAGAATGGAAGGTTATTGGACAATAAAAAAGAAGAATGGAAAGTCACAGAAGATGCTCTAATCGGCCCGGAAGGAGACCGTCTGTTACGACTTCCCGCTCATGAGGCTTTTTGGTTTGCATGGATCAATGTTTTTCCAGAGACAAGGGTCGTCTATTAATTGCATTGCAGTGACATCATGTGAGTATGTTTCATTTTAAAAGAAATGCAGTCATCATTTATTGCAAAAAACCTCTCATCTAAGCAAAAACTTCCAAAAGAGTTTTCTTTACTTTTATTCAATGTCAAGGCAAATTCGTAGGCCTTCATCACATTTTTCAAGATAGGTAATCAATTCATCATATACTCCATTTGTGCATAGGAATATACACCAATCGTATTCTTCAAAATTTTGAAAGGGTTTTTCCATGGTCAAATCAGGATAGAATTGTTCACAATTTGACCTACATAAGTTTAGTTGTCTGCGAATATCCTCCCTAGGGCTGTTACGTTTACAATCTTCCCAATCAGGAACACATCTGGCTAATTCATTTTTTTGACATCGAGAACCCATTAGTATAGGCAGAGAAAATATTGCTAAAAAAATAATTTTAGTAATCTTCATGATGTTAAGTTATTGATTATCATAAATATATAAAAAGTTCTTTATAGCATAAACACGCACCATTTCTAAATTGTGTACATATATCACAACAAATGTAGATCTGTTAAGAGGCGGAGAGTACACACGACCTGGGAAATCTCATTTGTTCATACCAAATTCGAGCAGGAGTGTTTTAGAAGTCATACGACAAGCCGGAAGGATTAAATAACAAATGCCTTATTTTTTTTCTGTTTCAGCTTGTTTTTCCTTACTTCGGTAATCATGTGGAAAAAACACTACAATAACAAAGTTAATAATGGCCAGCAGTAATTTGTGGGCTACTTTTTTCATAACAAATGTATATTCCGTGAATACTAATTTGTTTGCTTTCTATAAAATTGCAACAAATATTGCTGTGAGCCAAGAGGAAAAATCCTGATTTCCGATAGGAAAAATCCTGTTTTTTCACAAATAACACTGAAATATGAGTTTTATGGTTGTAAATCGTTTGTTAAACCGTTAAAAACAAGCTGTTTCATTACTCATTTAACACATTTTTAAGAGAAGACTATATCCCGCAATTGTATATTTAGTGTTCTTATTAAAATCAATCAAAAATGATATCAAAAAATTCCCTTAAAATGTATGCTGTTGTTCTAACAGCGCTAGCTTTTGTTACGATTTCATGTAACAAGGAAACAACTAACAGTGTTGAAGAAACTGCGAAATTATCTATTGATTTCGAGAAATACGAATTGGAAAATGGTTTGGATGTAGTACTGCATCAGGACAAAAGCGACCCTATTGTGTCTTTGGCCATTCAATATGGAGTAGGATCCAATCGTGAGAAGACAGGAAGGACAGGATTTGCACATTTGTTTGAACATATGTTATTCCAGGAGTCTGAAAATGTTGGACAGGACCAGTTCTTTAAAAAGATCCAGGATGCCGGAGGAACCTTAAACGGAGGAACCTGGAAAGACGGAACGATCTACTACGAAGTAGTACCTAAAAATGCTATGGAAATGATCATGTGGCTGGAAAGTGACCGCATGGGATATTTGATCAATACCGTTACCGAATCTGCTTTTTATAACCAACAGGAAGTAGTTCAGAATGAAAAAAGACAGCGAGTCGATAACAACCCTTACGGACATACAAATTGGGTATTGGACAAGAACCTATATCCGGAGGGCCACCCATACAATTGGCAGGTGATAGGGGAGCTGGTAGACCTTCAGAATGCCACTGTGGATGATGTGCGTGAGTTCTATGATAAGTTTTATGGGCCCAATAACGCTACATTGGTATTAGCAGGTGATTTTGAAACCGAAGAAGCCAAATCTTTGATCGAAAAATATTTTGGAGAGATCAAACGCCGCCAGGAAGTTGAACCCTTAAAGCCGCAACTGGTCACTCTTGAAGAAACAAAACGGTTCTATCATGAAGATAATTTTGCCACGGCTCCCCAATTAAATATGGTATGGCCAACACCAGAGCAGTTCACACCCGATGCTTATGCGCTGAATTTCTTAGCTGAAATTTTAGCGAGCGGGAAGAGAGCTCCTTTGTATAAGGTTCTGGTAAAAGAAAAGGACCTAACATCCCAGACAGCCGCATATTATAATAACCAGCAACTGGCAGGTGAATTTCAGATTAGTATCACGGCCAATAGCGGTAAAAGTTTGAAAGACGTGGAAGCAGGTATTTTTGAGGCTTTTGCCATGTTTGAAAAAGATGGAGTTACGGACCGCGATATTGAACGTATTAAAGCCGGGCTGGAAACCCAGTTCTATAACGGAATTAGCAGTGTATTAGGGAAATCTTTTCAACTATCACAATACAATGTATTTGCCGGAGACCCCGGATTTATTGAACAAGACATCGAAAACATTAAAAAAGTGACGAAAGATGATGTACTACGAGTATATAACAAATACATAAAGGACAAGCCTTTTGTAATGACGAGTTTTGTTCCTAAAGGGCAAATAGAACTCATTGCCGATAATTCTCTTAAAGCACCAGTAGTTGAAGAAGAAATTAAAGAGAATGTTGTGAAGACCGTGATAGATAGTAATGAAGAAATTGCCAAAACCCCTTCAAATTTTGACCGCTCCATTGAGCCTGCACAAGGTGAAGCCCCGGCGTTAAGCATTCCGGATACATGGACGGCTAATTTGTCAAACGGTATCGAAGTATATGGTATTGTACAGAATGAAATTCCTACAGTAAACTTCAGCCTGGTGATCGAAGGAGGACACTTACTGGATGATAAAAATAAAAACGGAGTGGCAAATCTAATGACGGATATCATGATGGAAGGGACTGCCAACAAGACTCCTTTAGAGCTGGAAGAAGAAATAGAATTATTGGGTGCAACTATCAATATGTATACTACAAATGAGTCTATTGTGATAAGAGGAAATACATTGGTAAGAAATTTTGATAAGACCATGAAGCTCATAGAAGAGATCTTATTGGAACCACGTTGGGATGAAGAAGAATTTGCACGTATCAAAACAAGAACGATCAACCAGATTAAGCGCTCGCAGGCAAATCCGAATGATGTGGCAGGACGTGTATTCAATAAATTGTTATATGGTGAGGACCATATCTTCAGTTATCCGATTAGTGGTACCGAAGAAGCTGTGGAAGTTCTTACCATAGACGATCTAAAAGAATACTACAATAAAAACTTCTCGCCGTCTGTAAGTACCTTCCATGTTGTAGGAAAAATTGATAAGAATACTACAATGGAAAACCTTAAAGGTTTAGAAGAAAGGTGGGCCGCTAAAGAAGTTATAATTCCTGATTTTCCGGCTGAAAATAATCGAGATAAAAAATCTCTGTATTTTGTTGATATTCCTAACGCTAAGCAATCTGTGATCAATATTGGCTATATCGCCTTACCACGAACAGATGAAGACTTTTTCCCTGCTGAAGTGATGAATTACAAATTAGGAGGTTCATTTTCAGGAAATGTAAACCTGATTCTACGTGAGGAAAAAGGATATACTTACGGAGCCCGAACCAGGTTTAATGGAAGTAAGATTCCCGGTAAGTTTACAGCTTCATCGAGTGTTCGTACCAATACTACAGGAGAGTCTGTACAGATCTTTAAGGACCAGATAGCAAAATACAAGGAAGGTATCCCGGAAGAAGACCTGGAGTTTACAAAGAACGCCTTGATCAAGTCCAATTCCCGTCGTTTTGAAACACAATATTCTCTGTTAGGCATGTTACAGGAGATGAGTAATTATGACCTGCCGACAGATTATATTGAAGGCGAGGAGCAGATCATTAAGGGGATGACCTTAGAGCAGCATAAAGAATTGGCCAATAAATATTTGGATGAATCTAAAATGGCATATCTGGTTGTAGGAGATGCAGCTACGCAGTTTGCTCAATTTAAAGAAATGGATTTTGATGAGGTCAAATTATTGGATAGAGAAGGAGAAGAAGTAAAGCTTGAAGATGTCAAAATGTAAATACTATTTTTTTAATATTCTGAAAAAGGACGCTCATTGGCGTCCTTTTTTTTTGATACCTTTAAACTAAATTAGCTAAAACACATCAACTATTGAAAAACTTCTTTAAGAATATAGGCCCCGGAACTTTAGTAGCTGCTGCATTTATTGGTCCAGGTACAGTTACTGTTTGTACTTTGGCGGGAGTACAGTTTGGTTTTACTTTGCTTTGGGCAATGGTCCTGTCCATCATTGCTACTATTGTTCTTCAGGAGATGGCAGCACGCCTGGGATTGGTGTCAGGGAAGGGACTTGCCGAAACAGTAAAAAGTGAGATAAAAACTCCTGTTTTTAGAATGACAGCTATTTTGTTGATCCTTTCCGCGGTACTTATTGGAAATGCAGCCTACGAGGCAGGAAATATCAGCGGGGGTGTATTAGGGTTACAAACGCTTTTTTCAGAAAAGACCATATCTGTAGCAAACTTCGAAATTAATGTATTGAGCCTTGTAATAGGAGTATTGGCATTTGGGCTGCTTTACATAGGAAATTATAAGGTAATTGAGCGTAGCTTGGTTACATTGGTGATCTTGATGAGTTTGTCCTTTATCATTACTTCAATACTTACCAAACCGGATATTCTGGCCGTATTAAAAGGAATGTTCGTACCTGTTTTTCCGGAAGAAGGCTGGCTCACGATCATAGCGCTTGTTGGTACGACAGTAGTGCCATATAACCTATTTCTACATGCTTCTCTGGTAAAAGAGAAATGGAAAGGAATAAACGATTTAAAAGCAGCTCGTAAGGACCTGTACGTTTCTATTGTTTTGGGAGGAATAGTTTCCATAGCAATTATTATTTCGGCCACGGCAATCCGGTCTTCGGAAATCTCCAATGCTTCAGATCTGGCAAAAAGCCTGGAGCCCCTGTACGGAAGCTTTTCAAAATATTTTTTAAGCATTGGTCTGTTTGCTGCCGGAATCACTTCGGCCATAACAGCTCCCTTAGCAGCTGCTTATGTTGCGAAAGGTTGTTTTGGGTGGACAGGAGGGCTACGGTCAAAGAAATTTAGAGCTGTTTGGATCTTTGTTTTGCTATTGGGAATCGTATTTTCTTCTATAGGTATCAAGCCCATAGAGATCATAAAATTTGCACAAGTTGCCAATGGCCTACTGTTACCGATCATTACCGGATTCTTACTTTGGGTAGTGAACCGGAACCTGGTAATGGGGTCTTACCGAAACTCAGGGCTCCAGAATATCTTAGGCATTCTCATCCTGCTAACAACAATTATCTTAGGAGCAAAAAGCCTATTGAAAGTTTTTAATAGTTCGTTTTGAAAAAGTTAATTGATATCAATGCCGATTTAGGAGAAGGAACAGGTAGTGACAAATCCATAATGCCGTTGGTCTCATCATGTAGTATAGCCTGTGGAGGTCATTTTGGAAATGAAGAAACCATGCGAGCAGCAATACAATTGGCTAAAAAGAACGAAGTAAAAGTGGGTGCACACCCTTCGTTTCCGGACCGGGATAATTTTGGAAGAAAAGTAATGTCGATCACTAAAAGTGAATTAACTGCTGCTGTTTTTGATCAGTTATTACATTTTTATGCAGTTTGCGAAACTGAAGAGGCCGAAGTACACCATGTAAAATTGCATGGAGCATTGTATAACCTTGCGGCTAAAGATGCGCCTACGGCAGATGCTGTTGTGGAGGCCATTGTAGCTACTAAAGCTCGCCCAAAACTGTATGTGCCATTCAATTCCATTTTGGCCAAAAAAGCTGAAAATTTATTACCCCTGGAATATGAAGCGTTTATAGACAGACGTTATAATAATGATCTTTCATTGGTTGCAAGGAATATACCAAATGCTGTGATCAATAACCCTCAGGCAGCATGGGAGCAATTGTTCCAAATGCTAAGTGAAGGTTGTGTGAGTTCTATTTCTGCGGAAAAAAAAGAGATAACAGCTACTACTTTTTGTATCCATAGTGACCATATACACTCGGTTGCTATCTTGCAATATATTAGAGAGCAAATGAAAAAACATGCTATAAAGTTCCTATGAAAGAACCTCCTATTTGGCAAAAATTTGGCGAACATGTACTATTGGCCACCTGGAATACCGGTATTGACGAAAAAGTAAATGCTGAAGTACTGCGGTACAGCAATTTTATTCATCAAAACTTTTCCAAGGAAATTATAGAAATTGTACCTGCATATTGTTCATTGGCCGTGTATTTGCACGAGAGTGTTGTTGCTAAACAGTTTTTGGAAGAACTCAGGGATACTCGGTTTGAAACGACAAAAACTGCTTCAGAACAAAGATATATTGTTTCTGTGCCGGTCTGTTATAAAAGTGATTTTGCACCTGATATAGCAACGATAGCATCCGCTAATGACTTATCTGTTTCAGAAGTGATCTCATTTCATACAAAACCATTGTATAAAGTTTTCTTTATTGGCTTCCTTCCGGGGTTTCCATATTTGGGAGGATTGGATAAGCGGTTGCATACCCCTCGAAAAAAGACCCCGCAAAGATATGTTGAAAAGGGTTCTGTTGGTATTGGCGGAGGCCAGACAGGGATATATACTTTGGATTCCCCCGGAGGGTGGAATATTTTAGGGAGATCTCCTCTTCGGTTTTTTTCTTCGGAATTGGAACCTCCCAGTTTATTACTTGCGGGTGATTATGTGAAATTCTTTTCAGTTTCAAAAAAAGAGTTCATAAAAATTGAAGCTCAAATTGAAAACGGAACTTATAAAATAAAAAAGGAGGTGTATAATGGTTAAAGTCATCTCCGGGGGGTTATATACTACTATCCAGGATCTGGGGCGTTATGGATATCGAAAGTATGGAGTTCCGTTAGGAGGAGTCATGGATAGTTATTCGTCACGGTTGGCAAATCGTTTGGTTGGAAATAACAGAACCGAAGCTGTAATGGAGATTACATATATAGGCCCTGTACTTCGTTTTGACATAGCTACCGAAATAGCCATTACCGGTGCAGGATTTTCACCTACACTCAATAATATTGAAATTCCTTTGAATACACGTATTCAAATACCGGAAGGAAGCATTCTTAAATTTGGGCTTCCCGGATATGGCCAGCGGGCTTATTTATCTGTTGCAGGTGGATTTAAAACTGAATATATAATGGGAAGTTACAGTTATCACAGAGGAATTACCTTAAAACCTTCTATTGATACCGGAGATCAGCTATCCATCGCTACCTACACGAATGGACAATCTGAAGTTACGGCATCGGTAAAGATACGCCGTTCGTATTTTACATCATCTGTTATTGAGGCTTTTAAAGGCCCTGAGTTTAACTCACTATCAGAATTGTTTCAACAACAACTGCTAAACTCAGTGGGCGTGATCTTACCGGAAAGCAATCGGATGGCGTATTTATTAAAAGGGTATGAAACGCTTTCAGCAAAAGAGATCATTACGGCACCTGTTCAACCGGGAACGGTCCAATTGATGCCTTCTGGAAGATGTGCAGTCTTAATGCGTGATGCACAAACAACCGGCGGCTATGCCAGGGTCTTGCAACTCACGGAAAAAGCGATCAATCTATTAGCACAAAAGAGAGCGGGAGAAGAGGTGCAATTTAAATTGCTCTAAGAGTTGGTTAGAAGGCCATCTTAGGGTCTTCATTTTTCTCAATTTTTTGTGTATTGACCAGTTTTTCTATCTCTTTAAATTGATCGTCTAAAAGAGGGTGTTCTAAAATACGTTCGATATAAAGAAGACTGCTTCGGCTTAAATGACGAGAGAGCGTAGGTTCATAAAACATCCACGGGTCAAAGAATGATTTTTCCGGATCTTCGGTCTTGTCAAGAATCTCTTTGTTTTTTATGTCTAAGAATTGCTGTAAGTTCTTTAGTACATCATTATCCCCGTTTTCGATCTTTCCATCAAAAAAACTTTCTACATCATCAAATGAAACTTTATGTGGCATGAAAATTTTAAAATAGCGTATGTTCCCATTTTGGGTATTTTCCCAGTTGGTGATATAATCGCTTAAATATCCGGGGATCTTATCCAGATTTAAACCGGTCTTTAGATCTACTATGATATTATCGGTTTCATTCTCATTTTTAATAATGTGCTCAATATCATATTCTTCTTTAAACCTATTGATCAAATAATTAATGTACAATGACTTACTATTGATAATTTCCAAATACGCAATTTGCTTATCCCCGATCACGGATTTCTTATAATTAAGGAGATAATTGTGTAGATCCAGGCAGCCTAGCAGTCCACTGTTGTCAATGGCCCCGGCATCTATGTAGTGTCCGTAGCCGGGAATTTTGGCAGCAGGGCTAAAGACAGGAAAACGGTTCGTAGTGGAAACCGCCTGATAGAAGGGGATCGTTTTGGTTTCATCGTATAGATCGGCGAGATTTTCAGCAAAAGGAAATACTTTCTTAAAATCATTTTGTTTTACAGACCATAAAATACCTCTGCTTCCCTTAGTCCCGGCAGTATTCATAATAAGAGACGGGAAATATCCGGTTTTGGTGAAAGCCTCCTTCCAATAGTCTCTAAAAGAAATGCTGTCAAGTGTTTTACTGTTTGTGTCCTCTACATTCTTTTGGTATTTGACCATAGCGTAATAGGGCCTGTCTCTTAATCCTATGCGTTGACTGAGTGGCCATAATTTACGATAGCTATCCAGGCCAAATGTAAGTGTTAGGTCCAGTGAGGTATAATTTTCTTCGGAAATTTTGTCGATCTTCTCTTGAATTGCATGAGTATCGATACCGTTTTCTTTATATAAACCCGTATAAAGTGCCAGTCCCAGGGAACCTCCGGATGCACCGGACATTGCAATGGTTTGGTCGAGTAACTTCCCTTTGGTTCTTTGTTGTAATCTATTTAAGACATTTAAGGTCCATACGTTGGCTTTGAGTCCGCCACCATGTGAAGCAATAAAGAACAAGGTGTTATCACTTTTAACGGAGAGGCTGTCCAGAAACCGGTCTTCAAGAATTTCGGCCTTAGTATTTTTTACCAGGTCAAGTTCGTGTGTTCTTACTTCTACATTTGCGCAATTTGTAATAAAAAGAAGTATTACAACAATAGAAGAAACCCCAAATATGGCCCGGTATTTTCTAGTACCGAACAGGTTCATTTTTTTAGTGACGAAGAAATATTTTCCCAAACTCGCAATAATAAAATAGTAGAAATAGAAAAAAGCCAGAAGAATGGGGATTCCATTGTATAGCCCCCATCCTTTAATACTTGCTACAGTCGAGTAAACAAGTAAAAGAATTGAAAAGAGAAAGTTTAGATTGAATAATGCAATGTAATTTTCAGATTTTTCAAGAAAATTTATCCATCCAATGAATATTTGAGCAGGCAATAATAAAGGGCTCTTTAGTGTTTTCCTGACCTTGGTGAATTTTGTTCTTAATAATCTAAAGAACACATAATTAAACATAAATGCATAACTGGTCAATACGATCAAGACAAAACCTCCCGGGCTAAAATTTCCAACTAAAACCGTAATGAGCAATAATAATAGATTGGATAAGGCAATAAAGAAATACCAAAGCCCAAGCCTTTTATACAGCTTGTCGAGTTTATTATGATTGTTGGTTTTTTCAGCCTCAGACAGGCCATTTCCGTCTTTATCGGTCTGCGATGTGAGTTTTGTAAACTTTTCTTTAAAAATTATATACAGGATAAAAGGAACAATAAGTAAAGAATAGATAACAGCCTTTACAGGCCCCAAAGGAAATATTTCAAATATGAGGTTAGGGGCAAAACTACTTACTATAAAATGGATCCACACCCCATGAATTAATAGACCGATGAAATACCGTAAATAGTTTGCCCAATTGTCAGGAGTATATCCTGAATCTTTATTGGTTGTAAAGACAAAAATTGGAAAGCGCTTTAAAGGCCAAAACTTAAAAGGATATACTTTCTTCCAGTTGGTAAAGTCTTCCGAATTGTTTAGATCTGCGGCATAATATGTATAAATTGGAAAATGAGAAAGTGCAATAGCCAGTGCATTTATAAAAAGAAATGATAGAAACAGCGAGAATCCACGGTTTTCAATAATATCCACCATCATTGTAAATGCCTGATCCATTTGCGTAAGAAGAAGCAAAATGATGACAATGATTATGAGGCTTAAAATAGATGATTTTACAAAGTTCTTGAACGACCGTATCAAGTGATTGACACCTGCGATAAATCTTGCAATTTTTGATTTTTTTTCAGCCATGAAAAGTAGTTAAGTATGATTGTCTAATTTACAGATAAGTATGTAGTAAAACAATAGACCTTTTGCAAAATGAAGCAGGCCTGCCGTCTTACACTAACGGTTCAATTGAAAATACATCTATTTTGGATTTTTGAAAATTTCGGGTTCTCTTCATCACGGCAATACCGTTCCTGGAACCTGCTTGATTTGTATTTCCTTCAATGGTCTCAATAACATCGTCTTTTACTGCTGTTATTATTCCGGTATGTATCCAGTCAAATTTGGACTTTTGTAATAAAAAGAGGTCTCCGTGCTTTACTAAAGATGGATCCCTTCTTATATCCTGATATCTACTTAGCAACCCTTTCTCCAATCCTTTGTTGCCAACAGTATCACAACTATAGGTTAAGGGAAACAGGGTTTTAAAATTTTTTCCTTGAGCACTGGCAGCCTGGTCTATAATTGTTTGAGCAAATCCCATGCACCAATACCACGAGGAACCTTCATGTCCATCCATATAGGCACGTACCCATGGCCCGCTATTGGAAGCACCTTTAATTTGTAATTCGTAGGCGAAATTGTTGAGATGATTTTCTGAAGCCTCCACCACCATATCTCTTAGGCCCGCAGCCGTAAGGGGTTTCTCAAAAGCCTCTTCCATAGGAGCGCATAATTTTGAGAACAATAGTTTGGTAACAATTCCTGAAACGGGCAAGTTCATTGCTTTTTGAAAATTCTTTACGGCTTTTTCAGTGGCCGGCCCAAAATCACCGTCTATAGATGTTGCCGTACCGGCACTTGGATTTTTAATTGCGTACAAAGAAAGCCACGACTGTATCTTCATAACATCCTTTTTGTTATTCTCAGTCCCTTTTTTCTTTTGTGTTGCTTTAATGGAAAGCTCTTTTTTGTAAGACGTTTTTTTCATGATCGGCTGTTTTAATCTTTAGTATTGGTGTTTTATTTGTAAAAGTTAAAAAAATATTCTTTTAAAGATTTTTTGAACAGGATAGGGATTAGAAAGCTATTTTATAATAAAAATCTGTACAAGAGGCATTTACCTAATTATTTAAGGTTTTTTCTTGAAAATGATAAGGAAAAACCCTGTTTTTATTTTAAGGATTTTCCCCTTTTTAATGATTTAATGAAAGGCAGGACTAAGTTTTTGACTATTTTTAAGAAACTAATTTTAAAAACCCAATTATTATGGAAAAACCGTCAAAATGTATTAGCGAAACCGAAGCAAGAGCGTTGTATAACAACTGGAACAGCCGCGCGTCCTTAATAGACAAGGACCTGGGTTCAGATGTTAGAGACTTTGTGTTTAGTGTGGAGGAACTGGAAGAGTATCTGGAATATGTAAAAAAGAACCATACCGGAACTTCTGAACCCGGCATTAGGATATACTTTGCTGCCTACGATGATTCAAAGTCTAAACAAAACACTGTGTTTTTAGCTCCTACAAATGGTGTTAAAGCAGATTCTCCCAATAATTATAGTATAGATTCTCTAAACACTGTAGGCGGTGGTTGGCCCCCTAATATTTACTAGTCATTGGAAACACGATTATTTTTCAATTTATTAGAATTAATAGCTTTTTTATCATCTATATATTATTATAGAAAATCTAATGATAAATTTTCACTGATACTGGTCTGCTATTTAGCATTTACAGTATTTGTAGAGATCATTGGTTGGTACAATTATTTCATTAATGACTTCTCATTTTTAAACTCACTGAAGGGAACTGTCTTCGAACAGAATTATTGGCTTTATAATATACAGTTACTAATTAGTATGATATTTTATGTAACATACTTTAAACTGTACTTAAAATCAAAAAACCTTAAGAGGGTTTTGAATGTACTTTTATTGTTATTTGTACTGACCAGTGTTCTTTACCTGGTCTTTTCCGGAATCTACTTTGTAGCCTTCTCACCATTTACGGTTATCGTTGGTACGTTACTGATATTCCTTAGTATATTCTTTTATTACCTCGAACTTCTTAATAGTAATGAAATTTTGAGGGTGCACAAAACTCTGCCTTTTTATGTTTCCGTAGCAGCATTGATATTTCATTTGTGTACAACACCATTGTTTATTTATAGTACTTATTTTAGCGAATCACATAACCCGGAGTTTTTCAATTTATATATTCAGGTTATCTTTAGCTGTAATTTTATTATGTATTCTCTCTATATCATAGGATTTTTTATATGCGCCCGGAACAAGAACCATTATTACGGCAAGAAGCTTTATTGATTATATACTTCGTTGCCATACTACTTTTCCTTGCTGTTTTTGCAATCATATTTGTAATTGCATTTCAAAGGAGGAAAAATAAATTTTTAATGGACAAGCTTGAAGCAAAACAAAAATTTGAAAAAGAACTCGCAAATTCTCAACTGGAGATACAGGAACAAACGTTAAAGAATATTGCATGGGAACTGCATGATAATGTTGGGCAATTATTGTCTGTAGCGAACATACAGTTAAATATGTTACTAAATACAACTCCGCTGGAGTTCCACGACCAGATCAAGGAAACTAAAGAAGTAGTTAAAGAATCTGTTACAGAGATCCGCTCTTTATCAAAGATCCTTAATAGTGATGTAATTCAGAAAAACGGCCTTGTCACTTCTTTGAAGCTGGAACTGGAACGATTTAACAGGTTAAATTTCTTAGAGGCTACTTTCAAAATTGAAGGAAATGAGGCTTTTATTAAAAGTGAAAACGAAATTATCATCTTTAGAATCTTGCAGGAATTCTTTTCAAATGTTATAAAACATGCAAAAGCAAATAATTTATTAGTACATTTAAATTATAAAGAAACCGAATTAGAAATTACCGCGAAAGATGACGGTGTAGGGTTTGACCCTACTCAAAATAATGAAAACAGCGGTATGCAAACCATGAAGGGCCGTGCAGAATTATTGGAAGCAGATTTATCGATCAGCTCGAAAATTGGAGAAGGAACCAACTTGTTTTTAAAATATCCCTATACCCATGACAAATAACTCCACAGACCATACTATAGCAATAGTAGACGACCATTTACTTTTTGCTGGTTCTTTAGAAAAGCTGATAGATACTTTTTCCGGATTTAAAGTTTTGTACCATGCTAAAAACGGCTTTGACCTACAGCAACAGATAAAGGCCGCTAAGACACTACCCGAAATTATTTTGTTGGATATTAATATGCCGGTTATGGACGGCTTCGAAACTGTGCAATGGCTTACCAATACCCACCCGGAGATCAAAGTTTTGGCACTATCTATGGAGGATGACGAATTGACCATTCTAAAAATGCTACGCGGAGGGGCAAAAGGTTATTTGCTGAAAGATATTCATCCGGATAAACTTCAGGAAGCGTTGACAGAAGTTATCACTAAAGGATATTACCATTCCGAAAAAGTTGCTACAACACTTTTGCATTCTTTGCAACCCGAGCAACAAAAAAATCAGTTGGTACTTAAAGAAAATGAAATTACATTTTTGCAATTGGCTTGTAGTGAGATGACGTATAAAGAAATTGCCGGGGTCATGAATTTAAGCCCTAAGACCATCGATGGGTACCGACAGGAACTTTTTAATAAGCTCAACATAAAGAATAGAGTAGGGTTGGTCATATATGCGTTAAAGAACAATATTATCTCGATCTAGATACAAGCGTTCCAAATCCCATCATTTGGTGGAGGAGCAATTATAGATAACACTTCTTTTTTTACAGGATGTATAAAGCTTAATTCTCTTGAATGAAGATGTATGCTCCCATCTTTATTGCTTCGGTCAAAACCATATTTTAGATCCCCTTTTATAGGTGAACCTATGGCAGCAAGCTGACTTCTAATTTGGTGATGCCTTCCGGTTTGCAGGTCTACTTCCAGCAAAGCATAATTATCCAGCTTTTTTAGTATGGAATAGCTCAAAATTGCCTTTTTGCTGTCAGGCACCTCTTTATTATTTGCGTAGGACTTGTTTTGTTTCGTATTTCGTTTCAGAAAATGAATTAAAGTACTCGAATTTTTTGAAGGCGTGTTCTTCACAACTGCCCAGTAGGTTTTTTGAGTTTTTCTTTCTGAAAATAATTTATTTAATCTCGAAAGTGCTTTTGAAGTTCTTGCAAACACTACAATACCGCTTGTTGGGCGATCCAGCCGATGTACTACACCCAAAAATACGGCTCCGGGTTTGCTGTATTTTTTGGCGATATATTGTTTTACAATTTCCGATAAGGGAGTATCTCCGGTTTTATCACCCTGTACAATATCGCCGGGGCGTTTATTAACAATGATCAAGTGATTATCTTCATATAATACCTGAAGATTTTCAACAGAGGTGCGCATTAATATTGTTCTTTATCGCTTGGGAAGTCACCACTTTTCACATCTTTTATGTATTGTTGAAAAGCGTTGGACATGTCAGAATACAGATCGAGGTATCTTCGTAAAAAACGCGGATTGAACTCGTGTGTCATTCCCAGCATATCATGTGTTACCAATACTTGCCCGTCGGCACCACTACCAGCTCCTATTCCTATTATGGGAATGGTTAGGCTTTGGGCTACTTCTGCTGCTAATTTAGCGGGAACCTTTTCCAGGACAATGGCAAAACAACCAATCCTCTCCAGGAACAATGCATCTTCTTTAAGCTTTTCGGCTTCTTCCTCTTCCTTTGCACGCACTGTATAGGTCCCAAATTTGTAAATGGATTGTGGTGTGAGCCCTAAGTGGCCCATTACCGGAATTCCGGCATTCAGAATACGTTTAATGGATTCCTTTATCTCTTTTCCTCCTTCCAGCTTTACAGCATGGGCACCACTTTCTTTCATAATGCGAATAGAAGAACGCAAAGCTTCTTTAGGGTCACTCTGGTAGCTCCCAAAGGGAAGGTCTACTACAACCAAACTACGTTCTACAGCTCTAATTACCGAGGCTGCATGATAGATCATTTGGTCGAGTGTGATGGGCAAAGTAGTTTCATGCCCCGCCATAACATTAGAAGCAGAATCTCCTACCAAGATCACATCAATGCCTGCACTGTCCACAATTTTGGCCATTGTGTAATCATAAGCGGTAAGCATTGATATCTTTTCACCCTTCTTTTTCATATCTACCAAAGTCTTGGTAGTAATACGCTTGTATTCCTTTTTAGCTACTGACATATGTTTTTTGTAACAAAATGAGCGGTAAAAGTACTAATTTTGGAAATCAATCTTTAAACATTCTCTTATGAAGTTACTTCTTTCAATTCTTTGCCTCCTGATATCTACAGTATCTTTTTCTCAAAATGAATTTTCAAAAGCCGATGCCAAGCAAGTGGTTGACACCTTTTTTGATGGCTTCCATGAAGGGGACACGCTTAAAATGCGTTCCGTAATGATGCCAACCGTGCTTATGCAAACTGTTTTTACAGATAAAGAAGGGAAAAGCCATGTAAAAGATGGAGATGCCAATAATTTGATCAATGCAATAGCAAAGCGTCCCGAAACTGATAAATGGGATGAACGGCTTCTGGATTATATTGTACAGATAGATGGTAATCTGGCGCATGTTTGGACGCCCTATGAGTTCTGGCTCAATGATGAGTTTAGTCATTGCGGGGCCAATGCTTTTACGCTTGCCAAGACAGATGACGGTTGGAAAATTGTCCACCTTATAGATTCAAGGCGAAAAGCCAGTTGTAAGAGTTAGCAGTCGCTTAGGCTTACTTTCACAGCTAATCCACCTTCGCTGGTCTCTTTGTACTTGGTATTCATATCCTTTGCAGTTTCCCACATGGTAGCGATTACTTTATCCAGTGGGACCTTTGCATGTGCCGGGTCTCCGTCCAAAGCCATTTCACACGCGTTTATAGCTTTGATAGCTCCCATAGCATTGCGCTCTATACACGGGATTTGTACCAGGCCACCGATGGGATCACATGTTAAACCTAAATGATGTTCCATGGCAATTTCGCTTGCCATTTGAACTTGCTGTGGGGTTCCGCCCATTAATTCTGCCAGGGCTCCGGCCGCCATTGCCGAAGAAACCCCTATCTCCGCCTGGCAACCACCCATAGCTGCCGAAATAGTAGCTCCTTTTTTAAACAGACTTCCTATTTCTCCTGCAACCAACATGAATTTTTGTACATCATCAAAATCAGCATCGTGATTTTCAATGACCATATAATACATTAGTACTGCAGGAATCACTCCGGCACTTCCATTGGTTGGTGCTGTTACTACTCTTCCCAATGAGGCGTTCACTTCATTTACAGCCAGGGCAAAGCATGAAACCCACTTCAGTATTTGCCTGAATTTTACTGTGGTACCTCTAATGGCTTCTACCCATTCTTCCGGGTTTGAATATTTTGCATCACCGATCAGGTTTTTATGTATATCGAAAGCACGCCTTTGTACATTGAGCCCTCCCGGAAGTTTTCCCTCTGTATGGCAACCAACATACATAGAATCAAGCATCACATCCCAAATCTCTTTGAGTCCTTTACTAATAGCCTCATCACTTCTCAGCGACCGTTCATTTTCCAAAACCATTTCACTAATGGATTTCCCTTCACTGGCGCAGTGCATTAACAAGTCGGTAGCCGTTTGAATAGGAAAGGGAAAGTGCGCAAATTTCTCTAACTTCTTTTTTGCACGCTTTCGTTCTTTTTGTACTACAAATCCGCCGCCAATTGAATAATAGGTTGAAGCAATCTTTTTTCCATTATTCAGTACTGCCCGAAATGTAATTCCGTTAGGGTGGAACACTAAGAATTTTCGGTTAAATCTTATACATTCTTCTGGTTTGAAGGGAAGTTCCAATTCGTTATTGAGGTTTAACTTGTTCCTTGCGGTAATCTGTGCTATTTCAGTTTCAATCTTTTCAGTAGGAAATGTAATAGGGTCAAACCCACTAAGACCCAATAGTACCGCAATATCTGTTGCATGGCCCTTCCCGGTAAGGGACAAAGAGCCGTATAGATCGACAGAAACTTCACTGGTCTCGTAAAACTTCCCCTTACTTTTTAATTCATCGATCCATCGCCGTGCAGCCCGCCACGGACCTAGCGTATGAGAACTGGAAGGCCCTACACCGATTTTCAACATATCGAAAACACTAATACTTTCCATAGGTTTTGGTAATGGGCTCAAACCTAAGAAATTTTAATGTATCGGCTAACGGGAATTATATATTTTCACTAAATATCTTTTATTGGAATTATTCCATATATTAGGAATAATTCCATATTTTTGTATCATGGAGATTATTGCTTCTGGAAAACTTCAGAGAACAAAAGACCGCCACTTGCCGGAAGTTTCAAAACAAACTGGCTTCCCCAGTGCTGCCACCCATTATATGGAGGCGCCTATCGATTTGCATAAAGAGCTAATGCACAATCAGGACGCTACGTTTTTTATTCGGATAACAGGCAATGGCTATAAAGAATTCAATATAAGGCACCGGGATGTATTGTTGGTAGACAGGTCGTTGTCTGCTACGCCTGGAAGATTGGCATTAGTAGTGGAGGATGGTGAGTTTAAAGTAATTCGTATTCCGAAGATCTCTTCAGAAAAAGAATTTGTCCTTTGGGGAATTATTACCTACATAATCCACTATACGCTATGATCGCAATGGTAGATTGTAACAGTTTTTATGCCTCATGCGAGCAGGTATTTCGCCCAGATCTTTGGGGTAAGCCCGTAGTGGTATTAAGTAATAATGACGGTTGCGTAATTGCAGCCAATAAAGAAGCAAAGGCATTGGCGGATATTCCAATGTTTGAACCGGTGTTTAAAATCAAAAAGCATCTTGTCAAGAATAAGGTAACCTTCTTTTCTTCCAATTATACACTATACGGGGAAATGTCACAGCGGGTAATGAATATACTTACTACTTTTTCTCCGGAAGTAGAAGTGTATAGTATTGACGAATCTTTTGTGGACCTAAGCGGTATGGAGCATGTAGATTTGAACGATTACGGACATCAGGTAAAAAATAAGATCTATCGTCACCTGGGGCTGCCTGTGGGTGTGGGTATTGCGTCTACGAAAGTATTGGCAAAATTGGCCAATAGGATCTCAAAGAAAGTAGCAGGTAACAACCATGTATTTGTAATAGATTCTGAAGAAAAACGTATCGACGCACTGCGTTGGGCAAAAATTGGTGATGTGTGGGGTATTGGAAGGAAGCATACAAAGCGGTTGCAGAATATTGGGGTTCATACGGCTTATGATTTTACCCAATTACCGCTTGCATGGGTGCGAAGAGAAATGACGGTGGTGGGTGAGCGGATGTGGCGTGAGATGAGAGGAGAATCCTGTTTGGAATTTACTGTAATACCCAAACCGAAAAAGGGAATAGGTACGGCAAAATCTTTTGGGCAAAAACTAAGGGACCTGGGGCGAATTGAAGAAGCTTGCGCATATTATATTAGTGAAGTAAGTGAAGTTCTGAGAGCTCAAAGGTCCTGTGCTACTTATGTACAGGTCTTCGTTCATACCAACTATCACAGTAATGTAGATGAACAATACTCTAATAGTAAGACTGTAACCATGGCAATTCCCACTAATGATACGTTTGCTTTGATCATAGAGGCCCGCAAGGCGCTACGCCTTATTTATAAGCCCGGATATCGTTATAAAAAAGTAGGTGTTTGCCTAAGCGGAATCATTCCGCAGGAATATGTGCAGGGAAATCTGTTTCACCAGCCCTCCGGATTGAACAAGAATGAACTTATCCGTGCGTTTGATAGAATTAACAACAAGTATGGTAAATCTACCGTATCCTCTGCAATGATAGGTACCCGGATTAACGAATGGGAACTTATTAAAAAAGAACGAAGCCCCCGGTATACTACACAATGGGAGGAGTTGTTGGAAGTGAATAGCTGAAAACATCAAAATCCGCGAGTATTCGCCCGTTCTCTTTTCTGCAAAAGAATTGAAACTGACACCCTGTCATAAAACATCCACTGGCATAATCATTGTCATATACACCGCGTATAAAATTGAATTAAGTAAAAAATATAACTATAATACTATGAGTAAAATAATTGGAATCGACTTAGGAACTACCAACTCGTGTGTCGCCGTAATGGAGGGTAGCGAGCCGACTGTAATTCCTAATGCCGAAGGTAAAAGAACAACGCCTTCTGTAATTGCCTTTGTGGAAGGTGGCGAAATTAAAGTTGGGGATCCGGCAAAACGACAAGCTGTGACCAATCCTACTAAAACCATTTCTTCCATTAAACGCTTTATGGGGAACAAATTCTCCGAATCTAAAAAAGAAGCGGACCGGGCTGCCTTTAAAGTGGTAAAAGGGGACAACGATACACCACGAGTAGATATCGACGGGCGTTTGTATACACCACAAGAATTGAGTGCGATGGTACTTCAGAAAATGAAGAAAACCGCCGAAGATTATTTGGGACAAGATGTAACCGAAGCAGTGATCACAGTACCTGCATATTTTAATGATAGTCAGCGTCAGGCCACTAAAGAAGCCGGAGAGATCGCAGGCCTGAAGGTAAGACGTATCATTAACGAACCAACTGCAGCAGCTTTGGCATATGGACTTGATAAAAAAGGACAGGACCAGAAGATCGTGGTATTTGACTTTGGTGGAGGTACTCATGATGTTTCTATTCTTGAATTGGGAGATGGCGTTTTTGAAGTATTGTCTACAGATGGAGATACTCACTTAGGAGGTGACGATGTGGACCAAAAGATCATTAACTGGTTGGCAGATGAGTTTCAGAAGGAAGAAGATATGGACCTTCGCAAGGACCCAATGGCATTACAACGTTTAAAGGAAGCTGCCGAGAAAGCAAAGATTGAATTGTCTTCGGCTGCACAAACAGAGATCAACTTACCGTATGTAACGGCAACTGCCAGTGGACCTAAACATTTAGTAAAAACATTGACCAAAGCAAAATTCGAGCAATTGATCGATGACCTTATAAAAAGAACCATTAAGCCTTGTGAAACGGCTCTAAATGCAGCGGGACTATCTAAAAGCGATATCGATGAGATCATATTGGTAGGAGGTTCTACCCGTATTCCTGCCGTTCAGGAAGCAGTGGAAAAATTCTTCGGAAAAGCACCAAGTAAAGGAGTGAACCCGGATGAGGTGGTAGCTGTTGGAGCTTCTATTCAGGGAGGGGTATTGACCGGAGATGTAAAAGATGTATTGTTACTGGATGTAACACCACTTTCTTTGGGTATTGAGACCATGGGTAGTGTAATGACGAAATTGATCGATGCAAATACAACGATCCCTACCAAGAAATCGCAAATATTCTCAACAGCGGCAGACAATCAGCCAAGTGTAGAGATCCATGTATTACAAGGAGAGCGTCCTATGGCAAATGACAATAAGACAATTGGTCGTTTTCACCTGGACGGAATTCCACCTGCACAAAGAGGTGTGCCTCAAATTGAAGTAACTTTCGACATTGATGCCAATGGTATCATTAAAGTAAGTGCTACAGACAAGGCTACCAACAAAACACAGGACATCCGTATTGAGGCGTCCAGTGGACTGACTGAAGAAGAGATCCAAAAAATGAAAGCCGAAGCCGAAGCAAATGCAGAAGCAGATAAGGCGGTAAAAGAAAAGGCAGATAAGCTGAATGAAGCTGACGGGATGATCTTTCAGACGGAAAAGCAATTGAAGGAATTTGGTGATAAATTATCAGACGATAAAAAGAAGCCAATTGAAGATGCACTGGAAGAGTTGAAAAAAGCGTACGAAACAAAAGATGTAGCGACTATTCAACCGGCCTTGGATAAGATCAACGAAGCATGGAAAACAGCTTCCGAAGAGATGTACAAAGCACAAGCAGAAGCACAAGGAGCTGCCGGAGCTGATGCTGGTGCAGACACTGCTTCACAAAATGGAGAAGAGAACAGCGATGTTGAGGATGTAGATTTTGAAGAGGTGAAGTAATTGCTATAACATTCTGAGCGGAAAGCAAAGAATCCAGATAAAAAGCCCGGTAGTATCGCTGCCGGGCTTTTTTTGTGCGTTATTCAACACATACAATTATTTCATTTTTATGAATAGTTTAAAAGGAAAAGTTGTTCGGATTTGCCTGAAAGGTTTAAAAATAGTTCTATATTACTTGTAAATATATATGCAACTAGACCAGTTAAATTAAAAAAGTTATGATAAAAGCTATAAGTACCGCATTGTGTTGTTTTATTTGTTTGGTAGTGTTTGGCCAGGATGGCTGGAGCGAATTACCAAATGCTCCGTCCGGCATTGGCCGGTTTGATGATGTATTCTTCATCAATGATGATATTGGCTGGGCAGCCAACGGCCCGTCCGGAATTGTTTATAAAACTACCGATGGTGGTAATTCCTGGATACAACAATTTTCCCCGGGAGGTTTTTATTTTAGAAATATAGAATTTCTGGATGAAAATGTAGGATTTTTAGGATCACTAGACGGGATCTTTTTTAAGACCATTGATGGAGGTGCTAACTGGATACCAGTTGGGATCGTACCCAATCCCGATGCTATTTGTGGGCTTGATACTGTGGGGACCTCTACTATTTATGGATGCGGCGCTTATTTTTCACCTGCATTTATTATTAAATCTGTAGATGGCGGAGATACCTGGACCTTTATTGATATGTCTGCTTATGCAGAAGGCCTGGTGGAAGTGCTTTTTATTGATGAACTACACGGCTTTGCTTCCGGAAACGGTACCAACGGAGGTGTTGTCCTTGAAACATTTGATGGCGGAACGACGTGGAACCAGATCTTTATTTCAGATTACCCCGGAGATTATGTATGGAAGCTTCAGCTTATGGATAATAATACGCGCATATTTGGATCTGTACAATCGAATATTCAGGGAAAACTTATAAAATCTTCCGATTCCGGAGCTACCTGGGAGCAATGGGATGCCCCGGAAGAATTCATACAGGCAGTTGGTTTTATTAACCCAACTCACGGTTGGATGGGAGGACATGGAACGGGGTTCCATAGAACAACAAATGGCGGGCTTACATGGGAAAATATGAACCTGGGGTTCAATTTAAATCGTTTTATCTTTTTAAATGAAAATCTGGCCTATTGTTCCGGAGAGACCATATATAAGTTCGGCGGTACGCTCTCGGTAAGTGATTTTGACCAGGTAACAGCACAGGCGCCGGATTTGAAAATAACCATTGCGCCAATGCCCATTGTAGACCGGCTGAATATTGAAATTGAATATCAACATACGGATAATCTACTATTGGGGCTGTATACGCTCAATGGCCAATTGGTAGAACGATTAACCAGAGACCGGATAGCAGGTGCCGGAACAAAAACCTATACTTTTGAGTTCAATCACCCTGCAGGTTCCTATATCTTAGACTTTCATACCAATGACGGAAGGCGTACTCATACGATCATAAAAAAATAGAGGCCGGGTAAAAAACGTCCGGAAGGATATGGAATATAGTATCCTGTTTATCCACCGGGAGCTTTATTCTCGTCTTTTTTTCGCTTTTCTTGACTGGCTCTATTATTGATGCCTTTTCCAAGAATATAACCGGAAATACCGGATAATATGGCGGCAAGCTCTCTTCCTTCAAGTATTCCCAGAATACCAAAAAGTATAATGGCTATTACCAGAACGAACAGGGTGACAAACTGCAAACCATTATCTCCAAGAAATTCTTTGCCAATAGTGGCATCAGATTTAAAATATATTATTGTAAAAAAGCCAATAAGTAACAGACCGATCAGCAATGTAAAGTTTAAACTTACTGTCCTTCTAAATTCCTGGCTGATCTGCTCCGGTGTTAATGCAATTTCTATTTGCTCTTCACATTTTACAATATCTTGTTTGATTCTTGCCACATTCTTCTGAAGTAGATTTCTTTGATTAATTACCCTTTTTTGATCAACAATTGCTGTATCTAGTACAGGAATAATTTCATCGCGGATTTTTTTGGCGGTTATTTTATCATAGAAACTGTCATATGTTCCATATTCATATAGGTATAGACTTATTCCGGGTATAGACAGAGTATCTATTTGCCCCTCAATCTTTTTTTCTAAATCCTTTTTTTGCGTTTTATAATACTTCAATGCTTCTTCTGATCCTATTAGTTTTTCCAGTAGGTTTGAAACAGATTCCAAAAGGCTTTTTTTATTTTTTAAATATGTCCTGAGTTTTTGAAAATTTCTTTTGTCAGATTCGCTTTCAAACGTTTTTTCAAAATCAGATTCATATTTAATGTTTTTATAATCTTCCGGTAAAAAGATTATATATAGATCATTCTTTTCCTCTTCGCTATTTTGAGCATAAAGTTGTACAAAACAAATAGCGAGCAAAACCATTAAAATTCTTTTTGCAATCTTTTGATTTTTCATGATTTGAATATTGATAGTTAGACTTTTGGAGCATTCCAATAAAATGAAAATCCCCAACCAATCCACATAAATGTGGGTTAAAAGGGGAGAATTATAAGGTTAAAGGGAGTGATCTAGGTATTTGATTCTATAAAAAACTCCCTCACTTGACAGTATCAAGATGGGGAGGAGTTCTAAAGATAGTGAAATTATTTCTTTTTTAATTCACCTGCAACGAGTTATTAGTTTACCACAAACTTCAAATTGTACGTTCCTTCGACATCCCTTATGTTAAGCAGGTAAATTCCTGAAGGTAAAGAATGTTCCAGAGAAATCTGCCTGCTTGGGTTTACCAGCCTTTGGCTAAATAATTGTCGTCCGGAAACCGTATAGGCAACAATTTCTACAGGACCGTATATTAAAGAAGCATCCAATTTAAGCTCTATGTTTTGTAAAACAGGATTTTTCGCAAGTTGATATTTTGTATTGGCTTCAAAAGCAATTGTTCCTAATACGCCGTTTCTTATCTCATCCAAAGCGAATTGCGCACTGGCTTGTGTTACCACACCATGAGTTTCATTTTCAGTAGGAATATAAGTATTGACAAAAGGAGATGTATGTATACCTCCAATATCCGGAGCTGTAAACCAATCGTCTTCGTTACTGATGGCTAAACTGCTAATGACAGGAACAAAGGAGAACTCATCTTGGTTTAAAGCATTTATAAAGTCGGTTATCACCGGATTCCCTCCGGCTGCTCCCAATGCGTTGGATATATTGGAAGTTCCTCCGGGAGAGGCATCCACACCATCACTGCTAGCAAAGGATTCGGCATTTGTTTGAAAGGAATCCACTGGAATGCCAAATAAAAAAGAATTGAAATCGGTAACAGTATTTGTTTGGCCTGCTTCCGGAGTAAAATGCAAGATTACATCTGCCGTGGCTCCACTTCCCAGGTCCAGGGTAGTGTCTACGACCTGCATCCCCGGTGTTCCTGTAGTTGTTCCCTGAGAGCTTCCGTTTACCATTGATACATTTCTTACCAGCTGTGGAAAGCCAAGTGCGTCCAATTCGGTTTGAAAAGCATCCCTGAAATTAGGTGCACCTACAGGAAGTAATTTGGTTGGGTCCTGTAAGTATGTGGAACCATTCATTAAATGTCCTAAATAATGATCGTAGAGCATTTCTTTCGCGGCAGGAGAGTTAAGTACTGTAGCAATAATAGCTTGTGCATCAGCGTTACCCAGTTCTTCTGCCAAATAATTGATCAAATATTGTAAACTTATAGGAATGTTGGCGCCTCTGTGAGGCGAATCAAATGAAAGAAACAAACGGGTTTCAGCATCCAGGCTATTTTGTTCCATATAGGCTAAGGCATATCGTGCGATCAATCCACCCATACTTGGCCCCAATACCACCAATTCTTCATCACCTACTTTTTGATCATTCAAAAAATTGATCAATTCTATCAAAACCATTGCGTTTCGTTGAATGTAATCTGCACCACCATCTATATCCTTTCCATTGGTAGTATACTGAGGTGCGTTCAATATGACAATATCAAAGCCTTCATCACGTAAAATATCAGCCATATTTTGACTATTGAAGTTCAAACTATCGTACAGATCTGTAATATTACTATTGTCTCCGGGATCAAAACCATCTAATATGATGATGGGTTTGTCCAAAATACCATCAAGATTGTCTAAGAAAATTTCGTATTCTCCCTCACCAAAATAGGCTTCTGTTTCATCATATCCCTGATAGGCTATAGTTGCCACAATAGGAGTTACAACAGCTCTGGCATTGATAGGAGCGATTTCGGATTTTTTCTGAAAATAACTTTGTGAGAATGTAGTAATTGAAAAAAAAGTAAATAAAAGTAGGTAAACAGATTTCATAGCTTTTGTAATATTTGAGTGTAAGATAGTGATTTAGGGAGTGTTTTCAAGCTCCATAATTGATTTTCTGTAAGATGCAAAAAAAGCCCGTCTATAATGACAGGCTTGTTAAAATGCCGGAAGATGAAGCGTATTATATTCGCTTGACATTTATAGCATTTAATCCTTTTGGGCCTTCTTCAACATCGTAACTCACTTTGTCTCCTTCGGATATTTCATCTACTAATCCGCTGGCGTGTACAAACACATCTTTGTCACCTTCATCAGGGATAATAAACCCAAACCCTTTTGCACTGTTGAAAAATTTTACGGTACCATTGCTCATAATAAAAATTTAATGTGAGAAACTAAAATACTGTTTTTCAAATTGATAGAATAATATAATGCAAATTTCTTTTGCTTTTAGCCTCTTACTATTCTGTAATTTTTTATTCGGTTAGAAAGGAATTAAGACATCATTTCTTCAATAGATTGACAATTAATGCTTAAGTGACCAAGGTCAATTATACAATGCATGTCAACAATATGTTCTATCTTTCCAAAGATAAAATATAACGTATTATGGATAGTGCATCAACTCTTATTTTAGCAGGAGCCCTAATCATTATTATGCTAGGGATGGGATTGTCATTGGTTACGGCCGACTTTAGACGTATTATCCTCTATCCCAAGGCCATTTTTATAGGATTGCTGAATCAATTAGTTCTATTACCATTAATTGGTTTTGGAGTTACTTTTTTGTTTCCTATGCAACCGGAAATAGCAATAGGGGTGATGATCTTAGTTGCATGTCCCGGGGGGCCGACGTCTAACTTAATTTCTTTTTTATCGAAAGCAGACCTGGCACTTTCGGTTACTTTAACAGCATTAAGTAGTATAATTACAATATTTACAATTCCTTTTATAGTCAATTTTGCTCTGAACCATTTTTTGGAAGTTGAACAACTTATTGAACTCAATGTATTTGAGACCATCACCCAGATATTTGTGATCGTAGTGTTCCCCATTGCCATAGGGATGCTCATTCGACATGCAAAGCCCGTTTTTGCAGAACGCATGTCAAAGCCGGTACGAATTGCTTCCGGAATAGTACTGGCATTAATTATTATAGGCATTGCCGTTAAAGAACGGGAAAATTTCATTCCATACTTCAAACAAGCCGGGTTAGCTACTTTGGTACTCAACGTATGCACAATGATCATAGGATATTATTCTGCAAAATTATTTAAAATAGAAAAAAGACAAGCGCGCTCTATTGCTATTGAATCTGGAATACAAAATGGGACACTTGCCATTACGATAGCTGTAATCCTATTGAATAGCACATCCTATGCAGTTGCACCGGCAGTTTATAGCCTGCTTATGTTTTTAACCGGAGGCGTAATTATCTATTGGAGCAATAAAAAGAAGAGCTAATTATATAAAAAAGAGCGGTTTCAAAAGAAACCGCTCCTAACCAAAATATAAGCTTATTAATTAACCAATATTAATCCTTATATCTGATTTTTTACTTCAAATGTCAGACGAAATATAAGATTTTTTAGCTAAATGGTAATAATTTACTTTAAATAGATGCTGTGTTTTCGATGAAATCACCGATTTATTAAGAAATTTTGACGATAAACTGCAGAAATTATACTTTTATTAAGGAATTCCATAAAAAAAGCGACTCTAAAAATGAGCCGCTTTTTCTAATAATAATTAATCTTTAAATCATGCATTATAAATATTAATTTTCGTCATCACTAGTTTCAATAGCAATTACATTTTTGGCACTAGGAGATAGTATTGGTTTATTTAAATTTATTCCGGCTCCCGAATTAGACAATAATGTTTTTGAAAAATTTTCATCGGTTCTTAAATTGTTTTCGGCAACCACTAATTCCTTAAGATTTGCATTACTTGCCAGCCCTATTGGTAATTCACCATTAAGGTTGTTGTCAAATACATTAAATACTTCCAGCTTTTCTAAATATCCTATAGGAGCGGGAATTGTACCGTTTAATTTATTACTACTAAGGTGTAGCTGCTTTAAATTGTATAAATTCGCTAGAGTTGCCGGGATAGTACCGTTCAAATCATTACCATTAAAGGCCATTACTTCAAGGCTTTGTAAATTTCCTAAGCTTTCGGGAAGCGTTCCCGAGATCTTATTAAAAGAAAGCTCTAATACTTTTAAAGCCTCCAGGTTACCCAGAGTTGCAGGTAATATTCCTTCCATATTGTTAAATAGCAGGCTAATACCAACTACCTTGTTGTTTTCAATGGTGATACCTTTCCAGTTGGCAACAGGTTCATTTATGTCCCATGTATTGATCCAGTTTTCACCGTTGGTGGCTAGGTAAAGATCTAAAAGCGCTTGTTTTTCTTTTGCACTTACTTGTGCAAAGATCACTACAGAGAGTAGTGAAAAAGTTAAGGTTAGTAGTGTTCTTTTCATGATCGGGGGTGTGAAATTTCTTACATTACAATTCAAATAAAGGACATTTTAAGTTATAATGCAAAAAAAATCGATGAAATACACAAACTAATTAGCTGTTTTCAGCCAATTTTGTAAGAAAAAGCTTGTGAACTTCATGGATGCCATCAAAAACTTCTACTGCTAAGCGCCTTCCAAAAAGAGAGGTACCTTTAAGCTGCTCTTCAGTCTTACGGGCTTCAGTAATATATTCATCTCTATTACCATAGAGGTATGTTACTTTTGTGTCTTCTTTTAAATATGAAAAATCTTCAGGAATCAATTCAACCGGAATGCCTCCGGAATGCAGTACCAAATGGTCACATTGAACTTTTCGACTAGCCAACCAGCGTGTAGCGATAGATACGCCTTGAGAATATCCCAGAACAATAAAATTGAAAGAACCGTTAAGGTCCTCGGCTTTAAAAACAGAATCTATATAGGTAAGGACATTTTTGGTTTCGTCTAACGTATTTTCCCGGGTTAGCCAGGATGCCCCAACATACTTAAAATCTTTTCCATAGTAGTACTTTGAAGGCGCCTGTGGTGCTACGATATAATTTTCTTCCGGGTCAAGATGCGAGAAATGGTCAATAAAATAGCGGCTTAAATACCCCATTCCATGAAAAACAAGCCAGACATTCCTGGTTTTTGAAGTGAATGTATTTAGTGTTGAATATGTGTTAGTAACAGTAAAAGAAACCTGTTTTTCTGCAGCCATGTTTTAAGTTCGTTTTGTATTTTTACAAATGTAAATCAATCGTATGAAGTATTCTAAAAAAGAAACGCTGGAACATTGTAATTTGATGTGTAAAAATACATTGATGGAAACACTTGAGATCGAATTTATTGATATTTCCAACGATACCATTGTGGCTAGAATGCCGGTTACCGCTAAGGTACATCAACCTAATGGCGTATTACATGGAGGTGCTTCGGTAGCATTGGCAGAAAGTGTTGGAAGCGCAGGTTCTTTTGTCTTTTTGGATGATGAAAATGTACAAATTAGAGGAATAGAAATTGCAGCGAATCATGTAAAAAGTATTCGAGATGGATTTGTATATGCAACAGCAAAAATTTTACATAGAGGCAGGACGACGCAATTGTGGAATATCCCCATTACAAATGAAGCAGGCGAATTGATATCACAAGTGAAACTAACTACACTTACGTTACATAAATAGCAATTATGGATGTAAAGCTGCTTGCCAAAAGTTTAGAAGAGCACTATCATAAGAAACTCCCGCTGGTTACTTTTTCATTACCTGAAAGTACCAGTGTTGTCACTTTACTTCAAAAAGATTCTCAACTACATACCGAAGACAGTTTCACGACAAAAAGTGTGGTTATAGCTCCTTTTGATTTTAAAAATGTTGCTTATTGTATTCCCGAAGCACATAGCGAGATCATTGAAACAGAATTGACAGCAGGGTCTTTTCCAATGGATGAAGTATCTATTGAAGACACTGATATCGATAAAGAACAGTACATTCAATTGGTGTCCGGTGCAATTGATTCCATAAACTCAAATAAAACAAAAAAGATCGTTGTGTCCCGGAAAAAGGATGTAAAGATCAAGAATTTTCAATTTAAAACCTTGTTTTCCAGGATCTTTAGTTTGTATCCTAATGCATTTCGCTATATATGGTACCATCCGGAAATTGGTCTATGGTGCGGTGCTACCCCGGAAGTTTTAGTTAAAACGGAAAACAATTCGTTTAGTACCATGGCCCTGGCAGGGACCCGAAAGTTTTCTGAAAAGGTTCCTATTTACTGGAACGAAAAAGAAATTGAAGAACAGCAATTTGTAGTTGAAGCAATTACCAACAGTCTTCAAAAAGTGACCGATATACTGAAGGTTTCCAAGACATATACGCAACAAGCCGGTTCACTGGCACACTTGCGGACAGATGTGACCGGAATAATAAAGAGTGGTAAAGCTACATTGAGGAATATTTCAACAGCATTGCATCCTACACCTGCGGTCTGTGGTACTCCAAAAAAGGAAGCCAGGGAGTTTATTTTGGAAAATGAAGGGTACGACCGTGAATATTATACGGGATTTATTGGGCCGATCTGCTGGGAAAATGCACGTTCGAGCCTTTTTGTCAACCTGCGCTGTATGAAAATTGAGGACGGTCATGCCAGCTTATATGTAGGCGGTGGAGTTATAGCCGCATCCAAAACCTTTGAAGAATGGCAGGAAACACAAAATAAATTGCAAACCATGTTGCAGGTATTGCAACCAATGCTTTAAAATTGTGTTGCTACTTTGTACCTTTGTGATCAATGAACTTTTCTAAGAAAATCCTTTCACAAACTATTACGCAATTATGTCTTGTTAAAGGGATCGATCATATTGTAATTTCTCCCGGTTCACGTAATGCTCCTCTCACAATTGGATTTACAGAATATCCGTCATTTAAGAACTTTAGTATTGTAGACGAACGTTGTGCCGCATTTTTTGCTTTGGGGTTAGCACAACAACTCAGAAAGCCTGTAGCATTGGTTTGTACATCCGGGTCTGCACTGCTCAATTATTACCCGGCCATTGCCGAAGCTTTTTACAGCGATATTCCCCTGGTGGTAATCTCTGCAGACCGGCCTAAAGAATTGATCGATGTAGGTGACGGTCAAACCATTCGGCAAGAGAATGTGTTTTCCAATCATATCTTGTACAGCGCAAATTGTAAAGAGGGAGATGCTCACCAGGTGTATAATGAAACAGAGATCAATATTGCGCTTAACACTGCAATAGAACTAAAAGGCCCGGTCCATATCAATACTCCTTTTTCTGAACCATTATATGAAACAGTAGATGATTTGCAGGTACGCCCGCAACATGTTCCCGCAAGGACAATCTCTACTTTCTTTTCTGAAGACTTAGAGCCCTTCATCAACAAATGGAATGCCAGTGCTAAAAAGATGATCCTGGTTGGAGTACTGGAACCGGATTGTATTGAAAAGAAATATATCGAAACCCTGGCCGAAGATAAAAGCGTTATGGTTTTTACAGAAACCACTTCCAACTTACATCATGAAAACTTTTTCCCGGCAATTGATCAGTTGATCGCTCCTTTGGATACAGAAGGTTTTGAGAAATTGAAACCTGAAATATTGTTGACCTTTGGCGGAATGGTTGTTTCTAAAAAGATCAAGGCGTTTTTGCGGTCGTATCCGCCGGAGATCCATTGGCATATAGATGCAAAAAAAGCATTCGATACGTATTTTGTGCTAAAACATCATTTTAAAACAACTCCCAATATTTTCTTTAAGCAGTTTCTTTCGGCAATAGAAAAAGTGGACAGTACATACAGGAATGACTGGCTTGCCGTAAAAGAACACCGTTTACTGGAGCATAAGAGATACGAAGAAAAAATTCCTTTTTCCGATTTTAAGGTTTTTTCGATGATCTTTAAAAGGCTTCCCGGAGAGATTCACTTACAGTTAAGTAACAGTGCAACAATTCGATATGCGCAACTTTTTAGCATAGATGCTTCCATACAGGTTTTTTGCAATCGGGGAACAAGCGGAATTGACGGAAGTACTAGTACTGCCATTGGTGCGGCATCTGTTTCAGAAAGGCCTACTGTATACATTACCGGTGACCTTAGCTTTTTCTATGACAGTAATGCACTGTGGAATGATCATATTCCAAAAGATTTCAGAATAATAGTAATTAATAATAACGGAGGGGGAATCTTCCGGATCTTACCCGGAGCAAAGAACACAGAACATTTTACTACTTACTTCGAAACAGAACACCAATTTTCGGCAGCTCAATTGTGTGCCATGTTTGGGTTTGAGTATGCTTCAGCAAGAAATGAGGAAGACCTGCATAAAGGATTGAATCAGTTTTTTGATGGCGCTCCCGTTCCTAAATTACTGGAAGTCTTTACCCCTTCAAAAGTGAATGATACAGTTCTTTTGGAATATTTTAAAAGTATACAATAAGCTACCCGCTATCTAAAATAGTCTTTGCCCAGTTGTAAGCAGAAGGTATGTCATCGACAACGGCAAATGGTTTATTGAAAAAATTGGCCTCCAGAGCCGCATTCTTTTTCCCAATCTCATTGGGAGTTACTATAGCAATGCCTTTAAGAGTTGGTATTTTTTCCAGGTATTTGTAATCGTTAGGGTTAACCGAATACGAATTAATTCGATTTGCAATATAGATCCATTGCTTTGCTCTTAGGTTTTGTAAGCCTTTTACCAGAATTGAAAATGCAGTTTGGTAAGATAGTGTAACACCTTCATAAGCCTCTACAATAACAACATTTTCATAAAAATATACAGTTCCAATCTTAGTTTCTAGGACGTTATATAACGTAGCTGAATCGGGGAAATCGTGGGGAGATTTTACTTTCATCGATTGTGAAATTAATAAATTAGTTTGATATTTTTCAAGTTTTTTTAAAGCATTTTATCGCTTTGGAAACTGTATCTTTGCAGCTATGATTCAACTAGGTGAATATAACACACTTACAATACTCCGAGAGACCGATCCCGGTTTATATCTGGGCGACGGTGAAGGTGGAGAAATACTTTTACCGCATAAATACAAACCTGAAAATTTTGAAATTGGCGATGAAATTCGGGTTTTTGTATATCTCGATAACGAAGAACGTCCCATTTCAACAACTTTGGAACCCTTTTTAGTACTTAATAGCTTTGGGTACCTCCATTGTAGCGATGTAAATAAATACGGCGCTTTTATGGATTGGGGACTGGAAAAACAATTGTTTGTTCCCTTTAAGGAACAGGCGCGCCCAATGAAAGTTGGCAATTGGTATATAGTGTATTTATACCTGGACGAAATAACCAACCGCCTGGTAGGCTCCAGTAAGACAAACCGCTTTGTTGATAATGAAAATATAACAGTTGGAAAATTTGATGAGGTCGATATACTGGTAACACATCTTACCGAAAAAGGCGCGAATGTGATCATCAACGGAAAACATAAAGGGCTTATTTATATTGATGATATCTTTGAAGATATTCGCAGTGGTGATAAATTAAAGGCTTTTATTAAAAAGGTACGAAGTGATAAGAAGATCGATGTCGTATTACAATCTCCGGGTTACCGGAGCATAGAGCCCAATGCCAACTTTATTCTGGAAGAGCTAAAAGCGGCCGGAGGCTTTTTGCCTGTTCATGATAAGACAGATCCCGAAACTATTAAAAATGAATTGGGAATGAGCAAAAAAAGTTTCAAAAAAGCTATAGGAACTCTTTATAAAGAAAAACAGATAGTCATTAAAGAGGACGGAATCGAGTTGCTGAATTAATACCCTCTTCCAACACGATAAGGTGCACAACGCGGACATATGCCCACAGGAGGGCAAGGATCGAGTATATTCAACCCGCGAACTTCTTTGTAGGCTATATTCTTAACACCGGTGGCTCCATCGGCCTGATACATCTTATTTCCACCACGCAGTCCAAAGAACTGTTCCTGCAATGGAGCAATATCCACTTTACGTTGAACAAATTTTTGGTTTTCGTTTACTGCTGTTGCCATATCAACCGGTTGGCGATAGTTTTCGGCATTCATTTGAAAGGTTTTCAATTTTTTGGTAATGGAAGGTCCTTTCTCTAGCGAAAAAGGAGCAGAAGTAAGTTCCTCTATTTCGGGGAGCGACTCGGAAGTGATCGTATAGTAGCGTGTATCAAAATCATATTGCGCACTCGCAAGCAATGGAAAGAACAACAAAAGAAAAACTCCTCTCTTCATAAAATCAAATGTATCAAAAATGGAGCCGAAACGAATTTTATTTTTTAAAAATTTAACTTTTTAGATGTGGATTTAGGGACCGCATCCTTATGTACCATAACGCTAATGGTCTTAAGGCGCATATAAGCTTCGCTGAAATATACATACCCTCCGTTGGCAGTACGGCTTTCATCTGTTCCCCAACTATTCTTCACTTTATAATATTTTGTCCCGTTCTGGTCACGTAAAACACCGGTGATATGCATTAAATGATCATCTGTTGTAGTATAGTTTTCAAACTCACCCTGGCGATATTCCTGGCTAATATTCTTTTCAGGATATACCCCCTGTAATGCTTTGGCATTGTTTTTTGAATCCTTCGGAATCACAGCCACACCATCTTTTGAAGAAAAGGTACGTTCACTTACATCGCAATCCAGTTCGACCGTAAACCCATTCTGAAGGGCATAATCAATAGTTTCCATCATTTCATCCAAAGGTATATTGTACATACTTCCGTAGCTCCAGTTATCGGGAATGTTCAGAATAAATTCAGAATAGAATGGCGCATGCGAAAAAGACGTGATAGTTACATAATCCGCAGGGTTTATTTTGGTCATTTGCAGGAAAGACTTCGGTGTATATTGTTTTCCTTCATAAGTAAATGTCTTTGGATTCTCACCCAAATAGACATTTAGAACAGCATCTACAGCTTTCTTCCAGTTTTTGCTCAACTTTCTCCCGGGATTATCGATATAGGTTTCTAACATGGAGGCTAATACAGCCACCAGCTCGGCATGGTTATGAGTCGACTGTTCTGCAAACAACCCGCTATACGCTCCATAAGGTACCAATCCGTAATCCTGTACCGAGTTGATCACATCATGCGCAAGCCCACCTTCGCTAAATTGTGCTTTTCCCTGGCGCATCACAAAATTTTCGGCTTTTTTAGGATAAGTGTTTCGTACGGTATACATTTCTGAAAGGTCTATCTCCTTTCCGGTCAAACGAATAATTTCCGATTCCAAAAAAGAAGAAGTAGAGAAACTCCAGCAGGTTCCCGTTCGTCCCTGACTTATCACAGGAGTGGCTTCGAGATCAATGACTTCAGTAAACTGATAAGGTTCCTGAGCATTTGATATAGTAGTAAAAGCAAGTGCAAAAATGAAGAGTAAGTAGCGCATAATTTTTATCTTTACGCTAAAATAAAAAATATGAGCACACCTAACTGGAAAACGGCGAAAGAATATTCGGATATCACCTATAGAAAATGCGACGGCGTAGCCAGAATTGCTTTTAACAGGCCGGATGTTCGCAATGCGTTTCGCCCTAAGACCACTTCAGAATTACTGGATGCATTTCATGATGCACAGGAAGATACCAGTATTGGTGTGGTATTATTGTCTGCTGAAGGGCCGTCATCCAAAGATGGTGTGTATAGTTTCTGTAGCGGAGGCGATCAAAAAGCACGTGGCCACCAGGGCTATGTTGGAGAGGACGGCTATCATCGCTTGAACATACTTGATGTACAGCGATTGATCCGTTTTATGCCAAAGGCAGTAATTGCAGTTGTCCCGGGCTGGGCAGTAGGAGGAGGGCACAGTTTGCATGTGGTTTGCGATATGACCCTTGCCAGTAAAGAACATGCGATATTTAAACAAACCGACGCCGATGTAACCAGTTTCGATGGTGGCTATGGAAGTGCATACCTTGCCAAGATGGTAGGGCAAAAGAAGGCCAGGGAGATCTTTTTCCTCGGAAGGAATTACAACGCGCAGGAAGCTTTTGAAATGGGGATGGTCAATGCTGTTGTTTCTCACGATGACCTTGAGCAAACTGCTTACGAATGGGCACAGGAAATATTGGCAAAGTCTCCAACTTCTATAAAAATGCTCAAATTTGCGATGAACCTCACCGACGATGGTATGGTAGGGCAACAGGTGTTTGCAGGTGAAGCCACACGTTTGGCATATATGACCGATGAGGCAAAAGAAGGGCGCGATGCCTTTCTGGAAAAACGCAAACCCAATTTCGATAAAAAATGGCTGCCGTAAAAAATAAGATACGAAGATTTATATCTGTATTTGTTTTAGTAGCAATCTGCTCCTGTAAAGAGGCCAAGGAACCTGAAGCATTTAATAAAGAAAGCGTTGCATTCGAAATTGAACAAATGCTTATCGATTATCATAGCGCCATGAATAAAGGAGGTTTAATGGCAGAGTTTGATTATTTGGATGATTCTCCCGATTTCTTTTGGGTACCTCCGGGTTACGAAACCGCTTTGACCTATGATTCGGTGAGAACAATACTAACTTCCAATTCGAAATCACTGCGTTCTGTGAAATTTCATTGGGATACACTTCGGGTATTCCCACTTTCAACTACTGTCGGCAGTTATACAGGTATTGTAAAAGGGCAAATGGTCGATACTTCTGGTGCTGAAACCAATGTTTCCATTATAGAATCCGGAACCCTTATTAAACGTACAGACGGCTGGAAGCTTTTAAACGGGCAGTCCGCTGTTCTCAACTCGAAAATAGATTCAGTAATAAAATGAGGTACCTAGTTTAAATTTTTTGTTTTAGGAAATTTAAGCTACAGTCTATTTTTAATAGGCATCGTCGTGTACATTTGCAACGGCACGTCCACTGGGGTCGTTCATATTCTTAAAACTTTCATCCCATTCTAAAGCTACCGGACTGCTACAAGCCACTGAAGGAACAGACGGTACACTTAAAGCAGCAGTATCGCTAGGGTAGTGCTCTTCGAAAATAGAACGGTAGTAAAACTCTTCTTTACTGGTTGGTGTTTGTATGGGAAAGCGGTATTGTGCATTTGCCATTTGCTCATCGGTTACAGCTTTGTCTACCATTTCTTTCAGTGTATCGATCCAGTTATAGCCTACACCGTCACTAAATTGCTCTTTTTGCCTCCACGCTACACTTTCCGGAAGCATATCCTCAAAAGCTTTTCGCAACACCCATTTTTCCATACGTTCTCCATTGATCATCTTGTCCTGAGGGTTAATTCGCATTGCCACATCCATAAACTCCTTGTCCAGGAAAGGTACACGGCCTTCAATTCCCCAGGCAGCCAGAGATTTATTGGCACGTAAACAGTCGTATTGGTGTAACTTGTCCAGTTTTCGTACGGTTTCATTGTGAAAGTCCTCGGCACTGGGCGCTTTATGGAAATACAGATATCCTCCAAAGATCTCATCGCTTCCTTCGCCGGAAAGGACCATTTTTATTCCCATGGCTTTAATGGCACGAGCCATTAAGTACATAGGAGTAGAAGCACGGATAGTTGTAATATCATAGGTCTCCAGATGATAGATCACATCGCGTATCGAATCAATTCCTTCCTGGATCGTAAACTTTATCTCATGGTGGACCGTATCAAGATGATCGGCTACTTTTTTTGCAGCTTCCAGGTCAGGGGAGCCTTCCAGGCCAATTGCAAAAGAATGGAGCTGTGGCCACCATGCCGAATCCATATCGCCGCTTTCAATACGTTTGTCAGCATATTTTTTTGCTAATGCCGAAGTAATTGATGAGTCTAATCCGCCTGAAAGTAACACTCCGTAAGGAACATCACTCATCAACTGGCGGTGCACAGCAGCATCTAACGCCTCCCGGAGTTCGGCGATACTGGTCTCGTTCTCTTTTACAGCTTCATACTCCATCCAGTCACGTGTGTACCAAGGTTTTAGTACCCCTTCGTTACTGTCCAGGTAATGTCCCGGCGGAAAGAGTTCGATCTTGGTGCAAACACCTTCCAGGGCTTTTAATTCTGAAGCTACATAGAAAGTTCCATTCTGGTCCCAACCCATATATAGCGGGATAATTCCCATGTGGTCACGTGCGACCAAATATGAATCTTTTTCAACATTGTATAAGGCAAACCCGAAGATACCGTTCAATTCGTCCAAAAACGCATTTCCTTTTTCTTTATAAAGTGCCAGGATTACCTCACAATCGCTCTTTGTCTGAAAATTATAGCGTCCTTCAAATTGTTTGCGTAGTTGTTGATGATTATAAATTTCTCCATTTGCAGCCAGTACCAGGTTTTTGTCTTCAGAAAACAAAGGCTGTTTTCCGGAGGTTGGGTCTACGATAGCCAAACGTTCATGGGCCAAAATAGCTTTGCTGTTGTTGAAGATACCGCTCCAGTCCGGGCCACGATGTCGAATACATTTAGCCATTTCCAAAATTTGTGGACGTAGTTTTTCTGAAGGCTCTTTAAGTTGAAAGGCACATACAATTCCGCACATAGTTTTAGTTTTACGTATTCTGCAACAGCAGAATTTTATTAATGATCTTTTTTAATTGATTCACCAGAACTTAAGTTTAGGCGACTTGTTTTATAAAAACAAAAAAAGCCTGTCAAATTAAAAAACTTGACAGGCTCATATATCTCGACAAGTTCTTGTTAAGGCATCCCGTTATTATTATTATTATTTAAAATGAAATGTAACACTTGTTTGTTTTTGTTTATTGGTTCAAATATCTAATTATTTCTGAATAAAAGAAACTTTCTGTTTACTTTTTTTAGAATTATCTCAGTTTTGGGTAATTAGTTGGATTTGCTTCATGCATAATTTCGTATACCTTTTCGAAAATATCTTCGGCAGAAGGTTTCGAAAAATAATCCCCGTCTGTTCCGTAGGCAGGACGGTGGGGTTTGGCAGAAAGTGTTTGTGGTTTACTATCCAGGTATTTATAACCGTTCTGTGTGTCCACAATATGCTGCATAATATATGCGGATGCACCTCCCGGAACGTCTTCGTCTATGACCAGCAAGCGATTAGTTTTTGAAACACTTTTAATTAAGTCATTGTTTAGATCAAGAGGAATAAGTGATTGTATATCAATTATTTCAGGATCAATGCCAACTTGCTGTAGTTCTTTTGCTACTTCTTCTACAATTCGCAAGGTACTTCCATAGGAGACAAGTGTAATATCGGTTCCTTCTTTTACGGTTTCAACAACACCAATAGGAGTTCTGAACTCTCCCAGATTGGTTGGCATTTGTTCTTTTAAACGATATCCGTTCAAGCATTCCACGATCAATGCCGGTTCATCAGATTCCAGTAGTGTATTGTAAAAACCGGCAGCTTTGGTCATGTTCCGGGGAACCAAAATATAGATACCGCGAAGTAAATGTACCAGGCCACCCATTTGCGAGCCACTGTGCCAGATACCTTCCAGGCGATGGCCCCGTGTACGCACAATAAGCGGAGCTTTTTGCTTTCCTTTACTGCGGTAACGCACTGTTGCCAGGTCATCACTCATTATCTGCAGGCAATATAGAATGTAATCCAGATACTGAATTTCGGCAATAGGGCGAAGTCCTCGCATTGCCATACCAATTCCTTGTCCCAAAATGGTAGCTTCCCGTATTCCGGTGTCGCTAACCCTTAATTCGCCAAATTTTTGCTGCATTCCTTCAAGCCCCTGGTTTACATCACCTATTTTCCCGGCATCTTCACCAAATATCAACACTTCCGGGTGTTTGTCAAACAAAACATCAAAATTGTCGCGTAGGACCAGACGTCCGTCTACCATCTCGACAGTATCATTATACGTTGGTTGTATTTCGGCAATTCCGGTTGCTTTATTTTCAGCTTCAGAATAAAGATCCGAACTATATTTTGGCTGAATGGTTTCAAAATAATTTTCGATCCAGTCCAGTAATTGCCTTTTTTCTGCCGAATCTTCCCCAACTACATAACGCAGGGCTTTACGAGTAGCAGCAGCTATATTTTGCCGTAAGGGCTCTTTTTCAGAAGCCAGGTCATTTTTTATTTTTTCAATAAAATTCTTATTTGGGCTGCTCTCTGCTAAATTACCCAATAAGGTTACGGCTTCTTGCTGTTCCTGTTTTTGAGGTGCTAAAAATGCTTCCCAGGCAGCTTTTTTTCCGTCTCTTACTTCTTTTTTGATATTCTTTTCGATTTCAGAAAGCGCTTCATCTGTCGCCATATTGTTAGCGATCATCCACTCACGCATCTTGATATTGCAATCATATTCACGTTCCCACTGCAGGCGTTCATCACTTTTATAACGTTCGTGTGACCCACTGGTTGAATGTCCCTGTGGCTGTGTAAGTTGCAGTACATGGATTAGTACCGGGACGTGTTCTTCCCTGGCAATAGCACCTGCTTTTTGATATGCTTCAACCAAAGCCGGATAGTCCCAGCCATTTACACGAATGATCTCATAACCGTTTTCTTCTTCGTTTCGTTGAAATCCTTTTAAAATTTCAGAAATATTCTCTTTTGTAGTTTGATGGCGTGCATGTACCGAAATACCATAGTCATCATCCCATACGCTCATCACCATAGGTACCTGCAATACACCTGCGGCGTTGATGGTTTCCCAAAACAAGCCTTCACTGGTACTGGCATTACCAATGGTTCCCCAGGCTACTTCATTACCATTTATGGAAAAATTGGTTTTATTATTAATGCCTTTTACATTTCTAAAGATCTTGGATGCCTGTGCCAAACCTAACAATCGAGGCATCTGTCCGGCAGTAGGAGAGATGTCGGAGCTACTATTTTGCTGTGTGGTAAGGTTTTTCCAGCTTCCGTCATCATTCAAACTGTGCGTCGCAAAGTGGCCGCCCATTTGGCGTCCGGCACTCATAGGGTCTGCTTCAATATTAGTATGGGCATACAATCCCGCGAAGAATTGTTGAATGGTCAATTTTCCAATTGCCATCATTAGAGTTTGGTCCCGGTAATAACCACTTCGCCAATCACCATTTTTAAATGCTTTTGCCCAGGCAAGTTGCGGTACTTCTTTTCCATCACCAAAAATTCCGAATTTTGCTTTTCCTGTTAAGACCTCCCGACGCCCCAACAAACTACATTCCCGACTTGTCACTGCAATTTTATAGTCGTTTAAGACTTCGGCTTTAAAATCGTCAAAAGAAAGTTTGTTATTTGTCTGTGGGTTTGTCTGCATCTTCATTTTTTATTAGGGCTACAAAAGTAGCGAAAAAGCACGTGTTTTACAATTTGAATTAGCAGACATATTTTCAATTTCGCAAATCAAATACCAAAAAAGCCTTAACAGAAATTGCTAAGGCTTTTTTGATAAGAGTCTTTAACAGGCTATTGCTTTTTGATGATAAATGCCCTTAAGATATATGATGAACCACTGCATCCTCCATCGTCCTCTGCTTTCAGGAAAGTACTTTCCTGAACATAACACGTATAGTCTTGGCCATTGTGCTTAAAGGTTTTGGATTCTCCAGCTTTTAGCGGAATAGTTTCACCTCCTGCTTTCAGGTTCAAAGTAGCGGGATGATACCCTTTTTCTACTTTTTCCATATCCAGGCTATCCTGGAAAAGCAGAATACTTTCCGAAGATTCAAATGCTATGGGCTCATGTAAAGATTTCCACAGAAAAGCTACTTCAAGGGATTCCGGGTTTCTTAGTACGATCTCTTTAACAGAGTTTCCGGGATCACTTAAGTTGCTAACTTTTAGTACAGCACCTTCTATAGCGTATCCCTGATCAAGTTTATGATCCCTGGGAAATGCATACGAAATATACATGGCCTCTTCTTGAGAAGTAGTCAATTGAAGTAAGCCTTCTCTAATATAGGACAGGTTTCCTTCAAAAGTTTTGGTACCTGTAAATGTTTCATTTTCGGCATTAAAAACATTCATGTCAAAAACATCTGAGCTAATAGTTTGTTCTCCAGGTTTGCCACTTCCGTTATAGGTAACCGCTTTTAATACAGAATTCAATGGAGCCTCATTTACTTTTCCTTCAAATATCTCTCTGTTATCTTGCGCTATTGCTACTGTATGTAGTAGTGCACTTAAGAATAGGAACGTTATTTTATATATATTTTTCATTTTAAAATCTTTAAATTAATTATCAATTATTATTCCAAGAACTGTCCGTAGCTGTGAAATCCAACCTAATGGCACCCCATTCGTTATAATCTATCGATATATCGGTTGTATTTCCATCTCCATTTAAGTTGATGGCGCCAACATTATTGGTTGCACCATTACCATTAAAATCCAGAGCATTATTGTCGCAAATACCATTTGCTTCGTTGACATTGGTTTCATTGAGTGTTGCCAACATTCCCCGAGAGAATCCAAATACGTTATCTGAAGTTAGGTCACAGTCGTCGGAAACGGCCGGAAATTGATACCTGTAGTTCATACTGGAAGGTTGATTTACTTTAAAGGTTTCGTTCCAATCTGTAGGTGTTACACAAGCTCCTCCGTGGCAGAGGTTGATATTGTGTCCAAACTCATGTACAAACGTTCCTATTTGGTTTCTTGGAATAGAAAAAGCATTTGCTCCTGTAAAATTAAAGAATGTAACCATGAAATCATTTCCAAATACTTCTCCACGGCCAGAACTACCATTTGGCCTTGCTCGTCCAAAGATACCATAGTGGAAAATATCCTTTCTGTTGGGGTCAAAGTTCGCACTATTGTTCTTGTAGGTGTAAAAATCTACGTAACCCGGAGTGGTACTTGACCCAAAATCCATAGTGGTATGATTGGTTAGAATAGTTCCGCCATTGGTAAACGCTCCTCCCTGGCCTCTGTCCAGGTGCATTGAAATACCACTACTTCCATCAGGGTTTAGTATAGGTGCTTCTTCAAAGACATCTTCAATCGTGGCCCAGATGGTACCATCCGGCGCTGCAGCAGAAATCCAATCTACTTCTACCAAAACATCTTTTCGTTTGGGGTCACAACCCATTGCTTTTAGGTCTATGGTTGTGCCTCCCACTGTATAGCCATTTTTTTCCCACTCATCTAATAATCCATCATTGTCACTATCTAAAGTAGCCAGTGATGTTGCAAACTTATATTGTTTTGAAGGCGATGTTGCCGCATCGTGATTTTTTACTGTTACTTGAATTGTACTGTTCCATGCCTGATTCTCCAATATTCCCACCAATAGTGTGTAATGATATATTGGATATCCATAGGTAGCAGGAATATGATTTTCCAGAAAATCTGATGGAATTGCAGACACGAAGATCGTTGTAATATCAACACCTCCAACTTGTATAACTGCGTCGGCATCTGCATTTGCAGCTGAGACTGCTATGTAAAAATTCGCATCGGAAGATGTGGCATTAATAACATTGTTAATTCCAATGTCTTCAATTCTTGGTGCCGGCCATGTTCCGGAAGGGGAGAGAACAGAAACATTGATCTCATTTACAGATTTTCCATGGCCATTCTTTAATACTACAGGATGATTTCCCGTACTTGCCACATCCGGAAGTTGAAAATAGCGGGAAGACAAAAAATTTGATTTCAATGTAGTTTCGGAACTCAAATTATTATCCCAAACAACACTTGAAAGAAATTGATTGCTTCCGTCTGTACTGAGAATTTGCCTTGGATATGCAGTTGAAGGCTCGATATCTGTGAGTACCGGCTTAGAGCAGCTTATTATAAGCAGTGCTGTACTTAGGTAGCACAAATACTTAAATTTCTTTTTTGCTTTCATAGTTTGTCTGTTTAATTAAAAAATCGTTTAAACAAAGCTATGTGTTGCTGTTTCAATATTAGTTAGGTAAACAACTGATTTACAGTAAGGAAAAACCCTTATGTATTACATGTAAATACCCTAAAGGAAGAATTTTGGCTATTAAAAAGGTTAATTTTTTCTCTTTTTCAGAAATAAGTTAAGGACCAATAATCTAATAAGAAGAACAAACGGGAATCCGTGTAATAAAACATCAAACCAGTCTGTTAGACTCATGCCTTTGGCTCCTCCTGCTATCCATTTGACCTTTCCCCATAAATGCGGTTCGGGAAAAAAGGGAGCTAACCCCAGTGTAAGGCAAAGTAAAACTATAATACGCCAATTCCTAAGTAAACTCATAAGTGCATTTTAGTACCATTCACGGGTAAAGAGGCCTAACAAAGTTTTAAGGTCCAGGGTAACAATAAAACGGATTCTCTGGCTGTAATTACCCAAACCGGGTTCCCAGCCAAGGTTAGAATATAGTGGAAAATATAATTCGAAATAGTCTGCTACAAGACTGGCGCGCACTCCGGTATCATATACGCAGTGGGTTCCTCTGTTTTTGTTATGTACAAGCCCTACATCTCCGTATGCATAGATCCATTTCCAGATATTAGTACTGGCATTAAGGGTTGTGATCCAGCTATTGGCAAAAGGGGGGTCCAGTTTGGATTTAAAACCGCCTTCCGCAATGATAAGCTGCTGGCTAAACAAACCGGTATCCTCGCTTATTCCATAGTAGTTGTAGTCCAACAGGTAATCTGTGGGCCTGTCCAGAGCAAAACTGAAAAAGTCCTCATCTTCTCGTGTGTCATTAAAAACAAATAATCCGGCAAATAACCGCAGGTTCAATTGACGGTTGTTTAAGAATAATTTCCGGTATTCGAGTGTTGTAGAGATCTTACTGAATTTATCGGAAATCTGATAATCTGCGATACCTCTGAAATAATCAATAAGGTTACGGTCCGAATAGACATATTGGGCATTGAATACACTGTAATTTGGTGTTTCATTAGGCTTGTCCGGGTCTTCATCCCGGTATATATTCACGCTCCTTAAATTAATAAATTGCTTCTTGTTATCGCGAAGGTCCTTATTTCGGAAGGCAAAAGTCATATACGGACTTAATCGCTTATAGAACAAATCTTTATCGAAAGAATAATAGCTACCGGCAATTCCATAGCGCATTGCATAGAGGGAGTTGTCTTTGAAGTTTTGGGTATACATAAGGGAGCCACTTCCTATCAATGTTTTAGAGCGAAATCCGTATTGGGGCGATAGGTTGTAGTGAAATGCCTTTGGGAGGACTGTCTTGTTATATAATTTGGGGCCAAGCGAGAATCCGTCGTATAGATTGTACTGAAATACAGGCATAAAGAACAGTTGATTATATTTTGGGTCGCCCACATCCTGAAAGAGCCTGAACTGTATTGGCCTGTTGAGTAGGCCGGTTACATTCTTATAATTGTTTCGCTGATTGTATTCCGGTATTTTCGCTTCATAATTAAGTGCAAGTTTTCGAACATTTTTTGCCGAAACTGTAGTTGTGACGGCCGAATCTATTGGAGGCAGCCATTGCTTAAAGATAATACTGTCCTTATTGATTCCGTATAATGAAACCGGCATGGTATTGTTGCGAAGGTTTTTTACAACCACTTCTAAAGAATCACCTACTTTTTTTACTTTTTTTATTTTGAAATCTATGGTGGTTTCAGAATTAACATAGTCGTCAAAGAACCAATTGACGGGGGCTGTTGTATTTTGAGATAAAATATCTTCGAAATCTGAAGAAGCTACTTTCTGTAATTTCTTTTCGGTATAGAATTGTTTGATACTGGCGCCTAGGGTTTCTTTTCCCAAATAATCCGAAAGGTATTCGAGGCCATCTCCGGCATAATAATCACTGGCAATGTTCTTATTGAACTTTACCAATGAATCTTTTGGGGTTGTTAATGACTGGTTCAAATTATTGCGTGCCATATTAAGATATAGCAACGGATATTGGTCATTGAACTCTAATTTGGAAGCATGTGACCACCGTATTACCCAGAAATTGCTCAGGTTCCCTATGATCTTCATCTTTGGATAATAGGTATCTACATACTCCATCATTAAATAGATCTGTAACGCGCCTGTAAGCCAGTAATCTTCCCTGGGGTGTAGAGGAAGTGTGTTCTTTAAATAATTTCGGCTTATGGTTTTGAGTTGTTCCATATCATATTCAAAACCATCCGGAAACGGACTGATAAAATCCGGTAATTGATTTAGGCCATAAACAGGGTTATTTCTATAGTCGGCTTCACTAATGACCATTTTCTTAAAAGGGTAGGGGCCTAATCTATCATTTAGAAAATGTACAATTCTGTCTATTACAAGCGCACGTATTACCGGGGTAACCTTTTTCCCCTGAATATTGGTAATGACCTCTACCTTATCGGTTTCAATCGATTCAAACGATCTAATTCTTTCCAAATGAAGGATGGCTCCAACACGTTCCTTACCGATTAACTGTGTTGTTTTATTGCTTTCTGAAATTTCTTCGGTTACGACATCAAAATCTGAAATGACCCTGTATTGCTTGGGTGTATGAACTTTTATGGAGAAGTTGGAAGGCAATAAAAATAGGTCCTCGGTATTTTTATTACTGTAGGCATGCCATTTTCCATCAAAAACAGCCGGAGATATGTACCAATACCTCAATTTGAAATCATTAGTTCTGGATACTCCATATCTTGTAAATCGGTCATTTGGAACCTTTACAGTGTATTGAAGATTCAGGGTATAGCTTTCACCGGGCTGAAGAGGTTCATCTAAAACCACTTTGATGATATCTGCCACATCTCCGCGTTGCCATTCTAATGGTAAGGATTGGCGGTTTGTAATGCTGTATATAGTTGTTCTACCTCTCTTTTTTTTATTTTCGAAATGAAATGAGCTATCGTAATTCTCAGCAAAACGTTTGGCAAGAGGGGTTGTTTTACTCGAGAAGCTATTTGCCCAATCGTTCAAATAAAGTTCGTTTAAAGTAATTGCAGAGATGTTTTTATACGTGATTTGCTGCGTAATATTTATCTCTTTCTTTGCGGGCTTAAGAGTTGCATCAATAGTGATATCATGCTGTGCACCCATGGATGCAGTATAAAAAAGAATGATATATATGATAATCCTACTTGCTTTCAAGAATTCTATTGATTTTTTTATGTTAGGAGGAAGTAGGTGTTATTTTATACATACTACGGGGGATACAATAAGATTAAAAGTTAGGACTTAGATTAAATTTATCGTAGAAATCATTCAGTATCTTCAATACCTCATCTTCAGTATCAACAATATGTACCAGGTCCAGGTCTTCCGGACTAATATTTCCATTTTGCTCTAAGAGCACGTCCTTCACCCAATCCATCAGGCCGGACCAAAATTTAGTTCCAACCAGGATGAGTGGAAACTCATCGATCTTATGTGTTTGTATCAATGTGAAAGCTTCAAAAAATTCATCCAGTGTTCCAAATCCGCCGGGCATCACAACAAACCCCTGGGAATATTTCACGAACATTACCTTACGTACAAAGAAGTAGTCAAAATCTATACTTTTATCACTATCTATATACGGATTGTCATGTTGTTCGAACGGAAGCGTGATATTTAATCCTACAGATGTCCCTCCTGCCAGATGGGCTCCTTTATTTCCGGCTTCCATAATTCCCGGCCCACCGCCGGTAATAACTCCATAACCGTTTTCAGTTATTTTTTTTGCAATGCGCTCTGCCAGTTTGTAGTATTTATTGTCAGGTTTGGTTCGTGCAGAACCAAAAATGGATACGCAAGGGCCGATTCGACTCATTTTTTCGTATCCGTTCACAAACTCTCCCATGATCTTAAAGATCGCCCAGGAGTCATTTGTCTTTACTTCATTCCAATTCTTGGGTGTACTTTCGTTTCTCATCAATTAATCTTCATTCTTCAGTTAAAAGTATATCTTATGAACAGTTAAAGGCCAGATTACCCTAATGTACATAGATTACAAGGCTAATGTAGTTCTTTTTTAAGAAAACTCGCCGTATAGCTTTTTTTATCTTTTATAAGTTCTTCCGGAGTGCCCAGTGCCATAATCTTACCTCCCTTTTTCCCTCCTTCGGGGCCTATATCTATAATGTGGTCAACGGTTTTAATTACATCCAGATTGTGCTCAATGATCACAACGGTATTTCCTTTATTTACCAGCTTAGTGAGTACCAGCAGCAAGACACGAATGTCTTCAAAATGCAGTCCGGTGGTAGGTTCATCCAGAATGTAGAATGTATTCCCCGTATCTCTTTTAGAGAGCTCTGTAGCTAGCTTGATTCGTTGTGCTTCTCCTCCGGAAAGGGTTGTGGATTGTTGTCCTAAGGTAATATACCCCAAACCAACATCTTTAATGGTTTTTAGTTTCCGGTAGATTTTTGGGATCGGTTCAAAGAAATCACAAGCTTCGTTAATGGTCATTTCCAGAACATCGTAAATAGATTTTCCTTTGTAACGAATTTCCAGGGTTTCCCGGTTAAAACGTTTTCCCTGGCAGGTTTCACATTCTACATAGACATCCGGAAGGAAATTCATTTCGATGACACGCAATCCTCCTCCTTTACAGGTCTCACAGCGGCCACCCGCTACATTGAAACTAAAACGTCCCGGCTTATAACCACGGATCATAGCTTCCGGTACTTTGGCAAAGAGGTTCCTTATTTCAGAGAATACGCCTGTGTAGGTAGCCGGATTGGAGCGTGGAGTACGTCCAATAGGAGATTGATTAATGTCTATAACTTTATCAATATGTTTTAGCCCGTCAATTTTTTTATAGGGCATAGGCTTTTTTACACCATTAAAAAAATGGGCATTTAAGATAGGGTAGAGCGTTTCATTGATCAATGTGGATTTACCACTCCCGGAAACACCGGTCACCCCGATCATTGTTCCTAGCGGGAAAGTAACCGAAACATTCTTTAGGTTATTCCCGGTAGCGCCGCTAAGGGTTAATACTTTGCCATTTCCTTTTCTTCTTTTTTTAGGAATTTCTATTTCTTTGGTGCCGTTTAGGTAATCTGCAGTGAGCGTATGATGCTCTTTTATAATTAAAGGAGCACCTTCCGAAACGATTTCCCCGCCATGCCTTCCCGCCGCCGGGCCAATATCTATCACATAGTCTGCATGCTCGATCATATCTTTGTCATGTTCAACTACAATAATTGAATTACCGATTTTTTTCAACTGAATCAATGAATGGATCAGTTTTTCGTTATCCCTTTGGTGGAGGCCTATACTTGGTTCATCCAGGATATAAAGCACACCTACCAATTGCGAACCAATTTGAGTTGCAAGCCTGATACGCTGTGCCTCTCCTCCCGAAAGCGATTTTGAGCTCCTGTCCAAAGCAAGATATGTTAGGCCAACATCCACTAAAAACTGAAGCCTGGAACGTACCTCTTTAATGATCTCGGAAGCAATTTTTATTTGAGTTTCAGAAAGGTCCTTTTCCAGATTAGCAAACCAATCTGCCAACTCGACCACATCCATATGCGCGAGTTCGGCAATATTTTTACCGTTTATTTTGAAATTAAGTGATTCTTTCCTTAGGCGGGAACCTTCACACTCCGGGCAGGAAATCTTGTCCATGTATTCTTTTGCCCACCGCTGTAGCGACCTTGATTCATTCGCTTCAAACGTATTTTGCAGAAAAGTGGCCACACCTTCAAAGTCTATTTTGTAAGTTCTGGTGATCCCCAGGGTTTTAGATTCAATATCAAATTTTTCATTTCCGCCGTAAAAAATGATATCCTTTGCTTCCTGCGGAATAGTTTCAAAAGGATCGCTTAGCTTAAAACCATACCTTTCTGCAATAAGTTCTAACTGTTTAAAGACCCAATTGCTTTTTTGTGGCCCGTGAGGGGCCAAAGCACCTTGTTTGATGGACAATTTTTTGTTAGGTACTATTTTATCGAGGTTAACTTCATGCAGTTGCCCCAGTCCTTTACAATGCGAACACATTCCTTTTGGAGAATTAAAAGAGAAGTTGTTGGGTTCCGGATTGGGGTAGGAGATACCACTGGACGGGCACATGAGGGACCGGCTAAAATAACGAACTTCGTTTGTTTCATTATCCAATACCATGAGCACATCATCACCGTGGTACATCGCCGTAACGATCGTTTCGGAAAGACGTTTGTCCGTATCGTTTTCTTCAGAGATCTTTAGGCGGTCTATAACGATTTCAATATCATGCGTTTTATAACGGTCAATTTTCATCCCTTTGACCAGGTCCATTACTTCACCATCCACACGTACCTTTAAAAAACCTTGTTTGGCGATCTGTTCAAATAATTCACGGTAATGTCCTTTACGGGAACGAACTATGGGTGCAAGTACACTTACTTTTTTATTGTTGAAATCGTTGATGATAAGCTGCTTGATCTGTTCATCACTGTAGCTTATCATTTTTTCACCGGTATTATAACTGTATGCATCACTGGCACGCGCGTAGAAGAGCCGTAGGAAATCGTAGATCTCTGTAATGGTGCCTACTGTAGAACGCGGACTGCGACTGGTTGTTTTCTGTTCAATTGCGATGACAGGAGACAAACCTTCGATCTTATCGACATCCGGACGCTCCAGGCTACCTAAAAACTGGCGTGCATAAGCTGAAAAAGTTTCAATATAGCGCCGTTGTCCTTCGGCATAAATGGTATCAAAGGCCAGTGAGGATTTTCCACTACCCGAAAGTCCTGTAATTACTACCAGTTGCTCCCTGGGGATACGAACATCTATGTCTTTTAAATTATGTACCCTAGCCCCAAGAACTTCAATAAAATCGTTACTTTTTACCATAATTTGCAAAGGTACTTAATTGTATTGAAAATTTATAAGGTAAGTGTGTGCGAAGTTGTTAATTTTTGAACAAAATAAAAATAAATGAAATTAACCCTCTAACTATTTATTTCTCTGGATAGAAACGGGTAGAAACTAATACTTATAAAGAAAATGACACTGACAACAAATCCGAAACTAATGATCAGTGTTATTATTGGAAGGCTGAACAGCAGATAGCATAGAGGCAACAGCACTCCAAAGAGAGTTAGGAGTAAAAAGATGCTATACAAATAGCGCATAATGGCTGGCATATTCTTACCGGATTTATCTTGAAACTGATATAATTTTGGAAGAACTTCCTTGGTCATGTATTCTCCTAGCTTCGAGAGAAACACTTCATTGAACGATGAATCTTCAAACGCCTCGCTGTCAATTGTATTTGCAAGGGTCATGATCTTATCCTGATGCCTTTCAAAAACAGCTCCCAGATCCAGCGCCTCTTTATAGATCGCGAATTTGTAACCAAAATAATACCATAGCCCAGATCCACATTTGTGCTCTAACCATTTTTCCACAATACCTTTATTGTACATTTTTGGATAACTGATATTCTCAGGAATACTTTTATCCTTTGGGCTTGTCATGAGCAGCGATTTCAATTCCAGGTACAAATTTTCGGTATCTGCATAATTGTGGTTTTCCTGAAGAAATTCAATCGCAATTTTAGACTTTCCTTTATAAAATTCCTTTACCTCAAAAAAAGTGAGCCCTGCAAATTCATCATCAATATATTCGCGTAGTCCGGGAAGCCATATTTTCGAACGAAAGAGTAGTTCTACTATAGACCTGAAATGATGCATTTTTTGTGTGACCTTACCAAGGTTGTCAATGGCCATTGCACGGCTTTTTTTCATATTTACCGCAGAAATAGCTAAAAAAATCATGATAATGGCACTTAAAAAGCCGCTAATAGCTATAAAGATTGTAGTAAGGTTTACAAGCGTTTCGGTAAAATTAGGAGTGGTAGTTACCTTTTGCCTAAGAAGAAATATTAGTGCAATACAGAGAAGCCCACTAAAGAGCAATGGGATGAGGGCAAACAAATCCTTAAAGAAAGATTTACTTCTCATGATCAATAATCACAAAAAAATAGATGATTGATAATTGTTTTTCTGAAAAGAAAACGAGGTACTTCCTGCAAAGATAAATTTACTTCACCTGGATAACTTTATTCAAACATAATGTGAATTTTCAGCCCCAATTATGCGAAACAATTATGTATTTTTATGTGATAATTCCTACGTTTTATAGTTATTATCTTCAAATTTAACGTTTTTAACGTCATTTTGTAGTAAAATACCTACATTTCGATATAAGGTTAAAGTTGTCGGACAAACTACTCAAAATTCTACTTTGGCTGTTAAAATCCTACTGCAGTATCATCTCCTCTCCGGTCGGCTCCCCCTTCCAATTTTGAATCTGGCAGTACTAGAATTGCATCAACTTTACCGATTATCGGGTCTGTTTCGGTGTTATTGGGATACCCTTTTTGCTCAAGTTCCCTTATGAGTTCCTTTGGGAACATATCCAGTTCGTATCTAATAGCGTCCGGAAGCCATTGATGATGAAAACGCGGGGCATCTACCGCTTCCTGCATGTTCATGTCAAATTCGTATACATTGAGGATCGTTTGCAATACAGAGGTTATAATAGTTGCCCCTCCGGGAGTTCCTACGACCATCCATAGCTTGCCATTTTTTTCTACAATAGTAGGGGTCATGGAACTTAGCATCCTTTTTTGTGGAGCGATCGCATTGCTTTCGCCACCTACCAGGCCATAAATATTTGGTTCTCCGGGTTTGGCGCTGAAATCGTCCATTTCGTTGTTTAAAAAGAATCCCAGTTCTTTAGAATATAATTTTGATCCGTAACCGGAATTGAGCGTAGTGGTAACAGAAACCGCATTCCCAAATTGGTCTACAATAGAGTAATGTGTGGTTTCGGGGCTTTCGTAACCTATAATATTTCCATAGCTAATTGTTTCTGAAGGAGTTGCGGACTCAAACGAAAAAGTTTCCATTCTGTCTTTCAAATAAGCTTCGTCCAATAGTGAATCGATGGGGTTATCTACAAAATCCGGATCACCCAGGTAATAGCTTCGGTCCGCATAGGCACGGCGCTCCGCTTCTGCAATAACCTGGATAGATTTTGCCGTGTTATGGCCGTATTCCGATAACGGAAACGGTTCCAGCATTTTTAATATCTGGGCCAAACATACACCGCCGCTGGACGGGGGAGACATAGAGATCACTCTTAGATCCTTGTATTTAAATACTATAGGTTCCTGCCATTGGGCTTCGTAGGCGTTGAGGTCTTCCATTGTAATGATCCCACCTTTAGATCTCATATATGCAACCAGTTTTTTACCGGTCTCACCACGGTAAAATTCGGCTCTGCCATTTTTTGAGATTTGGCTTAGAGTAGCGCCTAATGCTGTATTTTTGATCGTATCTCCTGCTTTATATACTTTAGTAAAAAGAGAAGCCTCCTGATTCACTTCTTCAAAAACTGCCCTGTAATGAGAAAATCGTTCTGCTTGTTTTTCTGTCACGGCAAAGCCTCTATATGCTAATTGTATCACCGGTTTTAAAATTTCTTCCATAGGTAAAGACCCTAACTTTTCATGTACCGCAAAGATTCCTGCAATAGAACCCGGAACTCCAACGGCAAGGCTTCCTACCTTACTTTTTTCAGAAAGGTATACACCGTTTTCATCCAGGTACATATCCTTTGAAGCAGCAATAGGAGCTTTTTCTCTATAATTGAAGGCTCCCAGTTCTCCGTATTGTGTACGATACACCATAAAACCGCCACCTCCCAGGTTACCTGCATACGGATATGTGACTGCCAGTGCCATTTCGGTAGCAATAGCAGCATCAAAAGCATTACCTCCTTTCCTTAAAATTTCAATACCTATCCCTGACGCTTCTTCTCTAGCGGAAACAACCATTGCTTTTTCGGCTATGACCGGTTGTTTAGGCTGTATTTCGATGCTTGTCTGCTTAATATCCTTTTTACAGGAAACAAGCAGTAATGCAATAAAAAAGTACTGAAATAGTCTCATAGTTCTTTTAATCTTTTTGAAGAATAATCAATTAAATCTTTAAAAAAGGAAGTAAATTCTGTTTCAAATTCGTCATAATATTGCTCCAATTCGATCACGGCAAAATTCATTTTGGAAACACGCTTGGTCCTTACGTTCATTTGTGCTAAGATCTTACTTATTCCGGGTACGGTAGCATAGCTCAACAGCCAGTTATCTGCTATCATATAGGGCATCATTCGTTGAATACGAGCGGGTAATATTTGAAAATTGTTTCTAAGCAGTTCATAAAATTCTTCCACATATTCGGCCAGGGGCTGGGGATGATATTCACTCCAGTTTTTTGCCAGAAAATGATCGTATAAAATATCCACGATCACACCACTATAATGTCCATAGTTTTCATGAAGTCTTGCTGTACTTTGTTTAACGGTAGGATGCTGGTCTGTGAAACTGTCTATGGCACGATGCAGGAGTATTCCTTTTTTTATTTGTTGAGGGTATTTTAGATATCGTTTCCCTTTAATTCCGTCTGCAATAAAATTACCAATGGTAATTCCTTCATCATCTCCGGAAAGATAAATATGTGCGAGAAAATTCATACGGTACAATTTACAAAATAGTGTCAAAGAATTGTGTTTTTAAAAAAGTATCTTTGCTGAAAAATTGAGATAATGACATTAATTAAATCCATTTCGGGAATACGGGGAACCATTGGCGGAACACAAGGCGATAATTTAACTCCAATCGATGCGGTAAAATACGCGGCTGCTTACGGCAGTTGGGTAAAGAAGCAAAGGGATAAAGAAACGTATCGTGTTGTGATAGGGAGAGATGCAAGAATCTCCGGTGAAATGATACAACAATTGGTAATGAATACTTTGGTGGGAATGGGAATTCATGTAATAGACGTGGGACTGTCAACTACTCCTACAGTGGAGGTTGCTGTAGCCCTGGAGCATGCAGACGGCGGGATCATTTTAACAGCCAGTCACAATCCAAAGCAATGGAACGCTCTGAAGTTACTCAATAATAAAGGCGAATTTTTAAATGCACAAGCAGGGCAACAAATACTCGATATGGCCGAAACCGGCGAGATCAACTTCAACGAAGTAGACGCTTTGGGAAAAATAACGGTAAATGAAGCCTATATCGATATGCATATTGACGAGATACTGGAACTCCCGCTGGTAAATGTGGAAGCTATAAAGAAAGCAAAGTTAAAAGTGGTTGTTGATGGTGTAAATTCTACCGGAGGTATTGCAGTACCTCTTTTACTGGAAGCTTTAGGAGTACATCCTGTAAAACTGTTTTGTGAACCTAACGGCCATTTTCCACATAATCCGGAACCTTTAAAGGAGCATCTAACAGATCTGATGGCTAAGGTAGTCGAGGAAGGCGCTGATTTTGGAATTGTCGTCGACCCGGACGTGGACCGACTGGCATTTGTGGATGAGAAAGGGGAGATGTTTGGTGAAGAATATACACTAGTTGCAGTAGCAGATTACATTTTAAAACATACCCCGGGAAACACGGTTTCCAATATGTCATCTTCCAGGGCCTTACGTGATGTAACACAAAGACACGGAGCATCATATACTGCGAGTGCGGTAGGGGAAGTAAATGTGGTAGAGAAAATGAAAGATACCAATGCTGTTATTGGAGGTGAAGGGAACGGAGGGATTATTTACCCTGAACTACACTATGGGCGTGACAGCCTGGTGGGAATCGCTTTGTTTTTAAGCCATTTGACCGAGGTAAATCTACCGGTAAGTGAGCTTCGAAAGCAATATCCTTCATATTATATGAGTAAAAAGAAGATCCAGTTAACACCGCAATTGGATGTTGATGCTATTCTGAAAACGATCTCAACGACCTATGCTTCAGAAGAAATTACTACTATAGACGGCGTGAAGATCGATTTTGCTGAAAATTGGGTACATCTGCGTAAATCCAATACCGAGCCGATCATACGAATTTATACCGAAGCGAAATCACAAACTGAAGCTGACGCATTAGCAGACCGATTTATTAGTGAGATAGGAGCTTTTTTAGATTAAGAAAACTTACTTGTCATTAAAAATTGAGTTGTATCATTTTTTTGTGATATTCAAGCTCTTTTGCTTGTTTTTTAAAGAATCTGACTACCACCCTTTTGACTTAAAACAAAACGTATATGATACCGGCCTTACCGGTAGTGGAAATGTATTGAATTAAAAACCCGATCTAGGAGCTGTATCAAGAGATGTGGCAGATAGGGTTTTATTTTTTATAAGATATTTTATAAAACTCAATGTGTAACAATTTGTAAAACGTAGGGTCTTTAAAAAAACAATCAATCAAAAATAAGTGAGTTTTTTGAAATATTTGGCGGCCAAGAAGTTTCCTAATATATCTCATGAATCACTTCTAATCAATCCATATGAAACCTCTATTTATTTACTTACCCATAGTATTATTTTTAACTTTTAGTTCCGCAAATGCCCAAGAGCCAGTTTCAGTTCCAAAAAAAATATATACAACCAAATCCATAGAGAATATAGACGCCCCGATAATTGATGGCAAGCTTGATGATGCGGCATGGGAAATTGTAGAATGGGGAGTAGATTTTATAGAGCGTAGACCGGATGAAAATACGCCCCCAAGTGAGCAAACCAAGTTTAAAATTGTTTATGATGCCAAGCATTTATATATAGGAATTAGAGCCTATGACAAGTCCCCGGATAGTATTGTTAAACGCATGGGAAGGCGCGACTCCTATGATGGTGATTGGGTAGAAGTTAGTTTGGACAGTTATCATGATCTGCGAACTACGTTTTCTTTTATAACTTCGGCGGTAGGGGTTAAATCAGATTATTTTGGGTCGGAGAATGGAAACAATGAAGACAGTAGCTGGAATCCTATTTGGACAACAAAAGCGAGTATAGATACCGAAGGATGGATCTGTGAAATGAAGATACCTTTAAGTCAGCTGCGATTTAATGATAATGATGATCAGGTTTGGGGGCTTCAGGTACAGCGACGCTTTTTTAGAAAACAAGAGCGTTCTTTATGGCAGCGTAAACCTAATGAGGTTCCCGGTTGGGTGAGTGAATATGGTGAATTGCACGGGTTAAAAGGATTAAAACCACAAAAACAGATAGAAATACAGCCATTTACCGTTACACAGTTAGAAACTTATCCATCTGAAGAAGGAAACCCTTTTAGAGATGGAAGTGATTTTAAATTGAATGGAGGCCTGGATGCTAAAATTGGGATTACCAATGATCTTACATTAGATTTCACAGTGAATCCGGATTTTGGCCAGGTAGAAGCAGACCCTGCATCTATACAACTGGACGGCTTCCAAATTTTCTTTAGAGAACAACGGCCCTTTTTTGTTGAGAACAAGAATATTTTCAACTACCGCCTTTCTCCATCTATTTCCGGAAATACCTTTGGATTTGATAACATATTTTATTCAAGACGAATAGGAAGAAGCCCTCAAGGATATCCGGATACGTCTGATGACGCCTTTGTAGATCAACCGCAAAACACAACCATACTAGGTGCTGCAAAATTTAGCGGCAAAACCAAAGATGGTTGGTCCATAGGTGTATTAGAGAGTGTTACTGATAAAGAATACGCAGAGATTGATGACAATGGACAAAGGACAAAAGAATTGGTAGAACCACTTACCAACTACTTTGTGGGTCGGCTTCAAAAGGATTTTAATAATAGCAATACATTTATTGGAGGTGTTTTTACAGCAACCAATAGGAAATTAGAAGATAATTTGGATTTTCTACATAAATCAGCCTATGTAGGAGGATTGGATTTTAAACATCAATGGAAAAATAGGTCGTGGTATGTATTAGGAGATATGGTTTTGAGCACCGTCAATGGGAGTGAAGAAGCAATAACTGACACTCAAAACTCTATTCGCCATCTGTTCAACAGAGTAGACGCCAGTCATGTTGAAGTAGATGAAACAAGGACATCACTAACCGGAACCGGAGGTAATGCACAGTTAGGTAAGTCGGGAAATAAGTTTAGGTTTGAAGGTGGTTTTTCATGGCGATCTCCCGAATTGGAATTCAATGACCTTGGATTTCAACGAAAAGCCGATGACATACGACATAATTTTTGGATGGGATACAGGTTCTTAAAGCCTTTTGGAATATTTAGAAGCCTAAACTTCAATTACAACCATTGGAGTGTTTGGGATTTTGAAGGAAATCATAATTCATTACAATGGAATGTAAATACGAATATGCAGTTTAAAAATAATTGGTGGGCCGGAGGTGGAGTGAATATAACAGCCATGCAGTTTTCAAATTCTGCATTAAGAGGAGGTCCGCGATTAAAATATTCCAGTGGTTTAGGAGGCCATTTTTGGCTTAATACAGATGACAGGAAACAAGTACGATTTGATCCCTTTGCATCTTTTTATAAAGATGCAGCATCCAGTTCATTTTCAATTGAGCTTGGCGTTACATATAAGCCATTAGATGCTTTAAGTATATCCTTAAGGCCTGAATTTTCAAAAAACGATGATAAACTACAGTTTGTAGAAAATATAGAAGAGGTTGACCAAACAAGGTATATTAATGCAACTATAGACCAGCAAACTTTAAGTACATCTGTTAGGGTTAATTATACTATCAACCCCAATCTTACTATACAGTATTATGGACAACCATTTATTTCCCGGGGAAAATATACAGACTTTAAGTACATCACAAATCCTATAGCAGAACGTTTTAATGATCGTTTTCAATTATTAGACAACAATCAAATTTCTTACGATCAAACCAATGAAACATATCTAGTTGATGAAGATATTGATGGAAAAACGGACTATGAAATAGGTGATCCCAATTTTTCTTTCGTACAGTTTCGTTCTAATTTGGTGATACGTTGGGAATATATCCCTGGATCCGAGATATTTTTAGTGTGGTCACAAGGAGTAACGAGTTCAACAGATCCATCTGCTCATTTATTCAGAGGATTAAAAACAGGGATTTTGGATCAAAAACCTGAAAACATCTTTTTGTTAAAAATGACGTACCGATTTGTATTATAAAAATGAATTAAATGAGAACTGTTTTGGTTAAATAGTTCCTTTGTCGTAGCGCTTCCACCGTTTTTAGAACTAAAGATTAAAATAAAAGGGTCACTTAGGTTAATTTTAACGATTTAAGAATAAAAAGAATTTTTCTTTATATGATTTTTATCATCTTTTTTGATCTAAACACCACCTAAATTTGTAATGTTATTTATAGGTAAACTATTTACTTGTAAAACAATTGCAAATGAAGATCATAATACTCATCATATTTTCTTCCATAATGCTTTTCAAGCCACTATGGCCTGTCGTTGATTATGTTTCAAACTATGAGTATATTATAACTGTGCTTTGTGAAAATAAAGATAAGCCAGAACTAGAATGTAACGGTAAATGTTATCTCACAAAACAACTGGCAAAAGAAGCGCAGGATACAGAAAACACCCCATATAATTCTAATCAAAAAATAGAGATCCCTGTCGTCCTTTTTTGTGAGTCGTTAGTCAATTACAAATTATTCGTTATTGAGAAAAATATCATAGAACATAACTTTAATACTTCACAAAATCTTTATTCAAAGCTTTTTGTTTCCAATACAACTCCACCACCAAAGCCTGCATGATTATTTTACCAGATACAAGTGTAGTTGTTCTCTTATAAAGGCATTGCACGTATGTAATCAATAAACTTATTAATTAATTCTTATATCTATGAAATATTTAAAAGATATAGGTGGATTGTTATATCTTAATTTTGGGCATTCAAACAACCTTAAATTGTTAAGTATTGCAGTAGCATTCTTAATTTCAACGGCAGGTTATAGTCAAGAAGAAACATCTAAAGAATGTACCGATACTTGTTCAGAACAATGTAGTGGTGTATGCACGGATAGTCTGAAAATCCACCAACTCAATGAGGTTCTTATCATTTCACCAAAGAAAAAACTGGCTTATCAGCGAGAGTCTAAGCCACTTTCTTCTGTAGATGAATACCTGGAGAAATCACAGCAAGTAACTATGATTAAGCGTGGTGCTTATGCCTGGGAACCTACAATTAATAATATGGCTTCGGAGCGACTATCTGTTACTATAGATGGTATGCGCATTTTTGCTGCCTGTACAGATAAAATGGACCCGGTAACATCTTATGTGGATGTTTCTAATCTTTCTAAAGTAACCGTAGCCTCTGGTCAAAAAGGAAGTGAGCATGGTGCTTGCATTGGCGGTGCTATCGATCTAAAACTTGATAAAACTGGTTTTAGAGAAGACTACCTTAAAGTAAGTATAGAGGATGGATTTGAATCAAATAACCAGCAAATGATCATTGGTGCTGATGTTAATTTTTCTGAAGAAAAGTTCTTTATAGATGCAGATGTTATTTACCGTAAAGCGGAAAATTATACAGCTGGCGGTGGTGAGGAGGTTTTATACTCACAATTTGAAAAATATAACCTCTCATTTAATGGCGGGTTATTATTAGATGAAGAGCGAAAGCTTACAACAACATTTATTTTTGATGAAGCTCGTGATGTAGGCTATCCTTCGTTACCAATGGATGTTTCTTTGGCAAGGGCTTTTATATACTCAGTAGGTTATGAACAGCTGCATTTGGGTGCATTCACAAATTGGGAATCCAAATTATATGGAAATTCCATAACGCACATTATGGATGACTCACAACGTCCGGATGTACCTATCCGCATGGATATGCCTGGATGGAGTGATACCTATGGGATTTATTCACAAGCAAGATTAAAACAAGAAAAGCACAATCTTTTATTTAAAGTAGACGGGTTTTACAATCGGTCGCTAGCCGAAATGACCATGTATCCTAATGACTCAAACCAGTCTGCCATGTTTATGCTTACTTGGCCTGATGTGAGAACATTGAATACCGGAGTTTATGTAGAAGATAATATCGCTTTTGAAAAAGCAGAATTAAAACTGGCTACCAGAATTACCTATCAAAATAATCTTGTAGCCGATGAGTTTGGGCTCAATAGCCTTAAGATCTTTTATCCGGATATGGATGCTGCACAAAATAGATTTTTATCAAGTGTGTCGGCACAATATTCAAAAAAGGTCAATGCATTTGATATGTCTATTGGAATTTCATATGCATCTCGTGCCCCATCAGTTTCAGAAGGTTTTGGTTTTTATTTATTCAACAGCTCAGATAATCACGATTATATTGGTAATCCAGAGCTTAAAAATGAACAAGCCATTGAGTTTAATGGTGCTGTGACCTTCAAGAATGAAAAACTAAAAATTGGTTTGAGTGGAAATGTCTTCAGAATGCCCAACTACATTATTGGAGAGGTAGAAACCGGACTAAGTACAATGACCATAGGTGCAGACGGTGTTAAGATTTATAAAAATCTTGATAATGCAACGATAACTAATGTAATGTTCAATTCAGAATACAAGTTAACTAAAGAACTTAAAGTAACTAGCGGCGTATCTTACCACAGAGGTGTAGATAGCGATGCCCGTAATTTACCATTTATTAGTCCAATAGCATATGGTTCTACTCTTGCGTATCAAAAAAATAGCTTCTATGGAGCTGTTGAAATGCAAGGTGCATCAAAACAAATAAATTTTAATCCCACATTTGGTGAAAATCAATCAAAGGCCTACACTATTTTTTCACTATCGCTGGGTAAAACCTTTTACATTTCAAAAAATCAATTATATACAAAGGCAGGTGTACAGAACATTTTTGATAAGTATTATTCCACTTATGCAGATTGGAACAATATTCCAAGAATGGGACGGAACTTTCACATAACACTGTCTTATAAAATTGGTTAAACATTAAAAAAATCACCTAAAAAATTAAAGAATACTATTATGAAAACTATAAAATATCTATTTCCAATCCTTTGTTTAGTCTTATCACTAACATCTTGTTCAACAGATGACGACGATAATAACATAGAGATCAATCCAGTAGCAGATCTAATGATGGTAAAATCAATAACTGCAAATAATCATACCATAGAAATTTATGGAACAGACAACCAATTTAATTTAGGCTATAACGAGTTCTCTATACGTATTAAAAATAATGCGACAGACACATATTTTGAAAACCCTACAATTAGTTGGGTTCCTGTAATGCACATGACATCAATGAGCCATTCGTGTCCTAGATCTGCACTAACTATTTCTGAATTTTCCACAGTAGCAAATGGATTTATAATTTTCCAAATGCCCGGTAACGATACAGAATATTGGGAATTAACCATTACTTATGAAATAGATGGTACTTCATACGAAGCAATGGAAAAAATTAGCGTTGTTGCACCGGCTGATAGTATGAAACGTGTAAATTCGTTTATGGGAGCAGATGATTCCAGGTATGTATTAGCTATGGTAAAACCTGAAAACCCAGATGTTATGGTAAACGATTTTACCGCTGCACTTTATAAAATGGAAAATATGATGACCTTTACACCTGTAGCAGATTATATGGTAGGTGTTGATCCCAGAATGCCGGGAATGGGGAATCACAGTTCACCTAACAACGAGGACTTAACATATAACTCTGATTCACAGATGTATGATGGTAAACTATCCTTGACAATGACGGGTTATTGGAAGGTTAATCTAATACTATACAATGCAGATGGAGATGTTTTGAAGGGTGAAGAAGTAACAGAAACAAATATGGAAAGCTCATTGTATTTTGACTTTGAGTTTTAATAGTTGATTAAGTTGGATTTTTAAATTCCCTTTCCCTTTTAGAGGGGAGAGGGAGTTTTTATTTTCGTGAAGGTGAAGAGAAAAGTTATTCTGTATAAAAGTTTCGCTACTTATTTTTTAAGGCTTAATAGTGCGGTGCTTCCAACGCTTGTGGGACCATAGGTAGAACTGGGGCGCCTTTTTGATCTGTTTTTCTATTTCATCTAAGAACAGTCTTGTAATTTGATACTCTTTAAGAGTTGAAGGATTTTGAGATAACTCAACAAAAGTGGCTTTATAATAACCTCGCTTTATCTTTTCGGTTTTTAGGTACAGTGTTGTAAAATCCAATTTTCTAGCTAATTCTTCGGTACCTGTAAATACCGGGACTTCAATTCCCATGAACGTATCGCGATGTTTAAAAGCTCCGGGTTTTGGCGTTTGGTCCGCAACGATAAGTGTCATGGTCTTTTTGTTCTCCTTTTGGAGCCTGAACAGTGTAGACACTATTTTCTTATTACTAATAATTGTGGGGCCAAACCTCCCTCTTATTTTTTTCACCAGCCTGTCAAAATAGGGATTATCCAGTTTCTTGTAAACGGCAAATCCCTCATAAGGATTTTGTGTATTTAATATTCCGCTCCATTCCCAATTTGCGTAATGGCCGCATAATAGCAGAATACTTCTTCCATTTTCATATTGAGACCTTACCAATTCAAGGTTTTCAAACACAAACCTTTTGGAAGCTTCTGCTTCAGAAATAGTGAGGCCTTTAATAGACTCAAAGATAAGGTCGCAAAGATGTTTATAGAACAGTTTTGCGATTTGCTTTCTTTCGGCTTCGGTCTTTTCAGGAAAAACCAGCCTCAGATTGTTCAAAACCACTTTTTTTCTATATCTGATCACATAGTACGCTAAAAAATACAAACAAGTTGATTTTAAGTATAATAAAGGCATTGGCAAAACAGAGGTAAGCCAAAGAAAAGGATATAATAATATATAAAGTAGTCGCTGCATAGGTAAATTTACCGTAAAACTAACTAAATTTATTGCATTACAAACGTAGGTTCAAAATGATTATTTATGCAAAGCATACATATTGCTACCCTGGTTATTATTTTAGCTAACATAGCTGTTTCCATAAAGGGTTTTAACGATTTCTCCTTTTTCGAAAAATATAAATTCAACATAGCCGGCATTCGCCGTGGTGAACAAATACGAATGATATCTGCAGGTTTTTTACATGTGGACTTTACACATTTGCTTTTTAATATGTTAACGCTCTATTTTTTTGCAGGCGTAGTAATCGGGGCAGTTGGAGTGGTAAAATTTGTATTGATCTATTTGGCAAGCCTGCTGGTTGGTAATCTGTTATCATTTTATTTCCATAAAGAAGAGTATCATTATAGCGCTGTTGGGGCGAGTGGGGCGGTGACAGGAGTCTTGTATTCGGCTATATTGTTCTTTCCGGATATGGGATTGTATTTGTTTTTTATCCCTATTGCTATTCCGGCCTGGATTTTTGGCCTTTTGTATTTGTTGTATTCCATCTACGGAATGAAAAGCCGTATGGGCAATATTGGCCATGACGCACACTTTGGAGGCGCAATAGCCGGTTATGTATTAACGATTGCATTTGTACCGGCTTTGTTGGATACCAGTTTATGGATCGTTGCTGTTTTGGCAGTTCCCATTATATTATTATTCGTATTACACAAACTCGGAAAAATTTAAAATATGTTATTATGAAAAAGAAAAGCGCATTATTTGTAGTATTATTAACAACATTATTTATGACAGCTCAAACACAACCATTGCCTACTGTGGATGTAACAGGAAAAGGGATTGTACGTGTAGTTCCAGATGAAGTAACTATAACGGTACGTATTGAAAATACAGGAACGAACGCAAAAGAGGTCAAGCAGGAAAATGACCGGATTGTCAATGAGGTTCTATCCTTTGTAAAACGCATGAAGATTAGTGATAAAGATGTGAGCACGCAGTACATCCGGCTTAACAAGAATTACGAATACAATACAAAGACATATAATTATGCAGCCAATCAATCTATTGCCATAAAACTCCGGAAGTTAAAAGATTATGAAGAGCTTATGGACGGGTTATTGGAAAGTGGTATTAATAGGATCGACGGAATTTCTTTTTCGGCTTCTAATAAGGAGGAATTAGAATCTGAAGCCCGAAAAAAAGCAGTTGCAAATGCAAAGATGAAAGCCGAAGAGTACGCAGGAGTTCTGGACCAGACCATTGGAAAAGCTATTTCTATAAGTGAATACAGAGCAAGTAATGCTCCGTCACCCATGTATAGAACGATGGCTATGGATAGTCAGGCTTCCGCGGGCCAACAAACTATAGCGGCCGGTGAAATGGAAATTATCGTAACCGTAAATATTAGCTTTTTACTGAACTGATCATTGCCCTAAAAGAGAGGCGATCTTTGCCTGTAAAGCATTTCCACGCAGGTTCTTATCAATAATGTTTCCTTCTTCATCAAGTAAGAAGGTGGCTGGAATAGAACGTACATTGTACATTTTTGCTATTGGGTCATTCCAAAATTTCAGGTTAGAAACATGGTACCAGTCCATTTTGTCATCTTTAATGGCTTTAAGCCATCTTTCCCTTTGGTTTTCTTTGTCCAAAGAAACACTAATGATATTTAACCCTTTGTCATGGTATTGATTATACACCTTTACCACATTCGGATTCTCTATTCTACAAGGTCTGCACCATGAAGCCCAAAAATCTATTATCGTATATTTTCCCAATACATCATTTAGTGCAAGCATCTCTCCCGAAGGAGTAGGAGCAGAAAATTCCGGAGCTTTAGACCCAACATCCGCCTTTTTTGCATTAGCAATAACCGTTTTAAGATTAGCTGCGATTTGTGATGCAGCTATTTTTGGTGAGAGTGTATTCACAAAATCATTTGCATCTGCCGCAGTGATCTCTTTTCTCGAAAGCATTTCGGACATCAACATTACAGAAAAGATGGAGTTATTATTATCCAGTGCAAATTGTTTTTTATAATTGGACTCTTCCTGGACGAGCATCACATTCTCTCTTTGAATATCATTTGCCAAGAGGTTATCCTGTTCATTTCTTGCCTTCTGAAAACGTTGTACAATATCTTGCTTTCGCTTACCAAAAGATCTTATTTTTTCTGAAAAAGCCTTGTACGATTCGTTTTGAGGACTTCCTGAAACATAGGATGAAGCCAGGCTATCCTTATAAATTGTAGCTTTTAAATCTTCGTTTTCAAGAAAAAAGATGTGGTTTACCTTATTTTCACCAACTTTAAAATAATGTAAAGCGATCTCATCACTCTTTGGATAATTGCCCATAAACTTTCCTGCGGTTATGGTAAGAGTATCTATTACTTCCGGTTGATTTCTTTCAACTTTGTAGACATATACGGGAGTCCCGTCATCAAAACCCGTGGCAGTACCTTCAAATGTGAATGTATTGGAATCTTTTTCACATGAAAACAAAGAAATTGTAAGAAATACGGCTATTAATCGTCTCATAATTATAGTATAATTTCGAACAAAAATAGGTACATTTTTTTCTGAAAAAAAAATAGAAGCCTCAAATTATTGTTAATATTCAATAAACTAAGGCAATATTGCTTAATTTTATGGTACTAATTGATTGAAAATGAAAACTGAGAACAATGACTTTCCATTATTGATAAAGATTAGCTTTTCAAAATTATTTGAAAAATATGAAGCTAACCTTACTTCTGAAAGCGAACTTGTTAGGCAACGCGCTCAACGTGTGTTGGATATAGCAAAAAAACACCCTAAACTTTCCGAAGGATTCCTGAATGAAAAGCAAGTAACCAAGTATCAGGCAGAGATAGATTTGGTGTTAGAGGATTTGTTTTCTACGGTATTACAGGAAAACGAAATAAAGATTGCATCGATTCCATATCAATATTTTATAATTAAATCATCAAAAAGATATAAGAATATAATAGCTACTGCCGGAGAGGATTACCAGGTACAACTTACAGATTTTGATAGCGACCAGGCATATATTATGGGGTGTGCCATGATCTTAAATATGTATTATGGTTACAAAGTGGACTTTAGAAGACCATTTTACTATAACATCCCTGATAAGCAGGGTATCATGAGATACTATAAAATGCTGTATAACGGAGACTTCATTCATATTGAAAAAACAGAGAACACCATAGAAATTACCCCTGAAGATGTAGCAGAGCTTATTGAGAACTTTGATAACATCGCATTGTGGAAAGAGAAATTTCCACCACATAGCTGGCTTTTTAAAGGTTTTGTGATCGCCAATATGTATGATGCCACTACAGATGTGGCTCTTTCCAATTTTAAGGCGAATTTATTAAAGGATGATGCAAAAAATGAAGATTTTGTTGAAGAGTTTCAAGCTATTATACGGGCCATTTTTAATTTACCAGAATTAAAAGTTGGATATACCCTTTTTAATGATGAAGAGGAACAGTTGGAACAATTACCTTATTTGGCCAATGCAGAAAGCTATATTTTAAATGGAAAAAGTAATGCGTCCTGTACTAGTGCACTTTGCGACCATTCAATGGATTATCTATTTAAAAAGCATGAGTTTTATTGTATTTCCGATGTGAAAAAATACCACAAACTATATCCGGATAACAAACTCTATGAAACTTTGGACCGGCAAAAGGTACAAAGTGCCATAATGACTTCACTTGTATTGGATGGTAAGGTTCAGGGTATTATGGAAATTGTTTCTCCTAACAAACAAGAGTTAAATACCATCAATGCAAATAAGTTGCATGATATCATGCCTTATTTGATCGATTCTGTAAGACGTTCCAAAGAAAAAGAAGAAAATGAGATCGAGTTGTTGATCCAGAGCGAATGTACTTCTATTCACCCAAGCGTCCACTGGAAATTCAGAAAAGAAGCCAAACGTGTTATCAAGGAACAATTAGTTGGAAACCAGGTAGCCTTTAAAGAGGTGGTCTTTGACAATGTATATCCTTTATATGGACAAATAGATATTAAGGGTTCTTCTGAGGCCAGAAATGTGGCAACTCAAAAGGATCTGATATTACAGCTGAAACATGTTCAGAAGATAGTAAAGAGAATTTATGAATTGGAATCACTGCCAATTTACGAGCAAATAGACTACAGGATAAATAGTTACCTGGAAGATGTAGACGAGCATTTGCAGGTAGATAGCGAGCGCTCGGTCTTACATTTTCTACGCACAGAGATCCTTCCTTTATATTCACATTTAGAAGGTAAGAGCCCTGCCCTCAAAGAGCTAATTGCCAAGTATTATGAAATAATAGACGAAGACAAGGGCTTTATTTATCAACATCGTAAGGATTATGATGAGTCCGTGATGCTTATCAACAAAAAGATGGCTGCTATTTTGGACCAAAAACAAATAGAAGCACAATTAATGTATCCCCATTATTTTGAGCGTTTTAAAACAGATGGGGTAGAGCATAATCTTTATATTGGAGAATCTATAACGAAGAATAATAGCTTCCATAAGATATACCTGTACAATTTAAGATTATGGCAGTTACAGGTTATGTGTGAAATGGAAAATAGTTTCTACAAGCTAAAAGAGGAACTTCCTATTCCTCTCAACGCGGCTTCAATGATATTGGCTTTTAACACGTCGCTTTCTTTACGTTTCAGGATGGATGAAAAGCGTTTTGATGTAGATGGAACTTATAATGCACGTTATGAAGTCATAAAAAAACGTGTGGATAAGGCTAACATAAAGGGGACGAACAAACGAATCACCCAGCCGGGGAAGATCACTATAGTATATTCTCAAAACGAAGATGAAAAAGAATACCTGAAGTATATTGCTTTCTTACAATCCAAAAAGCAACTGGTGGATGACCTGGAAATAGTGGAAGTTGAAGACTTACAGGGTGTTACCGGCCTTAGGGCAATTCAGGTAAGTGTATTGTATTCAAAAAAGAAAGACAATACCAAAGAATACTATACCTATGAGGACTTAATGAGCGAGATCGATTCCTAAACTTATGCTGCTCCCGATGTACTAAAAGCAATTGCGAAAGCGATCACCGAAACGACAATTCCTATCATAAAGATAGTGTAGGTGTTCCTTAGTATTTGATATTTTTTTTGTAATACCAGGCCCAAGAAGTAAAGATCTTTGGTCATGGAGGAATAGATATATTCCTTATCGTTGAGCATTTCATTCATTGCCCACTCAAACTCATTCAGGTTCATTTTATGAAAGTTTCCAAAGAAAAGTAAGTTGACTTTTTTATTGTCTACATCTTTTTTGCTAAACTTTCCACTGGTAACATTTGGCCTGGTTGCCAGAACCGACATCACAATTGCTGTTACGGTAAACAACAAAAAAATGATAGTAGGAACAATTAAATAGCTATTGGAAGGGTTGTCCAGCTTTGGGATAAGATTGGACAAAGCAATTGAAATAATGATCGCATTTACAGACAACAATATATTTGCCTTGGTATCTGCAATATCACTTAACTTTATATGATTTTTGAGCGTAACCCTAAAAACACTCTGTATTGCCTTTTCCGGATCTTCCGCCTTCAATTTTTTCTTTAAACTCTCTTTTTCTTTTTTGTCCTCTTTTTTAAGCTTCTTTTTTTCATTAATGATCTTAGCCAGGTTTTCTTCCTTTTTGGGATTCCAATTTTCGATAGCATAGTCTGTAAAATAAACATGTTGCGTTTCCAACATTTTTATATTCCCTTCAAGCCATTCCAGCTTGCTAATATCCTTTATGTCCTGAAGCTTTAGTTCTAATCGTAGCAATTCGCTGGCTTCCTGGAAGTAATCTTTGGCAAAGTGAGAAGCATCGGCATCTCTAATGATCTTTTCCAGTTCTGTTTCAGGGACGGCCTCTAACTTAGTGGCCATGATGCATTCTGTTACTTTATTTATTAAAGAATCACTGGCGCCTTTGCCTTTCAGGAATTCCGAAGCGATTTCAACACTATGGGCCTCGTGATTTTCAGCTCCATTGATATGTCCGGCATCATGCAGTAAAGCAGCTAATTCCAAGGCTTCTTTATCTTCAGATGAAAGATCACTATGCTTAATAATTTCTTTTGTACTTTTAAATACCCTTTTGGTATGTGTTAAGTTATGATATAAACATGTGCTTGGAAGGCTCTTGGCAAATAACGATGCTATATAAGCGAAAGTTTCATCAACTAACTGTGACATAGTACTGAATTTAACTGCCAAATTACTAAAAATTTAAAGCTTGTAATTATCTTATGAAAAAAATTAACACTCTCATTACAATTATTTTGGCACTTTTTATAGTAAGCTGTGCAACCTACAAGCCAAAATATAAAAGTGAAATGACACCCCAAAACGATACTTCTTCGGAAAAAGAAATTGAAACCCGGTTTTATCTATTGGGTGATGCCGGAGTAGCAAACTCTGAAAAAGGAGGGGAGGCTATTAAAGCATTTCAAAAACTTATTGCTAATGATGATACAAAAGATGATTACGCAATTTTTTTAGGGGATAATATATATCCTCACGGACTTCCATCCGAAGGTGAAAAAGGGAGAGATGAAGCCGAAAAGCAATTAGACGTTCAAATTAATTCGGTTAAAAATTTTAAAGGCAAAACCCTCTTTATCCCTGGAAACCATGATTGGTACAGTGACGGCCTAAAAGGGCTAAAACGGCAAGAAAAGTATGTGGAAAAAGCACTAAATGATAAAGATGCCTTTCAGCCGGAAAAGGGCTGCCCGGTTGAGAAAATTAATGTTACAGACAATATAGTTTTGTTGGTACTGGATACACAATGGTATATAACCGATTGGGATAAACACCCAACTATAAATGATGAGTGTGAGATTAAATCACGAGAGGATTTCTTTCTTGAAATAGAAGGAGAACTCAAGAAAAATAATGAAAAGACCATTCTCGTGGCAATGCACCATCCTGCTTATACAAATGGGAGGCATGGGGGCTTCTATAACCTGGAAAAGCATATCTTTCCTTTTGACAATAAAATTCCGTTACCGGTTTTGGCTACATTGGGTGTTCAAATACGTACACAGGGAGGTGTTTCTCCGCAGGATCGCTATAACGTTAGGTACAATGAGCTAATGCTTCGGTTAACTACTTTGGCAAAAGGGAACGACAGATTGATCTTTGCGTCGGGCCATGAACATGCTTTGCAGTATATTGAGCATGAAGGGATAAAGCAAATAATTTCCGGTTCAGGTTCCAAAAGCTCTGCCAGTGCTTTAGGAAACGATGGCCTATTTTCTTACGGTAAACAAGGTTTGGCTGTTCTGGATGTATATACCGACGGTTCTTCAAATGTTAAGTACTATGGTGCAACTAACGGAGAACCTGAATTGTTGTTCAGCGCTACAGTCCATGAAGCTGCCAGGGAATATGATGTATCAGGGATGCCTGCCAATTTTGATTCTAAAACAAAGATTTCGGCGTACAAAAAAGAGGCTACAGATAAAGGAAACGGATACAAATGGTTTTGGGGAGACCATTACCGCTATGTCTATGGAACAGATATAGATGTTCCCGTAGCTACCTTAGATACTTTGATGGGGGGATTAACAATTGATAGAAAAGGAGGCGGGCACCAGACACGGTCCCTGCGTCTTGTAGATAAGAAGGGAAGAAATTTTGCCTTAAGAGGTGTTAAGAAAAGTGCAGTACAGTATTTACAAAGTGTTATTTTTACGGAAAACTACTTAGGAGAGGATTTTGACAATACTGTTACCGAAGATATAATTCTGGATTTTTATACTGCAAGCCACCCTTATGCAACATTTGTAGTATCTAAGCTTTCGGATGCGATAGGAGTATACCATACCAACCCACAGCTATTGTATGTCCCAAAACATAAAGCCCTGGGGAAGTATAATGAAGAGTTTGGTAATGAACTATATGTCATAGAAGAACGTCCCGATGACGGATTCTTAGATGTTGCTTCATTTGGTAATCCGGACGCTATTGAAAGTTCGAGTGATGTCCTTAAAAAGCTTAGAAAAGATGAAAAATACCAAATAGACGAAGCAGCATTTATTAAAGCTCGCCTGTTTGACATGGTATTGGGTGACTGGGACCGGCATCAGGATCAATGGAGATGGTCCCGCTTTGATATTTCAAAAGATAAAGTAGTTTACAGGCCTATCCCACGTGACAGAGACCAGGCTTTTTCAAATTATGACGGGGCTCTATTAGATTGCATAAAGGCAATAATCCCTTCTGCGAAACAACTTCAGGAATACGACGAAGAATTAAGGGATATTAAATGGATCAATGCTGCAGGGATAAAGATGGACCGCAATTTTACCCAGAATTCAACCAGGGAGGAGTGGTTAAAACAAGCTGAGTTCATAAAACAGAAGCTAACCGATGAAAAAATTGACGAAGCTTTTACCAAATTACCTAAGGAAGTTATAGATGACACCTCGGAGAATATCAAGGAAAAACTAAAATCACGTAGAAACTCGGTAGTAGATATTGCATCAAGATATTATGACTATCTAACAAAATTAGTGATCATTACCGGTACTGATAAGGATGATCATTTTGAAATTACCAGAGGTGATGGACAAACTAAAATTTCGGTAGCAAGAATTAAAGGAGGCGAGGTACAGGAACCTTATACGGAGAGAACCGTATTTTCTTCAGAAACAAAAGAAATCTGGATCTATGGACTGGATGATGATGACCAGTTTCATGTAAGCGGTAAAGGGACAAAACCAATTTTTATAAGGATCGTGGGAGGTCAAAACAATGATGTATATACAATAAAAAGAGGTAAAAAGGTTAAGGTGTTTGACCATAAGAGCAAGCCCAATACTATTGTTGAAAGAGGAAATGCCACTTTTAAATTCAATGATATTTATAGCAACAATACCTTCGATTTCAATAAGCATATCAGCAAAGTGAATGCTATTGTCCCTTCGATAGGATCTAACCCGGATGACGGCCTTAAAATTGGTATTCAGGACACATATACTATAAAAGGGTTTAAAAGCGACCCTTTTCATCGCAAGCATGTGTTAAAAGCGCAGTATTACTTTGCAACACAAGGGTTTGATATTAAATACAATGGAGAGTTTGCTAATACTTTTGGAACCTGGAATTTTATTTTGGGAGCTCATTTTGCAAGTGAGAACTTTACTCAGAATTTCTTTGGATTTGGAAACGAAACCCTAAACAAAGAAGATGAATTTGATCTGGATTACAATCGTGTTAAAACCGGAATACTGAGTGGTAAAATAGGAGTTGTTAAAACCGGCCATTATGGAAGTCGCGTAGCCATTACCGGAGGTGTTGAAAAAATTGAAGTTGAAGAGACCGAAGACAGATTTATTGCAGAAGTATTTGAAGGTATGCCCGAAATATTTGACACCAAGGTATTTGGAAATGTAAATTTTTCTTACGAATTCAGTGGGTTTGATAATGCAGCCAGTCCGACACGGGGGATGTTCTTTAAACTGAATACCGGAGTTAGTACGAATCTTGACGATACCGAAAGAACGTTTGGGTATGTTAAGCCATCGGTTATATTCTATAATTCATTATCCCGAAATAGAAGACTGGTACTAAAGACAAGGGCTCAAGGTCACTTCAATATTGGTGAAAGTTTTGAATTTTATCAAGCAGCCGTTGCAGGTGCGAATACAGGACTTAGAGGCTTTAGAACACAGCGATTTAGTGGACAAAGTGCTTTAGCACTCGGAGCAGATTTAAATTATAACCTAATTCGGTTTAAAACCGGATTACTACCATTAGAGCTAGGAATATACGGAGGGTATGATTATGGGCGTGTTTGGATCGATGATGAAGATTCAGACACCTGGCACGATAGTGTTGGAGGTGGTATTACAATAAATGCTGTAGATGCTGTTTCCGGACAATTTGGATTGTTTAATAGTGATGACGGAATTAGATTCTCATTTTTATTGGGAATTAGCTTATAATTTTAAAAGATAAAGATTACCGCCATTGTGCTTGCTACGCTCGTCTGCAATGAAGAGCTCATTACTATTCTTAAAGGTAATACTTTCCTTTTGAGAGTAATGCTTTAGTTTTATTTTTTCAATTTTACCATTGAAGAAATTATCATGGGTGTAGTCACTTAGGATCCAAACCTTGTTAGAGCTTAATAATGCTATCTTGCCTGTAAGATGGTCTACCGCAGCACTCGTAATTTGACAGCTATCCCAGTTTGCGCATGTTTTGAAGCTTCCTATTAATTTGGCTTCAAAACTTCCTTCCTTGGCAGGGATTTTATACAATTTCGTAGTTCCGTCAAAATCACTGCTTCTGTTACGTGTAAAAAGATAAAAGTAGTTGTCGATAACGATAAAGGCCTCTACATCAAAATTTCTATGCTTCTTTTTGGGAGGAAATTTTTTCTGGTCTTCAAAATAAAAATTTGTTTTAACGGCAGCGACTTCATCATTCGTGAACAAGGCCGCTTTTTTAACACTATAGATGATGAGGTTCTTTCTTTTGCTTATATTATTTCCAAAGTCACCTATAAACAAGTTTCCTTTTTCATCTGTCGCAAGGTCTTCCCAGTCCTTGTTCTTGGCGTTAGTTACGGTAATTATTTTTTCAATTTCCTTAGAAGCCAGGTTATAGGTATAGACCTTTGGTGCATTTCCGGAATCATTAACCATCCACACGAGGTCACCATCATCAATTACTTCAATTCCGCTAACTTCTTTTAAAGTTCCCGGCAAAGAAGCGACCACCTGGAGTTTTCCAAAATCCTGACAACTGGCAGTAAAACCTATAGACAGAATAAAAAAAAGAAGTTTTTTCATTTATAAGAACCTGTCTTTTTACAAGCTTGTTTTAAATTAAGACTATGCTCTTGGAAGTGTGTCGTTGGTTTTCATGGTCCAGGCATCCAACATCCAACTTACTTTTTCTAAGTTCGCAATATAGGACCCAATTAGGTCGATAGTTCCTTCATCACCGGCATCATTGGCATTCTCGATCACTTTTCGCATTTGCAAGATGATTTTTGAATGATCCTCTACAAGTATCTTTACCATCTCCATATCATTGATATCTGAAGAAGATTCCTTGAGGTTGGATAGACTTAGATAGTCTGAGTAGTTGCTTACAGGCTGAAAACGCAGTGTTAAAATGCGTTCGGCAATTTCATCGATCTTAATTTTTGCATCTTCATATAATTCTTCAAATTTAATGTGAAGGTCAAAGAAATTTTTGCCAATAATATTCCAGTGAAAGTTTCTAAGCTTTTGATAATATAGATGGTAATCTGCTAATAAGACAGTAAGTTCCTTAACTGTTTTTGCTATCTTTTTTTCATCGAGGTTTAAATAACTCATTTTTATTTTTTTTTGATTTTAACAAATTTACGAGTAAACAAATGGCTTACCAATTTTTGAATTTTGTTTAGTCTTTTTTTAACGCTATTACTTTCTTTTTCGAGGATTTTTAATACTCTAAAGATATAAATTCCTTGTACACGAACACCTTAGGTTTTGTACTATTTATTGTACCTTTGACCTTCACAGGGGCCCAAACAATGGTACAGAACTTAACTATTGCTATCCAGGCAGCGTTAGATGCCGGTAAAGAAATCTTAAAAATTTACGCTACAGATTTCGATATAGAGATCAAAGGTGACACTTCTCCGTTGACAAAAGCAGATAAAAATGCTAACAAGGTGATTGTGTCGTATTTAGAGAAAACACCCTACCCAATTATAAGTGAAGAGAACAAGAATGTTTTATATACCGAACGGAAGCACTGGGAGAGCTGCTGGATTGTTGATCCGCTCGACGGAACCAAGGAATTTATAAAACGCAATGGTGAGTTTACAGTGAACATTGCATTGGTGACAGACGGAAACCCTGTATTGGGAATTATTTATGTCCCCGTATCTAAAGCGCTATATTTTACGGCGAGTGATGCCAAAACCTCATATAAGGTCATACTGGAATCTGAAGATATTTCTGTTGCCGATATTTTTGAAAATGCTTCGGAAATAGTTCCGGCGGCAACAATTGTACCTCCTGTAAAAATAGTGGGCAGCCGCTCTCATTTGAATGACGACACTAAAAGTTTTATTTCAGAAATTGAAAAAGAAAATGAGGTGGAAATAGTTTCAAAAGGGAGCTCACTAAAATTTTGCCTGGTGGCAGAAGGAGATGCACACTTATATCCGCGGTATGCCCCAACAATGGAATGGGACACAGCTGCCGGCCAGGCTATTTGCCAGGCAGTTGGTGTAGAGGTGATCGATAACGTAACCCAAAAACCTCTTAGATATAATAAAGAAAATTTGCTCAATAGTTATTTTTTGGTAAGGAACAGTGAAGGATCCATCGTATAAAAGACACTTAGCAAAGACAGTAACCTGGCGTATTGTGGGTACTGTAGATACTATTTTATTATCGTGGATAATAACAGGAAGTGTATTTACAGGGTTAAAAATTGGTATAATAGAAGTAATTACCAAGATGATATTATACTTCTTTCACGAAAGAATATGGTTTAAAATAAATCTTTCAAAGAATGGCAAAATGTTGGCAAGTAGAAAGAGGCACCTTGCAAAAACAGTAACCTGGCGGGGACTGGGTACTCTTGACACAATGCTCATTTCCTGGATCATTTCGGGAAGCCCCTTTATAGGTGTGAAAATTGGTGTTGCTGAATTCATTACTAAAATGATTTTATATTATATTCACGAAAGAGTTTGGTACAGAATGGATTATGGATTAACAAAAAGACACTAAATAGTGTATGAAGAATATTGTTCCACATCAGTTTAGCGTTACAAAAGAAGAGCGAAATGCATCTAAGGGCCATAAGAGCTTCTTGTTATGGTTCACGGGATTATCGGGTTCGGGTAAATCTACCATAGCAAATGCGGTTGAAAAGGCATTGTTTGATAAAGGGCTTCATACCTATGTATTGGATGGTGATAATATTCGTGGAGGATTAAATAACAATTTATCTTTTTCTCCCGAGGACCGTACCGAGAACATCCGCCGTATAGCCGAGGTTGCCAATTTGATGATTGATGCCGGTTTAATTGTTTTGGCGGCTTTTGTTTCTCCTTATGCACGGGATAGAGAAAATATTAAGCAAACTGTTGGATATAAGAACTATATTGAGGTTTTTGTAAATACCCCTATTGAAGAATGTGAACGTAGAGATGTAAAAGGGTTGTATGCTAAGGCCCGTTCCGGCGAAATAAAAAATTTCACAGGTGTTGATGCTCCGTATGAAGCACCTGCTGTTCCCGATATTCAAATTGATACCATGAAAATTTCGGTAGAAGAATCTGTTACTTTAATTTTAAACACTATTGAAAAGAAACTAACATTACCAAATGAGTAAATACTATTTAAATTACCTGGATGAATTAGAGTCTGAAGCTATTTTCATTCTCCGGGAGGTTTGGGCACAATTTCAAAACCCTGTGATCCTTTTTTCCGGGGGAAAAGATTCAATTTTAGTTACTCATTTGGCTAAAAAGGCCTTTTACCCTTCAAAAATTCCTTTTCCTTTAATGCATGTGGATACCGGGCATAATTTTCCGGAGACAATTCAGTTTAGAAACGAAATTATTGAAGACCTGAATGCGCAACTCATTGTAGGTTCTGTACAGGAATCTATTGATCAGGGAAGAGTAGCCGAAGAAAAAGGTAAAAACGCTACGCGTAATTCTTTACAGATCACTACACTTCTAGATGCCATAGAAGCCAATAGAATAGACTGTGCTATTGGAGGTGGAAGACGTGACGAAGAAAAAGCACGAGCTAAAGAACGTTTTTTTTCTCATAGAGATGATTTTGGACAATGGGACCCTAAAAATCAGCGTCCGGAATTATGGAATATTTTGAACGGAAAACATTTTGAAGGAGAACATTTTAGGGTTTTCCCTATTAGCAATTGGACCGAAATGGACGTTTGGAACTATATTCTCCGGGAAAATGTTAAGATCCCTTCTTTGTATTTTGCCCATGACCGTGAAGTAGTTTGGAGAAATGATTCCTGGATTCCTGTTTCCGATCATTTGAAGTTGGAAGAAGGGGAAGCGGTGCATACCAAAAAGGTTCGCTTTAGAACTTTAGGAGATATTACCATTACCGGCGGAATTGAATCTGATGCTGATACACTTGAGAAAATTGTAGCTGAAGTCGCTTCCATGAAACAGACGGAGCGAGGAAACAGAAGCGATGACAAACGTAGTGAAACAGCGATGGAAGACAGAAAGCGGCAAGGATATTTTTAATTTTCTGAAGATAATGGAGATGCGAATAGATACAAATCAATTATTGCGGTTTACAACTGCCGGAAGTGTGGACGATGGAAAGAGTACGCTTATTGGACGTTTATTGTATGACAGTAAGGCTATTTTTGAGGACCAACTGCAAGCCGTGGAGAATACAAGCAAAAGAAAAGGCCATGATGGAGTTGACCTTGCTTTATTTACCGATGGCCTGAGGGATGAAAGAGAGCAGGGGATAACAATAGATGTTGCTTACCGTTATTTTACCACTCCCAAGCGTAAGTTCATTATAGCAGATACTCCGGGGCATATTCAATATACACGAAATATGGTGACCGGTGCTTCTACGGCAAATGCAGCACTAATACTGATAGATGCCAGGAATGGGGTGATCGAACAAACCAAAAGGCATGCGTTTATCGCTTCTTTATTACAGATCCCACATATTATAGTATGTGTGAATAAGATGGACCTGGTTGATTATTCTGAAAAAATATACGAAGATATCATCAACCAGTTTGAAGGGTTTTCTTCTAAATTGTATGTAAAGGATATTCAGTTTTTGCCAATAAGTGCCTTGAATGGAGATAATGTGGTCAAACGTTCCAAAAATATGGACTGGTTTCAGGGAGCACCGTTATTACATACACTGGAACATATGCACATTAGCAGCGATATCAATAAAATTGACGCCCGTTTCCCCGTACAGACCGTACTCCGCCCGCAAAGTGAAGGTTTTATTGATTACAGAGGTTATGCCGGACGTGTTGCAAGTGGAATTTTCCGTTCGGGAGATGAAGTAACTATTATGCCTTCCGGTTTTACTTCAAAGATCAAGTCTATTGATACTATGGAGGGTTCTTTGAATGAGGTTTTTGCACCTATGTCGGTGTCTATAACATTAGAAGATGACATTGATGTTAGCCGTGGTGATATGATAGCAAAAACAAATAACAAACCGTCTCCGGTACAGGAATTTGATGCTATGTTGTGTTGGTTGAACATTACATCCGCAAGGCCGCGTGCAAAATATACAATTTTGCATACTTCCAATGAACAAAAAGCAATGATAAAAGAAGTGCTTTATAAGATCGACATTAATACATATTCCAGGGAAGAAACTGATAAAAGCCTGAATATGAATGATATTGGGAGGATCAAGATACGAACGACCCGGCCACTGATGATAGACGAATATAGAGATAACAGAATTACCGGAAGCTTTGTATTAATTGATGATGCAACTCATGAAACGGTAGCTGCGGGTATGATTCTATAAAAAGTTTATAGATTGTAGATATTTTCGGCATTTAAAAAAATACAATCCCCTTCATGTCAAGATCGCAAGATAACTTGAGAATAGTAAGAAATACCCTGTTACTTTATTTCAGGACGCTGTTCTTGATGATCGTCACTTTGTATGCATCACGAATTGTATTGAATGTACTGGGAGTTGAGGATTTTGGAATCCATAATGTTGTAGGAGGTATAGTGATCCTGTTCGCTTTTTTTAATTCGGCAATGTCTTCAACAACACAGCGCTTTTTATCCTTTGAATTAGGTAAAGGCGATTTTGAACGACAGCAAAGAGTGTTCAGTGCAACGGTTACGATCCACATTCTTGTGGCAATTGGTGTATTGATCTTATGCGAGACCGTAGGGCTTTGGTTCTTTTATAACTATCTGAACATACCCGCAGAAAGAATGGACGCAGCTTTTTGGGTATACCAGTTTTCGATGGCTACTTTTTTAATAAAGATCATTCAGGTTCCTTATAATGCAAGCATTATTGCCAATGAAAAAATGGGAATTTATGCTTACATAAGTATTGTAGAAGCTTCCTTGATATTGCTAAGTGTTTTTATGTTGACCCTGATCGAATTTGATAAACTGATACTATATTCAGTATTGTTATTTTTTCTCGCAATTATTATCGCTACCGTCTATAGAATATATTGTGTCCAAAAATTGCGTTCGTGTTCATATACCTATTTCTGGGATAGGGCTTTGTATACGGAGTTGATAAATTTCTCCGGATGGAGTTTGCTGGGCAATCTATCGTTCGCAGCAAAAGGTCAGGGCGTGAATATTTTGTTGAACATATTTTTTGGCCCGGCGATCAATGCTGCCAGGGCAATAGCCTATCAAGTACAGTCCGCCGTACAGTCCTTCGTTACTAATTTTCAATTGGCTGTAAAGCCACAGATCATTAAATCATACGCTTCCGGTGATACCGAAAACATGACGAATTTGGTCCTTAAAAGTGCCAGGTTTTCATTCTTTCTTTTATTTTTTCTCTCGTTGCCAATACTTTTGGAAACAGAATACATCTTACGGTTGTGGTTACGGATAGTTCCCGATTATGCCGTTCTATTTACAATATTAATTATCATCAACACATTAATAGATAGTTTTTCGGGCCCTTTAATGATCTCTGTGCAGGCAACTGGCAGAATAAAAAGATATCAGATCATAGTGGGAGGCTTGTTATTATTGAACCTGCCCGTAGCATATATTTTTTTAAAACTCGGATTTTCACCGGAGGTTACTATTTATGTTAGTATTGTACTCTCTACAATAGCTTTGGGCCTGCGACTTTGGATACTGCAATCTTTGATCGCAATTTCCATTGCGCGTTTTTTCAGGGAAGTTTTATGGAGAGCTCTGGCAGTAACTGTGATTTCTTCATTGTTACCTTGGTATCTCTCCTGTGTTTTGGAAGCGGGCTTTATTAGAGTGCTTATAGTAGCATTAGTATCTGTAGTTATGGTAACGTTCTCGGTTTATCTTATTGGATTGAACACCGGAGAAAGAAGTATTGTCATCCAAAAAGTAAGAACCGTCTTTAATAAAAAGAAGTGATGTTGTTATTCAGAAAAAACCCATACAATAATGCCTTATAAAAAGAAAATAGGACTATTTACCATGCCGCTGGGTACAAACTACGGGGGTATTATTCAGTTGGTGGCATTACAAGGTTTTTTAACGCAAAATGGTTATGAAACTGTAATAATAGACAGGAAGTATCCAGTTTCTGTTTTCAAGCGGCTTGTGAAACACTTTATTGAGAAAAATGGAATCTTTGACTTGAAGGACATTGCCTATCAAAAAGAAATTGCTTCGGAAATAAATGGATTTAAAAACAAACATTTTAAAGCAATTACAAGACCTTTATATACAAATACAAAGTTGACCAAGGAAGTACAAGAACAGAATTTTGATGTTATTGTAGTGGGAAGTGATCAGGTATGGAGAATTGATTATATGCATGGAATCTGGAAAAATGCTTTTTTGGATTTTGTTAAAAATACCAGTACGAAGAAAATATCGTACGCTGCTTCTTTTGGAAAAGAAAAATGGGAATTCGATGAGTTTTCCAATGAAATTACAGCTTTTTTGAGAGAATTTGATGCGGTTTCGGTTCGGGAGGACAGTGGAGTGAAAATTTGTGAAGAATATTTACAGCTATCAACTGCCCAACACGTTTTGGATCCTACACTCTTAATGGGAGCAGACTTTTATTATCAGATCTCACAAACTTCAGCAAATTCAAAAAAGAATGAAATCTTTGCTTATATCCTGGATGTTGATGCTCATGCAGAAAATATTATTAAAGAAGCCGAAACGTCCCTTCAAAAAACAGCGTATGTTATAGACGACCCAAAAAGGATCAACAGACACAAGAAGATAAAAGGATATAAAAAACCTGGTGTGGAAGAATGGTTAAAGGGCTTTATGGAAGCAGATTTTGTGGTCACAGATTCATTTCACGGAACTATTTTTTCAATTATTTTTAATAAACCTTTCATTACATTGGCCAATAAAAAGAGGGGTATGACACGATTTTGGTCCCTACTTGAAAAATTAGAGTTAGAGAACAGGTTGGTATATAGAGACCGGGACTTTGACAGAAAGTTGTTCTTTCAGAAGATTGATTACACTACAGTTAATAATAAAATTGAAGTTTGGAGAGATTTTTCAAAATCTTTTTTAATCAACGCAATAGAAAATTGATATGATCTCTGTAGTTATTCCATTGTATAATAAAGAAGCATATATTGCTGAAGCGATCAGGTCAGTTCTTCTTCAAACTTTTACCAATTTTGAGATATTGGTAGTAGATGATGGCAGTACTGATGCTTCGGTCAGTGTGGTCAATGGTTTTGAAGATGAGCGTTTACAATTGATCACTATAAAACGTTCAGGGGTTTCTGTGGCCAGAAATACGGGGATCGAAAAAGCAAAATATCCGTGGATTGCATTCCTGGATGCAGATGATTGGTGGGATGCTACATTTTTAGAAGAAATACAGGTATTAATTAGTACTTATTCTTCTCATAAGATTTTTGCCGGTGGAAGAAGCCGCGTTTTTAAAGATAAAACTGAGCGTTACCAAAATAAATACCTTCCGGAAGAGGGAAAAGCAGAGCTACTTAATTATTTTCAGGTGATCGGGGAATATTTTCCGCCTGTAAATTCTTCGAATGTCATCATTGAAAAATCGCTGTTCAGAGCTATTGGAAAATTCAGAAAAGGGCAAAAAAAACACGAGGACCACGATCTGTGGATGCGCTTATGTGTAAAAAACCCGGTGGTCTTTTTAAACAAAGAATTGTCTTTTTATAGAAAGACCGAATTAGATGCTACTTCCAGGGCTCACTATGAAGCGGGTGATTTTTGCATTTTTTTAAACACGATTTTGAATGTAAAAGAACAACTTTCTCCTACAGAGAAGAGTGACTTCAGGAAGTATTACAAAAGATTTGCATTTTTTACGTATATAAAGCATTATTGGAACTACTCTAGCCAAGAGAAGAAACAGGTTCACGGTTTGCTGAAACAATTATTGCCGAAGAGCCATATAAGGAGGTTGTTTTATATCAATGCAGTTCCATTTAATATATATCCGGTCTTAAAAACATTTAAAAGAAAATGAAGGATAAAAGGGTAAATTTATTTGTTGTTGGAGCTATGAGAGCCGGTACGACTTTCTTTATGCAGCTGCTTTCCAGGCACTCCGACATCTATGTTTCTCCTGTAAAAGAGCCTCATTACTTTGTAGATAATTTACCTACTTCCCTATTTGAATCTCTTCCTTTTTTGAATATTGACAGGTATTTTGAAAAAGAATTTCCCAAACCTTTGCACAGAGCCCAAATTAAAAAAGCGGAGGATTACGCAAAACTTTTTTCATTAGGACAAAACAGCATGTATAGGGTAGAAGGGAGTATATCTTATCTTCATGCACCGGAAGCTGCTTTAAATATTTGTCAATATAATCCTGATGCTAAGATCATTATATTGCTTAGAGACCCTTTAGAAAGAGCATTTTCACATTACAAGATGGATCTGGGGTTGTTACGGGAAAACCGTTCCTTTGAGTCATTGTTAAAGGAACAGATAACAGATTATAGAAAAGGTTCCTTAGATTGGAGTTCGGTTTTGGGAATGAGTTTTTATGACAAACCAATTAAAAGGTTTAGCGATCGTTTTGGAGACAATGTTTTGTGCCTGTCTGCGGAGGCCCTGTTTAGAGATACAGCTAAAACTTTATCGAAGGTATCCGGTTTCTTAGGTACTGTAAAATTCGATGCTATAGAGCTTGAGCCTGTAAATTCGAGTAAAAGAATAAAGTTCAGGAAACTTTTTTATGCTTTGAATAAATTAGGTTTAAAGCGATTTTTCTCTTTTGTGTTGCCTTCGGGCTTAAAACAAAAATGGTTCAATAGTATATCGACCCGTTCAGATAAAGATATGCAACTTTCAGAAAAAACATTAGAACAACTTCAGAAAATATTTGGGGAAGAGTCTTCTTATTATAAAAAGTCTTTTAGTTCTAACAAAAATCCTTAAATTGTTGAGTGGAAAGCTGTACGGTATTATTTTAAACGAAGACCGGTAAAGTCCGTATAAAAACCTAACTTTACAGCTTTAAATTCACTTATTATTTATAGAACCACTTCTAAATAGATGGAAGAAAAGAGAGCGTATTTTGCCCACGAAACTGCCGTAATTGATGAGGGTTGCACCATAGGAAACGGAACAAAGATCTGGCATTTCTCACATATAATGAAAGATTGTGTTTTGGGCGAAAATTGTAATTTGGGCCAAAATGTTGTGGTTTCTCCGCAGGTTAGTTTAGGAAACAATGTAAAGGTCCAAAACAATGTTTCTATTTATACCGGAGTGATTTGTGAAGATGATGTTTTTCTGGGGCCGTCAATGGTTTTTACCAATGTAATTAACCCAAGAAGCGCTGTTGTTCGAAGAGACGAATATCTTAAGACTGTCGTAAAAAAAGGAGCATCTATTGGTGCGAATGCTACCATTGTTTGTGGTAATGACATAGGAGCTTATGCCTTTATTGGAGCAGGAACAGTAGTAGTAAAAGAAATCCCCGCTTATGCAATTGTTGTAGGAAATCCATCACGCCAGATAGGATGGGTAAGTGAATACGGACATCGTCTTAATTTTGATGAAAATAATATTGCTATTTGCCCCGAAACCAAACAAGAATATCTTTTGAAACAAGACCGTGTTTCAAGAATTAAATAAGATTATGAAGAACTTTGCCTTAATAGGAGCTGCAGGATACATTGCACCCCGACATATGAAAGCTATGAAAGAATTGGGAGGAAACCTGGTAGCTGCCTACGATCCCAATGATAGTGTAGGAGTTATCGACAGCTACTTCCCGGGAGCAGACTTTTTTGTAGAGTTTGAACGTTTTGACAGGCACATTTCCAAATTTCAATTTGAAAATAGAATGAGTTTGGATTATGTGAGTATCTGTACTCCTAATTACTTGCATGATTCTCATATAAGATTTGCGTTACGTGAAGGAGCAGATGCTATTTGTGAGAAACCACTGGTAATGAATCCCTGGAATCTTGATGCACTAAAAGAAGTAGAAAAAAGTACGGGGCAGCGTATATGGAACATTCTTCAACTTCGGGTACATCCTAGTATCATAGCCTTACGGGATAAAATAGCTAATGGCCCTAAGGATAAAATCTATGATGTAGATCTTACCTATCTTACTTCAAGAGGAAATTGGTATTATACTTCTTGGAAAGGAGCTCTTAATAAATCGGGAGGAATTGCGACCAATATTGGAGTTCATTTTTTTGATATGCTGGGCTGGATCTTTGGAGGTGTCAAACAAAATGTAGTGCATGTTCATACGCATGATCGTGCTACCGGATACCTGGAATTAGAGCGTGCCCGAGTACGATGGTTTTTGTCTATAAACTCCAAAGTACTTCCGGAAGAAGTTGTCGCTAAGGGGCAGACGACCTATAGATCCATTACTATTGAAGGAGAAGAGTTAGAGTTTAGTGGTGGTTTTACCGACCTGCACACAACCAGCTATGAAGAGATCTTAAATGGAAACGGCTATGGGATTGATGATGCAAGGCAAGCCATTGAAACGGTCTATGATATTAGAAATTCTGAAGCTGTCGGACTGAAGGGAGACTTCCATCCTTTTGCAAAAAAACCATTGACCGAACACCCTTTTGATCTTCACCGAAATAATTACAAATAATGCGGTATCATAATTTCGGGAAGATTTTATAATAATCTATGTTTAAGAAATTTTTTTTGAAATCCGATTTCACCAAAAATGTAGTTACCCTTGTCACGGGTACGGCTATTGCACAGGCCATTCCTATAGCTATCAGCCCTATTTTAACAAGATTGTATACTCCGGATGATTTTGGAGTTTTAGCTTTATACCTAAGTATCACTTCAGTTATTTCAGTAATTGCAACGGGGAGATATGAGTTTGCAATTACCCTTCCGCCCAAAGATGAAAATGCCTTGCAACTTATATGGTTATCTGGTGTTATTGTTTTTTGTGTAGCAGTTATTTCATTAATAGTCATAGTCCTTTTTCATGATCAAATTACAGCGGCACTGGGAAATGAAAGGATTGGAACCTGGTTGTATTTTATTCCGCTGACCATATTCTTTTCCGGAGTCTACCAGACTTTTAATTATTGGTTCAACAGAAAGCGTTCTTATACTAAATTATCCAAGAACAGGGTTTTACAAACCTCTGGGAGTAGTGCAACTAGTTTGGGGTTTGGATTTTTCACAAAAACCGGTGCTTTAGGGCTTATAGTCGGAAACATATTTGGACAATTTATCGGAGCGATATTCTTTCTTTTTTCTTTTTTAAAATCCCCATCTGCGATTAAGTGGAAGCTAAATAAACCCAAAGTTATTGCATTGGCCAGGAGGTATAAGGATTTTCCTAAGTATGATGCCTTAGCCTCATTCTTCAATATTTCTTCCAATCAGATCGCCCACGTTTTTTTTAATATGTTTTTTAGCGCTGTTGTTTCGGGTCATTACTATTTGGTTCAAAAAATATTTAATGCACCTATAACTTTATTGGCCGGGGCCGTTCAAGATGTGTTCAAGATGGAAATAGTGACATTACACATAGCAAAAGGTAATACCCGTAAACTTTTTTTAAAAACCTTAAAAAGATTACTTTTACTAGCTGTAATCCCTACAATACTCATCTACTTTTTTGCTGAAGATGTTTTCACTTTTATCTTCGGAAAGGAATGGGCCATTGCGGGTAGATATGTTAAGATAATGACCCCGGTATTTTTCCTTCGGTTTCTTAGTTTTCCGTTGAGTTATATGCTATATGTTGTGGAGAAACAGAAGTACAATACTCTCGGGCAGTTTTTTTTGGTAACTGCTATTGTCTCAACATTTCTGATAGGAAAAAGATTTGATGCTGAAACTATTGTAAAAACACTGAGTTTTGTTTATTCTATATTTTATTTGACATACATATACATATCATATTCATTAACTTCAAAAGGAAAATTAATTACGTAAAAAAATGAAGAAGAATTATTCATTAAATGGAATCTACCATAAAGCGATTGTCACTGGTGGAGCAGGTTTTGTAGGTAGTAATCTCGTTGAATCTCTGTTAGAGGACGGATTAGAGGTAATAAGTATTGATGATTATAGTGCCGGGAAAGAACGTAATCTTGAAGATCTAAAAGAACGATTTGGAGATCAATTAACAGCTGCAAATTGTGATATTACCAACAAAAAAGATCTGGCAACATATTTTAAGGGAGTGGATGTGGTATTTCACCAGGCTTGTTCTAAAATGACAATCTGCTTAAAAGATCCGCTTAGGGATCTGGAGGTAAATGCCGCAGGTACTTTTAACTTATTGGAATTGGCAAGAGATACCAGTGTAAAGAAGTTTGTGCACGTTTCCACCGGTTCTGTTTATGGTATTGCACAATATTTTCCTACAGATGAGAAGCATCCGGTAAACCCTACTTCATATTACGGAGTAAGTAAATTGGCCGGTGAGAAATATGTTCGGGCTTTTGCCCATCTGTATGATATGGATACTTCTATTTTAAGGTATTACCATGTATATGGACCTAAGCAGGATTCGGGAGATTATGGGGGTGTTATGGGAATATTTTGCAAACAAGCCATTAAGAATGAAGATCTGACCATTTTTGGTGACGGTACGCAAATACGCTCTTTCACTTATGTGAAGGATGTAGTGAATATCAATAAACTGGTAGCCTTAAAAGGAGGTAAAGGAGAAGCGTATAATTGTGCTTCCGGGCTGAAGGTATCCATAAATGATATTGCGCAAAAGATCACTAAGATGGCTGGAGCTACTTCAAAAATAAACTATGCAGATTGGAAACCGGGAGATATAAAGGACTTTGAAGTAAGTCACCAGAAGATCGAGGACCTTGGATTTGAGTTTGAATATTTAGATTTTGACAAAGGGTTACAAAAAACCTTCGATTGGTATAAAAAAGTCTTTTCATAATCGATGACCTTCACCAATAAAATACGATATGCTCTATTCTATCTTATTAAAGGATGGGATTTTGCATTTTTTGATGCAATTAGAGCACGGTTGGCCAATGGTTTACTTTCGAGGAAACACAAAAATCTAATTTTGCGCTCCGGAGTTACTATTCATAATTTCGATAAATTGGTTATTGGTGATGATGTGTCAATTAATCACGGGTGTTTTATCTCTGCGGTCGGCGGACTGAAAATTGGCGATTATGTGGCTATAGGCCATAATACATCTATTATAACAACAGAACATAGCTATAAAGATCCGGATAGGCCCATTAAATACCAGCCTATAGAATTTAGACCGGTAACCTTGGAAAATAATATTTGGGTTGGTGCAAACGTAACCATTTTGGGAGGAGTTTATATAGCAGAAGGGACCATAATTGCAGCCGGAGCTGTAGTAACAAAAAGTGTCACGGAACCCAATACTATTATTGGGGGCTGTCCGGCGAAATTTATTAAATACCATAAGAATGCGCCAGGTAAGACCTAACGCTTTTAAAAATTTACTTTTTGCAGGCGAGAAAACTGTAATTGGCGCTAACATTGGAGTATATAAATTATGACGGATTCTAAAGTTGTTTTGGACATAGTAATGAATTCTTCTTTTGATAAGGATGCCGGAGGAAGAGAGACATGGCTATATAACTTCTTACCTGAGATATTAAAGGACCCTCAATTTAAAAGATTGAACCTTTTTGGTTGTAAAACCCCGGACCAAGGCGATTTTTCTAAAGCTTTGTTGCAATTGGACCCATCACCGGAACAGAAAAAAAGACTGTCTGTTGTTATTTTCGAGAAGGAGAAAACACGATTTCCTCAAGCTTATAGAATGTTCAAAGCATTTAAACAGCACAAGGATATTGAAAACCCAAATGCTGACTATGTTCTAGCTGTTGGTGTCTTTGAGATGCTCATGGTGTACAGGTTGAAACGCTATAAAAATGCAAAAAAGATTATCTGGCTACGTAGTATTTTTTCACATGAAAAAGCTTATGCCATTCCCGGAATGTTTCGAAAGCTCTTTCTTAACTATGAATTAAAACAACTTAAAAAAGCAGATGTAGTTCTAGGTAATGGAGACGATATAAAGAACTTTTACGAACCCTATGGAGTGACTGTAGAGGTGATTAAAAATGGCGTGGCTATGGATAAGTGGAAAATGCCTGCTCCTAAATTAGACAGAGCATTACATATTGCATACGTAGGGAGATTAAGTAAAGTAAAAGGTGTTGAGGACTATTTGAGGCTAATTCGAAAAGTAAAAAGAGCAGAATCTAAGGATCAATTTGTATTCCATATTGTTGGCGAAAACGGTATCTATAAAGATGAGGTCGCGCAATTAGTTTCTGAAGGCCTGGCCATTAATCACAATAGTATTCCCAACGACCAGCTTCCTAAATTTTTAGAAAACGTTGATGTTTGTGTAGCATTAACGTATGCGTCCAGTGAAGGAGGAGGTGGAGGAACTTCCAATGCCATGATGGAACAAATGGCCGCGGGAAGAATTATGCTGGCCTGGGATAATAGAATATTTAGACAGTACTTAAATGAGAGTAATGCTTATCTGGCTGAACAATATAATGTGGCTGAACTTGAAGAAAAACTTTATTGTATCGCAAATGAACCACAAAAAGCACTTGTAATGGCTCAAAAAGGTATCGAAACCATTTACCCGTACAGCTATGTTTTAAATGTTACTAATTTTAAAAAAGCTGTAGGTTTATTATAGAAATGAAGGTTTTACACGTAATAAATTCGCTTGCTGCCGGAGGGGCAGAAAAACTTGTAAGTGAACTAAGTTCCGCACAGGCAGAACAATGTGAGGTAGGATTGTTCACATTTTTTTCGGATAATGATATCTTCCAGGACAAATTATCTTCAAAGGTATTTTTTAAACCTTGCTACGGTGGAAGGTATTTCAGTATTAAAAAGATCAGAATACTTGCATCACTTATTAAAAAGTATGACATCATTCATGCTCATTTGTTTCCGGCCTTATATGTTGTTGCTTTTCTTTCTTTTTTCTATCCTAAGAAGACATACATCCTTACTGAACATAACACTGTCAACCGCAGGCGTAAGTTGTGGTTATTTCTTCCTGAAAAATTGGTATACTCCAGATTTTCTAAAATAATATGTATTAGTGAAGGAGTAAAAGAGGCATTGCGTAAGTGGATGGGAAAGACAGCAGACACATATATAATCAAGAATTTTGTGAATCTTAAAGCCATAAAAAATGCCAAGAAAGCTGATAGCAAGGAACTTCAGGTTTCCGGTAAAAGACTATTGGTGATGGTGGGAAGTTTTTCAGCACAAAAAGATCAGGCAACTCTTATAGAAGCATTATCTGTGTTAGATCATAAATATTCTTTGCTATTAATAGGAGATGGACAAGAAAGAAAACGTCTGGAACAATTGGTGAAAAATAGAAATGTACAAGACCGGGTACACTTTCTGGGCATAAGAAAAAACGTAGTTCCTTTTTTAAAAATGTGTGATTATGGTATCTTGTCCTCACATTGGGAGGGATTTGGTATAGTTGCATTGGAGTATATGGCTTCAGGAATTGTGGCACTTGGTTCCAATGTAGATGGATTGAATGAAGTAATTAAGGTAAAAAAGAATCTTTTTAATCCGGGGGATTATAAATCTTTAGCTTCACGTATTGAAACGATCGAGAATGATGAGAGTTTAAAACAGCATATCTTAGACGAACAATCCAAAATAATAAATGCTTTTGATATAGAACAGTCCGTAGCTGACCATTTTAAGCTATATAAAAGTGTCATGAAATAATACAAACGGGATATAATGTTAGACATCTGTATCATTACGATAGTCGTTTTATTGGGCTTTAACTTTAAAGGTTTTTTTAAAGAAAAACTTACAAAGAAAGATTACAGAGTACTTAACATGCTGTGGTTGTATCATATGGCTTTTGCCATCATTTTTTATTTTTATGTTAACGCAAATGGGGGAGATGCACGTAATTATTGGTTTACGGTAAAGGAGAGTGTTGACACAGGCTTTTTGGATTATTTTTCATTGGGCTTTGGAACCTATTTCATGTATGCCCTTAACTACTTTCCTAGTAAAGTATTAGATCTTTCTTTTATAACCGGCTCTTTTATGTATGCCCTATTGGGGTATATTGGTTTTATCTATTTCTATATACTATTTAAAGAAAGAATATTTTATAATACGAAGATCTTTACCGTTAACCTTTTCCCTCTTTTGTTTTTTCTTCCCAACCTGCATTTTTGGACCAGTAATGTTGGGAAAGATACGCTACTGTTTTTTTGCATTGCTCTGTTTTTTTACGGAATGCAGAAACCAACAGACCACATCATTAAAATTTTATTTGCTTTGGCCTTAGCTTATTTTGCAAGGCCACATATTGCGGTTTTTCTAATTTTATCATTTGGTATTGGTGCGTTGTCTCATAATAGTTTGAAGATGTATCAGAAAGTATTTTTTATCGCGGTAATTATAGCAGCATTTTTACTCTTTTTCGACAATATTACATCCTATTTAAGAATAGAAAGTTTTAATCTGGATACCATTTCGAATTATTCAGAAGACAAAGCAACAAAATTAAGTAGGGATTATACTGGCTCCAGAATTGATATTTCCAGTTATCCGTTTCCATTAAAGGTTTTTACTTTTCTGTATCGGCCATTCTTTTTTGATATAAATGGCCCATTAGCGGTTGTAGCTTCAATAGAAAACCTCATATTACTTCTTCTAAGTATAAAATTTATAATTCTCAACCCATTCCGCTTATTCAGGGCAGCAGACTTCTTTACAAGAAGCTTGGTCATGTTTTTAGCTTTTGGAGTTGTTACGTTTTCGTTAATTCTTGGAAATTTGGGAATAATGCTTAGACAGAAGAACATGTTCATACCGGCCTTGTTGTTTATTTGTTTGTGGAGTTTTTCTTATCATTTAAAAACGAAATTAGAAAAGGAACAAAAGGTCACTTAATATGGGGATGATAAAAAAGAGAAATAAGGCAAGACTTTGAGAGTACTTCAGATTATAAATAGCTTAGCAGCCGGAGGAGCAGAAAAATTACTTGTAGAATCAATTCCAAAATTATTTGAAAAAGGGATTGAGGTTGAATTGTTATTGCTAAACGGAAAAGAACATCCCTTTTTTGATGAACTTGTAGAAAAAAAATGTTGCAAAATCAAAACCTTTGGAAAGAGCAATGTCTATAACCCAATATTGATCTTTAAAATTATCCCCTTTCTTAAGAGAGCAGATGTGGTACATGTTCATTTATTTCCGTCTTTGTATTGGGTCGCACTGGCTAAATTCTTAACGTTTTCAAGAACCAAACTTTTATTTACCGAACATAGTACATCCAACAAGCGACGTGTAAATTTACTATACAGAACAATTGACAGGTTTATTTATAGGAGGTACAAGAACATCATTGCCATTTCAACAGAAGTTAAATTGCATCTTAAAAGGCATTTGGCGATTAAGAATAGTAAGTTTAGAACAATTTATAATGGTGTTGATTTTAATAAGATCTATAATTCAACGCCTGCAGACCGAGCTGAATTTACTTCGGACCCTGAAGAAAAATTAATAATGCAAATAGCAAGGTTCACAACACAAAAAGATCATGAAACCCTTATCAAGTCTATACCTTTTATAAAATATCCTGTAAAACTTTTACTTGTGGGTGAGGGAGCAGAAATGGCTAAAATGAAGGACCTGGTCAATACATTGGAAATCGAAGATAAAGTGAGGTTCTTGGGAATACGGTCCGATGTTCCGAAATTATTAAAAATGGCAGATCTTGCGGTGTTGTCTTCAAACCATGAAGGCCAATCTCTCTTTGGTATTGAAGCCATGGCTTCAGGAACTCCCTTGGTTGCTTCAAAAGTATTAGGTCTGGCAACGCTTGTGTATGGTGCAGGAGTCCTTTTTACACATAGAGATGAGATAGATCTGGCAAATAAAGTGAATTATCTTTTCAGCAATGATGCATATTATAAAGAGATTGTAAATAGTTGCCTAAAAAGAGCGAAAAAATTTAGTCTTGATAAGATGGTAGATCAACACATTCAATTGTATAAAGAAGTATGTCAAAATTAAAACTAATACGTATTACAACTGTACCCATATCCTTAGAAAAACTATTGGAAGGGCAGTTGGCCTATATGAAAGAGTATTACGATATTACCGCCATCTCTTCAGATAAACAACGATTAGGGCAATATGGGGTTAAAGAGGGTGTTGAAACATATCATATAGAACAAACACGAAAAATTACGCCTCTTAAAGATCTGAATGCAGTACTAAAATTGTATAAATTTTTAAAAAGAGAAAAACCACTTATTATACACTCACATACACCAAAAGCAGGTATTGTAGGTATGACAGCAGCTTATTTTGCAAGAGTTCCTCTTCGTTTACATACCATTGCCGGATTACCTTTAATGGAAGCTAAGGGGGTTAAAAAATTGCTATTGTTGGTGATAGAACGATTAACATATCGATTTGCCACAAATGTATATCCAAATTCAAAAGGACTCTACGATTATATTCTTTTTAAACGGCTAACAAGCAAGAAAAAGGTTAAAGTCTTAGGACAGGGAAGTAGTAATGGAATCGATACGAAATATTTTTCAAGAGAGCATTTTTCGGAAACGGATATTCTTCAAAAAAGAAACGAATATAACATCCCGGCTAATGAATTTGTATACGTATTTGTAGGCAGAATTGTAAAAGATAAAGGAATTGACGAATTAGTTTCGGCATTTACCGAGCTTCAAAAAAGGGAGATCAATTGCACCTTACTGTTGGTAGGGCCTTTTGAAGAAGAATTGGATCCGGTTTCAGAAAATACCAAAATAGAGATTGCTACAAATGCAAAGATCATTACTACAGGATACCAAAGTGATGTCCGGATCTTTTATGCAATGAGCAATGCATTGGTTTTCCCAAGCTATAGGGAAGGCTTTCCAAATGTAGTGATGCAGGCGGGAGCGATGGGCCTACCTTCCATTGTTAGTGATATAAACGGGTGTAATGAAATTATTGTTGAGAACAAGAATGGAATCATTATTCCTGTAAAAGACAGGCAGGTTCTTTTTGATGCTATGAAAAAACTGTTAGAAGACAAGCCATTATATACGAATTTGCAGAATAATGCCCGATCTTTAATCACAGAGCGTTTTGACCAAAAAGAAATTTGGCAAATACTTTTAAATGAATACAAAATGTTACAAAACAATCTTTAGTACCTTTGCCTTGTGTACAAGAATGTAGTAAAGCCCATACTCGACTTTTTTGTTGCCACCATTGCTTTTTTGGCGTTGATGCCAATATTTAGTATAGTTACCATATTGTTATTCTTTACAGGGAAGGGAAACCCTTTCTTTTTTCAAAAGCGCCCCGGAAAAAACGAACGTATTTTTAATATCATTAAATTCAGGACCATGTCCAATGCTAAGGATAAGGATGGAAACTTGCTTCCTGATGCACAGCGGCTTACCGGTATAGGGAAATTTATTCGTTCCACTTCTTTAGATGAAATTCCACAGTTGATCAATGTTATAAAAGGAGATATGAGTATTGTTGGCCCCAGGCCTTTATTACCGGAATATTTAGCCTTGTATAACGATTTTCAAAAACAAAGGCACCTTGTAAGGCCCGGAATTACAGGTTATGCCCAGGTAAACGGAAGAAATGCTATTAGTTGGGAAAAAAAGTTTGAACTTGATATTTACTACGTGAAAAAAATTAGCTTTGTACTGGATAGTACAATTTTGATAAAAACCTTTGCAAAAGTTTTTTCCAGAAGCGACATCAATGCGGAAGATGCAGTTACAACCGAACGATTTAAAGGCACCCAAAATCTATGAAAAAAATAACCCTATACGGAGCAGGCGGACATTGTTATGCAGCAGTAGCTTTGATAAAAAGCCAAAAGGAGTTTTTACCTTCTTTAATATTGGACGATACTCCGGACGAAAAGAAAATATTGGGTGTTCCCGTAACAAAGTATGATAACTCAAAGCTACAAACTGAGTTTTTTTGTATTACAATAGGAGATAACCAGGTTCGAAAAAGAATAGCCCGGCAATTCAATGCAGAATTCCCTTCGTTTGTTCACGATTCTGCTGTAGTATATCCATCGGTGAAAATTGGGAAAGGTACTCTTGTACACCCAAATGCTGTTTTGGACGCAGAGGTTTTAATCGGAGATTTTTGTATTGTGAACAATAATGCCGCGGTTTCTCATAATGCTATTGTAGGAGACTTTGTACATATTGCGATACAGGCTGCAGTAGCTGGAGGGGTTACTATTGGAGAAGGCACATTAATTGGTGCCGGAAGTGTAATTTTACCCGAAATAAAAATTGGAAAATGGGTCACGGTTGGAGCAGGAGCGATAGTGACCAAAGATATTCCGGATCATGCAGTAGTCTATGGAAATCCCGCTACTATAATAAAGTATAATAATTGATATGAACCCTAAGATCTATTTGTCGTCTCCACATATGGGAGGTAATGAGCAAACCTATGTAAATGAAGCTTTTTCAACCAATTGGGTGGCACCTTTGGGCCCTAATGTTAATGGATTTGAAAAGGATCTGGAACATTACTTAGGAGAAAATAGCCGTGTCGCGGCATTAAGTTCGGGTACAGCAGCACTACATTTAGCTCTTATTATACTGGGTGTGGAAAGGGATGATGAAGTAATTTGCCAAAGTATGACTTTTTCTGCAACAGCAAATCCTATTGTGTATTTGGGCGCAACTCCTGTTTTTGTGGATAGCGAACCAGATACCTGGAATATGTCTCCGGATCATTTGGAGGAAGCTATTAAGGACAGGATATCTAAAGGGAAAAAGCCAAAAGCTATTATTGCGGTTCATTTATATGGAATGCCTTTTAAAGTGGATGAGATCATTGCGATATCAAAAAAATATGAAATTCCATTGGTAGAGGATAGTGCGGAAGCATTGGGAAGTACGTATAATAACAAGAAATGCGGAACCTTTGGAGATATTTCGATTTTATCTTTTAATGGTAACAAAATTATAACAACTTCCGGAGGGGGAGCATTGGTATCTAAGGATGATGCTATAAAAGAAAAGGCAATTTTCTTATCAACTCAGGCCCGTGATAAAGCGCCACATTATCAACATTCTCATATAGGTTATAACTATAGGTTGAGTAATATATGTGCAGGGATAGGTCGTGGGCAAATGGAGGTCCTGGACCACCATGTGGCTCTGAGGCGTAAAATGAATTTGTTTTACAAGGATCTTTTTCAAGATTGGGAGGAAGTCTCTGTTTTTTCCGAACCTGCGGAGAATATGTATTCCAACCACTGGTTATCCTGCATTACTGTAGATGAAACTGCTCATGGGCTTTCTTCGGAAAAGATCCGGGTCACTTTGGAAGAAGATAATATAGAATCCCGTCCGCTATGGAAACCCATGCATTTGCAGCCAATATTTGAAAACGCGCCTTATTATGGTACGATTATTTCAGAAAATTTATTTAAAAAAGGCCTGTGTTTGCCATCAGGGTCTAATTTAAACCCAATGGAACTTAAAAGGATTAGTAGTAAAATTGCACAAATGCAATAGATATTAAGTATATTTGTTTACCATAGGATATTCCCCCAAATCATATCAGCAATATGCTATACAAAGGCGACAATAAATTAAAAATACTAGATCAAAGGTATTTACCCCGTTGGATTGTAATTTTGATCGACACTTTTATAGCTGTAACTTCCCTGTTATTAACTTACTTCATTTTACTGGGAACGCCTATTAAATTCCTTGATATACTATCAGTTCCGGTACAGGGCTTTGCTATTTTATTAATAAATATTGTCTTCTTCTTTGTTTTTAAAACATATTCGGGAATTATTCGCCATTCTACGTTTACCGATATCTTAAAACTTGCCTTCTCTTCATTTTCTACTGCCGGGATTGTGTTATTGATCAATATGGCCCACTCAGCTTTTACCGGAGAGGGAAAGGTGTTTTTAACAACATCAATACTGCTGTATATGCTCCTGTCTTTTACAGTTATGTTGCTTTTTAGAGTTGCAGTAAAAGAAAGTTATCAATTTTTGAGGAATACAGCTGCCGGAAGCTTAAAGAAGAAAGTTGCGATTATTGGGGTAGACGATCATACCATCTCTTTGGGAAAAGCATTGACAACAGAGTCCAACATGCCTTTTCAGTTGGTAGGTTTTATTACTAAAAGCCTGGATTCTAAAAAGTTTAAAATCTTGGGAAAACCTGTGATCCCAATTAAAAAAAGCTTTTCGGAGACATTAGAAACCCTGGAAGTTGACGGAGTATTGATAATTAGTGGTTCTTTAAAGGGGAAAAGCAAGAATGAGATCATAGAAGATTGTATTGCAAATAATATAGAGGTTTTCAATGTCCCCAGTTTAGAAAAGTGGAATAAAAAGGAAGACATTAAAAACCAGATAAAGCCTATTGATATTGAGGACCTATTGGAAAGAACTCCAATTAATATAGAAAATGAGATTATTAAAAAGGACCTGGATGGAAAGACAATACTTGTAACCGGTGGAGCAGGATCCATAGGGAGTGAGATCGTTAAACAGTTGGCCGAATTTAAACCGGAACTGGTAGTGATCCTGGACCAGGCAGAATCTGCATTACACGAACTTGAGATCTATCTCCAACTCAACTACCCAAAGCTTAATTTTATCACAGAGCTGGCAGATATTAGTAATATGTACCGATTAGGTTTGATGTTTGCAAAATATGAGGTTGATATTATTTACCATGCTGCTGCATACAAACATGTACCGTTAATTGAAAGAAATCCACACGAAGCTATCTACGTAAATATTTTGGGTACGGTAAATCTTTCAATCTTATCCGTAAACTATAACGTAGATAAATTTGTAATGGTTTCGACAGATAAGGCCGTAAATCCTACGAACGTGATGGGAGCATCGAAGCGTGTTGCAGAAATGTACGTACAATCTCTTCAGAAAGAAAAAGGAGTGACTACCCGTTTTATCACCACTCGCTTTGGTAATGTATTAGGCTCCAGTGGTTCGGTAATTCCACATTTTAGAAAACAAATATCCCAGGGAGGGCCTGTCACGGTAACACATAAAGATATTATTAGATACTTTATGACCATTCCGGAGGCTTGTCAATTGGTCCTACAGGCAGGAACCATGGGAAATGGAGGAGAGATTTATGTTTTTGATATGGGAGAACCGGTTAAAATTTTGAATCTGGCCGAAAAGATGATCCGACTCTCAGGTTTGGAACCTTACGTAGATATTGATATTAAGATCACCGGATTGCGCCCGGGGGAAAAGCTCTTTGAAGAATTATTGAATGATACATCTACGTCTTTACCTACGCACCATCCTAAGATTATGATTACAAAAGTTCCTTTGGTGAATTTTGATGATTTTAAGGTAAAGATCAAACATATAATAAAAACTGCCACAAAACGAAAAAATGAAAAAGTGGTAGAGCTGTTAAAAGAAATGGTACCGGAATTTATAAGTGAGAATTCTGAATTTGAGGCGTTGGATGCTCCTAAGAAGTCTCAGATCGCTAAAGCAGAATAGTAGTTTCATTTCTAATGGGGGTTTAATAAGCGACTTTTATTTTATAACCTATATTTGTATTATTAAAAAAGCGAATGAAAAAAATACTTTTACTTCTAGTTATATTTTTAAGCCTCATTTCTTGCGCTACCAAAAAACAAATTCTTTATTTTCAGGATGCTGAAAAGCTCGATCAGGCCACCATTGACCAAAAATTTGAACCCATTATTGAGCCCAATGATATACTGTATATATCAATCTCCTCTATTGATAGTGAAGTTATAAAACCTTTTGAGAGAACTACAGGATTAGAGAGTGCAGGAAATAATAACCCGGAATTACAAGGATATTTAGTTGATACCGAAGGAGATATTCGCTTCCCTGTACTTGGAAATTTTAAAGTAGGAGGAAAAACACGCGGAGAAGTAGAGATTGCTCTAAAAGCCAAACTCTCAGAATATATAAAAGATGTTGTTGTAGATGTGCGGATCATGAATTTTAAGATTACAGTATTGGGGGAAGTAAAAAACCCGGGCGTCTTTACCGTTAAGGACGAACGTGTAACACTCCCTGAAGCTATCGGACTTGCGGGTGATTTTACAGAAGATGGCAATCGTAACGAAATAGTTATAATTAGAGAAGAAGACGGGAAACGAAAGGTTGCCAGGATGGATTTTACTCAAACCGACCTTTTTAGCAGCCCTTTTTACTTCCTGAAACAAAACGATATTGTATATGTGGAACCGTCTTTAAAAGGAGTGAAAAAGTCTGGATTCTTGCCGGATGTACCTGCATTATTATCTTTGGTGACTATTGTATTAAGTACCGTAATAATCTTGACCAGATAATCTACTTGCCTTATGAATGAACCTAATATAGAGTTAAGAGAGAATTCACTACGCGATCTTGTAGATCAATATCTGCGATATTGGATATGGTTTATATCGGGAGTGGTGATTGCGCTGGTTTGTGCATTTATTTACTTACGTTATTCAACTCCTTCTTATCAGAGTAATGCAATTGTGATCATTAAAGACGAGCGAAGTGGGGGAGGACCTTCGGAGTTATCTGCTTTTACAGATCTGGGTGGCTTTTTTTCAAATATTAATACAAGTAAAATTGAAAATGAGCTGGCAATACTTAATTCTAAAAGGATCATATCTGAAGTAGTTAAAGAACTCAATCTTAATATCACTTATGAAACTGTAGGAACTATAAAAGCTTCCGAATTATATGAGTACAAACCTTTTATAGTTCAATATCTTTCTTTTGCCGATAGCACGAGGACCACGGCTGTACCAAAATTACTTTTTGAGGTATTATCGTCTACCGAATATACTGTAGAAAATGTTTCAGGTTCTAACAAGGTGACACATACTTTTGGCGAACGTGTTTCTCTTCCTTTTGGAGATATTACAGTTTTACCGGTATTGGACGACCCCGAGGCATTTGATTCTTATAAAGGTAAAACCATTTCGGTAACCTATAGGCCTGTAGAAAGTGTTGCACTTTCATACCAAAGAAGGATATCTGTTGCCAACGACATTAAGAATAGTAATGTTGTAAATGTAGGTATGCAGTCTCCGGTGCCAAAAAAGGCAGAAGATTTTATAGATGAGCTTATATTTCAATATAATAAGGATGCTATTCATGATCAAGGACAGGTGGCTCAAAAAACCTCTAATTTTATCGACTCTCGTTTAGAGATCATTACAAGAGAACTTGATTCGGTAGAACGAAATAAGGAACAGTTCAAAAGTAGTAACCGCCTTACCGATATTGAAACTGAAGCACAACTCATCCTGGAAAATGCAAGTGAGTATAATAAGCGGCAATCCGGAATAGCTACACAACTGGAGCTGGCAAATACGATGATAGATTATATGGAGAAATCGTCCAATAATGATCTGTTACCTGCCAATATAGGTTTAGACGGACAAGAAATAGGAGAGGCAGTTAATAATTATAATCAATTAATATTACAGAGAAATAAATTATTAAAAACGTCTACGGCAAAGAATCCGGTAGTTGTTAATGTAAATACACAAATTGATCAACTTCGCTCTAATATTTTAAGCAGTCTGCAAAATACGAGCAATGCTCTTAAAATTTCGATGCGAGATCTGAATTTTCAGGAAGCAACACTTAATTCCAAAATAGCACAGGTCCCTACCAAAGAGAAATTATACCGGGGGATCGAACGCCAACAAACCATCAAAGAACAGTTGTATTTGTTCTTATTACAACAACGTGAAGAAGCATCTATCTCTTTGGCAATTACTGCACCAAAGGCAAAGATCGTTGATAGGGCCTATAGCAGTAAAGCTCCTGTGAGTCCCAACAGGTCCCTTATTTATCTGGGTGCTTTACTGGCCGGACTATTGATTCCTTTTGTTGGGTTGTACGCCTTCTTTTTATTGAATACCAAAGTTTCGAATAGAAGAGATATAGAGCGTGTACTTACTAAAACAATGTTGATAGGTGAAATTCCAAAACTAAAAAAGAGCGACGAGGAACTCATTCAACATAATGACAGGAGTATTTTAGCGGAATCCTTTAGGATTCTTCGTACTAACCTTCAGTATCTGTTTGTAAATAATACAACCAGGAAAACAAAAACTATTTTTGTCACATCTACTATTAAGGGAGAAGGAAAAACATTTATAGCTTTTAATCTGGCATTAACTTTGGCACTCACAGGTAAGAAAGTTGTTCTTGTAGGTGCAGATATAAGAAACCCACAGTTACACAGGTATTTACCGGAAAAATACAGGAAGAATAGAGGAATTACTGAGTTTATTATTGATGAAACAACTACAATTGACGATCTTTCCTGGCAAAGTGAATACAACGAAAACCTGTCAATTGTACTTTCTGGGATTATTCCTCCAAACCCTGCAGAATTGTTAATGCAGGAACGTACAACTACCTTGTTTAAAGAACTGGAACAAAAGTTTGACTATGTAATTGTGGATACAGCCCCTTCGATGTTGGTAACAGATACAATTCTTATTAATAATTTAGCAGATATCATGTTATATGTTGTTCGTGCCGGATATACCGACAAACGTTTGTTGGGCTTCCCGAAAGACACAATTAGTGATGGACGATTATCAAATGTAGCTGTTGTTTTAAATAGCGTTTCCATGAGTAATTTTGGGTATGGAAATAAATATGGATACACATATTCAAATGAGAAAAAGAGTTGGCTGAACCGCTTTTTAAAAAGATAGCCCTCTGAATTTTTTCACCGGAAACACTAAAAATAACCTTTGCTGTTTATGAAAAGCCTGCAAGCTATTTTTTTTCTATTGAGCACATTAGTTGTGACTGCTCAGAATATAGAAGTGGACGGGACTATTGAGGTAACAGGAGTTGGTTCTAATGAAGAAAGCCTTCCTTTTTGGATGTACGCCAATACAAATACTTCATTTGCCCCCGAAACTAATTTTTCCGGAACAGCTGCTGTTAAAGGCGTTTACCATTTCGAAAATGCCAGTTTAGAGGCTGGTTTAGGCTATTTCTATAGAGATGGTGTTACAGATGAACTTCAACGCCGGGACCTCTATGTTAAGTTTCAGAATAACTGGTTGAACGCAACTGTGGGTGCAAAAAGACATGATACACGTATTGACGGACTCTCAGCTACCAATAAGAACTTTTTGTGGTCACAAAACGCACGTCCTATACCGGGATTGATTTTGGAAGCGAACAAGCCTGTTAAAATCTCTGAAACTTTTGGAATAGATTGGGGAATTGCTCACTATAGCTTAAATGATGACAGATATGTGGACAATACGCGAGTTCATTATAAGCGAATAGGTCTTATCACAAGATTTAATGAAAAACACAAACTTACCTTAAGGCTACAACATTTTGCGCAATGGGGAGGAACCTCTCCGGTATTTGGAGAACTTCCTGATGATCTGGATGCATTTATAGATGTGTTTTTCGCTAAAAAATCTACGGAAACCAATGTTGTAGGAGAGCAAGTCAATGCTCTTGGAAATCATTTGGGAACCTTTTTATTGGATTATGAATTCAGAACCAATGTGGGAGACTTCTCTGTTTACCATGAACATCCGTTTGAAGACGGTTCCGGAACACGTTGGGCTAATTTTCCCGATGGTGTCTGGGGAATCTATTATCAGCCCACTAATAAAAAAGTGATTTCTTCTATTGTATACGAATATATAGACACAGCGGACCAAAGTGGCAGATCCCAGGATAGCGGTTTCGATAATTACTTTTCAAATAGTTTGTACAGAAGCGGTTGGGCATATGAAGGCAACATTATAGGGGTGCCATTTATCATGATAGACCCCGAACTTGAGATTTCCGGGGCCAATTCACCAATTATTGGTAATAGGGTACGTGTGCATCATTTTGGAGTATCAGGAAGTTTTAGAAAGATCGACTGGATCCTTAAGTCCTCTTATGCTATAAACCTTGGAACCTATAGGGTTCCCATGAATCCAAATTCAAAGAATTGGCATAACTATATATCCGGAAGCTATAGTACTATTAAATATGGAACATTTACACTAATTGGGGGTGTAGATTTCAGCAATTTGGTAGATACTATTATAGGAGGAGGAGTATCATATAAATATTCTTTTTAGAGAAACAGGTTCTATAGTAACTTCAGTAATATAGAACTTTGGAGTAAGGATTTTTATTACTAGATTTGTGTAATACCTCACAATAGATTTCGCATATTTAATTTCCCCAAAAAGGCCATCCAATGGTGGTCTTAGCAGTAAATAATTGATAGATCATTTCAATTAAGAATATAATTTAATAATGTATTCTTAACAGTTTGAACATTCAGGTTTTGCCATGAACCTGATAATTTTATACTAACAAAACCAATTAAATAACTAACATATGAAATACTCTTACCTAACAAAAAAATTATTTCTGCCAACACTGTTTCTTCTATTCTCCTTGCAGGGGTTCAGTACACCTACCGACGCTAATAAAGAAATAGAAGCGAATGCTGAGCTTATTGAGGATATACCAAATGAAGACTCTTGCATGGCCTCTATTATAATTAATGAATTAGATGCAGATACCGCCGGGACGGATACCATGGAATTTGTTGAATTATACGATGGAGGCGTAGGAAATTCTGCCTTGGACGGAATGGTACTGGTATTCTATAATGGTTCCAATAATTTGAGCTATGCCGCTTACGATCTGGACGGACAAACGACCAATGCCGACGGCTATTTTGTAATTGGAAACGCGGCAGTACCCAATGTTTCGATCGTGATTCCAAGCAACGGGTTACAAAACGGGGCAGATGCAGTAGGATTATATATGGGAGACGCTACAGATTTCCCAAATGGTTCTGCCGTAACAACCACCGACCTTATAGATGCTCTGGTCTATGATACCAATGATAGTGACGATCCGGAACTACTGGTTTTATTAAATGCCGGACAGGTGCAAGTAAATGAAGGAGGAGCCGGAGATAAAGACGGCCATTCTTCACAACGTATTCCCAATGGTTCGGGAGGTGAAAGAAATACGTCCACTTATGCGCAACTTGCTCCAACACCCGGAGAAGCAAATGGAGATCCGGTTACAGTGATCATAAATGAAGTTGATGCAGATACTGCAGGAACCGATACTATGGAATTTGTTGAACTATACGATGGAGGTGTAGGTAATTTTGCTTTGGACGGAATGGTACTGGTATTCTATAACGGTTCCAATAATCTAAGCTATGCCGCTTACGACCTGGACGGACAAACAACCAATGCTAACGGCTATTTTGTAATTGGAAACGCGGCAGTACCCAATGTTTCGATCGTGATTCCAAGCAACGGGTTGCAAAACGGGGCAGATGCAGTAGGATTATATACGGGAGACGCTACAGATTTCCCAAATGGTTCTGCCGTTACGACCACCGACCTTATAGATGCTATGGTCTATGATACCAATGATAGTGATGATCCGGAACTACTGGTTTTGTTAAACCCAGGCGAACCACAGGTAAATGAAGATGGAGCCGGGGATAAAGACGGCCATTCTTCACAACGTATTCCCAATGGCTCGGGAGGCGAAAGAAATACGTCTACTTACACGCAACTTGTACCAACACCCGGAGAAGAAAATGTAGAACCGGTAGTTGCTCCGGATTTTCTTATTAATGAACTGGATGCAGATACTGCCGGGACCGATACCATGGAGTTTGTCGAATTATTTGACGGAGGTGTAGGGAATTCTGCTTTGGACGGACTCGTACTGGTATTTTATAACGGTTCTAATAATCTGAGTTATGCCGCTTACGACCTGGACGGACAAACGACCAGTGCCGAAGGCTATTTTGTAATTGGAAACGCAGCAGTACCCAATGTTTCAATTGTATTTTCAAGCAATGGATTGCAAAACGGGGCAGATGCTGTAGGATTATATACGGGAGATGCCACAGATTTCCCAAATGGTTCTGCCGTGACAACCACCGATCTTATAGATGCTTTGGTCTATGACACCAATGATAGTGATGACCCGGACCTATTGGTTTTATTGAATCCTGGAGAACCACAGGTAAATGAAGGAGGAGCCGGAGATAAAGATACCCACTCATTACAACGATTTACAAACGGATCCGGAGGGGCCAGAAATACCTCTACCTATGTACAGGCAATTCCTACTCCCGGAGCTTCTAACACGAATGCTACAGATCCGGTTACATTGATCATAAACGAAGTTGATGCAGATACCGCAGGGACCGATACTATGGAATTTGTTGAATTATTTGACGGCGGAACCGGAAATACATCATTGTCAGGTTTCGTTCTGGTCCTGTATAATGGAAATGGTGACACAAGTTATAATGCTCTTGATCTGGATGGATTCACAACCAATGCCGAAGGATATTTTGTGATTGGAAATGTGGATGTCCCTAATGTTGGATTGGTAATCCCAAGTAATGGATTACAAAACGGGGCAGATGCAGTGGCATTGTATGCCGGAAATGCTACAGATTTCCCCTCCGGGACAGCAGTTACAACTGCCGGCCTTATTGATGCACTTGTGTACGACACTAACGATGCGGATGATGCAGGGCTTTTAGTGTTATTGAATGCCGGACAAGCTCAAATAAACGAAGGAGAATTAGGTAATAAGGATGGAGATTCTTCACAGCGTATTCCCAATGGTTCGGGAGGAGCCAGAAATACTGCTACTTATACCCAAGCTGCTCCGACACCGGGAACAGAAAACGGAGCTATTATTCCGCCACCGGACCCTATATCTATATTAGACGCAAGAAATACAACTGCAGGCGAATTGGTAACGATCAGTGGAGTGTTAACAGTTTCAGACCAATTCTCCGGCTCTGCATACATTCAGGATAATACTGCGGGAATTGCCATCTTCGATGAATTGGTTCATGGAGACGGTATTTTTACAATTGGAGATTCTATCACTGTTACCGGAACGAGAAGCGTATTCAATGATCAGGTACAGATCAGTCCGGTCACTTCTGTAGAAAATAATGGAGCACCTAATGAAGCTATTGAGCCATTGACTATTACTTTATCCGAATTGGCCAACCACCCGGCCAAATTGGTACGTATTTTGGACCCTGCATTTCCTACTCCGGGCGATATCCTTTTTGGGAACTCAAACTATATATTAAGTGACCTAAGCGGAACAGGAGAACTGCGTATAGATAATGATGTTGCGGAAATAGTGGGCTTAGGGCAACCGGAGAGCTGTGATGAGATTGTAGGGGTAGTGGGCAGGTTTTTTGAAATCTATCAATTGTTACCTCGTATGGGAACAGATATGTCCTGTGCCGGACCCTATGTTTCTCCAACCCTTCCAATTGATGTACCAAATGATAAGACTTTGGATATCGTTACCTGGAATATAGAATGGTTTGGTGATGAATCGAACTCTCCCGCAGCCGGTGATCCAATGTCAGATACAATTCAGAAAGAAGCAGTTAAATCTGTGATCCTCGAACTGGACGCAGATATTTATACCGTTCAGGAGATAGCAGATGATGTTTTGTTTGAACAGATGGTAAATGAATTACCCGGCTATGATTATGTGCTTTCCACAGCAGTTTCCAGGCCTAATGACCCGGGTGTAAAACAAAAAATAGGTTTTATCTACAATACGTCTACCGTAAGTCCGGTCAGTACTAAAATACTATTAGAATCTATTCATCCATTGTATAATGGAGGTGATGATTCGGCATTGGTAGGTTACCCCAGCACTACAGACCGTTTTTATGCCAGTGGGCGATTGCCTTTTTTAATGACAGCGGATATTACGGTTGGCGGCGAAACGGAACAGTATAATATAGTTGCACTGCACGCCAGAGCTAATGGCAGTAGCCAGGCTCAAAACCGATACGACATGCGTAAATACGATGTGGAAGTTCTGAAAGATAGCCTGGATGCAAATTATCCCAGTGTAAACCTTATTTTGCTAGGTGATTATAATGATGATGTAGATGAAACGGTTGCAGATGTTGCAACAACCATCACTACCTATGAAGAATATTCAGATGATACCATTAATTACAATATTGTTTCAAGAGCTTTGAGTGATGATGGATTCAGGTCATTTGTTTTCAGAGAGAACATGATAGATCATATATCGGTTACAGATGAATTGAATGACAATTACATTGATGAGTCTGTTCGGGTTCATTATGAGTTTTATGATAATCAGTATACCAATACTATTTCAGATCATTTTCCGGTATCTGCACGTTTCCAATTAAAACAATTTGAGCTACTTGGCACTTCGTCTACAAATGTTAGCTGTAACGGAGGAACGGATGGAACGGCTACGATATCGGTTTCGGGAGGAATAGCTCCTTATACCTATGATTGGAACGACGGGCAAACGACAGCAACTGCGGTTGGACTTGCAGCAGGAGAATATTTTGTAACTGTTACTGATGCGTTGGGAGCTGAATTTGTAGAGCTATTTTTAATTGAAGAACCGGACCCAATTGAGATGATGACCTCAGAAAACACTACAGTATATATGGGGTATGAACCGGCATCATGTACTACACTTGAAGTAATTGCTGTAATAGGAGGTACGGCGCCTTATACGTATGAATGGAATACAGGAGATACTACTACTACTTTAGAAGTTTGCCCGGAAGAAACAACGACCTATACGGTTACGGTAACAGATGCAAACGGATGTACCTCTATGGCCAATATAGAAGTAGAAGTTATTGATGTTAGCTGCGGGAATAATCCAAACTGGCCCAAAGTGGAAGTTTGCCATAACGGGCATACGATCTGTATTCCGGCCTGGGCGGTTCAATACCATTTGAACCATGGAGCCACTTTGGGATCCTGTGAAAACTCAAATGAAGTATTTATTACCCGTTTACGAGTAAATCCAAATCCTTTCAGTGAAAATATACATGTGCGATTAAGATCCAATAAGGAAACTATAGCAAATCTGGCCGTGTATGATTTTTATGGAAATAAAGTGTTCGAATCCCAGGAGCAGTTGGAATCCGGTCAAAATCATTTCAACTACAACTTAGGGTATTTGGACTTCGGAATTTATTTTTTAAAAGTAATCGTTGATGGAGATGTAAAAAGGACCAGGTTATTGCTGAAACTATAGTCAACGAAGTGTTTAATTTTTTCACCCTCTTTCAAGGATCATTGATTTTTGGAAGGGGGTAAATTATATATTGAAATCGGCAAAGTTGGTAGTTACTGGTAATTCAATTCCAATACTAAGATATCACTTTCAGATTCGTTACTTACAGTATAATAGATATCCTCATCGTAAATACTCATTCCCATGACAAAATGCGCAGTTTCAGACAGTCCATTTATTTTATGGGCCGAAGCGTTTGAAAAATCATAATAGTAAAGACTGGGAGTGTAACTTTTATCATATAGAATGTAGTATATGCCATTGGCAGTAATGGTCCAGTTTGATTGGCCATCATCACGGAAAGCATCAATGATCTTTGTTTCTTTCCCTTTTTTATCCATTTGCCAGATTCCATCCTGATTTTCTTTTAGAAAGAATATAGACCGCCCATCATGTGCTTCCATGGCGTGGTTACTGGTTTTTAGTGGAGTGCTTAGAACCTCTTTGTTTTTTAAAGAGATCTTTTTTATTTCTGAAAATTCTCCACTATTGTCTCCAAAGTATATCCATTCTCCGTCTGCCGAAAAAGAAGGATGCAAACCATGATCAACAAGTTTGGTTGGTAATCCGTTTGGCATTTCCATTATATACACGGGTTGCTGACTACCTTCTAAAAGCGAAAAAACAATTCTTGACGCATCGGGTGACCATTTGGCCTTTATCTTATTGGGTTGGTCAATATCGGTTATTTGTGTTTGCCCTTGCGCCTTATAGTCAGAGGTCCACAAGTTATAGAATCCGGAACGATTTGAAGAAAATAGAACATTCGACCCATCGCCGGAAATATTTATATCAGAGTCGGTTCGGGTAGATTGTATGAACACTTCTTTATTTACAATACTATCTGGGGATACATTTGCTTTATAAACATTTACGACAATATCAAATTGAACAAAGGCCATATGTCTTCCGTCACTTGAAATCACAGGGTCTTTACTGAATGAATTATTGGTAATTTGATAAAGTTCCTGCTCTTTCTCTCCGTTCAGATGATTAACTTTCAGAATATAACTTCCTCCCGCATATGTAAAATATATAATACCATCACCATCAGTCGTCCAACTCAAGCCATTTGTTCGCTTTAGTTCAAAGTCTGTACGTATTGATATGGCAGGGTTTTGAGCATTGGAAAGATCGATGATCCCGATAGTGGTAATTTTCTTTGTCTCCCTTCTAATGAATGCTATTCTTTTTCCGTCAGGAGAAAAGACCGGAAATTCATCTCCTAACATCCCAATATCGGGGAATGTAAGTTGTCTTTGGGTATGAGCCTCCAGGTCATACATAAATATGGCATAGGTCTGGGTCTCCGGTACAAAATCTGTAAAAACCAGTTTTTTTCCATCCGGGGACCAGTCCAGCCCCTTTGGTACAGTAGTAGTTATTTCGGTGATCTCTTGCCTGTTTTTTCCTTTTGATGAAATAGTGCAAATACTGGACCTGCCATCTTTTGTCAGGCTATAAAAAGCGAGGTGTTGATCATTAGGTGAAAATTTTGGAGAGAATTCAAAATCGAGATCATTGGTAATTTCGGTAACCGAATTGGTATTGATCTGTTGTATATGCAAATTGGAGGACTGAAAATCCTCCTCATATTTTACATAGGCCAATTGTTGTCCGTCACTCGAAAAATCAGGCATTACTTCTACCCCTTTGGAGGTTGTGATCGCACTTATATTTGACACCGATAATTTTGTGCTCTCCTTACCGGTGGCAGGTGTATTAAAATAAAAAAGATAGATCAAAAAGCCTATTGCCAATATGGAAACCACACCATAGAATATTTTTTTAGAGCTGTTTCCTTTTGCCTTTTGACCAATGTTATTTTGCTCATTTGCTATTTCTATGGGGATCAACAGGCGATATCCTTTTTTCGAGATCGTCTCTATGACTTTGGAATTCTTTGGAGAATCGTTAAAAGCCTTTCTTAGTTTGGAGATAATTTTATTTAAAGAGTGTTCGGTAACAATGGTGTCCTTCCATACGTGTTTCATTAAATAAGCTTTGGAAACAGTTTGCCCGTTATGCTCAATTAAGCACAACAAAACTTTACATACAATGGGCTCCAGTTTGAGCTCTGTAGAGCCACTTACCAACCTGCGTTTATCAGGATATACAACCCATTTTTTATTGTTACCGTTCATTAATAAGCTTTGATCTATTCTATAAAATTAGCATTCTTCCAAGCGATTGACAAGTATAATATTTATTTAAAAATATCCCTTACTGTTTTTTTGTTTAAATGGATTGTTCAGAAAAAAGTCAGCATTTTATCAGTCCTATTTTTAAAAAGGGTCGGTACCCTCTCTATATTTTTGATTTTACAAATGATAAAATTAGAATGCTATGAAAAAAATAATCACTTTTACGCTCCTTTTATGTTTTATACAAGTTAATGCACAGATAGTAGAAACTGTTGCCACACATTCAAAAATCAAAGACGGACTTTATGTAGACGACCTGGGGAACGTATATACAACTTCCGGGGGACTACAGAACGGTAATGAAATAGGTAAATACGATATCGCATCCGGAACATTTGACTTTGCGTATCTAACAGGTGTTTTTGGGCCAATAGATATAGACGAAAAATCGGATGGCCTTTTTGTAGTTACAAACTATGACAACAATACGGTTGCAACAATAGATATAGGTACCAATCAGGTAACCACTATTGCGACCGGTCTGGACGGGCCTGCCGGTATAGCTATTGACCAAAGCGATAATATATACGTTTCAAATTTTGGGGCCCCGCCTACGTATTCCGGGCATCAGATACATAAGATCACATCTTCCGGAGTTTCATATGTTTTGGTAGATGATCCGGTCCTTTTTAGGTTTCAGGCCATTGTTTTTAATGACCAGGGAGAGTTGATAGTATCCTCCCAAAATAAGTTCTACAAAGTAGACCCTGTAACCGGCGCCATACAGCTATGGGCAGACCTTGGGATTGGTTTTGGACACATGGTCTTTAGACAGCAGGATTCTTGTATATATGGAACCTCTGCAGCAGATGATAAGATCTATAAGATCGATGCATCTGGACAGGCAACAGTTTTTGCAGGAACCACTGCCGGATATCAGGATGGAGATATAAGTGTTGCTCAATTCAACAATCCTTTGGGAATTGAACTCTCGCCGGATGAAAATATTATGTATGTAAGTGAATCTACCCGGTTGAGAAGAATTATAATCGATCCCAGTTTGAATACTGAAGAATTTGATGCCGGATCCATAGCTATGTATCCAAATCCTGCGGAAGACCTCCTAAACATTAAAACGGAAAAAGAGATCCAATATGTAAAGATATTTTCATTACAGGGAAGTCTTGTCAAAGAAACTCAAAATACAACGATTGATGTATCTCAGCTAAGTAACGGTATTTACTTTGTACAGCTTTCTATAGACGGGCAAACTTTTATCAAGAGATTTATAAAGAAGTAATACTTTGGCTAAATTCTGGTTACATTGATAATTTTCTTGTGTTCCAGCGCTTTTTCCCTCGTTTGAATTTCTTAAGGGCTTTTCTATTTGTCTTCAATTAATTCTCTGAGCGAATTGGTTTCTTCCTTAAGTTCAATGATGTAGAGTGTGAGTTCTTCTATTTTTTGCAGAAGAAGGGCATTCATTTGACCCAGATCAATTCCTTTTTCCAGTACCTCTGCCTCAGAGGGAAGGTTTGGCAGGTGATCGTTCTTCTGAATGAATTGTGCCACTTCCTCTAATGGATCGAGATCATAGTCTTTATTAAAAACACCGTTCGACCAGGTTTTTGGAGTTACCTGGATGGAGTTGGTAACGACCTTACCGGTGGAAAAATCACCCCAGATCAAGGGGTCCGATGTATCGGAATTAGCGATATATAATAAATTAGAGCCTGTTTCATTTGCACCGGCTCTGTAGCCTATAAAGACGTTGCCACTACCTGTATTCGTGTACCCGGCCTCATAGCCGATGAAGTTGTTTTTATCGCCTGTCGCATAACCACCTGCCCCGTATCCAACATAGTTGTTGAACGAGCTGGTTGTATTACTATAACCTGCCATTGCACCCAAATAATTATTTGATGCACCTGTAGTATTGGATTTACCCGCTTCGTATCCTATGAAATTGTTGACACCACCGGTCGAGTTTGTAAAACCGGCCCAGTGCCCGAAGAAAGTATTGTGACTACCAGTTGTGTTCTTATTTCCGGCAAAAACCCCAATAATATTGTTCCAGCTTCCGGAAGTATTTGAATAACCGGTTTGGTATCCCATAAAAATGTTTTGATCACCTGTATTAGTATAACCTGTTTCATAGCCTATAAAAATGTTTTGATCACCTGTATTAGCATAACCTACTCCAGAGCCTATAAAAGTGTTTTGACCACCGGATGTATTGGAATGGCCCGCTCTATATCCTATAAAGTTGTTGTCATTACCCGTAGTATTATTATAACCGGCATTATGGCCATGGAAATTATTATATGTTCCCGTAGTATTGCTATAACCTGCTTTATCACCTATGAAGTTATTACGGCTGGCGGTATTTTTATAACCGGCGAATGAGCCTATAAAGTTGTTATATTCTCCGGAAACATTAGAATAACCGGCTTCATTACCCATAAAGTTGTTGTATTGACCGGAGACGTTTAAATACCCGGTTTTGTAACCTACAAAGTTGTTACTAACCGCATCCTTGTTGCTATAACCGGACTTATTACCGATAAAGACATTGTATTGTCCATCATTATTGGAATACCCGGATTCATAGCCCATAAAAGTATTATAATCGGCTTTGTTGCTATAACCGGACTTGTAGCCAAAAAAGCTATTGTAGCTTCCTTTGTTACTATCACCAGCGTTTTTTCCCAGAAAGGAATTTTCCTCTCCACCCGTCGAACCGTTGTTCTTTACATATACAACATTGTTGTTCCCGCTACTAGATCCTTCAGTAGTACCCGTTTGTCCATAGACATATTGACAGGTAAGGCAAAGAAATAGGACTAGCGTCAAGGTAGCGCTCAATTTGGAGCTTCCAAATTGTTTTTTATGATTTATTGGGGTAGTGGAGTGGGTTGTAGAGTGATTGATATACATAGGAGTTGATTTATGTTATTATTATCTACGTTAGAGGACCGACTTTTTTATTGAACCGTTGCAGATGAAAATTTTAATAAAGGTATGATTGCCTAATTTGCTGTCCTATAGGTGTTTATACGTAATTTTAAGAAAATAAAGTAAGCTGTTATTGAGAAAGTGTACTAGTGGCTAGTATTTATTAAGAAGTGACAACGTAATTATTTCCCAATACAAAAATTCGCGAAGATATTCCCCAGCAGATCATCACCCTAAAGCCAGGGAGGCCTTGAAGAAAGATTTGGAGACGTGTGTGAAGGAGGCCGATAAGCTGGAGTAAGCTCACTTTGTCACTCCTTTTGTCATTCCCAATTGTCATTCCGAACGGAGTGAGGAATCTCTTTGCATAAAGATTCTTCGTTTCGCTACGCTTCACTCTGAATGACATGATCTTTCTTTTTGTCATTCATTGTCATTCCGAGGGAACCAAGGAATCGCTCTCACAAAAGATTCTTCACTGTACTGCGTTTGCTCTAAATGAGAGTGTCGTCCCTTGTTGTCATATTCCTTTGCTTAATCAGTCCTAATTTTTGATAATTCCAAAATTCAGGAATCTAAAACTAATCCCTACAATTAAATTTAAATCACCCAACCAGGTTCACCATAACTAGTCAATCTGCTTTTTATCACTGTTACATTTTATATGAATCAAGGATTACTATAAGCAAAATATGATGAATCGGCTCAACATTTGGTTCAATCCAAAGAGATTTCTAATTGTAGCTTTATTTTTTTCAGTTTTTTACAATTACTCACAAGTTAAAACCACTGAAAACTATCCTTTGAGAATTGGATTCATTTCAGGTTCGGGAACACAAGAAAGTTTTTTATTTGAATCGGCCAATTATTTTTATGAAACGAAATTCTATAAGGCTCAAATCACGTACTGTTTTTTCAAAAAAAGAAAAATAGGACTCTCACTAAATATAGAACCTTCATTTTATACGAGCCAATACTATACTACAATTGATAGAACCTATGAGTTTGAACACCATCAAACAAGAACAATTCATGAATTTGCTCTTAATATTGGTCTTAAGGCAAATCTTTCCCTTTTTAGAGAAGTATTGAGTTCCTATTTTTTAGGGAGTATTGGCCCCACATTTTCCAATACGGAAACAGAAAGATTAAATAGTGGCATGTCTTTTTCAGACATCATTGCATTAGGATGTAACATCCATATCTTACCCATGGCATTAATTGATCTAAGGTTAAGTTTCAGGCACGTATCTAATGCGGGCTTAAATTATCCCAATAAGGGGTATAACAGTTTGAACTTTGAAGTTGGGTTCTCTTTCCCCATTACAAAAAAATAAAAGGCAGTTAATTAACCCACCTTCTCTTACATACAATAAATTTTAGCGCTAATTAATAAACATCTTGAAACCCTTTTGCCATTGTGCTACTCTTAGGTTTGTTCCTGTTTTTAAGCCTTTCTTTTGCAAAACATTTTTTATCTTTAGTGATGTCTACTCCTTACCTATGACATTTAACATCTACAATATCATTATACTTGCCGGAATCGTGCAAGGATTTATTTTTTCTTTTTTGGTATTTACTATAAAAAAATTCAATTCTACCAGTACTTTTCTTTTAAGCTGTTTAGTGTTATCCTATTCCCTTGGAAACCTACAATATATTCTTCCGGATATTGGGCTTATGTCCTTGTATAGTATGTATTTGTATGTTTATTTACCATTTGCTGCTTTAATACCTGTACTCATCTATATGTATGTTTATCATTTTTTACATCCTTTAGAAAAGATAACACGCTTTGAAAAATTATTATTAGTCCCGTTTCTTTTTTTCTTACTACTTACCATAGCATTTCGGATTCTTTTTATTTTAAACATTAACACAGCCTTTTGGTTTAAAAAATTTGTATACATAGTAAGGTTCATTGAAATTTTTTCGGTATTACTCTCAATAGTTTTGTTAATAAAAATCATCACCAAAGTTCACTCCTACAGAAAAGAAAACACCAAATTTAACCACAGCGTTATACGTTCTCGCCTTACTTGGTTGGCAAATACTTTAATAGCTATTTTAATAGGCACTTTGCTCTGGGCATATCTTACCTATCGTAACATTTTTGTGCCGGAAAGTAATGTCTCGTTCTATTCTTTGTGGATAGCCATTGCAATAATGATCTATTGGCTAGGTCATGTAGGAATTTACAAATTTGGAATTATAGAACAGCGTAAACGGATAAGGGAATATCAGGCAGAGAATAAAGGTCCATTTATAGAAAGTAAATCTAAAAACAACTACATTATTGCTTTTCAAAAATTGTTATTGGATGAAAAATTATTTTTAGATCCAAGATTAACCCTGCATACTATATCAGAACGGTTGCAAATAAGCCCCAGTCATTTATCTAGAATTATCAAAAAGGAACTTAACACAAATTATTCCAGTTATATCAATTCCCTTAGAGTTAGTGAAGCAAAAAGATATCTTACCAATCCGGAGTTTTCAAGATATACCATTACAGCTATAGGGTTGGAAGCCGGATTCAATTCTAAATCAGCCTTTTATGATATTTTTAAAAAAGCTACCGGACAAACGCCTTTAAGCTATAAAAGGAATAGTATTTAGAATTCTTTTGCACAAGATTCTTCACTGCACTGCGTTTGCTCTGAATGACAGTTTTGTCTCTATTGTCGTTCATTGTCATTCCGATCCCGATAACCATCGGGATCGGAATCTCTTTGAAACAAGATTCTTCACTTTGCATTTTGCCTCTATAATATCCTGGACAGTATGATTAAGAAGTAGATATCAAATTAGGCCAATGTAGGTTTAACCATTATTTTATTATTCTCCTTCTATTGGATAAAGTCACTTCCCAATACAAAAATTAGCGAAAATATTCCCCAGCAGGTCATCATTGGTGATCTCACCTGTGATCTCTCCAAAATGATACAACGCCTGTCGAATATCAATGGCCAGCAGGTCACCGCTTAAACCGCTGTCAATACCTTCCTGTACCTTTTGGATCTCTTCCAGGGCCTTCAGGAGCGCATCATAGTGGCGCGAATTGGTCACGATGGTCTCATTATTGCGTAAGGCTCCGGTATTTACAAAGTCGAGTAGGGTGGTCTTGAGATCTTCAACACCTTCTCCTGTTTTTGCCGAAAGGACATGTAGCTGTGGGATGTGAGTTGTAAGCTGTGAGATTTGGGGCTTAGTAAGTTGATCTACTTTGTTAGCAATAACGATCAATTGCTTTTGTGGAAACTTGTTTTTTATTTTTTCAATTTCAATTTTTATAACGTCTATAGCCTCGCTGCCTACTGCCAACTGAACACTATCTACTAAGAAAACAACTACCTGCGCCTGTTCCATTTTCTGAAAGGTCTTTTGTATACCCAAACCTTCAATTTTATCTACGGTCTCGCGTATTCCTGCGGTGTCAATAAAGCGGAAACCTATACCGCCAATATTTATTTCGTCTTCAATGGTATCCCGTGTTGTTCCGGCAATATCACTTACAATAGCACGCTCTTCATTTAAAAGCGCATTCAGTAAGGTGGATTTCCCCACATTGGGTTCACCTACGATCGCAACGGGAATTCCGTTCTTAAGGACATTTCCGGTAGCGAAAGAGTCTATCAGGCGTTTTAATACCTGGGTGATCTTCGATATTAATTTCTGAAAAGCGGCACGGTCCGCAAATTCTACATCTTCTTCAGAAAAATCCAGTTCCAGTTCAATAAGGGAGGCAAAATTCAATAATTCCTCCCGAAGCCTTTTTATCTCGTTGGAAAAACCACCACGCATCTGCTGAATGGCCAGTTGGTGTGAAGCTTCAGAATCACTTGCGATAAGGTCGGCAACGGCTTCAGCCTGGCTGAGGTCCATCTTTCCGTTTAAGAAAGCCCGTAAGGTAAACTCTCCCGGGGTGGCCATACGACATCCTTTCCGAAGGGCCAACTGTAGTATTTCCTGCTGGATATAATGACTTCCGTGGCAGGAAAACTCTACCACATCTTCACCGGTATAACTATTTGGATCTTTGAAAATGGTCGCCAATACTTCATCGATCACCCGTTCACCATCAACAATATGCCCCAGGTGTACCGTATGTGTTTTCTGTTTTGACAATTCCTTGCCCGAAACCGATGTAAACATCCCGGATGCAATGGCAATGGCATCATCACCGGAAAGCCGGATAACGGCTATGGCACCTGCTCCTGCAGGTGTTGCTAATGCTGCTATGGTATCGTTGTAGATCATTGTGTAATACAGGATGCAAAAATACACAATTCCTATGAAGGCAGTTCATTCTTTAAGCTTTCAGATCCTCTACCTGAAATCGCAAAACAGTTTTAAGTTTTTCCGGAGGGACTTTTCTAACATCAGAGAGGTATATTTCCCGGTGCACTTTCGATACTCGTTTGAGCCCGGAATCTGTAGCAAAATCCTCCATGATCTTGAAGCTTTTGGGTTCATCATCATAGCTTCCCAAGTGCAACATCTGGATACACTTTCCATCTTCAATTTCTTCAAATAGAACGCTGTCCAACAATGTATGAGGCTTCTTCTCCTTTGTCATAGCACGGATCTTGTCCACCAGGTCTGTAGTTACAAAACCGGGTTGCCGTATCATGAGCTTAAAGACCAGGTCGTCTTTATTGATAGTTCCTTTAAAATTCTTTTTTGCCTCTTCATTAATGTCCCATATTCCTTCAAGTGGATACACTGTATAATCATAAAAGCCATTGGTTTCAATTCCCTTTCTGGGACTCATTTTTATTCCGTAGGACAAAGCATATAGGACGGCAATGTATTCGGCGAAGCTTTCACTATTGGGATTTCCTTCTCCTTCAATGGTTAAGAATTTATACTTCGGAACATCTATAAGTTCCGGCTTATTTTTAGGAAGGTATATATCCTTTTCCTTTTTTCTCCATTCGTGTTTCATGCTTTTCTCTTGTATTTGTTCAATACAAAAGTAGATACGGTGGGTGACAGCCCTATGTCAGTATATGTAAAAGAATTTCGACCGGCCTGAATATCAGGGTAACAAACGGTATTACAGACAAGTTTAATCCACTAGCGTTTTTATATAAAATCCCTGTACGCTAACCAGGTCCATGACCTCTTCTTCAGACAGATTTGCCGTGGCTTCAATCCTAAGTACATTGTCAATATCTTCAAGGTCCACGGACCAATTCAGTATATCCGAATGGTTGTTAAGCATTGGCTTTAGGGTCTTGACTTTTTTCTTCGATTTAATATCGGTTCGAAACAATAGTAGCTCCATACTAAAATGTTATATTATTCAGATTCTGAAATATCTTCTTCCGCTACCTGGCCAGTTTGCCGTTCTACATATTGCTTGTAATAGGCATCTCCTTCCTCTTTCCAGAATTTGTCGTAATATTTCCACTTCGAAAAATCTGTTTTCGAATCTTTTTTGCATTTGTCATCTGATCTTTTGGATGATCTTTTACTGCTACTACCACCGCCAAAGCCTCCAAAGATCAGTTTGGCAAATATAATGAGGCCAACAGCTTGCCAGAATGTAAGTGTCGTCAACCCGAAAATTTCCGGCATCAGCCAATTCCATAGCCACATGATCACAAAGCCAAACAATATGGCCAGTCCGGTGATGAAGATCGCACCAAAAATGATCATTCCGGCAATCTCCAGGGGTGATTTTTTTCTGAATTTATGGGTGAAAAAATTTGTCATGATGTATTGATTTTATGTTTGTTTAATTCTGTTTCTATTTTTTTATATAATATTCCAATGGCTCGATGCCTTCTGGACATGAGTGTTCCCTCGGGAATTCCTGTTTCCTGTGAGATCTCTTTGTATGTATAGCCTTCAAAATCCACAGCAATGATAATGTCCCTATAGGGAGGTTTTAGTTGTTCTATACAGCTTTTCAATACAGATATCATGGTATCCGAGGCATATTGCTCTGTGGGCAGCTGCAATACTTCTGCTATTTCCAGCAAATTGCTGTCAATGTCTACCGATTCTGCCGGTTTCGAGCTTCTCATGAGGTCAATGATCTTGTTCTTTATGGACCTGTATACAAAGCCCGGTACATTGTTTATAGGAGCATATTTTTCTGCCCCTGCAAATAATTTTAAGGCGACATCCTGAATAATATCCTCTGCATCACGATTTGCGGTATCAGCTATTTTGGTGTTCACATACACCTTGAGAGATTGGTATTCTCTTCCAAAAAAATCCTTTAGCTTTTTAGTGTTATCTGATTCCGGGTTCATTTAAAAACCTTTTACAAAGGGTCTTCGATTAGAAAGACGAAGTTTTTTCGATCTATTGCATTTTTCCACATTTTTTTTGAAAAAAATGCAAAGTCTAAGGTAGGCAGTTTATTTTAAGGCTGGAAGTGTGTAGCACGAAGTAATTAAAGTCTGCCACAAGCAAATTGGAAAAGAATATTAAAGTTAGAGGAAGATTATGCGTAGACAGTCCTCCACTAATGTAGTTTTATATTACTGTCAGCTATATGTGAGGATTAGTTGAGTGGTTAAGTCACTAATTGTGTAAATGATTTATTTGTTTTTCGCCTTATCAATAAGGTTAAGCATTCCTGTAAACTTCTCTTCGATCTTCTCCCAACCTAATCTGTCACCATATGAAATTAAGTTTACAATTCCTTGATTAATTTCACCCCAGGCTTGTGAATGTAAGAACTCCAATAGTTCTTTATCTTCTTTTGAAAGTTGTTCTCTGTTCTCTAACCTTTTGATTGCTTCTAAGATCGTTCCTAGCATATTCTTAATTTAGATTATATTCTCTCAAAAATAACAGTTTATTTTAAATATTGATGTAGCCAACAAATTTTATTTATTATTCAATTTGTGCCTGACGATATTATTTATTTAGCATTAATTAGCTTAGAATAGAAAATAGGAGAGCTTAATGCATAGCAAAATCCTTAACCTATTTTATATACCTTTTTGTACTTTGTATCAGAAATTAATACCTTGTTTTCTTTTTAGTCTATCGTTGCTAACATTTGCTGTTCTATAATTTTCCAATTTTCTTTTGTTACTAAAACAGAGGCTTTTTTACAATGGATTAAAAAAGCTAATGTGTCTAAGTACTTGTAAATGTTATTTTTTGAATCTTTATCAAACTGACTCAAATTGAAATTCATACTAGATAAAAAAGATTTTAGAACGTTAATGCTTTTATCTTTTTTATATTCTTTCAGAATATTATTAAGATTCTTACATATTAAACTCTCCTGTCCTAATTCATCCAATAATTCTATATACAGATTTAAATGAATATCAGTATCATATTTTTTATCTATAATCCACGAGGATTCAATTTTTTTTGCTAGTTGTTTATCTACAAGTTTTATTAAATGCAAAACCCTAGTTACTCCATTATATTTATCAATATTTGAAGAATATACAAATAAGATAAACAAGTCAGTTAATTTGGCTTGAATTGATCTTTTGGTATTGTTATCGATTAGAAAAAAAATGTCATTAAGCATGGATTCTTCCTTAATTACCTCTCGTGCCTTTGTACAAATGGAATTTAATAATTTGTCAGATCCTGTTTTCATTATTCCAGATAATAGAATAAATATTTCTCGCCACTTAGGATTTGTTAAGTTTTCATCGATTACTACATCTAATAAATCGTAATCATCTACATATTTAGCGACAAAATATTCTTGAAAAGTCAAATGTGAAAAAGAATAAATATTCTTGGCTCTTTCAAGTAATATGCCTTGTTGAATTGATATCGCTTTTAATATATCAGAACCGTCTAAGTATTTAGGAGCGTTTAGATTATTACTTATAAATTCAGATATAAATTCAGCTAAATCAGCTTTATTGAAAAAATATTCATCCTTTATAAAGTATTTAAATGCGATATGCGAAAGGAGTAGTTCTTCGAAGGGCAAAGTCATATCTTTATATACAGGGTTATTATGTATTCTTTTAGAAGCATTCCACTCTTTGAGTTGTACATCGATGGCCTCCTTATATAATAATGAGCGATTTGAGGGAAAATCTTGTTGATAATTATAGACTAAACATAATAAGGTAAGCATTAATGGAGACTGAGCTAATTCCATAGTAGCTTGCATTTCATTGCTTGAAATTTTTTCCCAACATTCTGTCGATATATCTTTGTAATTTCTATTTTCTTTGCTTTTTTCTTTAAACCATTTATTGATAAATTGTTCAATTTGTCTTTCGTCAAAATTAGCTATTTCTATATTCGTGAAATTATTTAACCCACCTCTATAAGCGGCTAACCTGCAGGATATTACAAATTTATTCTTTGAAAATTGATCACAAAAATCTCGTATATCATTAATGGTTTTCTTTTCTAATTCTTGTGGAATTTCGTCTAAACCATCAAAAAGCAATAAAATTTTACCATTCTGCAAACTTTGCTCAAGATACAATGATGGGTTAGGGAAATTTGCAACTTCTAATTCATTTAATATTAAAGAATATACATCATTATCACTATCAATGTTTTTGAGTTCAATCATTATTGGTAAATAGTTTTTTAATTTATAATTTTTACCTTTTAAACATTCAATTCCAATTTTTTTTAAATACGTAGATTTTCCACCTCCTGGTGCACCTAAGACCATTAATCTATTCTCTCTTTCAGCAGTTTTTATACCATCAGATTTGTTATCATCTATTATTTGGAGACTTCTATTTGAATCACAGTTCTCTTTGAAAAACTTCATTAATTTATTGACTGAAGAATATCTATCATTGCCTAAAGAATCTAGCATCTGAATTTCTATATAAATATTTGTTAAATACATTGGTTTGCTCATTCCTAGGACTTGAATATGACCGTATCTATTAAAAAAACTGATTAAATATCTTGATGATATTGAATGTAAATAATTATCATTAGCTTTTACTTTTTGTTTTATCAAATTGTATAGATCACCTCCGAATGTTTTAGATATATCATAAATCAATTTGCCTAAAAGTCTTATACTTTCTTCTTTTAATAATTCATCCATATTTATTAATTTTTAATTGCTACAGATATTAAACACAGCTCATTATATATTAACTTTTAGCATGGTTAACCAAGTAAAAGAAGGATAACATACCTTTTATATCATCTTTAACCAAAAAATAACTTTATACTATGTAAAGGGGGAGAAACCCAAAGATATAAAAAGTAGCGTGGAAAGCTGTAACATTTTTTTATAAACTTCTACTTATAAAGTATAAATCAATCATTATTATGGAAGTCATCAATCACTCAGCAAAACGCACCGATACCCCCTTATTGGTCATAACACACCTTACACAACTTTTGGGATATGTAATAGGTTTTGGAAGCCTTATCGTTCCTTTGATCATTTGGCTTAGCACTAAGGACAAAGTAGAAGGAATGAACGAACACGGGAAGTCCATCGTTAATTTTCAGATAAGCTTATTACTATATATTATTGTAAGTATCCCTGCTATTCTGTTATTAGGTTTGGGAATTCTAACCTTAATTGGCGCCGGACTTTTAGGCTTTATCATACCCATTGTAAATGCCGTACGTGCCAGTAACGGAGAAGCCCCCACCTACTTTATGACCATACGTTTTATCTCTTAAAAACACATTTGGAACGGGGACTAGTACCTTTTTCAACCCCTCTTTTTAATGGATTTTTCAAATTTACGTTGATGTTTGTATTCTATTAATCATTAAAACGAATACAATATGAATTACCATGTAAACGCAAAACCACTAAGAGAGAACAGCTCCTTTGTTAAAAATGTATTCTTTGTGATCTGCTTGTTTCTGGCCGCAACGATCCAGGCACAGGACACAGCAGATACCAATAAGGGTGTTTTTCAATTTGAAGCCGAAGAAATAGACTACGGGACCATCCAGCAGGATGCAAACGGAGAACGTACGTTCAAGTTCAAGAATGTAGGGAATGCTCCCATTGTTATTACCAATGTAAAAGCGAGCTGTGGCTGTACGGTACCTACAAAACCGGAAAAACCTGTTATGCCCGGAGAAACTGCGGAGATCGGTGTAAAGTATGCTACCAAGCGAATTGGAGCCTTTTCCAAGACGATCACGGTTACTTCCAATGCCAGTGAAGGTACCAAGCTTTTAAAGATAAAAGGAAAAGTATTAGGCGCAGACGGAACTGCCAGCGCTGCCAAAAAGGCTAAGAAGAAAAAGAAAGCGAGTAAAACTGAATAATATAGTATACTCAAACAAAACAAAAAACCCTCCCCGCTATAACGGGGAGGGTTTTTTTACTTCTTACTTCTGGCTTCTTACTTCTGGCTTCTTACTTCTGGCTTTTTACTTCTGGCTTTTTACTTCTGGCTTTTTTTACATTAAACCTCCATTTCATCCGCCGTATCCGCCTTTGGCGGAGAAGGTGGACAAACCCTAATTGTTCAACATCACCGGCATTACCAGCATGGTCACCAGCTCGCCTTCGTCCAGTCCGTCGATAGGGGTAAGGATACCGGCGCGGTTGGGTAAGGACATTTCCAGGGACACTTCGTCGCTCGTCAGGTTATTCAGCATTTCGGTTAGGAAACGTGAATTAAAACCTATTTGCATATCGTCACCCTGGTAGTCGCACGTTAAACGCTCTTCGGCCTTGTTACTGTAGTCAATATCCTCGGCAGAGATATTCAGCTCGGCTCCGGCGATCTTCAAGCGGATCTGGTGCGTGGTCTTGTTCGAGAAAATAGACACACGGCGCACCGAGTTCAAAAATTGGTTTCTGTCAATACTCAGCCGGTTTGGATTCTCTTTCGGGATCACCGCTTCGTAATTGGGATATTTCCCGTCGATGAGCCTGCAGATCATTTCGGTACCGTTAAAAGTGAACTTGGCGTTACTTTCGTTGTACTCGATGGTCACTTCATCTTCACTTCCTGCAAGAATTCCTTTCAGTAAATTCAGTGGTTTTTTCGGCATAATGAATTCAGCCGTTTGAGAGGCTTTCAGATCGTTACGGGTGTATTTCACCAGTTTATGCGCATCTGTCGCCACAAAGGTGAGCCCTTCTGTTGAGAATTGAAAGAACACCCCACTCATGACCGGGCGGAGGTCGTCATTTCCACTTGCGAATATGGTCTTACTAATGGCTGTTGCCAGGACATCGCCCTGTAGTACGGTTTCACTCGGTTCCTTTAGCTCAACTGCTGTTGGAAATTCTTCACCGTTCGCATAGGCCAAAGCATATTTCCCGTGGTTAGAACTGATCTCCACAGTATTGTTCTCTTCTATAGTGAAAGTAAGCGGTTGCTCGGGAAAGGTCTTTAAGGTATCCAGCAACAAGCGTGCGGGAATACAAACGTTTCCTTTTGCACTGCTTTCCACATCCAGTTTCGAGGAAATAGTGGTTTCCAGGTCTGAAGCAGAGACAGTGAGGCTGTTTCCATCCAGATTAAACAAAAAGTTATCTAGAATGGGAAGTGTGTTGTTGGTATTGATGATACCTCCCAGTACCTGTAATTGCTTTAACAGATACGAACTCGATACGATGAATTTCATTGAATCTTTTTTATAAAAATTGATTTTTTATTCTGCTGAATTGGTTAACAGCTTAACTACAAATATATTTCAATTGAAACGTTTGAAAAAACTAACTTATTAACATTTAGCGGGCGTATTTTCGCTTTCGGAAGTATTGAAAGAAAATTCCGAATATCGCCAATAATCCCAAGGGAAGCAGGAGGTTAACCACCTGCCATAATGTACGCTGCTCCACTGTTCTTTGAGGATCGAGAAAAGGTACCGCGATTTCTTTGGTACGAATGTTTATAAGTCCGCTGTCATCCAATAAGAAATTGACCGTGTTGAGCAGGAATTCCTTGTTTCCGTACATCGCATTCGTCATTTTATCGAACCCCAGTTCCAGGGGACGGTTTCGGTCCAATTGATTTACAATGATATCTCCGTCACTTATCACAACCATTTTTGTGGGCCTGCTTTTTGTTTTATCTTCTGAAAGCTGAAAAGGTTTGATCCTGTTGGTGAACACCGAAGGAAATTCTCCTTCCAGTAAAACAGCTACAGGCGTCTCGCCGGCAGTATACTCTGAAGGATCCGGCCCTTCATTGATCGTTTTTAAGTTCCTGGGGATCTCTTTATCAAAATCTATTTCGGCAGGTAAGCCAACAACCTTTGTAATAGGAGAGGAGCTTAACAGCACCGTTTTCCGAAGCGTATTTGGCAACGTGTCGATCCCACTCACATAATCAAACTTGACCGCTTCAATATTGGTGACGACCGGGTGATCGTTACCACTGGAGCTTAACGGACTGAAAAACCACGGATACCTGTTGTACTGGGTGTCGTTCTCATTTCCGGTCGCCAGAACAATAGGAGCCGAGTAAACATCTTTCACCAGATTGGGGTTGATGCGTATTCCGTATTTAAAGAAAAAATCATTTAAATTCAGGTCCTTACCAAAAGCAAAGGATCTTCCGCTACTGGTGTCACGCTGTATTTCGGTAGCATCGACAAGCCATAGCGAGGCCCCGCCATTCATGGTGTATTGGTCCAGAATGTATTTTTCTGAATCAGAAAAAGCTTCCGTAGGCTTTGCTGTTACGATCAGGTCGAAACTTTTAAGCTGTTCCAGTGTTCTTTTGGGAGTGACCGCAGCCGAATCTAACGTAAAAGGAGCAATAAAATAGTAATCCCGAAGCGTCGCAAAGAAATCTGCTATATAACGGTCGTCCAGTTCTCCATTGCCTTTCAGGACCGCTACTTTCCTTTTTTTGGGGTTTGCCAGTTTGTTGAAACCATCTGCAAATGCGTATTCCAGGTTTTGAATGGAATTGTTAACACGCTCTTCCGAAGTGGTCCCCAACTGATTTTTAAGCAAAGGAATTTTTACTGTTTTTTCATTGTAATAAGCCAGGGCCCAGGGGTAGACCAGTTCGGTACTCACTTTTCCGCCCTCTTTTACTTCCACTTGTGCAGCGGTCAGGCCAAAATTTGCCATCTGTTGTTGAATAGCTTGCGGGTTTTCCTCACCTTCCAGCGGATCCAGGAATTCGTATTTGATATTAGAGTTATAGGCTGCAAATTCTTCCAGAAGCTGTTCGGTCTCTTCCTGCAATCGTCTAAATTCCGGCGGAAAGTTTCCTTTTAAGAACACATCGACCAGAACAGGAGCATCAACAGTAGCGACGGTTTGTTTGGCGGCTTCAGAAAGTGTATAACGCTTGTCCTGGGTTAGGTCAAAACGCTTGTATGCATAGTTCCCAATAAAATTTAGCAGTAGAAGTACTACAACAACCAGGGCAAAATGCATAGTATGTTTTTTATGGTGTCCCATTATTCTTTCCGAAGTTTTAAAATGGTTAACGCAATAAAAAATACGGTTACGCTTAAAAAGTAAATGCTGTCCCGTGTGTCCAGAACCCCTCTTGAAACACTGTCAAAATGGGCTTTCATTCCAAGATTCTCTATGGGAAAACCCGAAACAAGGCCGGTGAGCCCTTCAAAACCGTAATACAGTATAAAAGACAGAAAAACAGCCGCAATAAAAGCCACGATCTGGTTTTGCGATAAGGTGGAAGCAAACACACCAATAGCCGTATAAGCGAATACAAGGAACAACAGGCCGAGGTAAGAACCAAAAGTACTTCCAACGTCCCAATTACCGGGAGGGTTCCCTAATTTTGAAATGGTTATGATGTACAATAGTGTTGGGATCAATGCGATAACAATAAGCACTACGGCACCAAAATACTTTCCCAAAACAATGCTCCGAAGCGAAATAGGCTTGGTCAGTAACAGTTCCAGGGTTCCCATCTTTTTTTCGTCACTAAATGCACGCATGGTAACCGCAGGAATAAGAAAGAGCAGTACCCAGGGAGCTAACTCGAAAAAAGCGGAAAGGTCTGCAAAACCGGCATCCAGAATATTGTAGTTTCCACTAAATACCCAAAGAAATAATCCGTTGACCACCAGGAATATGGCGATCACCAAATACCCTATGGTACTGGCAAAGAACGAATTTATTTCACGTTTTAATAGTGGTAGCATTCTGCGGTATTAAGTGAGTGTATGTAATGTGTCCACACTCCAGGCTTGCGCTTTAGAACGGAACATTGGTTTTGTTGTTGCCCAAACATCTTTGAAAAGTTCACTATGGCGGTAATTTTCCAGGTCATTTTCGGTTTCCCACCTGCTATAGGTAAAGAAAATCGCTTCTTCCTTTTTATCACGATACAATTCTAAGAACAGACAACCCGGAAAATTCCGGATCTTTGATTTTACGACATCAAAATTAGCCAAAAATGCAGGGATGTTCTCTGCTTCAAATTCCATTTTTACAATTCTTGTGAACATACTAATTAAAATTTACGGTAATTGTGTCGCGGTATTCCAATCCGAAGAGGGTAGAAGCGCTTCCTACGGTACTGGGATTACTTTTGTATATGGACAGTTCCAGATACCCGGAGGAATTCCATAACGCTAATTTTTTGCCATCTTCTTCACGTTTCTCACTGGGCAGTTCAAAATTAATGGCATCACTGTAGTGTGTATGTACCTTTGTGAAATTGGCGGTACGTGCCGTGATCCTGAAATCCCTTCCTTTGCCTATTTTTTCGAACAGGGATCTTGTAATGTTACTGATCACATTTCCGTAGTTGTCTATATAGATGATGTTTCCAATGATCTGGTTGGATTCAATATTTACAACCGGTCGAATTCCCGTAAGCTCTTTAATTTCTGAAATTGTTTTCCCGATCACCTCCAAAGTGCCGCCCCGTGCAATATGGCAAGCTACTTTCACAAACACATCCAGTACAGGGAAATTGCTGGTGATCCGGTCGTGGATATTGATCTCCACGATCTTTTCTGGCTTTATTTCTGAAGCCAGGATCGAAATGATACCGTTATTGGCACAAACAAAATAATGGCCGTCCAGGTATACGGCAATATGTTTGTTTTCGGGGTTTAATTCACTGTCAATTCCAATGATGTGAATGGTCCCTTGTGGAAAACTTCGGTATGCATTCTGAATGATATATGCCGCTTCAGTGATATGAAAAGGAGAGACCGAATGCGAGATATCAACAATCCTTACATCTTTCAACTCATCGTAAATGGCTCCTTTTACCGCACCTGCAAAGTGATCTTTCTCTCCAAAATCAGTAGTTAGGGTTATGATTGGCATTGATGAATTGTTGATATTTTGTTAATGAAATTACCACAAAAATAGGTTACTTTTGTGACTAGTAAAACTATTTATTTACATTGTATTCACAAATTTAATTGTACCGCTTTTGAACGAACTTATTATCGAATTAACTGAAATTAGCCCCCGTGAGTTTTTCGGACATCAGAATTCAAACATTGACCTGCTAAAAAAATACTTTCCAAAATTAAAGATCGTCGCCCGTGGCAGTAAGATAAAAGTGTATGGCGACGAAGAGATCCTCGAGGAATTTGACAGAAGAATTACAATGCTATTGGAGCAGTTTGCCAAATACAATAAAATAGACGAGAATGTAATTGAACGTGTTCTGTTAAGCAGAACAAAGGATGATTATGAAACCCCGGAAAATACCGGAGATGTTCTAGTGCATGGAGTTAGTGGCAAATTGATAAAGGCCCAAACTGCCAACCAGCGTAAATTGGTGGAGAAGATGCAAAAGAACGATATGGTTTTTGCGGTGGGCCCTGCGGGTACAGGTAAAACCTATACGGGAGTTGCTTTGGCAGTAAAAGCGCTAAAAGAAAAACAGGTAAAAAGAATTATACTTACACGTCCGGCTGTAGAAGCAGGGGAGAACCTCGGATTCCTTCCGGGAGATCTTAAAGAAAAGCTCGACCCTTATATGCAGCCTTTGTACGATGCACTTCGGGATATGATCCCACACGAAAAACTGGAGTCACACATAGAAAAAGGGATCATACAAATAGCACCGCTGGCATTTATGCGTGGGCGAACCCTGGACAATGCCTTTGTGATCTTGGATGAAGCGCAAAACACCACCCATGCGCAAATGAAGATGTTCTTAACCCGTATGGGCAAGAATGCAAAATTCATGATCACGGGAGACCCCGGGCAAATTGACCTCCCGCGGCGTGTGATCTCCGGATTAAAAGAGGCATTATTGGTGCTAAAAGATGTTGATGGTGTTGGAATGATCTACCTGGATGATAAAGACGTTATTAGACACCGCCTCGTGAAAAAAGTGATCGCTGCATATAAAGCCATTGAAAATATAGATTAATTGATGAGCCGTACAATTACAGCAACCAACTTTCATTTTCCGGGCCAGAAAGAAGTCTACCACGGAAAAGTACGTGAAGTATATACACTGGAGGACAATATTCTGGTGATGATAGCAACAGACAGGCTTAGCGCCTTTGATGTTGTGATGCCAAAAGGAATTCCGTACAAAGGACAGATCTTAAATCAGATCGCTACAAAAATGATGCAGGCTACCGAAGACCTGGTGCCTAATTGGTTAATGGCTACCCCGGACCCTAATGTAGCTATTGGAGAGGCCTGTGAGCCTTTTAAAGTGGAAATGGTGATCCGCGGTTATTTAAGCGGTCATGCCGCCCGTGAATACAAAGCCGGAAAGCGGATGCTCTGCGGTGTTCCTATGCCGGATGGAATGCGGGAGAATGATAAGTTCCCGGAACCTATTATCACGCCGGCAACCAAGGCAGAAGCCGGAGATCATGACGAAGACATTTCCCGCGAAGATATCCTGAAACGGCAAATAGTTTCGGAAGAGGATTACCTTCAGTTGGAGGACTATACGAAAAAACTATTTCAGCGCGGTACCGAAATTGCTTCCGAACGTGGTTTGATCCTGGTGGATACCAAATACGAATTCGGAAAGACAAAAGACGGAAAGATCGTTTTGATCGACGAAATTCACACCCCGGACTCTTCCCGCTATTTTTATGCCGAAGGGTATTCGGAAAGACAGGAAAGGGGAGAAGTTCAGAAGCAACTTTCAAAAGAATTTGTACGACAGTGGCTCATACAAAACGGTTTTCAGGGACTGGAAGGGCAGGAAGTACCTTTAATGAGTGATGCATATATTGAAACGGTTTCGGAAAGATATATAGAACTCTATGAAAATATTACCGGAGAGGCATTTGAGAAAGCAGATGTTAGTGACATACACGCTAGAATTGAGAAAAATGTAGTGGATTATTTCTCAAAATAGAACGTTATTTCCTTTCCTTGAAATTAAACCCATATACATACCCTAAACTCAACTCGGTAAAATCTGCCTGGCCAAGGTTTGTATTGATATGAAAGCTTAAAAACAAGTTGTTCTTTGGCGCTTTCGATGTACCAATGAGATAGTATTTAATTCCCATACGTGAAGATATGGCGTGCTTTAATTTAAATTTACTGCCAAACTCTCCCAACACCCAGTTTTCCGGAATATCCCTGGGCGTATTGTCCCAGCCCTCATTGATCCGCCAATCTATTCTATAGGCGGGTTTATGCAAATTAGCTCCTAATTGCAGGTCGATTCCAAAATGGTTCAATAAAAATTCCCCTTTAATAAAAACACCCAGGTTAGTAGCATACCTCCATGGATCTTCTTTAAAGAAATCGAACTCTCTTCCGTCCTGAACAAGGGATTCATTATCACGGATATAGTCATAGTAATGTTGATACATGCGGTAGTAAAAACCACCGCCCAATTTAAATGTATTGTTCAATACCTTACCGTATTCACCGGAGATCGTATAGACCCCTTTTTTGTTATTAAAATAGATAAGTGACAGGGCATTGATCCCGTAACCCGCCCGAAATGAAAAGTAATCGTAAATGCTTCGATCCAGGTCTTGTTTTGGGGAAGCATCGGTCATATCTTTAATTTTCGAGGGGTCTTTTATATCTGCGGAAAGGCTGAGTAAAAATGAATTGTATCCTTGGTTTGGTAAACGGGTATGGCCATTAGAGTGGTGAAAATAACCAAGCCCAACACGCCAATCTATCTTTTGAGCGCTGATGAATTGATAGTGCATAAAAAGCCGAAACGACCATGTGAGGTCTGTTGATACAGCTTGATTGAATGGATTACTAATAGAATCATACTTTTTGGTGAAATAAGAGACACCCATTCCTACTTGGGCTTTTAATTTTTCCTTTCTGAAAGTGTTGAACTCTATAAATGGCATAGCGGTTATGGCGCCGCCCAGGTTCTCAGCATTTCCAAAGTCGGTATATCCAAAGCCAAGCCCGGTTCGCGGGCCTTTCAGGCGCTGTGCCCATTCCTGCGGGTTATGATCATGTTCCCATCCCAGGTTAATGATCAATTGTTTTTGAAAATCGTGGTCCGGAAAAAAAGAATTTGAATCGGCGGTGATTCCCGCCATTATTTCAGGAGTAATGATAAAAGGATTGGCTGTTGTCTTTTCTAACTGTTGTGCTAAGATACAGCAGGAGCACAGTAGAAGAAAGTATGTTAGTTTTTTGGTCATTTAGCAACGCAAGTAACAATTTCTCTTCTAATTTTAAAAATTTAAGTTTTACATTCGTTGTTTCAATATGGAAAAGACCCTAAAAATCCTGGATACTCTTATTGCGCAAATGTCCTCATACGCTTGGGGACTTCCCCTGCTGATCTTATTGATAGGTGGAGGGTTGTATTTAATTTTTAGAATTCAGTTTTTGCCTTTCAGATATTTAGGCCATGCAGTTGCCGTACTACGCGGAAAGTATGATAATGAAAATGACGCCGGAGAGATCACCCATTTCCAGGCATTGACCACTGCGCTCTCTGCGACCGTAGGAATGGGAAATATCGCAGGAGTTGCCGTAGCTATTGCTATTGGCGGGCCAGGAGCTGTTTTTTGGATGTGGGTAAGCGCCGTTATTGGTATGTCCACTAAGTTCTTTACAGCCTCACTTGCGGTTATGTTCAGGGGTAAGGATAGTCAGGGGACCATACAAGGAGGTCCCATGTATTTTATTACCGAGGGATTAGGGAAGAATTGGAAGCCGTTGGCTGTTTTCTTTAGTATTTCAGGTTTAATAGGTGCACTTCCGGTATTTAATGTAAATCAATTAACACAAGCGATCAACGATATACTGCTAAAACCTGCAGGTTTGTACACCGGCTTGAATAGTAACCTCACTATAGGAATTATTCTGGCATCTGTAACTGCGGTAGTTATACTGGGAGGGCTGTCCCGAATAAGCAAAACAGCCTCAAAGTTAGTGCCTTCAATGGTGCTACTTTATTTTGTGATGGTACTTATTATTTTGGGTGTACATATTGATGTGGTTCCGAAGTACCTTGGAATGATCTTTACCGATGCATTTTCCGCTTCTTTTTTTGAAGGCGATACCTTTTTGGGAGGAATTGTTGGAGGATTGATCTTGTTGGGTATAAGACGTGGGGCATTTTCTAATGAAGCAGGTATTGGTACAGCTCCTATGGCACATGGTGCTGCAAAGACCAACGAACCCATTCGTGAAGGATTGGTAGCAATGTTGGGCCCTGCCATAGACACTCTTATTATATGTACGCTTACCGCCTTAGCGATCTTAGTGACCGGAGTTTGGCAATCCAGCGACGCAAATGGAGTGAGTTTAACTGCGAGTGCGTTTACAGAAGCAATCCCCGGCTATGGAAAATATGCTTTACTACTTTGTATTGCGGTCTTCAGTATTTCTTCACTGTTTTCATATTCCTATTATGGGACAAAATGTATGTCGTTTTTGTTTGGAGCTAAGCATAAATCGTATTATAATTATTTCTATATCGCGAGTATTTTGATGGGAGCAACCACCTCTTTGAGTATGATGATCAATTTGATAGACACCTTTTTTGCTTTTATGGCAATTCCTACAATGCTGGCTACAATCTTATTAGCGCCCAAAGTGGTGAAAGAAGCCAAAATATACTTTAATAAGATGAAAAATAATTAATGTAAGCTATCCAGTACTTTCTGAAACATTGTGGTATAAATAACCGCGCCATCAGGATTTAAATGGCTTTCGTTCCAATACTTCTTTACTGAAAAGTTAATAGTATCTTCTTCTCTGTCAAAAAGATGCACATTCTTGTAGTTCTTGGAGGCTACTTGCAAGATACTGTCACGGCGCTTTAAAATACCATTGTGGCGTACCGGGAGATAACTTTTATACATTGGAATTTCGCAGATGATGACATTTAGGTTATTGTCTTTCAGAAAATCAAGTATTTCAAAAAATAGCTTTGTATTCGTCTCAAATATTTCAAGATCGGGACGTGTATTTATTTTGAAGTTCTTTTCAACGATTTTGGCTTCATCATATTTTAGATCCTTGAACTTTCCGGAATAATTAAGTGTATCAAATCCGTAATGATTAAAACTTGCAGGATCTTCTTTTGTAATATAGTGGTTGTATAGTTTTTTAGAATAAAAAGGAGGAAAAGACAGGTAGATCAATTTGTCTTTGAAATAAGTCTCGCGTTCAAAGCAGTTAACACCATAATACTTCAGATATACACTATTCTTCCAGAAACCCTTACTGTTGTGGGGTAATTCAAAATGACTGTACGATACTTCAAGAACAACGGTCTTAAGGTTTTTAAGTTTGGGCAAAAGGGATTTCAGGATCTTAAAATCTGTATTATGATGTTGGTCTCCGGAAGCCAAATTAATGGTAGGTTGCTTCAGTAAAGCAGCATTTACAGCATCTTTCATTTGTGATGAACCTAAGATCAATACTTCCAGATTTTGAGCTTCAGTATCTAATAATTCACTGTTTTTTTTATAGTTGGAAGGGATCCGAAACGTAAGATATTCAACAACCATATACCCCAGAAGTACCGGGATGAAAAATAACAACAAATATTTTACAAAGTTTCTCTGCATTTCTAAAATTGAAAATAAATGAACGCCTCCTTAGGCTCTGCATATCGTATAATTAGAACAATAAGTACATAATATAATGCCCAACGTACTGGTTTCGGTATTTTTAGTTCGATCTTTTGAAGTGGGAAATCCCACTTTTGCGTAAGCATTTCGGCAATAAGCATTAGGACCAAATAGAAAAGCTTGATACCTATCAGGCTCGAAATAGCCGTATCCGGTGTAATTGTAAATATTCGTTTTAGAATGGTCCAGGCTTGTCCAATTGTTTCCGCCCTAAAAAAAACCGCTGATATGGTAAACATAATAAACACATACCCCAAAGAGAAGATACGCGGTACTTTTTGCAATTTTTTGCGAACAGTTCCTTTCCTTTTAAAAAAAGGCACTCTTTCAAAAACCAGAACACACCCATTGAAAACTCCAAATGCAATAAAGGTCCAATTGGCTCCGTGCCAAAGCCCTACAAGAAACATTGTTACCAAAAGGCCGATTGCACGTATACTATTTGTAATATGTTTAGCACTTTTTACGAACGGGGCGTATACGTAATCGGTAAACCATTGCGTGAGAGTAATATGCCAACGTTGCCATAGTTCGGTGATGCTTTTTGAAAGATACGGCAGCGAGAAGTTTTTACTCAATCTAAAACCAAAAAGTTTCGCGGTGCCAATTGCAATATCCGTGTAACCGGAAAAATCGCAATACACCTGAAAACAGAACAGCACAGCTGCAAATATGAGCATTAAACTTCCGTACCCTTCGGGATTACTAAAAACTATACTTACCGCGATTCCCAGTTTGTCCGCTACCAATATTTTTTTAAACAAACCCCAAAGTATTTGTCGCAGGCCCTCTTTAGAAGTTTGAAGGTTAAAAGACCGTTCTTTTTCAAATTGAGGAAGCAATTTTTTTGCACGTTCGATAGGCCCTGCTACCAATTGTGGAAAAAAACTTACAAAGCACAAAAATTCGATTAGATTTTTAGTGGGAGTTATTTTCTTACGATATACATCAATAGTATAACTCATGGTTTGGAACGTATAGAAACTTAGGCCCACAGGAACAATAACATTCCAGATCGTATAGGTATTTTCAGTAAGAGAGATAGCAAACAGGTCTGCAAAAGAGGTTACAAAAAAGTCAAAATATTTAAAAGTGACCAATACGCCAAGATTCCAAAGGACGCTGCTCCATAATAGTAATTTTCTAATAGAGTTTGATGTTGCCCTTTGAAGTAATCTCCCTGCAAAATAATCAACAAGTGAACTGGCAATTAACAAGGATAGGAACCGCCAGTCCCACAGGCCATAAAAGATATAGCTGGAAATAAGTAATAATACATTTTGATTGTTCCTTCTCCTCGTACCAATTGTCCAGTAAATTACATAGACAAGAACAAGGAAGAAGCCAAAATCAAACGAGTTAAATAGCACTGTTCAGGGGGAGTTTGACAGCTAAGATAAAAAAAAGGGAACTATGCAATAATCATTCATTTTATTCTTTATGAACACATTTATTCAAAATAACTGAACGTCTCACCTTTTTTGATATTCAGCAATGATTCATAGATCAGCTTAATTACATTTTCAACATCTTCCTGATGAACCATCTCCACAGTGGTGTGCATATATCGTAATGGGAGTGAGATCAATGCACTTGCAACTCCGCTGTTGCTGTACGCAAAAGCATCGGTATCCGTACCTGTGGCCCGGGATAACGCAGCACGCTGAAAAGGGATCTTTTTGTCTTCGGCTGTTTCTACTATAAGGTCACGGAGCCTTTGTTGTACTGCAGGAGCATAGGCGATTACCGGCCCTGCACCAATTTCTGCATGGCCTTCTTTCTTTTTATTGATCATGGGAGTAGTAGTGTCATGTGTTACATCAGTAACAATAGCTACATTGGGCCTGATTCTTTCAGCTATCATCTGTGCTCCCCGGAGTCCGATTTCTTCCTGCACCGAATTGGTTATATACAATCCAAAAGGCAATTTCTTTTTATTCTCTTTTAAAAGACGCGCTACTTCAGCGATCATAAAGCCGCCCATACGATTGTCCAGGGCACGGCACACAAATTTATTTTTGTTCAGGATATGGAATTCATCAGGGTAGGTAATTACACAGCCCACATGAATTCCCATAGCTTCAACTTCTTCTTTATCTTTTGCACCTACATCAATGAAAATATTGTCGGGCTTTGGAGCCTCTTCTTTAGCTTTGCTGCGGGTGTGAATTGCCGGCCATCCAAAAACCCCTTTTTTAATTCCTTTCTTGGTATGGATATTTACAATTTTAGAAGGAGCGATTTGGTGGTCACTTCCTCCGTTCCTTATAACATACAAAAGCCCGTTGTCACTTATATAATTTACATACCAGGAAATTTCGTCTGCATGGCCTTCGATCACAACTTTATACGCAGCTTTCGGGTTGATAACCCCAACGGCAGTACCGTAGGTATCTGTAATAAACTCATCTACATAGGGCTTCAAATAATCCATCCACAGCTTTTGGCCATCCCATTCGTAACCGGTGGGAGCAGCATTGTTTAAATAATTTTTTAAGAAAGTGAGTGATTTTTTCGTTAAGATAGATGTTGCCATATTGAGTTTTTTTCAGGAAAGCCAAAATTAGTAATTAATTAATAAGTAAACATTGCAATTTGTTTAATTTTGGAACGATTTTAGTAATAGAGGATTAAAAATAGTAATGAAATACACCTTCTACATATATGTAAGTTTTTTGTTTTTTACATTAGTAGCTACGTCTCAAACAGGTAGAGAATATACAGAGAAGAAGAACGATAGCACGGATACATTCTATTATATAATTGAAGGAGACACCATTCCAAGAGAATTTATTGATCTCGAAGAGGTCATATTGCTTAAGAAACTGGAATTTACTTCCAAGCAAGACCGAAGGCGCTATCTTATCCTGCGCCGTAAAACCCGTAAGGTGTATCCTTATGCCAAATTGGCTTCGGAACGTTTAACCACCATGACCAGGCGCTTGGAAACCATAGAAAGAAAACGTGACCGGAAAAAATATACCAAACGTATTCAAAAGTATATTGAAGAAGAATTTTCGGCCAAATTAAAAAAGCTTACCCGTACCGAGGGGCAGATACTGGTAAAGCTCATCCACAGACAGACCGGGCGGACAGCATTCGACCTGGTAAAAGAACTGCGTACAGGATGGCGCGCCTTTTGGTACAATACCACAGCTAAAATGTTCGATATATCCATTAAAGAAGAATACCGGCCTTTTGACAATAAAGAAGATTACCTTATTGAAGACATACTGGAGCGCTCTTTTCAATCTAAGATTCTGGAACGACAAAAACCGGCTTTCCCGATAGACTATTTAGAACTATCTGTACACTGGAACAAAAAAACGTCTGATTAAATAAACTCGGTTAGATTATTTTTGATGTCTCCATTCTGCAATAAGCTCAATATCCTGTAGAGGAATAAAGTAATCAACAGGATAAAATTCCAAGGAATCCTTTTTTAAGAAAAAGCGATGAGATTCGAAGACTTTTTTACGACTTTTTGGAATGAAAAACTTTAAGGAATCAATTGAGGTCAATGTTTTATAAACAAATTCACTACAATACATTTTTTTATCGTCTTCAAAATTAAACTTGTAGTCAAACATAATATGGAGCGAGTCAAATTTTCTTATTTGATTTTTCATTTTCAGGATTTCTGAAGTAGTAAAACCTTTTATTTTCCAAAGAGAGAGGTATAGATAAGATTCTTCTTCAGAAAAAGAAAAATCCTTTAAGCTTTCAACGATGAGATGAGACTGTTTACTGTTCTTTTCAGTATTTACGTGATAGACAGTAAGACTATCATTAGTGCTAATAAGCAATCCAATGTGGGTCGCAGGAATGTTGCTGTTGTTATACTGTTTGGCAAATCCACCCAGTTTGGTATCGGAGCCACGCAATATTACATATGCCGAGGCTTTATCAAGATCAATGCTTTTTATAAAACCTTCAATTGAAGTATCAGAGCCGCTATTTTTTTCTGGATTTATTACTATAAAGGTTGCAATACTAATCGAAGCGAATAAAACGAACAACTTCATAATAGTCATTTTAGTTTTATGGTGTTTGCCCAAGTTAGGCAAACACCATAAAGGATCATTATTTTGAATTAGAGAAGATACCAACAATTAAGCCTCCAATACCTCCAATAAACCCTCCAGCAATAGCACAGGGCGGACCACAAATAACCCAACCAGTTGCTCCTCCTGCAACTAATCCAACCATTCCATACTCTACTGGGCTCATTTGTCTGGAATTGCCTTTTACACCAAGATCTGCAACCATTTGGTTTCCGGTAAGAAGAATATTTTGTTCTTCAAAACCAAGTCGTTGAAATTCAGGTTGCTCTTTTAGATTTTCAATATAACCGGAATCTACCATCTTTAGAATTGTAGTTTTTGTAAATTCTCCTAATTTGGTCCGGTCATCCAAATACTTTTTTAGACCAATATTCTGAGCTGAAATAACTTCATCGAGAATTTTATTGACATCCTCTGCTTTCATTGTACCGTCATATTCCGAAATTTTCAATAAATGATCTAATGTTTCCTGATCCAATGGAAGCTTGATATTTGGATTTTGCTTAATTTCATCAGCTACCTTCATCATAGCCGTATTGAAGTTGAAAGAAGCTCTTTCGTTTTTAGTTAAAGTAAAGTTTTGACTTAAATTTTCAACAGGCTCATTGGATGTATCTTTTGAACAAGCAATGACAATGATTGACATTAGCAGAAGTAATCCTGCTCTAATTTGATTTTTCATATTTTAAAGTTTGAAATTGGTCCTACTCTTTTTAAGGTTTTTCGGAAATCACCTTTTGGTATCGATACACCTTACTGTTCTTAAAAATGAGATATGTTACCCGGGAATTTTAAAATATTTTAAAAAGATGATTTTCGGTAAATATTTATGATGTCTTGTGCAATATTTAAATTTAGAGTATATTAGTAGTTCGCTCTTTTTTATTTTTTGGGTGTTGCTCTCTTCAGTCTTCGGCTAAAGAGCGCCGGGCATTCCACTTTATCTCTACATAGCCTCTGGCAAAGTAGAGGATGCCGCTTCATTCCCTAACACAGGATTTTGATATTTTTTTTACTTGTAATTACATCGATTTCAATGTCTTAAACATTGTTAATAAAAAAGATTCAAAAAAGATTAGGATTGATTTGGTAGAATGAAAAAAGGCATTGTATATTTGCACCCGCTAAAACGGTCATAGAGATATGTTTGTTTGGTAAAAAGGAATTAAAAAGTTCATTGAGATATTGAAATTGACAGCGTATGGTTTTTGATTCGAAAGGGTCAGAGACTGTATTGAACTAAACT